>NZ_NOXT01000123.1 GCF_002251755.1 Sandarakinorhabdus cyanobacteriorum
CCGGCGCGGTGCTCAGCTGAGTTAATGGAGGTGCCCACCTTCATTTCCGGCTATCTCTATGACGCGCTGGTGGCCGATGGCCATGCCGCATGGGGCTATCTGTCGATGACGGCGGTGAGCGTGGTTGGCCTGGTGCTGGCGATCATGCTCTGGGTGACGCGGGAACGGCCGACAGCGGCGATGGCCGCAGCCTGATCCCGGGCCTCAACTGCGCAATTCCTGTTCCGGCTGGCTGGCATATTGCGGCAGCGGGATGGCGGCGGCGGCGGCGCGCAGGGCGTTCGACCAGCGGTTGTTGAGCTCGGAATAATAGGCGTCATCGGCCTCGATGCGGTGGATCAGTTCCAGATCGGACACGCCGGTGCGGATGGTGGCAATGTCGATCGGCAGGCCGACCGCCAGGTTGGAGCGCATGGTGGCGCTGAACGAGATCAGCGCGATCTTCATCGCTTCGGCGATCGGCGTTTCATAGGTGAGCATGCGATCGAGCACCGGCTTGCCATATTTGGTCTCGCCAATCTGCAGGAACGGCGTGTCGGACTGGCATTCGATGAAATTGCCGGCGCCATAGATCAGGAACAGCCGCGGTCGCCGCCCGCCGATGCTGCCAGCCAGCAGCAGCGTGGCATCGGTGTAGACATTGTCATCCTTCACCACCCGCTCAATCTCGGCCTTGGCGTCAGACAGCGCCTGGCCGACCAGCTGGGCGGCGCGGAACACGGTGGGCACATCGGCCAGCGTTTCCTTCTCGCCAGTGTCGGGCATCACCACGCCCAGCGCGACGCGGGACAAGGCGCTTTGCGTGACCGAAAGGGAGCCGGCCGATGCGCACATGATCACCCGGTCGGGCCCATGCTCCATCACCCGCAACTTGCGGTAGCTGCTGATATTGTCGACGCCGGCGTTGGTGCGGGTGTCGGCCATCAAGACCAGCCCTTCGCGCACCAGGATGCCGATGCAATAGGTCATGTGGAATCCCCCAAAGCGATTTGCCCGAGTTTGCGCCGGCCGCGCCGGCCCGGCAAGGGGCTCAGGCCTGCGACTGCAGCTGGGTCTGGTTCGGCGCGGCCGCCGTGGTGGTGACAGCCACCGCCATGGTTTCCAGGCCGCCACCGCGCCGGGCGCCGCGCACCGGGGCGGCGTCGCGATAGTCCAGGCCCACGGCGACGCGCAGATAGGCTTCGGTGGCGCACATGCCGTTGGTGGGATCAAAGGCGACCCAGCCCAGATCGGGGATCAGCGCTTCGGCCCAGGCGTGGGCGGCCGGCTGGGTGATCAGGCCATCGCTGCGCACGAGATGGCCAGAGACATAGCGGGCCGGGATGCCAAGCGTGCGCACCACGCTGAGGAAGACATGGGCATAATCCTGGCACACCCCGGCCTTCAGTGCGAAGGCATGGGCGGCATCGCTGTGGCTGTGGGTGACATCGGGATCAAAGCTGAACTGTTCATAAAGCAGGGTGGTGAGCCGGTGGCAGGTGGCCAGCGCATCGCCGGCATCGACCTGGCGGGCGAGGGCCTGCAGCGCATCATCGGGCCGGGTGAGATCGGTCTGGCGCAGGAACACCTGGAACGGCAGCGGTTCATAGCCGCCCGACAGCACGCCATGGCTTTCCACCGTGTCCACCTCCCCCGCAACATGGAGGGACAGGCGCTTTACCGGGCCATCGGGATAGAACATGTAGGTGATGTTGCCGAACGCATCCTCGGCGCGCTTCAGATGGCCATCGACATCGGTGTCGATCCGCCAATGGACGATATGCTGCCCCTCGTGCCCCGCCGGCTGCACGCGCAGCAGCTGCAGCACGTCGCTGGCCGCATGGGCATATTCATAGACAGTGCGGTAATCGACCTTGATGCGCATCTTCGCTCTTCAGAACAGATATTGTTCGGCGATGGCCTCGCCCAGGCGGTTGTTGTCGATGATGAACTGGGTCAGGAACTCGTGCAGGCCCTGGCCAAAGATCGCATCGATGTTGCCGCCGGCCAGCCGGGCATGACCGGCACTGGCGAGGCGATGCGCCGGGCCGCGCCGGCCGCTGTGGCTGGCCAAAAGATCAAGGTGGCGCAGGATTTCGTCATAACAGGCGGCGAGGCTGCGCGGGATCTGCCGGTTGAGAATGAGCAGATCGGCGACCAGCCAGGGCTTCACACTGTCATTGTACACCCAGCGATAGGCCGTCATCGCCGAAACCGTGCGCAGGATCGTCGTCCACTGGAAATAATCCAGGCTGCCGCCCACCGGCTCGTCGCGCGGCAGCAGCAGATGATATTTCACGTCGAGCAGCCGGGCAGAATTGTCGGCGCGTTCGATGGCGGCGCCCAGATTGATGAACCAGAAGGCATCGCCGCGCAGCATGGTGCGGTTGGCGGCGCCGTCAAAGGCGGCCACAGCATGCTTCACATATTCGATCAGCTGCGCCAGCGTTTCACGGCTGGAAAGATGGGTGCCATAACGGCTGACCTCCAGCCAGGCCGTGTTGATCGCCTCCCAGGCTTCCTCGGTCAGCGCGGTGCGCACCGCCCGGGCGTTGGAGCGCGCGGCTTCGAGGCAGGAGCGGATGGAGGAGGGGTTGCCGGCGTTGAGGGTGAGAAACTCGGTTACCTCATGCTCGTCGATGGCAAGGCCGGTGGCGGCAAAGGCATCGATCTGGCAGGCGGCAGCCAGCGCCGATTCCCAGGCGTTGGACGCGCCGCCGTAAGAGGAGGGCAGGGCGGCCAGCCGCTGCGTCGCCTCGATCAAGCGGGCAGAAAAATCGGCCCGCTCCAGATAGCGGCCGATCCAGAACAGGTTTCCGGCGGTGCGGCTCAGCATGGCATCAACCGTCTATGATCCAGGTGTCTTTGGTGCCGCCGCCCTGGCTTGAATTCACCACCAGGCTGCCAGCGGTCATCGCCACGCGGGTGAGGCCGCCCGGCACGATGCGCACGCCGTCGCTGCCGGTGAGCACGAAGGGCCTGAGATCGACATGGCGGGCGGCGATGCCGCCATCGGTGGCGGTGGGGCAGGTGGAGAGCGCCAGCGTGGGCTGGGCGATGAATTTTTCCGGATTGGCCTTCAGCTTGGCGGCAAAGGCGGCGATCGTGGTTTTCGATGCGTGCGGGCCAACCAGCATGCCATAGCCGCCGGAGCCATCCACTTCCTTCACGACCAGTTCGGGCAGGTGATCGAGCACATACATCAGCGCTTCGGGCTCGCGGCAGCGCCAGGTCGGCACATTGGCCAGAATCGGTTCCTCGCCCGTGTAGAAGCGCACGATATCGGGCATGTAGCTGTAGATCGCCTTGTCGTCGGCGATGCCGGTGCCGACCGCGTTGGCCAGCGTGACATTGCCGGCGGCATAGGCCGACATCAGGCCCGGCACCCCCAGCATGGAGCCGGGGTTGAACACCAGCGGATCGATGAAATCATCATCCAGCCGGCGATAGATCACGTCCACCCGTTGCGGGCCTTCGGTGGTGCGCATGAACACGATATCGTCGCGCACGAACAGGTCGTTGCCTTCCACCAGTTCGATGCCCAGCTTGTCGGCCAGGAAGCTGTGTTCATAAAAGGCGCTGTTGTATTGGCCCGGCGTGAGCAGCACGCAGGTGGGGTGGCTGCCGCGCTGCTTGCGGGGGGACACGCTGGCCAGCGTTTCCAATAGCTTTTCCGGATAGGTTTCAACCGGCGCCACCTTCACCTGATCGAACAGGTCGGGCACCAGTTTCAGCATCACCTCGCGGTTTTCCAGCATGTAGGACACGCCGGACGGGGTGCGGGCATTGTCTTCCAGCACGAAGAATTCATCCGGGCCGGTGCGCACCAGATCGATGCCGGCGATATGCACCCACACGCCGCCCGGCGGCTGACGGCCAACCATGTGCAGGCAATAGGCCGGGTTCATCAGCACCAGCTCGGCCGGAACGATGCCAGCCTTCAGAATCTCCTGCGCGCCATAGACATCGGCCAGGAACATGTTGAGCGCTGCCACCCGCTGCTTCAGACCCTTTTCCAGCCGCTGCCATTCCGGCCGGGTGATGATGCGCGGCACGATATCGAAGGGGATCAGCCGCTCGGTCGCCTGGGCATCGCCATAGACGGCAAAGGTGATGCCGATGCGGCGGAAGAACAATTCCGCCTGTGCCCGCCGCGCCGCCATCAGTTCGGCCGGGCTGTCGGCCAGCCATTGCCGGATGGCGCGATAGGCGGCCGTCACGCCATCGGGCGACTGGCTGTTATAACCTTCGCCGGTGCCGAACATTTCATCAAAGGCTGGCAGCGCCTGCATTGCCCCTCCCGCCATGGTCTCGCCACTTTAGTGCGAAGATGAAGGCCGCAACGCAAGGATATTATTGCGTATGGTTCAGATAGCAGCTGGCTCAGATCAGGCCGGCCGCGCGCATCGAACTGTGGCCGGATGCGCCGATGATGACATGATCATGGACGGCGAGGCCCAGATGCCGCCCGGCCTCGATGATGGCGCGTGTCATCTGGATATCGTCCCGGCTGGGCTGCGGATCGCCCGATGGATGGTTGTGCACCAGCACCATGGCGGCAGCGCCCAGATCGAGCGCGCGCTTGACGATCTCACGCGGATAGACGGGGGCGGCGTTCACGGTGCCATCGTTCATCACCTCGTCGCGGATCATGATGTTGCGGTTGTTGAGGAAAATCACCCGGAATTGCTCGGTGGGCCGCTGCGCCAGGCTGGCATGGAGATAATCGAGCAGCGCCTGCCAGCCGCTGAGCACCGGTCGGTCGAGCGCCCTTGTCTTCAGTGCCCGCAGCATGACCGCCTCGACAAACTTGATCGCCGCCGCCGCGCCGTCCCCCAGGCCGTCCACCCGCTTCAGCTCTTCGGGTGTGGCGGCGATCAGCGCGGCCAGGCTGCCGAATTCATCGATCAACCGCTTGGCCAGCGGCTTGGTGTCCTGCCGCGGGATGGCGAGGGCGAGCAGATATTCCAGCAGCTCATAATCATGAAACCCATCGCCGCCGGCAGTCAGCAGGCGCTGGCGCAACCGCTCACGATGGCCGGCGGCGGAGGGGGCGTCGCTGGCCATGGCTCAGGGCGTCGCGGCTGCCGGCATCAGATCTTCGGCCAGCACCGCATCCACCAGGGCGCCGGCCTTCAACCGGGCATTGTTGCCACGGGCAAACGGCCCCCAGGGCGTGAGCGCGGCCGTGGCCAGAACGATCTGCAGCGAACCATCGCGGCCCTTGTCAGCCAGAGCATCGGGCTTCGCCGGCGCGATCCTGATCGGCCGGCCATCCACTTCGATGTGCAGCAGCCGGGTTTCCAGCTTGCCGGCCTTGCCACCCATGCCGCTGCCGCTGGCACTCACCACCTCGCCCCAGGCCTGGGCACCGCGTGGGATCACCACGGCCTCGCCTGCCACAACCGCAGTTTCAAGGCGCAACAGGAACCGGTCACCGGGCTTTGCCGTCCGTGTGCTCACCTCGTTCCACACCATGAGTTTCAAAGGCGTGCCGGTGGTGGCCAACGGGGCAGGCTGGGCGCTGGCCATGCCGGCCATCAGGGCGAGGCCTGGAACAATGAAGAATCGCATGACGAAATATTGCCCCAAGCCGGCGAAGCTGTCAGCAATTCCCTGCCGCATTGGCCAAACAGGAGAACAACATGGGATCGCATATTCGTGCCGCCCTGGCTGCAATCGCTGTCGTGATTGCTGCACCGGTGGTTGCCAAGGCACCGGCCAAGAACTTCGTGGTGGTGAATGAAACCGTTGGCGTGCCCGTGTTTCCGGGCGATTTCACCGATCGTCCCTATGATGTGATCGGCGAAGTCCAGGCCGGGGTGCGCAAGGCCACCATCTTCAGCAAGGAAGCCAGCCAGGAAAAAATCTACAAGGAGCTGTGGGAACGCGCCGAAAAGCTGGGCGCCGATGCAGTGATCAAGGCCCAATATGGCAATTCGCACGTGACGGCGATGAGCTGGGGCAAGACCAACGCCACCGGCGTTGCCATCAAATTCAAGCCTGCTCCGGCGACGCCGGCCACCCCGGCCACCCCGGCCACGCCAAACCCCTGACCTGTGCCGGCGGCGATGGCGGCGCCGCACAGGGCGCCCACCAGCACGCCGCCCGGCCCGGTGATGAAGATGCCCAGCAGCGGGCCCAGATTGCCGCCATCAAACAGCATCGGGCCGATATAGCCGCCCAGAAAGCCGATCAGGCCGCACCAGCCGGCGCCCAGCACCGCACCGCGCACGATCGGGTGCCGGCTGCCGCTGCCCAGCCAGGTCACGGCGGCCAACCCGGCGGCTGCCGCGCTGCCGACCGAGGGGCCGAGCACGATGTTGAACGCCACAAATCCGGCCAGCGCAGCCAGCAGGGAAAGGGCAAAGCGTCCAAAGCCGTGCATCGGTGCAGCATAACCGCAACGGCCGGCCGGGCCAATGCTTGCCGTCGGGAATGATCAATGCCAGTCTTGCCCGCCCGGAAAAGGAGAGCCGCCATGCACAAGGTGGACCGCGTGTTTGGGGAGAAGTTCCTCACCGCGATTGATGATTTCTATCGCTATGGCGTGCATCTGCTGTTCAACGAATGGTGGGAACAGGCGCCACAAGACGCCATCGACAAATATGTGGCGGCGATTGTCGATCATCCCGAGCAGGGCCCGCTGGCGGCGGCCGGCTGGATGGCGCCGGATTTCAGCCTCGCCATGGTTGCCGATTGCGCGCCGGGCACGCTGGGGGCGGCCTGGCATGAGCATATGATGGTGAACGGCCTGGCCGAGAAACTCGCCGCCGGCTATGCCGGGCTCATCGCCGATTTCGAAGCCAGCGGCAAGCTCAATCGGTTGCCGCCCGTGCTGAAATACAAGGTGCTGCGTGGGTATCAGACGCACGATCTTCACCATGTCCTCACCGGCTATACCACCCAGCCGCTGAACGAACTGGCGCTTCAGGCCTTTGGTCTCGCCCAATCCGATTATCCCTATGCCGCCATGACCCTGTCGGTGATCATGGGCCACGCCACGCTGGTCGATCCCTGGCTGATCCAGCCGGCGATGGATGCCATCACCGATGGCTGGGCGCTGGGCCGCCGGGCGCGCTCCATCCAGTTCGTCGATTTCGAAAACCAGATCCATCGCCCGCTGGCCGACATCCGCGCCGAATATGGCCTCACCCGCGATGCGCCGTTCGTGCCGCTGATGCCACGCGTGTCGGAACTGGTCGCGGGCGAGCTGGAGGTGCAGGAACGGATGCGCGCGGCGGCCAGCGCGGCCTGATCAGGCCGGCGGCACCTTTTTCAGCAGCCGGCACGCGCCCCCTTTCCGCAACGGCCCGGCCTTCAGCATCTCAACAACATAAGGCGCCATGCCGCCATTGTCGTGCGCCACATCGGGCACCAGCACGCAGCTCCAGCCAAAGCTGACCTTCGCGTCGGCGGCAGCGCTCGGCGCGGCGGCGAAAAACGCCATGCCGCGGGCCAGCCGGTGCGGGCCCTGGGCCATGGCTTCGGGCTGGCGCGGCAGGCTGCTGTGGTTGGGATCATTGTCGGCCGTGCCCTGCATCAGCAGCATCGGCGCCGACAGCGCCCTGGCCGGTTGCCACAGGCCATCGGGCAGGCCGGCAACGCCAAACGGCCAGCGGCCAGGGCCGGTTGGCAAGGTGTAGCTGCCGGAATTGGCCGAAATCGCGCGGCTCATCTTGGCGCCGACGCCCAGCAGCACAAAGCGGTGCACGAACTGCGCGCCAGCCGAATGGCCAAGCAGCACATAGGATTTGGCCGCCAGTGCCTCGCGCGCCACCACCCGGTCAAAGATGATGTCGATCGCCGAATAGCTCCACCGCTCACGCGGACGCAGTTTGCCCTGCTCATCGAACACGGCGCCAAAATTATAATTCAGCGTGTCGGGAAAGGCGGCGCGGGTGAACTCCGGCACCACGATCACGATGCCGGCGCGGGCCGCAATCTCCACCCATTCGGCGATGTAGCGATCGGCATCGCGGCCGATACCATGCATCACGAACATCACCGGGGCATCGGCCTTCGCGCCGGCCGGGCGCAGCAGCCACACCGGAATGGCGGCGCCGCCCCAATCATCCACCACAAACCGCTGCACCCCCGCTCTCGCCAGCGCCGCCGGCACCGCCGCAATGCCGCTATCAGGCACCCGCCGGGCCGCCGGCACCTTCTCGAAATCCTGCAGCAAGGCCTTGATATCGGCCGGTTCCGCCATGGCAGGCGCAGCAGTGAGCAACAGGGACAACATCAACAGGCGGCGCATCATCTCATTGTCCTTTCCGAACGGGCGCTGGCCATCAGGGCCAGGGCGGCGGCTTCGGCCAGCCGCCGGGTCCGTTCCGCAGGGCTGTCATCCCCCACTTCCCAGGTCAGCGCGCCAACCCCAAACCGGTCGCGCGCCGAGCTTTTCAGCACGCCATTGCCGGGATTGTGGGCCCGGTCGATGCGGATGCTGGCCCCATCCAGATCACTTGCGATGGCCTGCAGCATCGCCTCGCCCAGATCGGGCCCGCTGGGCCGTGGCGGCGCATAGACGACATCGCGCTGGGTCGAATGAAAATCGATCACCGCCAGGATCGGTGCCACCCCGGCGGCGCGCACCATCGCCTCACCCAGCGCCCGCGTTTCCGGCTGGGTGAACGGGCCCCAATCGCGGTTCAGGTCCACGCCGCCCAGATTGTGGCGCCAATGCCCCAGCACAAAACCATCGGGATTGGCCAGCGGCACGATCATCAGGGCATGGTTGGCCCGAAACGCCCGCGCCGCCACGCTGTCGCCCAGGATGAGATCGGTGAAATGGGCAAAGGCCTGGGGGCCGGTGGTTTCCGGCGGATGCTGGCGGGTGATCAGCACGATGGTGCCGCGCGCGGCCGGCGGGCGGTGCCAATAGCTGGCAATCGGCCGGCGCGCGAGGCTGTGGCCCACATCCACGCGCTGCAACTGCCCGGCGCGCACCCGCGCCTCGAACGGGGCGAGCACGTCGTCCAAGCTTTCCGGTGGCTGCGCGATGAGCAATTGCACTGGCGCTGCGGGCAGGCGGATCGTGGCGGCTTGGCCGTCGGGTGCCAGCGTCACCTGATCGGGTGCCAGACGCTGCACCGGGCTGCCCGGCTGGGCCTGCCACGGCGCATAGCGATGGCGGCCACCGTCATAATGCAGCGTCACCCGCGTTTCGCCGCCGGCGCTGTTGGCCACCACCAGGCCATATCAGGGGCTGGGGTTGATCGGGCGATTTTCGGGCCGGATCGTCACCTCGACATGGCCATCGGCACCGATCCGGCATTCGGCCAGACCGGCCCGTTCAAAGCCGGCATGCACGGCCCGGCCCTGGCCTTCACAGGCTGGCCGGCCGGCAGTGGCAGCGGCAAACCAGCTGTCGGGCAAGGGCTGGGCCGCCGTTGGCAGCGCCAGCCCCAGTGCCAGCAGCAAGGCCGCCACCCGCCGCATCAGAAGGTGCCGCGCAGCTGCACGTGGAATTCGCGGCCCCCATCTGGTGGAAATCGGGGCGATAGCCCAGCGATTCATCCACCAGCGGCGGCGGCGCATCCAGCACATTGTTCACGCCCACGCGCAGGCGCAGAACCTGGCCCTTCTTGATCACCATCTTCACATCGCCAAACAGGTTCACCCGCCAATCCTCGCGCACCTGCCAGAACTGGGTGGCGCCATTGACCAGGATATCGGCATTGGTGTCGGTGAAGCCATCAATATAGCGCACCGAGCCGCCCAGGCCGAAAATGCCCTTGTTCCAGCTGAAGGTGGCGCTGCCGCGCCAGCGCTGGTTGCCATCCAGCCGCACGCGATCCACCTGCAGAATCGTGAAATCATTGCCAAAGGCGCCGGTCGGGTTGGTGGCCAGCGAATTCAGCAGCTCGTTGCGCTGCACATCAAGGGTCATCAGATAGGTGGCTTCGACATTCAGGCGGAAATTGCCCAGCTTGCCGGCGTTGAAGCTGGTGTTCAGGCTGAAATCAAAGCCGTCTGCGACCTGCTTGTCGAGATTGATATAGGGATCGCGGATGAACAGCACGGCGCCGGCCACGGTGCGCTGATCATTGGGGTTGGCCGCGTTCCAGGCGGCAAAGGCGGCAATGTCATCGGCGGTGGGATCGGCGCGCACGACATTGGGGTTGTTGCGGCCCTGCTTGCGTTCCAGGAAGTCCAGCGCCAGCGCCTCGCGGTCACCAAAGGCGCCCACCAGGCCGGTCTGTTCAAAGCGCCAGTAATCCACGCTGAAGGTGAAGCGCTTCACGCTGGGGCTGTCGAAGACCTTGGCCAGATCCAGCACGCCGCCGACCACGATGGTCTTGGTATCCTCATTGCGCAGATTGGGGTTGGACTGGCGCACCGACGGCAGATAGGCATCCCCGGTCGACCCCGGATCGCGCGTTACGTCCGACCGCCAATAATCCTCCACGCCCAGGTTCAGGCGGGAGATGTCGCCCCGGTTCAGCTGCACCATGTTGGGCACGCGGAAGCCTTCCGAATAGGCGGCGCGCAGATTGAAGGCGCGCACCGGGAACCAGCTCAGCGCCACCTTTGGCTTGACCGCGCTTGCCTTCAGATCATCGAAATGCTCGGCGCGCACCGCCATCTGCAGGTTGAGCTTGTTGTAGAACCAGCCGTCATTGCCCTCGATCAGCGGCACCAGCGCTTCGGCAAAGGCGGCATAGGCATTGCGGCTGGCCGAGCTGTCGTTGGTGGGCGAAACCCCCACCACGTCGGATCGGCCGGACACATTGGCGGTGTTGAAGATGATGGTGCCATCCAGGCGCGGGTCGCGATCCTCCAGATAGGATTCGCGCCGCCATTCGACACCGGCGGCGATGCCCACCGGCCCGGCCCACAATTCAAAGGCATTGTTGTTCGAAATGCGGAAATCGCCGGTGGTCAGCGTGGTGCGGCCGCGGTTCAGGCTGGAAATCCGCACCCGGTCCCACTGCGCCTGGCTGTTGGCGTTGGGCCCGCCAAACGGATTGATGGCATCAGGCGTGGACTTGGCCAGTTCGGCCTGCAGCAACGTCTTGGAAATGCAGTTACTTTCCTCGTCCGTCGTCAGGTTCGAGCTGTTGGCGATGGCGCCTTCCCATTCCCAGCTGCCGAAATTGCCGCGCAGGCCGGCCATCACGCGATAGGTTTCGGTGAAGGTGGAAATGAAGCGCGGGCCAAGCTCGGTCGGCCGCCAGTTCTGCAGCAGCACATTGACGCCGCCGGTTGGCACATCGGTGGTGTTCAGGCCGGGCAGCCGGTTCGGGCTGGTGGTGGCGCCAAACGGGTTCCAATAGTTGGAGGCCGGCACGATCAGGAAGGCGAGGCCCGAATCCAGCGGCTGGGTGGCGCGGTTGGAATTGGTGGTGGCGCGATAATAAAGGCCTTCGGCAAAGAACTGCAGATTGCTCGAGAATTCATGTTCGAACTGGCTGTAGACGTTGATGCGCTCCGCATCGGAAATCAGCTAGCGGCCGCGTGCCGAAACCGCGTCATTCTGGATGCGCACCCCTTCGTTCAGGGCGTTGTTGGGCTGGTTGGCGTTGAAGTCATAACGCAGCGCGGTGTCCAGCGAGCCATCGTCAATGCCCATGCAGCCTTCTGGCCGGCTGCCCAGTTCCGCCAGCGTGCCGGCAAAGCCGCAGGGCTGGATGTGGAACACGCCCGTCGTGCTCGTCAGGTTGCGGGTGCCTTGGCGGATGCGCCGGCCGACGAACACGCCCTGGGCGTTGACCGCGCCGGCCTGATACTGGCCAAACGGCGAGGAGGTGGAGGTGTTGCGGCAATCGGTGGTGGTGGTGGCAAACGGGCTGTCACCCAGCACGCCGCGTTTGTCGACCGTGTTGAACTGGCCATCCAGTTCCTGGGCATAAAGCCCGTTGCGGCGGAAATAGCCGCCGGTGAACATCAGCCGGGTCTTGCCCTGGTTGCACTTGAAGCCAAAGGCAACATCGGCCTGCAGTTCGTCGCTCCCGGTGCCTTCCACACCCGAATAGCGGATGGTGGCGCGCAGCTTGTCGAACTTGGCATCCAGAATGGTGTTCACCACACCGGCCGTGGCATCCGAACCATAAAGCGCCGAGGCGCCGTCGCGCAGCACTTCCACCCGGTCGATCCCGGCGGCGGGAAAGGCGTTGACGTTGGTGATCTGGCGCGGCGTGGAGCCGATATCCTGGTTGACCGCGTGGGCGGCGATGCGGCGGCCGTTCAACAGCACCAGCGTGTTGCCGGTGCCCAGCCCGCGCAGGTTGATGGTGGCGACATCGCCGCGCGCATCATTGGGGCCATCGGCCGCGCCATTGATTTCGGCCGCGCCGGCCTGGGCAATATTTTCAAAGATTTCGCCAGTGCTGTCACGCCAAAGGCGGCCAACTGATCGGCATCCAGAACCGTCACCGCAATCGCGCCGCTGTCGGTGGCGCCACGGATGTTGGACCCGGTGACGATGATCATCTCGCTTTCCTTGGCCTCCACCACGGCGGTGGCGGCCGGCGCGGGGGCTGGCGCGGTTTGGGCCAGGGCTGGCCCGGCCCACAGCGCCACGGCAAGGGCGGAAAGGCTGGTGCTGGAATTGATGCGCATCGTTGGTCTCCCCATTGGTGTCGGGCCGGCTGGCCTCAATCCGGATCGGCTTCGGGGCCCGGCGTGGTGCCATCGGGCCCGAACTGGTGGTTGGTGAACACGGCGGCAAAGCGCGCCTCGTCGATGCCACGCTCCCAGCGCGACACGACGATGGTGGCAACCGCATTGCCGATGAAGTTGGTCAGGGCGCGGCACTCGCTCATGAACCGGTCGATGCCCAGGATCAGTGCCATGCCGGCAATCGGCACGCTGGGCACGATCGACAGGGTGGCCGCCAGCGTGATGAAGCCCGCGCCGGTCACCCCGGCGGCGCCCTTGGAGCTCAGCATGGCCACCCCGAGCAGCAGGAGCTGGTCAGCGAGGCTCAATTCGATGCCGGTGGCCTGCGCGATGAACAGCGCGGCCAATGTCATGTAGATGTTGGTGCCATCCAGGTTGAAGCTGTAGCCGGTGGGTACCACCAGCCCGACAATCGGGCGCGGGCAGCCGGCGCGCTCCATCTTGTCCATCAGGCTGGGCAGGGCCGATTCGGAACTCGAGGTGCCCAGCACCAGCAGCAGCTCCGCCTTCAGATAGCGGATCAGCGTGAAGATGGAAAAGCCGGCGCCGCGTGCCACCAGCCCCAGCACCACCACCACAAACAGGATGGAGGTGAGGTAGAAAGTGGCGACCAGCGCGGCGAGATTGGCAATGGAATCAATGCCATATTTCCCGATGGTGAAGGCGAACGCCCCCAGTGCGCCAATCGGTGCCGCCCGCATGAAGATGGCCACCAGTGTGAACATGGCGGCGCCCACCGCCTCCAGCAATTTCACCACCGGTTGCGCCGCGGCACCGCCCATCGCCAGCGCAATGCCGAAGCTGATGGCGATGAACAGCACCTGCAGCAGATTGCCGTCGACAAAGGCGCCCAGCATGGTTTCCGGGATGATGCCCATCAGGAAGGCCGTGATGGTCTGGTCCTTCGCCTTGCTGACATAGTCATTGACCGCACCCGTCTCCAGGCTGGCCGGATCGATGTTCATGCCGTGGCCGGGCTGCACTAGATTGGCCACGATCAGGCCGACCACCAGCGCCAGGCTGGAAAAGCACAGGAAATAGGCAAAGGCCTTGCCGGCCACGCGGCCCACCGATCCCAGATCGCGCATCCCGGCAATGCCGGTGACGATGGTGAGAAAGATCACCGGCGCAATGATCATCTTCACCAGCCGGATGAAGGCATCGCCCAGCGGCTTCATTGCCACGCCGGTTTCGGGCGCGAAATGGCCGATCAGGCCGCCCACCGTGATGGCAAGCAGCACCTGGGCATAAAGCTGGGCATAGACCGGCTTGGTGCGTGCCGGGCTGCCCGTCGAGGCCGACGGCGTGATGATGATTTGCTCCCCGTGACCAGCCCACCCCCAGCGCCGGTCATCCCCCTCAATCGCGCGAGCAGCCATCCCCTGCAACCGGCCGGTCGCATCCGCCAAACCGGCCCAAATCAGGCAGTTGCGCCACCACAGCCTGCAATTATGTGCGGAAATCCGCACAAATGACGCAATTCCTGTGCGGAAATCCGCACATTTTGCTTGCGCGCCGGCGGCCGCCTGCCATGCTGCCGCCATGTCGCCGTCGTCCGGTTTTCCGGCTCTCACCCCCGCCCGGCGCTGGTTGCTGCTGGCCATCCTGGTTGGCCTGGCGGCCAGCTGGGCCGCTGCCATCCTTGCCACCGGCCGCGAGGATGCGGCCCTGCGCCGGGAAGCAAGCGTGGCCGCCAATCTGTTCGAGGCGGTGCTGGGCAACGAGCTGGAACGCTATCGCGCCCTGCCGCTGGTGCTGGCCGGCGATGCCGCGGTCGATGCCGCGCTGCGCGATCCGGCGGCCCGTCCCGCGCTCAATGCCCGGCTGGCCAGCCTGGCGGCCCGCACCCGCGCCGCGGCCATCTATGTCATCGCCGCCAACGGCCGCACCATCGCGGCCTCCAACGCCGGCCAGCCGCTCAGCTTTGTCGGCCGCGATTTCACCTATCGCGACTATTTTGCCCGCGCCATGGCCAGCGGGCGCGGCGAACAATTCGCGTTGGGCACCACCACCAACCAGCCAGGCCTCTATCTCTCGGCTCGGGTCGATGCCGGCGGGCGCCCGCTGGGCGTGGTGGTGACCAAGATCGATTTTTCCGAAGTGGAACGCCAGTGGCGCCAATCGGCCACCCCGGTGTTCGTCACCGATCGGGCCGGCATCGTCATCATCACCGGCGTGGAGGCCTGGCGCTTCCGCCAGGAGGCATCGCTGGGCCTGGCGGCCAATTCCAGCCATCCTGCCCATGTGGATGCCCGCCTGCCGGGCGTCGGCGAGGCGGAATATGTGCGGGTGCGGGTGCCCACCGGCATGGCGGGCTGGACGCTCAACCTGTTGCAGCCGGCCGGCCCGGCGGTGGCGGCGGCGGCCACGGCGGCCAGCACCCTCACGCTCATCATCGCCAGCCTGATCATCGCGGCCGGCTGGTGGATCAACCGCCGCCGCACCCGTGATGCCCGGGCCGCTGCGGCCCGCGCCGCCGCCCAGGCCCAGCTGGAAGCGATGGTGGCTGATCGCACCGCCAAGCTGACCGCCGAGATGGACGAACGCCGCCGCGCCGAAGCCGCGCTGTTGCAGCTGCACCTGGAACTGGAACAGGCCAACCGGCTGACCACGCTGGGCCAGATCGCCGCCGGCGTCACCCACGAGATCAACCAGCCGGTGGCGGCCATCGCCACCTGGGCCCACACCGCCACCAGCCACCTGGCGCGCGGCCAGCCCGATCAGGCCGGAAAGGCCCTGGCCACCATCCAGCAGTTGACGGAGCGTATCGGCCATATCACCGGCGAGCTGCGCGATTTCGCCCGCAAATCCGATGGGCCGCCGGTGCGCGTGGTGCTGGCCGATGCCATTGCCGGCGCCCGTCTGCTGGTGCCCGACGGCAAGGGCCGCAACCGGCCCCGCATCGACAGCAGCGCCGTGCCCGCCGATCTGGCCGTGCTGGCCGATCGCATCCGGCTGGAACAGGTGCTGGTCAACCTGTTGCGCAATGCCCAGGAAGCCGGCGCCCAGCAGATCCGCGTTGCGGCCAGTGCCGCGGCCGGCGCGGTGGCCATCACGGTTGCCGATGATGGCCCCGGCCTGCCATCGGCCATTGCCGCCAGCCTGTTCACCCCGTTCCAGACCAGCAAGCCGCGCGGGCTGGGCCTCGGCCTCGTCATCTCCCGCGATATCTGTCGCGCCATGGCGGGCGATCTGGTGCTCGCGCCCACCGCCACCGGCACCAGCTTCTGCATTACCCTGCCAGAGGCGGCATGACCAGCACTGCCCCCAATCCCGGCCTTGGCCCCATCATGCTGGTCGATGATGATCCCGATCTGTCCGCCGCGCTGGCCGCGAGCCTGGAATTGGCCGGCCACCAAGTGATCGCGCATCAGGATGCGGCGGCCGCGCTGGCCGGGCTGGATCGCCGCTTTCCCGGTGTCATCATCTCCGATCTCAGGATGCCGGGGCTCGATGGCTGGCAGTTCTTTGCCGCCGTGCAGGCGCTGGACGCCGATCTGCCCATCATCTTCATCACCGGCCATGGCAATATCGATGAGGCGGTGAGCGCGCTGAAGACCGGCGCCTATGATTTCCTGGCCAAGCCCTTTGATCCGGATCGCCTGCTGGCCAGCGTGGCGCGCGCGCTGGAAAAGCGCCGCCTGGTGCTCGACAATCGCCGGCTGGCCGCCATCGCCGCCAACGCGGCGCCGGATCCGCTGGCGCATCTGCTGGCGCTGGCCGGCGATGATCCCGCCATGCTGGCGCTGCGCGATCGGCTGACGGCGCTGGGCGATGCCGATATCGATCTGCTGATCCTGGCCGAACCGGGCTGTGGCCGAGATCGCGTGGCGCGCGCCGTGCATGATCGCAGCCGCCGCCGCGCCCGCGCCTTTGTCGCGGTCAATTGCGCCGCGATTCCCGCAGAAGCGCAGGGCCTTGAGCTGTTTGGCCAACCCGGCCCGCGCGGGGCACGCGGCCGGCTGGCCCAGGCCGAAGCAGGCAGCCTGTTTCTCGACAATGTCGATGCGCTGGCCCCAGCGGTGCAACTGCGGCTGGTGGCAGCGCTCGACACGGCTGATGTGCGCCTGATCGCCGCCGCCACCGCCTGGCCCGACCAGTTGCAGCCTGATCTCCAGATCCGGCTGGGCGGCGTGCGCCTCGCCATCCCGCCGCTGCGCCAGCGCCGCGACGATGTGCTGATGTTGTTCGGGCAACAGGCGGCGCAGGCTGCCCAGCGGTTGGGCCAGCCACTGCCGCCAATCAGCGCCAGTGTGCGCGCCCATCTCATTGCCCATGATTGGCCGGGCAACCTGGCCGAGCTTGACAATTATGCCCGGCGCTTCGTGCTCGGGCTGGCCGATGATGGCCCCGATCTGGCCGAGGCGCCGGGCACAAGCCTGGCCGAACGGCTCGCCCGCATCGAAGCCGGCCTGCTGCGCGAGGCGCTGGAGCGGCACGGCGGCCGCATCGAGGCGGTGACGGCCGCCCTGTCACTCCCGCGCAAGACGCTGTACGACAAGCTGGCCCGCCACGGCATCGATCCGCGCCGTTATCGCCGGCCGGGCACGTCCCGCCCCCCGCTGCCTTGATCGCCGGACTGACTTCCGTCCTTTAGTGTCTCAGGCCAGCGCATCGACACGATCTCCACCTCCTGCCCGGCCAGCATCACCACATCGCCCACCTGCCGCCCGCCCACCGCGCGGGCAAAGGGGGAGACGTGGGAGACGCTGCCCTGCGCCGGGTCGGCTTCGTCATCGCCAACGATGGCATAGGTCTGGCGCCGGCCGTCGGCGCGCTCGATCCCAACTTCGGCGCCAAAACCGATCGTGCCATCCGTCGGCCGGCGATCAACCAACTGCGCCGTCGCCCGCCGCGCCGACCAATAGCGCAGGTCGCGGGTGGCCCGCGCCATGGCCGTGCGGTCGCTGCTGATCGCGTCGCTGGCCTGCGCCGCGGCATAATCCGCCTTGGCCGCTGCCAGCGCCGCCTCGATCCGGGCGAGGCCGGCGGCTGTCACCAGATTGGCATGGGTCGGGATCGGCCGGTCCGGCAGATCGGCCGCCACCGCCTCGGCATCATTTTCCTTGGTGAAGGCAACGCTCATCCCAAATCCATTAGACCCGATTGCGCCGTGCTGGAATCCCAAGCTCGGCATGAGCGGTTCAATCAAACAGCAACCAAGTCTAGGGCAGCAACAGGCTGCCGTCGCCATAGCTGTAAAAACGATATTCCTTTTCAATGGCATGCGCGTAGGTCTTGCGCATCACGTCCAGCCCCATCAGCGCGCTGACCAGCATGAACAGGGTCGATCGCGGCAGGTGGAAATTGGTGATCAGGCCATCAATTGCCTTCAGCCGGTACCCCGGATAGATGAAGATGCTGGTGTCGCCGGTGAATTCGCGGATTTCGCCCGTCTCGCTCACACAGGATTCAAGCAGCCGGAGCGAGGTGGTGCCCACCGAGATGATGCGCCCGCCGGCGGCGCGGGCGGAGTTCAGCCGGGCGGCGGTGGCGGCGTCGATGCTGCCCCATTCGGCGTGCATCTTGTGGTCCTCAACCTTGTCCGCCTTCACCGGCAGGAAGGTGCCGGCTCCCACATGCAGCGTCACCGTCTCGCGGGTGATGCCGGCCGCCGCCAGCGCTTCCCACAGCCGGGGCGTGAAGTGCAGGCCGGCGGTGGGGGCGGCGACGGCGCCATCCTTGGCGGCATGCAGCGTCTGGTAATCGGCGGCATCCTGGGCATCGGTGCCGCGCCGCCGGGCGATATAGGGCGGCAGCGGCATCTGCCCCACCCGCTCCAGCGCCTGCTCCAGCGTCTCGCCGGGCAGTGCCGAAAACCGCCACAGCACGCCGCCTTCATCGGCCTTGTCCAGCACTTCGCCCGCAAGGCCGGGGCCAAATTCCACCCGGTCTCCCGGCTTCAGGCGGCGGGCATTCTTCACGAAACTCCACCACTGGTCGGCCGTTTCGCGCTTGTGCAGGGTCACGCCGATATGGGCCTGGCCCTTCAGCGCATGCAATTGGGCCGGGATCACCCGTGTGTCGTTCACCACCAGCACGTCGCCGCGCCGCAGCCGGCCGGGCAGATCCAAGAAGCTGAAATCACCGAGCGTGCCGACATCACGGCCGGTCACCGTCAACAGCCGGGCGCTGTCACGCGGATTGGCGGGGCGCAGCGCGATGCGCTCTTCAGGCAAATGGAAATCGAAATCATCAACCAGCATCGGGGGAACAGCCCTTGTTGGCGTGGCAGGGAAGGGGGCAGCGATTATTTGGGCGGGATTGGCCCCGCTGCCGGCGGCGGCAGGTTCAGCGCGCCGGCCGGAATCGGCGTGGCGGCGGGCTTGATCGCGGCGAAATCAGGCGCGGGCACCTTGTCGGCCGCGATGCTGGCCTTGATGATCTTGCTGGGGTTGTCAGGCGGCTCGCCCTTTTCGATGGCGTCGACATATTTCATGCCCTCCACCACCCGGCCCCACACGGTGTAGGTACGGTCCAGCCGCAGCACCGGCATCAGCACCACATAAAATTGGCTGTTGGCGCTGTCGTCGCTCTGCGAGCGGGCCATGGCCACGGCGCCGCGCACATGCGGCAGATCGTTGAACTCGGCCTTCAGGTCGGGCAGCTTGGATCCACCCTGGCCGGTCGCCGTCGGATCACCGCCCTGGGCCATGAAGCCATCGATCACGCGGTGAAACACGGTGCCGTCGTAAAAGCCTTCGCGCACCAGCGTCTTGATCCGCTCGACATGCTTGGGCGCCACATCCGGGCGCATCACGATCTTCACCCTCCCGCCGGTCGACAGATCGAGCAGCAGGATATTCTCGTCATTCACCTGCGCGAGCGTGCCCGCCAGATTGGAAGGGCCGGCCATTTCCGGCAGCTTGGGCGGCGCCTTCAGATCCTTGGGGTCGATGCGCTGCTGCTGCGCCAGCGCCGGCGCGGCCATCAACATTGCAGCGGCAATCAGGGTGGAAAATCGCATCATTGGCCCTTCAATCCATTCGCCTTCACCCGTGCCACCACCTCATCGGCGATGTCCGGTGTCACGAACTTGCGGATGTCGCCACCATAAACAGCGATTTCCTTGACCAGACGTGAAGCAATCGGCTGCAAGGCCACATCGGCCATCAGGAACACCTGCTCGATGTCATCATTCAGGGCCCGGTTCATGCCGGTCATCTGGAACTCATATTCGAAATCGCCGGCCCCGCGCAGGCCGCGCACGATGATCGTGGCGCCCAGCCGCTCGGCAAACGACATCAACAGCTCGTCAAACTCCGTCACTTCCACATTGGGAATGTCGGCGGTTTCGCGCACGATCTGGGCCTTGCGCTCGGCCAAAGTGAACATCGGCGATTTCGATGGATTGGTCGCCACCCCGATCACCAGCCGGTCCACCAGCCGCGCACCGCGGCGGATGATGTCCAAATGCCCCAGCGTCATCGGATCGAAGGTGCCGGGGTAAACGCCGATGCGGGTCATGGGCTTTCCCCTCAATTGTCGCGTTCAACCGCGAACCGGGCAATGGCGCGCAGCAGATCGGCTTCCGGCCCGTGGCCGGAAAGATGGCCGATCGCCTGATCAATCAGGGCATTGGCCTGCGCCCGCGCCCGCTCCAAGCCCAGCAGCGACACAAAGGTCGCCTTGCCGGCGGCGGCGTCCTTCTGCACGGCCTTGCCTGTCTTGGCCGATGTGCCTTCCACATCCAGCAGGTCATCGGCAATCTGGAACGCCAGGCCCAGATCGCGGGCATAGGCGCGCAGCGCCTTGCGCTGGCCTTCCGAAGCCCGGCCCATGATGGCGCCGGCCTCCAGGCACCACTGGATCAGCGCACCCGTTTTCAACTGCTGCAGCCGGGTGATGCCGGCCAGATCATAGGTGACGTCGCCGGCCACCAGATCCATCATCTGGCCACCGGCCATGCCGGCCGGGCCCGATTGCACCGCCAGTTCGGTCACCAGCTCCAGCCGGGCGAACGGGTCTTCGTGGGTGGCGGGATCGGCCAGAATCTCGAAGGCGATATCGTGCAGGCAGTCGCCGGCCAGCACGGCGGTCGCCTCGTCAAAGGCCTTGTGCACCGTGGGCTTGCCGCGCCGCATGTCGTCATCGTCCATGCACGGCAGATCATCGTGGATCAGGCTGTAACAATGGATGCACTCGATGGCGAGCGCGACGCGCAGCGCCCGGTCACGCTCGACATGGAACAGGTCGCAGGCCGCCACCACCAGCAGCGGCCGCATGCGCTTGCCGCCGCCGATCACGGCATGGCGCATCGCTTCATACAGGCGGGCGCGGCTGTCGTCCGGCACCGCCAGCAGCTTGTCGAACCGCTGGTCGATGGCCTTGCCGATGGCGTCCAGCGCCGGCTTCAGCATCACGGGAGAGGGAACCATTGGCCTGGCCTTATTGCGCGTCGAGAGGGCGGGTGGCAACAGGCTCGCCGGCGGCATTCTGCTGGATCAGCTCGATGCGCTGGCGGGCATCGGCCAGCCGCGCCTCGCACAGCGATTTCAGCCGCTGCCCTTCCTCATACAGGTTGATCGATTCATCCAGGCTGCGTTCGCCCGTTTCCAGGGCGCGCACGATTTCCTCAAGGCGCTTCAACGCCTCTTCAAAGCTCAGCTCGGTGGCAGGATCTGTGGTCATCGGCGCCGTAATTGGACGGGCCGCGACACTTGGTCAAGCGCCTGCCGCAGACCCTACCCGGCCAGCCGCCACCGCTCATGCCATTTCAGCGACTTGGCACCCCGTCGCCCTGCCAAATCATGGCGGTTGCGTTGCCCTGCGCCGGGGCCGACACTGCGACGCAAAACAGGGGACCATCGCCATGCCGATCACCACCACCGCCGCGATTCTGCGGGCCCGCGGCGCCCCCTTCAGCCTCGAAACCGTCACGCTGGCCGATCCGGGGCCGGGGCAGTTGCTGGTCAAGCTGGCGGCCTGCGGCATCTGTTTCACCGATGTCGGCGTGCAGCGTTATGAACAGGGAACGCCGCTGCCGCACGTGCTCGGCCACGAAGGCGCCGGCACGGTGATGGCGGTGGGGGCCGGCGTGGAACATGTCGCCCCCGGTGACCGGGTGGTCTTGAGCTATGCCAGCTGCGGCCACTGCCCCAATTGCGCCTCACACCACCCGCAATATTGCGCCAGCTTCATGGCTCTAAATTATGGCGGCGTGCTGCCCGATGGCGCGGTGCCGATGCACCAGGGCGATGCGCCCGTCTATGGCGGCTTCTTCGGCCAATCCAGCTTTGCCGGCCACGCCATCGCCTATGCCCGCAACACGGTGAAGCTGGCCGATGATGTGCCGTTCGAACTCGCCGCGCCGTTCGGCTGCGGCCTGCAGACCGGCGCCGGCACCGCCTACAACACGCTCGACGTGCAATCGGCGCACAGCTTTGCCGTGATCGGCGCCGGCAGTGTCGGCCTCGCCGCCATGTTGGCCGCGGTCGACCGCGATTGCCACACCATCGTGGCGGTGGACCGGGTGGCGGACCGGCTCGATCTGGCCCGCCGCATGGGGGCGACCCACGCCATCAACAGCAATGGCATGGCTGCCGCCGATCTGGCGCTGGCCCTGCGGGCCATCGTGCCCACCGGCATCGACCGGATTGTCGATACCACCGGCGTCTCGGCCGTGGTGCGCGGCGGGTTGGAGGGGCTGGCGGCGCGCGGCCAGATGGCCCTGCTCGCCGTCACCGCGCCCGGCACCGAAATCACCATCAACCCCAACACGCTGCTCGGCGGCCGCCGCCTTGTTGGCGCGGTTGAAGGCGATGCTGATCCGCAAAGCTTCATCCCCTGGCTGTTGGGCCGCCACCGTGCCGGCCGCTTCAACCACGCGCCGCTGGTGCAAACCTATGCGTTCGCGCAGATCAACGAGGCGGTGGCCGACATGGCCGCCGGCCGGGCAGTCAAGCCCGTGCTGCTGATGGACTGAAGCGCAAACCAGATCCTCCCCCGCTGGGGGAGGTTGCAGCCGCAGGCTGACGGAGGGGGCAGCGCGTTCCCGGCCCTTATTTGCCGGTGAACTGCGCCGGCCGCTTCTGCAGGAAGGCACTCACCCCCTCGACGAAGTCGGCGGTGCGCCCGGCCTGCAGCTGGTTGCGCCGCTCCACCATCAGGCCTTCGGAAAGCGGCTTGTCCAGGCACTCGCGGATGCCCTGGCGGATCAGCGCGTAGGACCGGGTCGGCCCCTTGGCCAGCTTTTCGGCGACAGCGCGGGTGGCGGCGGCCAGCTCGGCATCATCGACCACCTTGTACACCATGCCCCAATCCAGCGCCGTCTCGGCCGGGATACGCTCGCCCAGCATCATCATCGCCTGCGCCCGCGCCCGCCCGGCCAGCCGCGGCAGCAGCCAGGTGGAGCCCACATCCGGCACCAGCCCGATGTTGACAAAGGCCTGCAGGAAATAGGCGGATTTGGCCGCGATCACGATGTCACCGGCCAGCGCATAGGAACAGCCGGCCCCCGCCGCCGGCCCGTTGACCGAGGTGATGAACGGCACCGGCAGCGCGAACAGCCGCTCCAAGAGCGGGTTGAAATGACTTTCCAGCACGGCGCCGGCATCGGGCGGACCAGAGCGGCGCGCACCGCCCCCAGCCCCGCCGCCGGCCAGATCAGCGCCCGAGCAGAAGGCACGGCCGGCACCCGTCAGCACCAGCACCCGCGCCGTGCCCTCGTCACGCACCCGGTCCACCGCGTCGATCATCTCGGCAATCACGCCGATGTGCAGCGCGTTCAGCGCCTGCGGCCGGTTGATGGTGATGGTCGCGATGCCATCGGCTTCGTCAAACAGGATATGCTCATAGGCCATGGTCGGTCTCCTCTTGGCGGCCACGATATGGGGGTGCCCGTGGCCCGTCACCCCATCATTCAGCCAAGGTCGGGCAACGTCTCCAAGATGGCCGCCAGGCAATCCCGGCCCAGCTGCATGGAGCGCGCCGGCGACCAGCCGAAGCGGGGGCAGGGCAGGTCATCATTGTCCTTGAACGGCATTTCCAGCGTCATGGCCAAGCAGCCAAAGCGCTCGGCCAGCTGGTTGGTGCTCATGGCCAGATTGGCGGTGCCCGGCCGCGCCACCGGATAGCCCTTGGCGGTCTGGAAATCCGGGCTGATCCGCGCCAGCCGCGCCTTGTAATCGTGCAGCGCCTGCAATTGCCGCTCGGTGATCGACGGGATGCCTTCGAACCCGGCGATGAACACCTGCGGGATGGCCTCGTCGCCATGCACATCCATGGCAAGGTCGCAGCCGGCCTTGTCCATCGCGGCCAGCACGCACAGCACCTCGGGCGATTTCTCTGCCGACGGCGCATGCCATTCCCGGTTCAGGTTCACACCCGCCGCATTGGTGCGCAGATGCCCGCGAACACTGCCATCCGGGTTCATGTTGGGCACGATGTGGAAGGTCGCTTGTCGGCGCAATGTCCGCGCCACCGGATCGGCCGGATCGGTCAACCGTTCAGCCACGCCCTCCATCCACCATTCCGCCATGCTCTCGCCCGGATGCTGGCGGGCATAGAGCCAAACCGTCTTCGGCCCATCACCCAGCACCAACCGGTCAATCGGCCGGCCATCCAGGCTGTGGCCCAGCACGTCCGCCGTCACGCCGGGCCGGGCGGCGATGCGGGCCACCAGATCATGGTGCCGCTCCAGGCTGTAGGGCGCGAAATAGGCCAGCCACAGCTGGTCCACCTCCGGCGTGACGATGATCGTCAACGTGCCGTTGGCCTGGGTCTTGTCAAAGCTGGTCTCGGCCCGGGTCCAGGTCTGCCGGTCAGCCGAGACACAGGCGCGATAGCCTGGCCAGCCATCGGGATAGGCCGAAAAATTCAGATCGATGATGCGGATGATGCAGCGCTGGCCCCGTCCGCCGGACAGGCGGAAATGGAACCATTGGTAAAATTCGCTGTGGGCATCGCGGTTGATCGACAGCACGATCTCGTGCGGTCCGGCGATGCGTTCCACCTTGATATTGCCGGAATCAAAGCCGGCATCGATGCGGATCACTGGTCATGCTCCCCGAAAACTGCGGCCCCGTTGCTGGCAGAGCCGCCGCGATCAGGCAAGCTCAGGCAACGGCGGTGGCCTCAAGCTCGATCATCACCAGCGGATCGAACAGCCGGGCCACCCCCAGCAGCGTGCACACCGGCTGCACCCCATCGGCTGCAAAGATCGGCACAATCTGTTCGGCCCGCAGCATGAACTGGTCCACATCCGTGGTATAGATGTTCAGCCGCACCACATCGCCGGGCACCATGTCGGCCCCGGCCAGCGCATCCTTCACATTGGCCCAGGCGGTGGCGAACTGTGCCACCAAATCGTCTGGATGCAGGGTGCTGCCGTCCGCGGCTGTCGATGTCTGCCCTGAAAGATAGAGCGTGCGGCTGCCGCCCTTCACCTCGATGGCGTGATTCATGTTGTAGTGGGTCAGCCAGGGGGTCGGATTGATGGCACGGCGTTCCATGGCGGCGCTTCCCTTGTTGCCTTTGATCCGGCACAGCGTTCCACAGCGACAAGGGCTTGGCAATTGCCGCCCGCGCGGTTGACAAAGCGCCCGCCCTCCCTTAGCTCGCGGCCTTCGAAACGCCACCGATTCACACCGGAACCGACCATGAAGATCCGCAACAGCCTCAAGAGCCTCAAGGGCCGTCACCGCGATTGCCAGGTGGTGCGCCGCCATGGCCGCACCTATGTGATCAACAAGACCAACCGTCGCTTCAAGGCCCGCCAGGGCTGATTGCGGGCAGACCGGCGATCGCGCCGGTCGCTGTGGTGAGACCCCTGCCAGCCGGCGGGGGTTTTGCTGTTTGGGGAAACGCCGATGGTCCGTGCGGTCGTCTTCGATGTCGGCAATGTGCTGGTCGATTGGAATGTCCGCGCCTTCTATGCGCCGCAAATCCCCGATCCCGCCCGTCTGGATTGGTTCCTTGGCCATGTCGTGACGCCGGCCTGGCATTTCCAGCATGATGCCGGCCGGCCCTTTGCCGAAACCAGCGCCGAGCTCATTGCCCGCTTTCCAGCCGAAGCCGATCTCATCCGCCAGTTCGGCCCGCGCTTCAACGAAACCATCACCGGGCCGATCGCCGGCATGCCCGAACTCGTCGCCCGGCTCGCCGCCGCCGATGTGCCGATCTATGGCATCACCAACTTCTCCCACGAATTCTGGCCGCCGTTCCGGGCACAATGGCCGCTGTTCCATCATTTCCGCGACATCATCGTGTCGGGCGAAGAACGGCTGACCAAGCCCGACCCGGCCATCTACCAGCTCGCGCTGTCCCGCTTCGGCCTGGCGCCGGGGGAGGGGTTTTTCATCGACGACCGCGCCGACAATGTGGAGGCTGCCGCCGCCAACGGCTTTGTCGCCCACCAGTTCCGCGATGCACCAACCCTGGTCGCCGAACTGCACCGGCTCGGCCTGCTGGGCTGACGCCAGCCTTCCCCGAACAGATTCTCGTCATGCTGAACTTGTTTCTGCATCCATGGGATCACGCCCCAAAGGGCGCGAATGTCGGGGCGCACGGCCATGGATGCTGAAACAAGTTCAGCATGACAGCGTGTTACCAGTTCAATAATTCTTCAGCTCATCCCCGGTCAGCCGCACGACATGCACCACATTGGTGGTGCCCGGCGTGGAAAACGGCACCCCGGCGATCAGCACCAGTGGGTCGCCGCCCTTGGCGAGATGGGCCCGCAGCGCCATGCGCTTGGATTTGGCCACCATCTCTTCAAAGCTGCCGACATCGCGGGTGACAACGGCATGCACGCCCCACACCAGCCCCATGCGCCGTGCCGTCGCCAGCGCCGGCGTCAGGCACAATACCGGCACCGCCGCGCGTTCCCGCGCGGCCCGGCCGGCGGTGGAACCGGAAATGGTGAAGCACACGATGGCCCGCGCGCCGATGGTGCGGCTGATGTCCGCCGCGGCGGCCGTGATGGCCGACGCCGTCGAACGCCCCGTGGCGATTTCGGTGTAATGCACCCGGCCCTGGTAACCGGGATCGGCCTCCACCTCGGCCGCAATCGCGTCCATCATGGCGACGGCCTCCACCGGGAACTGGCCGGCGGCACTTTCGGCGGACAGCATCACCGCATCAGCCCCGTCATAGATGGCGGTCGCCACGTCCGACACTTCGGCGCGGGTCGGGGTGGGGGCGGTGATCATCGATTCCAGCATCTGGGTCGCCACCACCACCGGCTTGCCCATCATGCGGGCGGTGGCGACGATGCGCTTCTGCGCCGGCGGCACCGCCTGCGGCGGCAGTTCCACGCCCAGATCGCCGCGCGCCACCATCACCGCGTCGGCCAGTTCCAATATCTCGTCCAGTCGCTCCAGCGCCGCCGGCTTCTCGATCTTGGCCAGCAGCGCAGCGCGGCCACCGATCAGCCGTCGCGCCTCGGCCACATCCTCGGGCCGCTGCACGAAGCTCAGGGCGATCCAGTCCACCCCGCAATCCAGCGCAAAGGCCAGATCGGCGCGGTCCTTCACTGTCAGCGCCGGCAGCGGCACCACCACATCGGGCACATTCACGCCCTTGTTGTCCTTGATGGTGCCCGGCACCTCGACCACGCAGTCAATCGCATCGGCCGAAACGCTCTGCGCCCGCAGCACGATCTTGCCATCATCCACCAGCAGGCGGGCGCCGGGGCGCAGGGCGGCGAAAATCTCCTTGTGCGGCAGGCAGGCGCGCGTCGCATCCCCCGGTGCCGTCTGCCGATCCAGCCGGAAGGCGGCGCCCTTCACCAGTTCGGCACTGCCGCCGGCAATGCGGCCGACGCGCAGCTTGGGCCCCTGCAGGTCGGCCAGAATCGCAATCGGCCGGCCATTGGCCTTTTCAACGCTGCGCACCGCCTGGATCAGCGCGGCCTGGCCTTCGTGGCTGCCGTGGCTCATGTTCACGCGAAAGGCATCGGCCCCGGCCTCGTGCAGGCGGGCGATCATCGCCTCGCTGGCCGAAGCCGGACCCAGCGTGGCAAGAACCTTGACCCGGCGACCACGGGGCTCAAGATGACGCGACATGAAAATGGCCTCTGTATGGCTGCGACTGGGAACGTTCGTTTTGCGGTTGATAGCCTGACATGCGGCGCATTGCCACAGGAGAGCGACGGAAACATGACGATTTTGGCCGATGACAATGTGCGCGAACAGCTTGAAGCGGCGGCCTTTCGCCGGCTGATGCTGCATCTGCGCCAGCGCAGCGACGTGCAGAACATCGATCTGATGGGTTGGAGCGGTTTCTGCCGCAACTGCCTGGGCGACTGGCTGCACGAGGAAGCCGAACAGCGCGGCCTCGCCCTGTCGAAAGACGAAGGCCGCACCCATGTCTATGGCATGAGCCAGGCCGAATGGAAGGCGCTGCATCAGCAGCCGGCCACCCAGGAACAGCTGGATCGCATGGCCGAATCGCTGGCGAAGAATGACGCTGTCCGGTAACCCGCAGCCTCACGCCTCCAGACTTTCAGGGACACACATGAGCGACGAAAATGTCTCCGCCAGCCAGTTGCGCCTGTTCATCGAGCGCATCGAAACGCTGGAAGAGGAAAAGAAGGGCATCGCCGACGACATCAAGGATGTCTATGCCGAAGCCAAGGCCACCGGTTTTGACATCAAGACGATGAAAACGCTGGTGCGTCTGCGCAAAATGGAAACCCAGGCCCGGCAGGAAGCCGAGGCGCTGCTCGAAACCTACAAGGCCGCCATTGGCCTCTGATCGGGGAACGAACCACATGATCCTGTACGGCGGCAAACTCTCTCCCTTCGTGATGCGCCCGCTGCTGGTCAGCCGCGCCAAGGGGGCCGAAGTGGCCCTCGCCAGCTTTGAAGGCGGCATCAAGTCGCCGGAATATCTGGCGCTCTGCCCCACCGGCAAGATGCCGCTGCTGGTCGATGGCGATCTGGCGCTGCCGGAAAGCCAGGTGATCGCCGATTATCTGGATCAGGTGCTGCCCGGCCCGGCGATGGTGCCGGCCGATGCGCGCGGCGCCGCCATGGTGCGGCTGCTCACGCGCCTGGTTGATACCTATATGGTGCCCAGCCTGGGCGGCCTGTTCCGCGGCCGTGAAAACCCGGCCGGTGTTCCGGCCGCCATGCAGGGCATGGGCGACGCGCTTGGCTATATCGAGCATTATCGCCAAGCCGGTGATGAATATGCCTTTGGCAACAGCTTCACCATGGCCGACGCCGCGATGATCCCGGTGTTCTTCTTCCTCGATGCGCTGGATGGCCCGATGCCGACCAAGGCGCTGGTGGCTGCCCGCCCGGGCCTCGCCGGCTGGTGGGATCGCGCCAAGGCCAGCCCGCTGGGCGCCCAGGCCGTGGCCGAACAGGCCGAAGGGCTGAAAGCGATGATGGCGGCGCGCGCGCAAGGCTGATAGGCTGGCCGCAAGACAGGGGAGACGCCATGCAGATCAAGCTGAGCATCAACGGCCAGGCCCATGATGTCGATGTGCCCGCCGCCAGCCTGCTGGTGGAGGTGCTGCGCGACACGCTGGCCCTGACTGGCACCCATATCGGCTGCGACACCAGCCAGTGCGGTGCCTGCAATGTGCTGGTCGATGGCGTGGCGGTCAAAAGCTGCACCATGCTGGCCGCCCAGGCCGAAGGCGCCGCCATCACCACCATCGAAGGGCTGGGCAGCCCGGAGGCGCTGCACCCGATGCAGCAGGCCTTCCGCGAGGCCCACGGCCTGCAGTGCGGCTTCTGCACGCCGGGCATGGTGATGGCCGGGCTTGAAATCGTGCGCAAGCATGGCACCCGCCTCACCCCCGAACTCGTCACCCACGAGCTGGAGGGCAATCTCTGCCGCTGCACCGGCTATCTCAACATCGTGAAGGCGATCGTGGCCGGCGCTGCCGGGATGGAGGCCGCCAATGCGTGATTTCGCTCTCGTCCGCCCCGCCAGCCTGGCCGATGCCGCAGCCGCCTTCTCGGGTGGCGGTGAAGCCGCCTATCTCGCCGGCGGCCACACGCTGATTCCGGCGATGAAATCGCGCCTGCGCATGCCCGATGCCCTGGTTGACCTGTCGGGCCTTGGCCTGTCGGGCATCACCCGCGACGGCAACCGCCTGTGGATCGGCGCGATGACCCGCCATGCCGATGTCGCCACCGGCGCCACCGCCATTCCGGGCCTTGCCGCGCTGGCCAGTGGCATCGGCGATGCCCAGGTGCGCAACCGCGGCACCCTGGGCGGCAGCGTGGCCAACAATGATCCGGCGGCCGATTATCCCGCCGCCTGCCTCGCGCTGGACGCCCTCATCGAAACCGATCGCGGCAGCCACACGGCCGATGATTTCTTCCAGGGCATGTTCACCACGGCGCTGGCTGATGGTGAGATCATCACCCGCATCGGCTTTTCGATCCCGGCCAGATCGGCCTATGCCAAGTTCCGCCACCCGGCCTCGCGCTATGCGGTGGTGGGTGTCTATGTCGCCGATCATGGCGGCCAATGGCGGGTCGCCGTCACCGGTGCCGGCCCCGGCGTCTTCCGCTGGGCCGAGGCCGAAGCCGCCATCGCTGCCGGTGGCGCCCTGCCGGCGATGCCGGCCGATGATCTCAACAGCGACATCCACGCCGGGCCCGATTATCGCGCCCATCTGTGCGGCGTGATGCTGAAACAGGCGCTGGCCTGTCTCGCCTGATTGCCGTGCCGGCCGGCCGTTGCTAAGGCCGCTGCCATCAACCCTGCAGCGAACGAAGCACCATGGCCGGCCACAGCAAATTCAAGAACATCATGCACAGGAAGGGCGCGCAGGACAAAAAGCGCAGCGCCCTCTTCTCCAAATTGTCCCGCGAAATCACCGTCGCGGCCAAGATGGGCATGCCCGATCCCGCCAACAATCCGCGCCTGCGCGCCGCCATCCTGGCCGCCCGCGCCGAAGGCATGCCGAAAGACAATATCCAGCGCGCCGTCGACAAATCGCAGGGCGGCGACACGGCAAACTATGAGGAGGTGCGCTACGAAGGCTTCGGCCCCGGCGGCGTCAGCCTCATCATCGAAACCCTCACCGACAATCGCAACCGCACCGCCACCAACGTGCGCACCATCATGGCCAAGAACGGCGGCAACCTCGGCGCCTCCGGCAGCGTCTCCCACGCCTTCGAACGGCTGGGCCTGATCAGCTACAAGGCCGCGGCCGGCAGCGCCGATGCCGTGTTCGAAGCCGCGCTGGAGGCCGGCGCCGACGATGTGCAATCCAGCGACGACGGCCACGAGATCTGGACCAGCATCGAAAATCTCCACGAAGTCGCCCGCGCGCTGGAACCGGTGCTGGGTGAGGCTGAAGGCACCAAGCTGGCCTGGAAGCCGGGCACCATGGTCACCGTTGGCGCCGACGATGCCGCCCAGCTGATGCAGCTGATCGACAAGCTGGACGATGATGACGATGTGGCATCGGTGTGGGGCAATTATGACGTGCCCGACGACGTGATGGCCAGTTTGTGAAACCGGGCCTGGCAGCACTGCTGATGATCATGGCTACACCCGCCGCGGCCGATCCGGTGGCCGAGATCAAGGCGGCCCGCGCCGCCTACAATGCTGCCATTGCCGCCCGCGATGTGGCGGGCGTGCGCGCCGCCTTCGGCGATGGCTATGTCGGCATTGCCGGCACCACCGGCGAAGCCATCATCGGTGCCGATGCCATGACCGATTATTTCGCCCGCGCCTTCAAGACGAGCGGCTTTCTCGGCTTTGTCCGCACGCCGGCAACCGTCACCGTCGCTGATCCGCCGGCCCGCGCGGTGGAATATGGCCACTGGTCGGGCGGCAGCACCAATGGCGTGCTCAGCGGCGACTATTTCGCCGTCTGGGTGCCCACGCCGCAGGGCTGGAAACTGCGCAGCGAAACCTTCGTCACCCTGGCCAACGGCGCGCGCCCCCGGCCATGAGCCGCACCATCATCGGCCTTGATCCCGGCCTGGCCGCCACCGGCTGGGGCGTGATCGTGGCCGACGGCAACCGCCTCAAGCATGTTGCCCATGGCACGATCAAGACGAAGGTCACCGATGCGATTACCGATCGGCTCAAGGCCTTGCACGATGATCTGATGGCCGTGATTGCCGCCCACCAGCCCGGCGAGGCGGCGGTCGAGGAGGTGTTCGTCAACACCAACCCGCAAACCACCATCAAGCTGGTGCAGGCGCGCGGTGTCGCGCTGCTGTGCCTTGGCCGCGCCCGGCTGATGGTTGCCGAACACGCCACCCGTGCCGTCAAGAAAGCCCTCACCGGCACCGGCGCCGCCGAGAAGCCCCAGGTGCAGGCCATGGTGGAACGGCTGTTGCCCGGCGTGACAATCAATGGCAGCGATGCGGCAGACGCGCTGGCAGTGGCAATCGCCCACGCGCATCTGGTGCGGAGCATGCGTGAGGTGATGATATGATCGCCCGCCTGAAGGGCCTGGTGGACAGCGTGTCGGCAGACAGCCTGGTGGTTGACGTCAATGGCGTCGGCTATCTGGTGCAGGCCTCCACCCGCACCCTCTCCAACCTGTCGGTGGGGCAGGGGCTGGCGCTCCACATCGAAACCCAGGTGCGCGAAGACGCCATCACCCTGTTCGGCTTTGCTGCCGAGGGCGAACTGGCCGCCTTTCGCGCGCTCACCACGGTGCAGGGCGTCGGCGGCCGGGTGGCCTTGAACATCCTGTCGGTCCTCACGCCGGATCAGATCGCCCATGCCGTCGCCGCCGGCGATGCCGCCAGCCTGGCCCGCGCCAACGGCGTCGGCCCCAAGCTTGCCGCCCGCATCGCCAACGAACTGAAGGGCAAGTTGGGCGCCGTCGCGCTTTCGGCCGGGGCGCCGCTGCCGATCAAGGCCGGCGCCCGCGTGGCCGACGATGCCATCGCGGCCTTGGCCGCCCTGGGCTTCCGCCCGATGGACGCCAGCCGCGCCGTCTCCGAAGCGCTGGCCGATCTGGGTGAGGGCGCGGCGCTGAATGATGTGGTGCGGGTGGCTTTAAAAAGGAGTGCAAAGCAATGACCACGGAAACTGATTGGATTTCTGTAGTTCTTTCTGGCTCCTCTCTGGCCGTCTCTATTTGGGCGGCTATCTATGCTTCGAAGTCAGACCAAAAATCAACAGCGCTCACTGAACGGCAGAATGAATTGTCAGAAATGCAAACCAAGCTCAGTAAGATATCTTGGTCTGATGAATATTTTTGCGAGTTAAATCAATGGGCGTCGCAAGTCGCGTTTCTTATTTCAGAGGCGATACATGCTGCGGAAGACCCTGGCGCACAAACCGAAAAGATAAGAGAAGTTCGATCTAAACTTAGTGCATCTATCGATACAGGTCGATTCTATTTTCCAAATAAATATGAAGAAGAATATGGAAAGGAAAAACCGTTTGCGTACCGCGGGTTTCGTCAGGATGTAATTGACTACATAGTTTTTGCATACGATGAAATTAGTAAAAAAGATGGGAAAATAGATCGAGATCAATTGGTTCAATATCAAAGGCTTTTTGTGAGCGAGGTTCAAAAACGTTTGGATCCGAAATCTAGAGAAGCAAAGATCCTTGAGGTGTTAAAGGAGTTTTCTAGCGTTGCCATTGGCAATAAGAAATGACCGCCGATCTCTCCCCCCAGCGCCGTCCGGACGATATTGACGCCGCCCTGCGCCCCAAGGGGCTGGATGAGTTCATCGGCCAGGCCGCCCTGCGCGACAATCTCGGCATCTTCATCGCCGCCGCGCGCAGCCGGGGCGAGGCGATGGACCATGTGCTGCTGCACGGCCCGCCCGGCCTCGGCAAGACCACGCTGGCCCAGATCGTCGCCCGCGAACTGGGTGTCGGCTTTCGCGCCACCTCCGGCCCGGTGATTGCCAAGGCCGGCGATCTCGCTGCCATCCTCACCAATCTCGAACCGCATGATGTGCTGTTCATCGACGAGATTCACCGCCTCGCGCCCGCCGTCGAGGAAATCCTCTATCCGGCGATGGAAGACCGGGTGCTCGACATCATGATCGGCGAAGGCCCGTCGGCGCGCAGCGTGCGCATCGATCTGCCGGCCTTCACACTCGTTGGTGCCACCACCCGCGCCGGCCTGCTCACCACCCCGCTGCGCGACCGCTTCGGTATCCCGCTCAGGCTCAATTTCTACACGGTGGACGAGCTGGAACAGGTCGTCACCCGTGCCGCCCGGCTGCTCGACCTGCCGCTCACCCCCGATGGCGCCCGCGAGATTGCCGCCCGCGCCCGTGGCACCCCGCGCATTGCCGGCCGGCTGCTGAGGCGGGTGCGCGATTTTGCCGGCGGCAAGCCGGTGGACGCGAAACTCGCCGATGCCTCATTGAGCCGGCTGGAGGTGGACCGGCTCGGCCTTGACGCCATGGACCGCCGCTACCTGATGATGATCGCCGATATCTATCGCGGCGGCCCGGTCGGCATCGAAACGCTCGCCGCCGGCCTGTCCGAAGCGCGCGACACGCTGGAAGATGTGATCGAGCCCTTTCTGATCCAGCAGGGCCTCATTGCCCGCACCGCCCGCGGCCGCATGCTGAACGGCCCGGCCTGGAAGCATCTGGGCCTGGTTGCGCCGGCCGAACAAACCATATTGCCGTTGCTTGACGAGGAATGACGCGTAACCTTTCCCGACCCTGATGCGGAGGACCCGATATGCGCACCTTCCTCACCCCGCTCGTCCTTCTCGTCGCCAGCCTGGCCGCCCCAGCCCTGGCCATTCCCGCTGTCGGCGAAAAGGCCCCGGCGGTTGCCGGCAAGGATATCAGCGGCAAGACCCGCACGCTGAAGCAGCTTGCCGGCCGCAAGGGCACGGTGCTGATGTTCTTTCGGTCGGCCTCCTGGTGCCCGTTCTGCAAGGCACAGTTGATCGCCATGAACGACAAGGCCGCAACTGCCCTCGCGTCCAGGGGCTATGCGCTGGTTGGTCTGTCCTATGACGCGCCCGATGTGCTCGCCAGGTTCGCGGCAGAGCGCAACGTGGCCTGGCCGCTGCTGTCTGACCCGCAATCACAGGTGATTGATGGTTGGCAGTTGCGCGATCCCGCCTATCCGGCCGGCAACCGCGCCTATGGTGTGCCCCGCCCCGCCGTTTATGTGATCGATCGGAAGGGCATCATCCGCGCCCGATTGATGGAAGAAAATTACCGCGTGCGCCCGCAACCCGAAGCGGTGCTTGCCGCCGTCGACGCGCTGGGCCAGTAACGACCCCGCAACCAGCGGGGAACCAGCATGATCCTGCCGATCGATACCGTACGCGCCGCCTTTCCGGCGCTGGCCCTTTGCGACGATGGCGTGCCCCGCCATTATTTCGATGCGCCGGCCGGCAGCCAGGTTGCCGGCCGGGTGATCAGTGCGATGACCGATGTGATGATCGGCGTCTGCGCCAATGATGGCGGCCTGTTTCGCACCAGTGTTGCCACCAGTGCGATTTTCGATGCCGCGCTGGCCACGGCGGCAAGCTTCTTCAACTGCGGCGATGATGAAGTGATCTTCGGGCTGAACACCACCAGCCTGTTTTTCCAGATGGCACCGCTGATCGCGCATGATTGGCGGGCTGGGGACAATATCCTTGTCACCCGAATGGACCATGATGCCAATGTCTCCCCCTGGTTGCAGGCCGCCGCCGCGCGCGGGGTGGAGGTGCGCTTCCTGGCGTGGGACCGCGAGACCTTCGCGCTAAAGCTCGAGACCCTGCCCGATCTCATCGATGCCCGCACCCGCGCCGTCGCCGTGGGCCATGCCAGCAACATGCTGGGCACCATCAACGATGTTGCCGCCGTCTGCGCCGCCGCCCGTGCCGTTGGTGCGACCAGCATTGTCGATGCCGTGCAGTCCGCCCCGCATCTGGCGCTCGATGTGGCGGCCATCGGCTGCGACCTCATGTCGGCATCGGCCTATAAATTCTTCGGGCCGCATGCGGCGATCATGTGTGTTTCAAAGGCCCTGCAGGTGCGCATCCCGCCGCTCAAGGTGCGCCCGTCGGTGGATGCCATGCCCACCCGCCTGTCCCCGGGCACACCCAGTTTCGAGGCGATGGCCGGCACCGCCGCCGCCATTGATCATCTGGCCTGGCTGGGCGAGGTGGCCGGCACGGTGACGGCTGACCAGCCGCTGCGCACAAGGCTGGAGGCCGGCTTTGCCGCCGCCCAGGCGCACGAATTGGAGCTGGCGCGGCAGTTCCTCGCCGGGCTGGGCAGCATCAAGGGCGTGACGCTGCACGGCATCGCCAACCCCAACCGGCTGCACGAGCGGGTGGCGACCTTCACCTTCGAAATCGCCGGCCACAGCGCCGATGCCATCGCCGCCGATCTGGCCGCGCGCAACATGTTCGTCTGGAACGGTTATTACTACGCCTGGGAACCTGCCGGCGTGCTTGGCCTCAAGGAACGCGGCGCGGTGCGGGTGGGCTTCACCCATTACAACAGCGCCGCCGAGGTGGAGGCGCTGATTGCCGCGCTGTCCGCCATCGCCGCCGCCTGACCATTTTGCCGCTGGATTTTGCCGCCCCGGCTTGGCAAAGCCTGCCGCCATGACCAGCAGCCCGCGCACCCTCTATCAGAAAATCTGGGACGATCATGTCGTCAAGACGCTTGATGACGGCACCGCGCTGATCTTCATCGATCGCCACCTGATCCACGAAGTGACGACGCCGCAGGCATTCGAAGCGCTGCGCCTCGCCGGCCGCAAGCTGCGCCGCCCCGATCTCACGCTGGCCGTGCCCGATCACAATGTGCCCACCACCGCCAGAGTCCTCAATGGTGTCCGACTGCCGATCGTTGATCCGATGTCAAAGGCACAGCTGGAAGCGCTGGTGACCAATTGCGCCGAATTCGGGGTGGAACTCTACAGCATCGATGCGCCGGAACAGGGCATCGTCCACGTGATCGGTCCGGAACAGGGTTTCACCCTGCCGGGCGTCACCATGGTCTGCGGCGACAGCCACACCGCCACGCACGGTGCCTTTGGTGCCTTGGCCTTCGGCATCGGCACGTCGGAGGTGGAGCATGTGTTTGCCACGCAAACCCTGCTGCTGCGCCAGTCAAAGGCGATGGAAGTCCGTGTCACCGGCACGCTCGGTTTCTCGGTTTCGGCCAAGGATGTGGCACTGGCCGTGTGCGGCGCGCTCGGTTCGGGCGGCGGCGCTGGCTATGTGATTGAATATACAGGCCCGGTCATCGAAGCCCTGTCAATGGAAGGCCGGATGACCCTGTGCAACATGGCCATCGAAGCCGGCGCCCGTGCCGGCCTGGTCGCGCCGGATCAGAAGACCTTCGATTATGTGCAGGGCCGCCCGCGCGCGCCCAAGGGCGATGCGTGGGACAAGGCATTGGCCTGGTGGCAGACGCTGAAGACCGATGCCGGCGCGGTGTATGACCGGGTGATCGAAATTGATGGCAGTGCCATCGCCCCGCTCGTCACCTGGGGCACCAGCCCGGAAGATGTCGTGCCGATCACCGGCACGGTGCCCGATCCGATGAGCTTTGCCGATCCGTCCAAGCAGGCTGCCGCGGCCAAGAGCCTTGATTACATGGGCCTCACCCCCGGCACCCGCATGGCGGATGTGAGCGTCGAGAATATCTTCATCGGCAGTTGCACCAACAGCCGCATCGAGGATCTGCGCGTTGCCGCTGCCGTGGTGCAGGGCCGCAAGCTCGCCGGCAATGTGCGCCAGGCGCTGGTGGTGCCGGGCTCCGGCCTCGTCAAGCGCCAGGCCGAGGCCGAGGGGCTGGACCGCATCTTCATCGAAGCCGGCTTTGAGTGGCGGGAGCCGGGCTGTTCCATGTGCCTGGGCATGAACCCCGATCAGGTGCCGGCCGGCGAACGCTGCGCCAGCACCTCCAACCGCAATTTCGTTGGCCGCCAGGGCCCGGGGTCGCGCACACACCTCCTGTCCCCGGCCATGGCTGCCGCTGCAGCTGTCACTGGCCGCCTGGCCGATGTCCGCGAACTCATGGGGTGAAGCGTCGGCCTTCAACGCTCAACCACTTGTCAATATTGACTGCCAATTTGAAACGAATGGGGCCGGATTGGCAATTGCATAACGAATCCTAAAGCAATTTGTGCCAGACCGACGCTTGCGAGGGTCAAACGTCGGAGCCAGTTGGGGGTGAATCACCGCCTTGGTCATTTTCTGCGCGTGATGAAGGCGCCGGTGACTGGCCGGCGGCTGCTGGCCTTGCTTGCGCTTCTGTTTTCGATGATCACCCTGTTGGCTCCGCCAGCGGCCGCAGCCACGCACCGCCTGCCATTCCACACCATGAACTGCCAGGTGGAGACCTGCCCGGCCACGCCGCCGGGCCGCTGGACCTGGTTCGCCGTCGACATGACCAACGCCGGTGATCTGGAGCCTGATTGGCAATTGCTGGTCGACAACACCCGCTTCAGCAGCATCGATGTCAGGGTCCAGCACACGGGCGGCACACTCTTGTTCCAGCGTGACCAGTTCAACCTCGATGAAAACTGGTCGTTGGGCAACAATCTGCGCTTCGCGGTGCCCATTGCCGGCAAATCGATCACCGCCGTTCGTGTGGGTTTCAAGGATATTGATGCACCCAGCATGGTCCGCACCGTGAAGGCCATGGACAAGATAGACCATGCGCTGTTCGTTCAGGACTGGACGGTGCTGATCGCCATCGTGATGGGCGTGCTGTTTGCCGCCTTCACCTACAATGTCTTCCTGCTGTCTTGGCTGCACATCCCGTTCCAGCGCTGGTATGTCGTGTGGGTTGCAGCCGCGCTCACCTATCTGCTGATCTGGTCGGGCAAGATCCTGCAATTCTTCCCGTTTCTGGCCGGCCCGGCATCGGCGCGCACGTCGTTTCTGCTGGTCGGGTTGCTGGTGGTGTCGGGCGCATCCTTCTTCTTCACGCTGATTGAAAAGGGCAAGCTGCCCCAGCGGCTGATCGACATCGGGCAGGTTGCCGGCATCCTTGTTGCTGTCACCAGTGTTGTTGCGTCCTTCGATACGGTGTTTGCCGCGGCCTACACCGATCGCATGTTCAACCTGGCGATGATCATCGTCACCGGCCTGCTGGCAGTGGGCAGCGTCTATGCCGTGGTGCGGCGCAGCCGGGCGGTGTGGTTCTATCTGATCGGCTGGCTGCCGGCGCTGGCGCTGCTGGTGGCGCGCATCCTGCGCAATTTCGGGTTCCTGCCCCAGGATGATGGCGTCGATCAGGCCGGTTTTGCCGCCATCGCCTGGGAAGCGCTGCTGCTCAGCCTCGCCATCGCCGATCGGTTCCGCCAACTGCGGCTGGAAGCCGACGCCACCGACAAGGAGCGCCGGGTCCTGCTCAAGGCCGCCACCACCGATCCTCTGACCGGGCTTGGCAACCGGGCGCTGTTCCAAAGCCTGCTGGAACGCACCGCAGGCCGCAGCAGCGGGGTTGATATTGTTGCGGTTGATATCGATTTCCTGAAACAGACCAACGATATGGCCGGCCATGATGCTGGCGATGCCCTGATCATCGCGGTGTCGGAACGGCTTGCCGCCGCCGCCGGTCCGCACGCCACCATTGCCCGCATTGGCGGGGATGAATTCGTGATCGTGCTGGAAGGGGAAGCGCGCGCCCGGCTGCCGGCGCTCCGCCAGATGATCGCCCTTTCGGCCGGGGTGCCGCTGCGCCACGCCGGCTATGATCTCACCATTTCCATCTGCGCCGGCCATGCCAGTGATGATGGCAGTTCCAGCCTGCAGGCGGTGCACAAGCTGGCCGACATGGCGCTCTATCGCGCCAAGGCCGCCGGCCGGGGGTGCTGGCGCAGCTTCGATGCCAACATGGCCGACGAGGCAGTGGCCCGCAGCCGCATGGTGAGCGAGGCGCGCAGCGGTCTGCCCGCTGGCCAGTTCCTGCTGCATTATCAGCCCATTGCCAATGCCAACGGCCAGCTGGTCGCCTATGAAGCGCTGCTGCGCTGGCAGCATCCGGAACTGGGCCTGCTGCTGCCGGACCAGTTTGGCGAGGTGATGCGCGAAGCCAGCCTTGCCTTGCTGTTGAACCAATGGGCGCTGGAACAGGCCATCACCCAGGCTGTGGCCCTGCGCCGTGAACATCCCAACGTGGCGGTGGCGGTCAACTGCATCACCAGCCAGTTGCAGGGCCCCAGTGCCGCCATCGCCATCCTGGATGAGCTGGCCCGCCAGGGCCTGCCGGCCACGGCGCTCATCATCGAGATCACCGAAGCGGTTGCCACCGGCGGCCTCGGCAGTGCCCTGTTCGAATGCCTGGAATGCCTGCGCGATTCGGGTGTGCGGGTGGCGCTGGATGATTTCGGCACCGGCAATGCCAGCCTGATCAGCCTGCGCGATGTGCCCAGCGATCTCATCAAGATGGATGCCAGCTTCATTTCCAGCCTCACGGCCAGCACCGGCAGCCAGCAGGTGGTGCGCGCCATCATCGATCTGGCCCACAGCCTGGGCAAGCGGGTGGTGGCACAGGGTGTGGACGGCGAACCGCAGCGCCGCGTGCCAGTCGAAATGGGCTGTGATTGCGGCCAGGGTGAGGTGTTTGGCACCCCGATTGCCATCCCGCTGCAGTCGGCTGCCGCCTGATCAGCCTTCCCGGCCCTGCACCGGGTCCAGCACCGTATCAACCGCCGCATCAGCGAGCCCGGGATAATCCGTGCTGAAATGCAAGCCGCGGCTTTCCTTGCGCCGCCGGGCGGACCGCACGATCAGATCGGCCACGGTCACCAGGTTGCGCAGCTCGATCAGATCGGCGGTCACACGGAAATTGCCGTAATAATCCTGCACTTCCTTGCGCAGATTCTTCACCCGGTGCGCCGCCCGCTCCAGCCGCTTGTCGGTGCGCACGATGCCCACATAATCCCACATCGTCCGCCGCAACTCGTCCCAATTGTGGGCGATCACCACTTCCTCGTCGCTGTCGGTCACCCGGCTTTCGTCCCACGGCTTCACCTCGGGAACCGGCGCATCGCTGCGGCTGGCGGCGATATCGTCGGCCGCAGCCTGGCCAAACACCAGGCATTCCAGCAGGCTGTTCGATGCCAGCCGGTTGGCGCCGTGCAGGCCGCTCTGCGTCACTTCCCCAACCGCCCACAGGCCATTCAGATCGGTGCGCCCGGCCAGATCCACCATCACCCCGCCGCAACTGTAATGCGCCGCCGGCACCACCGGGATGGGCTGTTGCGTGCAGTCAATGTCCAGCTCCAGCAGCCGGGCATGGATGGTCGGAAAATGGCCGCGCACGAAATCGGCATTGAGGTGCGACAGGTCAAGCAGCACATGCTCCAGGCCCAGCCGCTTCATCTCGGCGTCGATGGCCCGCGCCACCACATCGCGCGGCGCCAGCTCCAGCCGCTCATCATAGCGCGCCATGAACCGGCTGCCATCGGGCAGCTTCAGATGCCCGCCCTCGCCGCGCGCCGCTTCGGTGATCAGGAAATTGCGCACCTGCGGATGATAAAGGCAGGTCGGGTGGAACTGGTTGAATTCCATGTTGGAAACCCGGCAGCCCGCCCGCCAGGCCATGGCAATGCCATCACCCGTCGCGCCATCGGGGTTGGTGGAATAAAGATACACGCGGCTGGCCCCGCCGGTCGCCAGCACGGTCGCCGGCGCCACAAAACGCACCACATGGCGCGTCGCCACATCCAGCGCATACACGCCATGGCAGCGCCGCTGCGGAAACCGCTCCCCCAGCACATGGCGGTGGGTGATCAGGTCCACCGCCGCCATGCCCGGCACCAAGGTGATGTTGGGATGCGCCGCCGCCGCCTTGATCAGCGCGCTCGAAACCGCCCAGCCGGTGGCATCATCCACATGCACGATGCGGCGGTGGCTGTGCCCGCCCTCGCGCGTCAGGTGCCAGCGTTCCGAAACCGTTTCGCCCGGATTGAACGGCACGCCCAACGCCGCCAGCCGGTCAATCGCGGCGCTGGCATTGCTCGCCACAAACTCCACTGTCGCCCGGTGGTTCAGCCCGGCGCCCGCCACCATCGTGTCGTCCACATGCGCGTCCACCGTGTCGCCGGCGTCCAGAACGGCGGCGATGCCACCCTGCGCCCAGGCGGTCGATCCATCGGCCAGCCCGCCCTTTGCCAGCACGGCCACGCGGCCATGCTCGGCCAGGTTCAACGCCGCGGTCAGCCCCGCCGCGCCCGATCCGATCACGATGGCATCGAAATGGCGCGCCTCAGGCGGCGACGGTCTTGCCACTGGTCAGCTCCAGGAACACATCTTCCAGATCGGCCTCGCGCGTGGAAACCTCCACCACGCCCAGGCCCGCCGCCGCCACCATCGCCAGCACGGCACCGGCATTGTTGCTGCGCTTGTCATAGGTGATGACCAGCGTGCGCGCGCCCTTCAGTTCCACGCCCTTGCAGCCTTCCAGCGCCGCCGGCACGCCCGCCAGGTCGCGGTCCACCATCACCTCCAGCACCTTGTCGCCGGTGGTGCCGAGCAGCTTTGCCGTCTCGTCATTGGCCACCACCTGGCCATGGTTGATGATGGCGATGCGGTCACACAGGCTTTCGGCCTCTTCCAGATAATGGGTGGTCAGCACGATGGTGGTGCCGCGCGCATGAAGCTCGCGCACATAATCCCACAGCAATTGCCGCAATTCGATGTCCACGCCCGCTGTCGGCTCGTCCAGCACCAGCACCGGCGGCGCATGCACCAGTGCCTTTGCCACCAGCAACCGCCGCTTCATCCCGCCCGACAGGGTGCGGGAATAAACATGCGCCTTGTCGTCCAGCCGCACCGCCTTCAGCAATTCCATCGTCCGGCGCTCTGATTTGGGCACGCCAAACAGCCCGGCCTGCAGTTCCAGCGTCTCGAACGGCGTGAAAAACGCATCGAACACCAGCTCCTGCGGCACGATGCCGATGCTGGCCTTGGCGTTGCGCGGGTGCTCGTCGATGTCAAAGCCCCAGATGCGCGCCGTGCCGCCGGTCTTGTTCACCAGGCCGGCGAGGATGTTGATCGTGGTCGATTTGCCAGCGCCGTTGGGCCCGAGCAGGCCAAAGATGCTGCCGCGCGGGATATCCAGATCAATCCCCTTCAGCGCCTGCTTGCCGCCGGCATAGGTCTTGGTGAGGCCACGGAGGCTGATCGCGGATTCCGACATGGCGCAAGGGATAGACCTGCGCAGGGGAGGGAGCAAGGCAATCTCGCCCAGATCCTCCCTACTGGCAAAGGCTGCACGCGCATTGTCGGGCGACAAAATCAGTCCTCGCCCTCTGGGGGAGGTGCCGACCGCAGGGAGGCGGAGGGGGCAGGCGCTTGCCGTTCGCCACAAAGAGACGCAACAAGCAGCAGGCAGCGCGTGGCAGAGCCACGCCATCGAACGACACAAGCAAAGGGCGGCCTGTTGTGGCCGCCCTTGCCTGGTCGCCGGCCGATCTTGCCGGGCTCGGCGCGCGGCGCGCGCGCTCGCCCGGCGGCGATCAAAACCGCACCACCGCCTCCACCCCGAACAGCCGCGGCAAACCGCGAATGAAGGTCGGGATGCCAAACGCCCCGCCGGTGTTGCCGGCATCCAGCAGATAGCGTTCGTTGAACAGATTGCTGGCAAAGCCGATCACTTCCCACTTGCCTTCGGGATGGCGCACCCCGGCGCGCAGATTGACCAGCGTGACGGGGCCTTGGGCGGTCACCGGATTGTTGGGCAGTTCGAAGAACAGGCTGGAGCGGTGGGTGACATTGGGGTTGGCAAACAATTCCAGCTTGGCGGTCAACGGCACCCGGATATTGGCGCCGGCTGCGCCCTGCCATTCCGGCTGCAGACGGAAGCGGTCGCCCGAAAAATTGCCAAAGCGGGGATCATCATTCAGCCGGGCGTCGATATAGCTGCCGTTGGCATAGAGCGTGATCATCTCGGTCACCGCCGCGTTGATCTCCGCCTCGATGCCCTTGTTGGTGGCATCGGCGTTGACGATCAGCGCCGGCGCTCCCTGCTGCGGCACCGAAATCTGGAAATCCTTGTATTTCATGATGTAGGCGGCAAGGCTGAAGTTGACCTTGCCGATATTGCCCTTCACGCCCACTTCGTAATTGGTCAGCAGCTCCGCCGGGAAATTGCGCACGCCGGGCACCACCTGGCCGGCCACGCGCGCCGCGCTCACCTGCACCACTGGCGAGCGCCGGCCGCGCGACCAGGTGGCATAGACGTTCACATTGTCGGTGACGCGATACAGGATGTTGGCGCGCGGCAGGAAGGCATCGAAATTGCCTTCGCCGGTCAACACCGCGCCGCCGGTGCTGATGCCGCCGGGGATCAGGCTGGCGCCCGTGATGCGCGTGTTGGGGATGTTGCTGGAAAACCCGCTGAAGCGATTTTCGGTCAGCCAGCGGCCGCCAATGTTGAGTTCCAGCCCGTCAACCGGGATCACGGTCACATCGGCAAACAGGCTGAACGTGTCGATGGTGGCCGAATTGCGGAATTGTTCCGAGGCATAGGGCAGGCGGGTGAAGGCGCCGCGCGTCAGGATGGCCGTGGCTTGGGCGGCCTCCACCACGCCCGTTGCATTGTTGATGCAGGCCAGCCCCGGCACCAGCCGCGCCGCGCACTGCAGGAAAATCCCTTCTTCCGAAACGAACGGCACGCGCTGGAAGCCGGTTTCCCAGAAATAATTGGCCCCGGCAAAGGCGCGCACCTTGTCGCTGGTGAAGTTCACGCGGCCTTCAAAGCTCAGCTGCTCGCCGCGCGCGTCTTCGGCGAATTCCAGATAATGCGCCTGGGTCCCGTCGGCGTCGAACACCTCCAGGCTGTCGAAATTGCGATAGCCGGCAATGGCCGTGAAGCTGAACTGGTCATCAACCTTGTAGCTGCCGGTCAGGTTCAGGTCATAGACATTGCGCTTCAGCCCCGGCTGGTCGAGGCCCAGCGTCGCCAGGCTGTCCGGCGCGCCGGCCACTTCCTTGAAGCTGTAGGGGCTGGTGGTGCCGCCGGTGGGGGCAAAGGTGCCGCTGGAAAAGGCGGTGCCCGGCGCGCGCTGCCCGTCATAGGTGCCAACCAGATCAAGGGTGAGGTCAGCCGACGGCGTGTAGCGCAGCGACACGCGCGCGCCATATTGGCCCTGGCCGTTCAGATCATCGATGCGCGGGCCATTCGGCGTCTGTGATCCCGGCCGCCCGGCGATATTGGGCACCACGCCGTCGCGCAGCTTGATGGCGCCCGCCACCCGCAGTGCCAGCGTGTCGTTGCCGATATTGACGAAGCCATCGATGCGGCGCTGGTCATAATTGCCATAGCCCACGCGCAGCTCGCCCGATGTGCCGGCCCTGGGCTTGGCGGTGATCACGCTCACCACACCCACGGCGGCGGCGGTGCCGAACAGCGTGGATTGCGGGCCCTTCACCACCTCCACCCGCTCCAGATCATACAGGTCAAAATAGGATCCGCGCGACCGGCTGACGTCGATCCCGTTCAGATAGACGGTGACCGCCGGCGACCCTTGCGATGATCCGGTGTCCGACGTGATGCCGCGCACGACAAAGCCCGGGTTGTTGGGCGATTGTTCCTGCACGTTGAGGCCGGGGACATAGGCCGAAAGCTGGTCAAACTGCGTCACGCCAATCTCGCGCAAACTGCGCCCGGTATAGGCCGTGATGGTGATCGGCACATCGACCAGCTTCTGCTCGCGCTTCTGCGCAGTCACCACAATCTCCTCGCCAATCGATTCGGCGATCTGCTCGTCCGCCGCAAAGGCGGGCAGGGCGGGCAGCAGGCTGGCGGTGGCAAGCAGGATCAGACGGCGCATGATGAAGTCCCCGGTTGGTGATGGTCACTGGCCGGGGCCCACTGCCCGCCGTTGGTTGCATCGGCATGGCAACGGCGTGACAAACGCGTTGCAGCCGCTGCGGCATAGTGACTTTGGCCCGGCAGCCTGATAATCCAACGCCATGACAGCCCCGCGCGCCCTGGCGATTCCCGCCCCCGAAACCTATGTCACCGATACCGCCCGCGTGTTTTGCGACGGCGACGAACAGGGAGGCGATGGCCACCCGCGCGTGTGGATCCAGATCGACGCATCAGGCTTTGCCGATTGTTCCTATTGCGACCGCCGCTTCATCCTGGCCGGTGGCCCGGCCGACCGGCGATGAGGGCGCTCGCCGCCGGTCTGGTGCTGGCGCTGCTTCCCGGCGCCGCCCATGCCGCCAAGCCCAAGGCGCCGGCCGCGCTCACCCTGAAGATCAGCGACAACGGCAATCCCTACATGCCGGTTGTCGTCAAGAACGCCACGCTCAACACCCGCATCGCCCTCAGCTATGATCAGGGCCTGCTCTTGAACCCCTCCGCAGTGGCAAGGGCTGGGGTGAAGCCCTTTCCGATCATCGGCAAGTTCAGCCTGAACAACACGCCCTTTGCCAGCGGCAAGACGGTGATCCGCTTCACCATCAGCACCGCCGCCCCGCAGGGCCTGGCCGGCCGCAAGGTGCCCATGGCCTGGCTGGAAACCCCCACCGCCGCCGATGCCGACGCGATTCTGCCGGTCGGGTCGCTGGCTGCAGACCGCATCGATTTCGTGCGCGGCGAAACGCCCGCCGGCAGCCAGACCTATATCATCCCCAAGAAGGGCAAGGGCGAGGCCATGATCCGCACCCGCATCGGCGGGGAAGAGGTGAACATCAGCCTCGAGCTCAACATCCCGACGACGGTGATGAGCGCCCGCGCCGGGGAAGCGCTGATCCAGGCCGGGCTGGCCAGCCGCATCGCCGAAATCGGCTATTGGCGGCCGTTCCCGGCGGTTTCGTTGCCGATGCAGGGTTTGGCTGGCAAGCCTGGCCTCACCATCGCCGGCCTGCCGATGCGGCGCATGTCGGTGCGCGTCTCGGAATCCGAGGCCCGTGCGATCGATGCCCGCGCCAAGGGCACCTCCACCGAAGAGGATGATGAAGACACGATCACCGTTTCGGCCGACCGCACCCGCAAGAAGCGCGGGCGCGATCCCTGGATCCTGATCGGCCGCGACGTGCTGGATGATTGCAGCCGCATCAGCTTCGACCGGCCGGGCGAGCGCTGGGTGCTGACCTGCAAGTTCAGTTGAGCGGACGCGAGCGCGCACCCCTTTCGCTTTTTCGGCACATGGCCCATATCGGTCACCATGAGCCAATTTGATGCCACCAAACTCTTCTATTCCGACACCGGGCTGGACCCTGCCGCCACCGAGCGCCAGGTTGCGGCCGCACTTTCGGGCTGTGACGACGGTGAGCTTTATCTGCAATATGTCGTCTCCGAGAGTTTCAGTTTCGACGACGGCCGGCTGAAGGCCGCCAGTTTCGACACGCAAAAGGGCTTCGGCCTGCGCGGTGTTGCGGGCGAGATGACCGCCTTTGCCCATGCCACCGAACTCTCCTCGGCCGCCATTGCCCGCGCCGCCGACACGGTGCGTCTGGTGAAGGATGGCCATTCCGGCACCATGGCGCTGGCGCCGATGCCTACCAACGCCCGCCGGTATAGTGACGACAACCCGTTGGCCGGGATCGATTTTTCCGCCAAGGTCGCCCTGATGCAGAAGATCGACGCCGCCGCCCGCGCTCGCGATCCGCGCGTGGTGCAGGTATCGGCCAGCCTGCTTGGCAGCTGGAGCGTGGTGGAAATCCTGCGCGGCGACGGCACCCGGGTGCGCGACATCCGCCCGCTGGTGCGCCTGAACGTCCAGATCGTCACCGAAAAGAACGGCCGCCGCGAAACCGGCTTCCACGGCCTTGGCGGCCGCACCATGTATGATCGCCTGTTCGAGGATGCGACCTGGGAACGCGCCATTGATATCGCCTTGAATCAGTCACTTACCAACCTCGACGCCGTCGATGCCCCGGCCGGGGAGATGACCGTGGTGCTCGGCCCCGGCTGGCCCGGCGTGCTGCTGCACGAAGCCGTTGGCCACGGCCTTGAAGGCGATTTCAACCGCAAGGGCACCAGCGCCTTTTCCGGCCGCATCGGTGAGCGCGTTGCCGCCCCCGGCGTCACCGTCGTCGATGATGGCAGCCTCGACCAGCGCCGCGGCAGCCTGACGGTTGACGATGAAGGCACCCCCACTGGCCGCACCGTGCTGATCGAGGATGGTATCCTCAAGGGCTATATGCAGGATCGTCTCAACGCCCGGCTGATGGGCGTGGTGGCCACCGGCAACGGCCGGCGCGAATCCTATGCCCACGCGCCGATGCCGCGCATGACCAACACCTTCATGCTGGGCGGCAACGAAGACCCCGGCAACATCCTGGCCAGTGTGAAAAAGGGCATTTTCGCCAAGAGCTTCGGCGGCGGCCAGGTGGACATCACCAGCGGCAAGTTCGTGTTTTCCTGCACCGAAGCCTATGAGATCGAGAATGGCCGTCTCGGCCGCCCGCTGAAGGGCGCCACGCTGATCGGCAATGGCCCCGATGTGCTGACCCGGGTGAAGGCCATCGGCAATGATCTGGAGCTGGATGAAGGCGTCGGCATCTGCGGCAAGGCCGGGCAGAGCGTGCCGGCCGGCGTCGGCCAGCCCACCTTGCTGGTCGAAGGCTTGACCGTGGGCGGGACAGCGGCCTGAACCAGGGAGGCGGGAATGTCGGAGTTCTTTGACCATATCACGGAAAAACAAGCCGAATTCATCGCCCGCCAGCCGGTCTTCTTCGTCGCCACCGCCGCCGCCGATGCGCGCATCAACCTGTCCCCCAAGGGCATGGACAGTTTCCGCCTGCTCGATGGCGGCCGGGCCTGCGCCTATCTCGATTACGGTGGCAGCGGCAACGAAACCCATGCCCATCTCGCCGCCGATGGCCGCATCACCATCATGTTCTGCGCCTTTGATCAGCCGCCGCTGATCTATCGCATTTATGGCCATGGCCGCGCCGTCCTGCCCCAGGAAGCGGAATTCGCCGCGCTGGCCAGCCATTTCACCATCGAACGCGGCGTGCGCCAGATCTTCCGGATCAGTGTTGAATCCACCCAGGAAAGCTGCGTCTGGGCGGTGCCCAAAATGGCCATGGTCGAAGAACGCCAGACCCTGCGCAAATATCACGCCCAGGAAGATCCGGCGGTACGCCTCGCCAAATATCAGGATCGCAACCGCTCCATCGATGGCCTGCCGGTCACCCCGCCCTCGGTGCTGCCCTACAGCTGATGGCGCTCGTCTGCGTTGAAACCCTGTTTTCGCCGGTGGAGGCGGAAATTGCCCGCACCCGGCTGGAAGCCGCCGGCATCGATGCCCTTTTGTTCGACGCCGGCATCGCGAGCCTGATCGGGCCCGGCGTCTCGGGCATCCGTCTGATGGTCCTGGCCGAAGACGAAGCCAGCGCCCGCCGTCTGCTGGCCGATCCCGCCTGAACCGCGCACCGTCAAACGCCTTATGTCTCGGGGCCCTGCCGTGCGGCAGGTTGCAGGCCTTGCACCATCGACAGGGAGGGCAGGCATGAAGCTTATCACGGCCATCATCAAGCCATTCCGGCTGGACGAGGTGCGACAGGCGCTGTCTGGCGGCGGCGTGCAAGGCCTGACCGTTACCGAAGTGCGCGGCTTTGGCCGCCAGAAGGGCCACAGCGAGGCGTATCGCGGCGCCGAGTATAATTTCAACCTCGTCCCCAAGCTGAAGATCGAAGCGGTCGTGGAGGATGATGACGCCTTTCGCCTTGCCGATCTGATCGCCCGGGCCGCCCACACCGGCAACATCGGCGATGGCAAGATTTTCGTTTCCCACATCGAAAACGCGGTGCGGATCCGCACCGGAGAGCTTGACGAAACCGCGCTCTAACCGGGCGCTGCTGAAAGGGGCTGGCAACCGGCTGCGGGCCTGCTAAACCGCCGGCCATGCCCACGCTCGTTCTCCTCCGTCACGGCCAAAGCCAGTGGAACCTTGAAAACCGCTTCACCGGTTGGTGGGATGTCGGCCTCACCGATCAGGGCACGGCCGAGGCGCTGGATGCCGGCCGGCGGATGGCTGAAGCTGGGCTGGATTTCGATATCGGCTTCACCTCCGTCCAGAGCCGGGCGATCAAGACGCTCAACCTGGCGCTGGCCGCGATGGACCGGGTGTGGATCCCGGTCATCAAGAACTGGCACCTCAATGAACGCCACTATGGCGGCCTCACCGGCCTGAACAAGGCCGACACGGCCGCAAAATATGGCGAAGAGCAGGTCAAGCTGTGGCGCCGCAGCTTTGATGTGCCGCCACCGCCGATGGAGCCCGGCTCGCCCTTCGATCTTTCGACCGATCGCCGTTACGAAGGCGTGGCCGTGCCCGCCACCGAAAGCCTGAAAGACACCATCGCCCGCGTCCTCCCCTATTTCGAGGCCGAAATCGCCCCGCAGTTGAAGGCCGGCAAGCGCGTCATCATCGCCGCCCACGGCAACAGCCTGCGCGCCCTCGTCAAACATCTCTCCGGCCTGTCAGACGAGGCGATCATCCACGAGGAAATCCCCACCGGCCAACCCATGGTCTATGATCTGGCCGACGACCTCAGCGCCATCGCCCGCCGCTATATCTGACGACGCAGCCCACGCCGCCGGCCCGTTCATGCGACACACGTGACACATCGAGCCCGATGTCACGCCGACCACCACTGCCCCTGAGCGCCATTTGTCACTTTTGACGATTCTGCCGGGAATCGGAAAAATTCGTGCGTGATTTCAAGGGCCGCCAAAGCTTGTGACCATAGCGCAGACCAGGCCTGTAGGACAGAGGCAGACCGCCAGCGCCGCCAGATCGCCGGGCACGCCGGCTTGACGCGGGCAGGATCGCGGCTGGAGGGACGTGCGGACAGGACGGGGTGAAGAGGGGGGGCTCCGCCCCGGATCACGTCCGGGTGACATGGGCAGGGGCGCGGCGGGCGTGATCGCACCCGTTTACTGTATCACCCTCTTCAGTTATAGATCGTTTTAATGACGGGACGGCGAGTCGAGTATAGCCGGCAGGCGGCCAAAACTTTGATGCGGATCGACGCCGCAACCTCAGCGCGCATCCGGTTGAAGATCAGGCAGCTGGCGGGCGATCCCGCTGCCCAAGCCAACAATATACTGCCCATGAAGGGCTGCGAGGGACTGTTTCGGCTTCGGGTGGGTGACTGGCGGGTGGTCTACACCGAAACGCTGGTGATCGTGTCGGTGATCCGGATCGGCCCACGCGGAGACGTCTATGACTAGGAGGCGGACATGAACATTGAGGTGCAGCGTTTCCGGACGCCGGAAGGCACTGAAATGGTGGTGCTGCCGGCAAAGGACTATGACCGGTTGGCCGCGCTGGCAGCGGACGGCGAAGACCTTGCGGACGCCCGCGCCACGCTGGCGCGGATTGATGCCGGCGAAGGCACGATGCCGGGCGAAGTGCTCGGCGCCATCCTCGACGACGGCCTCCACCCCATCGCCGCCTGGCGTCGTTATCGTGGCCTGTCCCAGGCCGAACTCGCCCGCCGCACCGGCCTCAGCCAGGTCTGGCTGAGCCGGATCGAAAATGGCGGCGGCACCGGTTCGGCGGCGACGCGGCGCAAGCTGGCAGAGGCGCTGGAGGCGCCGGTGTGGGCGTTGGATGGAGGGGAATGAGTATAATATTCCCGGAACTTGGAACAGGTGTCAGTTAAAGGCTCGCACATGAGTGACTCCTTCCTTCCAGGTTTCCCACCTATTATAGCCCTTAAGGGGGAGCCAATTATGGTTGCGCCAGAGTTTGGCTTAGCCTTGGCTGCCATTGTGATTGAATGGTCGCGAGTCGAAATCGGATTTGACATGGACTTGAACAGCCTGCGCCAGTTTCCAGGCATTGCCGAATTGTCCCCTGAAATGCCGAGAAGCTTCAATAAGAAGGTAAAGCTTTGGCGGCGCTCTGTAAAAACCATAGCACCCGCTATCGAGGCATATCAGGCCTATGCAGATCATATTCGGGATAGCGCCTTAAAGCTTGCGCTAATTCGCAATCTGCTCGTTCATGGGCTGTGGCGGATTGACGGCCCAGAGCCTGATGGTAAATGGCCCGTTCAAAGCCAAAAACAAACAGCAGATGGCTTTCAATTGATAAAGGCCGCCCCAAATGCGGCAGATCTTGAAGAAACCTTGGCAGATATCATGAAATTAGCCGGTGACATCAATGGCTTTCATCTTTCTCGCATGCTTCATCAACAGCGTGGAATATTGACGGTAAATAGGGGATAGAAACTCGATGAGTTCGATAAGAATTTCAGGGGAATGCTGGAGATAGTTTACGCAAATTCCAGCACCTACCACGCGGCGTGCGGCCCGATATGCCCAGCCCCGTGTCGAGCACTGGACGACGGTGGGCGCTGCAGGGCTGCCCCAACGAAAGTGGGTGCAGGGGCTCAGCCCCTGCCCGCCGGAGGCCCCACTTTCTGTTGGCTTGGTTCGCGGCGCCTCACTCCGCCGCTGGCAGGTAGATCGCGCTGCCTTTCGCGCGGAACTCGGCGCTCTTTTCCGCCATGCCGGCTTCCAGCATGTCGGTGCTGTTCTGCTTGGCGGCGTAGTCGCGGACGTCCTGGGTGATTTTCATGCTGCAGAATTTCGGGCCGCACATGGAGCAGAAGTGTGCCACTTTCGCGCCTTCGGCCGGCAGGGTTTCGTCGTGGTAGGCCATGGCGGTTTCGGGGTCGAGCGACAGGTTGAACTGGTCGCGCCAGCGGAATTCGAACCTCGCCCGGCTCAACGCGTCGTCGCGGAGTTGGGCGCCGGGGTGGCCTTTGGCGAGGTCGGCGGCGTGGGCGGCGAGCTTGTAGGTGATGACGCCGACCTTCACGTCGTCGCGGTCGGGCAGGCCGAGATGTTCCTTGGGGGTGACGTAGCAGAGCATGGCGGTGCCGAACCAGCCGATCATGGCGGCGCCGATGCCGCTGGTGATATGGTCATAGCCGGGTGCGATGTCGGTGGTGAGCGGCCCGAGGGTGTAGAAGGGGGCTTCGCCGCATTCTTCGAGCTGTTTTTCCATGTTGATCTTGATCTTGTGCATCGGCACGTGGCCGGGGCCTTCGATCATCACCTGGCAGTCCTGCTCCCACGCGATCTTGGTGAGCTCGCCCAGGGTTTCGAGTTCGGCGAACTGGGCGCGATCATTGGCGTCGGCGATGGAGCCGGGGCGCAGGCCGTCACCCAGCGAGAACGACACGTCATAGGCGCGCATGATCTCGCAGATCTCGGCAAAGTGGGTGTAGAGGAAATTTTCCTTGTGGTGGGCGAGGCACCATTTCGCCATGATCGAGCCGCCGCGCGAGACGATGCCGGTGACGCGGTTGGCGGTGAGCGGGACGTAAGCCAGGCGGACGCCGGCGTGGATGGTGAAATAATCCACGCCCTGTTCGGCCTGCTCGATCAGCGTGTCGCGGAACACATCCCAGGTGAGATCCTCGGCGATGCCGCCGACCTTTTCCAGCGCCTGGTAGATGGGGACGGTGCCGATCGGAACGGGCGAGTTGCGCAGGATCCATTCGCGGGTGTTGTGGATGTTGCGGCCGGTTGAAAGGTCCATGATCGTGTCAGCCCCCCAGCGGGTGGCCCAGACCATTTTTTCGACTTCTTCGGCGATGGAGGAGGCGACGGCCGAGTTGCCGATGTTGGCGTTGATCTTCACCAGGAAGTTGCGGCCGATGATCATCGGTTCGGCTTCGGGGTGGTTGATGTTGGCCGGGATGATGGCGCGGCCGCGGGCGATTTCGTCGCGCACGAATTCGGGGGTGACGTGGTCGGGGATGGCGGCGCCAAAGCTTTCACCATCGCGGGCGCGCTCCATGGCGGCGGCGCGGCCCATGTTCTCGCGGATGGCGACATATTCCATTTCGGGCGTGATGATGCCGCGGCGGGCATAGGCGAGTTGGGTGACGGCGGCGCCGGCCTTGGCGCGCAGGGGCGTCTTCACGACGTTGGGGAATTCGGCGACGTCTGACTTGCCGCCGGGGACGTTCACCACGCCATTGTCTTCCGGCTTCACCTCGCGGCCGGGGTAGCGCTCCACATCGCCGCGCGCTTCGATCCAGGCGGTGCGCAAGGGGGGCAGGCCGGCGGCGATATCGATGCTGGCGGTGGCATCGGTGTAGGGGCCCGAGGGGTCATAGATGCGCACCGGCGGTTCCTTGGCCGACGGGTCGAACGCGACTTCGCGCATGGCGACGCGCAATTCCGGATGGATGACGCCGGCGACATGGATCTTGCGGCTGCCCGGCAGCGGGCCGGTGGTGACCGGCATTTCCAGTTTCGAATTGATATCGGCCATGGCGTGCATCCTTTCCAAATGATCGGAATGGACGGGGCGCGCCTGCCTCACACGCTCCCTCCCTCCGCCGGTCTTACCCGGATCAGGTTCAGCGGGTTGCGCGGGCGCGCTCTCAGCCAGTTGCCTGGCACCCCGGGGAATGGCCCGGATTACGCCCGCTCGCCCCACTTGGCAAGGCCGCGATCGGTGCCGCACACCTTGTCCCAGAAGCGGAAATAGAGGCCATAGTTGCAGGTGTAGAAGCGGTGGTGCGCTTCGTGGTGGCTGGCCGAGATGATGTGGCGGCCCCACCAGCCGTTCACCCAGCGGGCGGGAAACATTTCCCAGCCCATGTGGTTGGTGACGCCCATGATGGTGGCGATGAGCATCACCACGCCGAGCGCGCCGATGTGGATGGGCAGGATGAAGACCATGGCCGGGATGAAGATGGCGCCGGAGATGGCTTCCCACGGGTGGAAGCTCATGGCGGCCCAGGCGGTGGGCGGGCGGCTGGCGTGGTGGACGGCGTGGGCGGCCTTGAACAGGCGGGGCTGGTGCATCCAGCGGTGCGTCCAATAGAACCAGGTGTCGTGCGCGAAGAGATAGGCGAGGATGGAGAGCGGCCACCAGGCGGCCTGCAGCGGGGTTTCGACCGTCCACATCAGCTGGGTCCACCCCCATTGGCGGAAGGCTTCGACGGCGAGCGCGGCGGGGATGCCATAGATGGCGGCCGAAATCAGGCTCCAGCGGATTTCGGCGCGGATCTGGGTACGGCGCTTGGTGGGATCGGCCGGACCATCGTGGATGCCGCGCCGGCGGGTGAGCCAGGCAAAGCCGCCGGAGACGGCAAGGTAGCGCACGGCGATGATCAGCGTCATCGAAACGGTGGCAAGAGCGAAGGTGAGGCTGGTGGACACGGGCGTGGTTTAGCCGGCTGGGCCGCCCGCGCCAAGCGGCAGGCGGTCGCGGAGGGGAGGCGGCGGGCTGTACCGGAGAAACAGCGCGGGGCCGGTCAGCCAATTTGTTTGCATGCTGGCAAAGCGGATCCGGCCATAGCCGCCGCGCCCCCAATCCGGCCCCCAGCTGCTGCGCAGGAAGAAGAGCTGACGGCGGCGGTCAAAGCCGGTGAGGACGACAAAATGATTGGGGAATTGGTCTCGCGCGTCGCCGTCGGGCACCAGGCCCGGCACGGGCTCGACAAGGCCATCGTCGCGCCAGCCGGCCCGGTTGTGGGGAAAGGCGAGGGCGACGATCAGGGGGGTGCGGAGCAGGCGGCGCTGCAAGCTTTCCAATCTTGTGTCAGGTATTTGCAATGGGGCGAACGCAAGCCGTCGGCCGATGGCCAGCAGCGCTGGATCGGGCCCCTGGACCAGTTGGCCGGCGGGCGCCTGCGAGCGATAGGGCCGGGCGGCGGCGGGCACCATGCCGTCGTTCGCGATCAGGTCCAGCACGCCGTGGATATTGGTGGTTTCGTCGGCCGGCAGGCGGTGGCCGGCGTGGGCGATATCGGTGAGATATTGTTCCGACAGGGCAACGGCCATGCCAGTCTTGCGGGCCATTGCGGCTTCGGCGGCGGCAGTGGCGGCGAAATAGGCGCAGGTGTTGCGGTCGCCCTGGTTCCTTACCGGTCCGAACAGGGCAGAAATGTCGACCATCGGTGGCAACGGCGCTGCCGACAGGGCCGCGCTGGCCCGGCCGGCAGTGGCCAGCGAGAGGCCATTGGCAAGGAGCTGGCGGCGGGAGAGAGGCGCGATCAGGTGCAATTCCCTTGGACGAGACGGGCCAGCGTGGCAGCAGCGTGGCCGCTGTTCAAGCCTGGTCATTGCCTGTTCACATCGGGCAGGTAAGACATGGAAGCAAAGGAGAAACGCTGTTGCCGATCGTGACCTGCGCTGCTCTGGCCCTGGCCCTGGCCAGTCCGGCCACAAGCGGCAATTTCACCCTGACCGAGGATTGCGTGGCCGGCCGCAGCGCCTCTGGCGAGGCCCAGCCGGCGCTGCTGGTGTCGGCGCGTTTTGCCGAACCGGTGGTGGTGGAGGCAACCGGGCGGCGTGTGGAAGGGTTGGTGGTGGAAAATGCCGGCAACTTTACATGGATTGGCGGGCAGATCGTGGCGCCGGGAGGCCGGCCGGGCCGGGATGCCGCGGGGCGCCAATATTATGCGGTGCTGGTTGCCGGTTCCGACATGGTGACGCTGGACGGCGTGCACGTGACCGATGCCCGAAAGGCGGTGGCGGTGCGGCAATCCAGCGGCGTCACGCTGCGCAATTCGCGCTGTGACGGGCTGGTGGAAGATTGCATGATCGTTGCCAACAGCCAGCTGATCCGGTTTCTCGACAATCAGATCGGGCCGTTCAGCCGTTATCTGCCGCTGTGTGACCGCGCCGGGGTGACCAGCGAGGGCGTTGGCCGCAAGCTGTGCGAAGCCAATGCCGGTCGCTGGACCGATGGCTGGCACAGCGACGCCTTGCAACTGCGCAACGGCGTGATGGATGTGCTGGCCAGTGGCAATCGCATCAACTCCACCGGCCAGGGCCTTACCCAGATGGACGCGCCGGGTGATCGGCCGCTGGCCAATGTGCGGTTTGAAAACAATGTGATCGCCAGCGGCCGCAACGGCATCACCCTGACCGAATGTGATGGCTGCCGGATCAGCGGCAACCGGCTGACGTCGTCGGTGCCGGGTTGGAAAAGCGTGGTCAGGCCCGGCAAGGCGATGGCGTGCGGCAACGATGTGCCCGATGGCGGTCCGGGGCGGGACAAGTGCCCGGTTTGAGGCCATGGCTGCGCTGAACTGCGCCTTTGTGGAAGCGCGCTGGCCGCATAGGGTGGTGGCATGATTCGTCGCCATCTGCTCGCCGCCGCCCTGATGCTGGCCCTGCCTGTTGCTGCCCAGGAGGTGGCACCCGCCGCACCGCCGCCGGCCCCGGAAAAGCCGGCGCCGGCCACCGTGGCCATCGTGGTGACCACCGAACTGGGGCCGATCACCATCGCGCTGGAAACCGAACGCGCGCCGATCACGGCGAATTATATCCTTCGCCACGTTGACGAGGCGCGGCTGGATGGCGCGGCCTTTTACCGGGCGATGAAGCTGACGCCGGATGGCAATTATGGCCTGGTGCAGGGCGGCATCCAGGATGGCCGCAAGCTGTTGCCGCCGGTGGCACATGAACCGACGAGCGTGACCGGCCTGACCCACAATGAAGGCGCCGTGAGCCTGGCGCGCGGCGCACCGGGCACGGCGCAGGCGCAGTTCTTCATCATCCTGGGCGATCTTTCCAGCCTGGATGCCAAGCCGGGTGGACCCGGTGACAATCTTGGCTATGCCGTGTTCGGCCGGGTGACGGACGGCATGGACGTGGTGAAGAAAATCCAGAACGCGCCCGTCTCGGCCACCAAGGGCGAGGGCGCCATGAAGGGCCAGATGATCGAGACGCCGGTGAAGATCATCAGCGTGAAGCGGGTGATCCCGTTGCCGGTCAAGCCCAAGCCGGCGGTGCGCCCGGTCGCGAAGAAGCTGCTGCCGAAAAAGCGCTGATCAATTATAGGGTGGCGCGAACCAGCCCTTGGGGCTCTGCGTGAAGATCTCGCAGCCGGCCTCGTTANTCGGTGATCCCGATGCTGTGTTCGAACTGGGCCGACAGGCTGCGATCGCGCGTCACCGCCGTCCAGCCATCGTCCAGCACCTTCACGGCCGGGCCGCCGGCGTTGATCATCGGTTCGATGGTGAAGAACATCCCCGGCCGCAGCAGCACGCCGCGCCCCGGCTTGCCGATGTGCACCACGTTGGGGGCGGTGTGGAAATCCTGGCCCAGGCCATGGCCGCAGAAATCGCGCACCACGCTCATCCGGTTCTTTTCGGCATGGGTCTGGATGGCGTAGCCGACATCGCCCAGCGTGTTGCCCGGCTTGGCCTGTTCGATGCCCAGCATCAGGCATTCATAGGTGACATCCACCAGCCGCCGCGCCTTGATCGGCACATCGCCCACAAAGAACATGCGGCTGGTGTCGCCATACCAGCCATCCACCACCACGGTCACATCGATGTTGACGATATCGCCGGCCTTGAGCTTTTTCGGCCCCGGAATGCCGTGGCACACGACATGGTTCACCGAAATGCACAGCGAATGGGAAAAGCCGCGATAGAAGACGGTGGCCGAAGCAGCGCCAGCGGCGCGGACAAACTCCCACGCCATCGTGTCGAGATCGATGGTCGCAACCTCCGGCTGCACGAAGGGGGTGATGTGATCCAGCACCTCGGCCGCGAGCCGCCCGGCCTTGCGCATGCCTTCGAACGCAGCCGGCCCGTGCAGGCGCAACTGGCCTTCCTGCGGGTCCATCACGGTGGTGTAGAGCGCCTGTGTCATCATGATGCACATAGGCGTTCGGGGCCGCCAAGTCCATGCGGCTAACAATCTGGGCATGGCCAGCCACTTCATGCTGGGGTAAGACGGCGGCCATGAGCGACGAACGCATCTACACCGCCGCCCTGGTGATCATCGGGGATGAAATCCTGTCGGGCCGCACCCAGGATGCCAACCTGGCCTATCTGGCGAAATGGCTGGGCGTGCAGGGCATCCGCCTGAAGGAAGTGCGCGTGGTGTCGGATGATATGGACGCGATTGCCGACGCCGTGAACGCCCTGCGCGTTCGCCATGACTATCTGTTCACCACCGGCGGCATCGGCCCCACCCATGATGACATCACCGTGGATGCGATTGCCGCGGCGCTGGGGCGGGAAGTGATCGTGCACCCGGATGCGCGGGCAATATTGGCCGACCATTATGGTGACCAGTTGACCGACGCGCGGCTGCGCATGGCCCGCACCCCGGCCGGTGCCAGCCTGATCGAAAATCCGCGCACCAAGGCGCCGGGCATAAGGGTGGAGAATATCTTCATCATGGCCGGGGTGCCGATGATCACCCAGGGCATGCTGGCGGCGCTGGACGGCACGCTGGAAGGCGGCGCACCGGTGTTGAGCCGCACGGTCGCGGCCTGGACGCAGGAGAGCAAGGTCGCCGACGTGCTGAAGCGCACCGAGCGGGACAATCCCGGCGTGCAGATCGGGTCCTACCCCTTCTGGCGGGAGGGCAAGACCGGCGCCAACTTCGTGCTGCGCTCCACCAGCACCGCCCAATTGGCCGAGGTGGCGGAAAAGCTGATGGCAGGCCTCATGGAAATTGGTATCACGCCCGTAGACGGTGAGCTGTGAGGGTCAACATGGCGATCATCCGATATGCGCTGCTGGCGCTGATGGGGTTTGCATTTCTGCTGCTGGCGGTGTCGAACTGGACATTCGTGCCCTTCACCCTGCCCAATGGCGGGGTGGCGCGGGCGCCGTTGCCGCTGCTGCTGGCCGGGGCCTTTCTGGCCGGCATGATCCCGACCTGGTTGTGGATGGCCTTTGTGCGGCCGCTGGTGGAAGGCCGGCGGTTGCGGCCGAACACGGCCCGCACCGAGCGCGCCGAAGTGGCGCCGCCGCTGGCGCAAACGGGCATCTGACGTGACCGCCAATCGCGTGTTTGTGGCCATTGATGTGGCCGATGTGGTCGCGGCGCGCGCGCTGGTGGCCGCCGTCGCGCCGCATGTGGGCGGCATCAAGCTGGGGCTGGAATTTTTCTGTGCGCACGGGCCGGCCGGCATCGCCGCCGTGATGGCGGGGCAGGATCTGCCGCTGTTTCTTGATTTGAAGCTGCACGATATTCCCAACACCGTGGCCGGCGCCATTCACAGCCTGGCCCCGCTGGCGCCCAGCATCCTGACCGTGCATGCCGCCGGTGGCCATGCCATGCTGGCCGCCGCCCGCGCCGCCGCGCTGCCGCACACCCGGGTGGTGGCGGTGACGGTGTTGACCAGCCTGGATGATGGCGATCTGCTCGCCGCCGGTGTGGCCGATGGCACCGGGGCCCAGGCGCAGCGGCTGGCTGGGGTGGCGCGCGCCGCCGGGCTGGATGGCATTGTCTGTTCCCCGCATGAGGTGGCGGCGGTGAAGGCGGCGTGGGATGATGGCCTGTTCGTCGTGCCCGGCTTGCGCCCGGCCGGCAGCGACGTGGGCGACCAGAAGCGGGTGATGACCCCGGCCGATGCGCAGGCGCTGGGCGCCGGCGTGCTGGTGATTGGCCGGCCGATCACGGCGGCGGCCGATCCGGCGGCGGCTGCGGCTGCGATTGCTGCCAGCCTGGCATGACGTCGTTCAAGATTTGCGGGGTGAAAACCCCCGAGGTTGTGCACGCGGCCGTGGCCAGCGGCGCGGCGCATATCGGCTTCAACTTCTTCCCGCCCAGCCCGCGTTTTTTGAGTCCCGCCGATGCCGCGCCGCTGATCGCGCTGGTGCCGGCCGGGGTTGGCCGGGTGGCGGTGCTGGTTGATCCCGATGATGATCTGGTCGCTGCCGTGATCGCCGCCGGCATCGATATCCTGCAGTTCCACAATGTGCCGCCCGGGCGGCTGGCGGCGCTGGCGCAGCGCCATGGCCGGCCGGTGTGGCTGGCCGCCGGCGTCAAGACCCGCGCCGATATCGAGGCTGCGACAAAGGCGGCAGGCCCGGCTGATCTGTTGCTGTTGGATGCCAAAGCGCCTAACGACGCGCCATTGCCGGGTGGCAATGGCTTGGCCTTTGATTGGCGCCTGCTGGCCGAAACACGGCCGCAGCGCCGCTTTGGCCTGGCCGGCGGGCTTGGCATCCACAATGTCGCCGATGCGATCCGGCAGGTCGCCCCGGCGCTGGTGGACGTGGCATCAGGGGTGGAAGAAGGGGCAGGGGTGAAATCGGTGGAGAAGATCATGGCCTTTGCGAGCGCGGTGAGGGACGCATGAACGCTGAAATTGGCACCCTGCGGGCCGGGCCGGATTCGAACGGCCATTTCGGCCAGTTTGGCGGGCGTTATGTTGCCGAAACCCTGATGCCGCTGATCCTCGAGCTGGAACAGGCCTATACCGCCGCCAAGGCCGATCCAGCCTTCCATGCCGAGCTGAATGATCTGCTCACCCATTATGTCGGCCGGCCGAGCCCGCTCTATTTCGCGCCGCGCCTGACGGAAGAGCTGGGCGGTGCGAAGATTTATCTGAAGCGCGACGAGCTCAATCACACCGGCGCGCACAAGATCAACAATTGCATCGGCCAGATCCTGCTCGCCCGCCGCATGGGCAAGACGCGCATCATCGCCGAAACCGGTGCCGGCCAGCATGGCGTGGCCACCGCCACCGTGGCGGCACGCTTTGGCCTGCCTTGCACCATCTACATGGGCGCGCGCGACATCGAGCGGCAGGCGCCCAACGTGTTCCGCATGAAGCTGCTGGGCGCCGAGGTGAAGGCGGTGGAAAGTGGCAGCAAGACGCTGAAGGATGCGATGAACGAGGCGCTGCGCGATTGGGTGACCAACGTGCACGACACCTTCTACATCATCGGCACAGCGGCCGGCCCGCACCCCTATCCCGAACTCGTCCGCGATTTCCAGACGGTCATCGGCAAGGAAGCCCGCGCCCAGATATTGGAGCGCGAAGGCCGGCTGCCCGATCTGCTGGTCGCGGCCATTGGTGGCGGTTCCAACGCCATCGGCCTGTTCCACCCGTTCCTGGATGACAAGAGCGTCCGCATCGTCGGCATCGAGGCATCGGGCAAGGGGCTGGACACGCACGAGCATGCCGCGTCGCTGGCCGGTGGCCGCGCCGGGGTGCTGCACGGCAACAAGACCATGCTGCTGCAGGATGAGGATGGCCAGATCACCGAGGCGCACAGCATTTCGGCCGGCCTTGATTATCCCGGCATTGGCCCGGAACATGCCTGGCTTCATGCCATCGGCCGGGTGGAATATCAGAGCGCGACCGACACCGAAGCGCTGGAAGGCTTCCAGCTGCTCTGCCGCACCGAAGGCATCATTCCGGCGCTGGAGCCGAGCCATGCATTGGCCGCTGTCGCGCGCATCGCGCCGACCATGGGCAAGGACCAGATCATCATCGCCAATCTGTGCGGGCGCGGGGACAAGGATATCTTCACCGTGGCCGCCGCGCTGGGAGTGGCGATGTGAGCGGCGACCGGCTTTCCGCCCGCTTTGCCGCCTGCGCCAGCGAAGGCCGCGCCGCGCTGGTGACGTTCGTGACCGCCGGTGATCCTGATCTGGCGACCTCGGCCGGCATCCTTGCCGCGCTGCCGGGGGCAGGGGCGGACATCATCGAACTGGGCATGCCGTTCACCGATCCGATGGCCGATGGCCCCGCGATCCAGCGCGGCAATCTGCGCAGCCTGGGGGGCGGCACCACGCTGAAGGCGCTGCTGGCCATGGTGCGGGATTTTCGTGCCACGGATGATGCGACGCCGATCGTGCTGATGGGCTATTTCAACCCGATCCTCGCCTTTGGGCCGGAGCGGTTTGCCGCCGAGGCCAAGGCCGCCGGCATCGATGGCTGCATCGTCGTTGACCTGCCGCCCGAGGAGGCCGCCGAGCTGACCCCGGCGCTGGCCGCCCATGGCCTGCACCTGGTGCGGCTGGCGACACCGACCACCGATGCCCAGCGGCTGCCGGCGGTGCTGAACGGCGCGTCGGGTTTCCTTTATTATGTCGCCGTGGCCGGGGTGACCGGGGCCAATTCGGCCGCCGCCGCCGATATCGCCGCCGCCGTTGCCCGCCTGAAGGCCGCGACGCCGTTGCCGATCGCAGTCGGCTTTGGCGTGCGCACACCGGATCAGGCCGCCGCCATTGCCGCCCATGCCGATGCCGTGGTGGTGGGCAGCGCCATCGTGGATGCCATCGGCGATGCCGCCGAGGCCCGCGCCAATGATATTCCCGCCCGCGTTGCTGCCCAGGTGGCGGCGCTGGCCCAGGCGGTCCGCACCGCCCGCAAGGAGCAAGCCGCATGAGCTGGATCACCCGCACCCGCCAGCAGTTGACCGGGTTTCTCGCCCGTCGCGACACGCCGGACAATTTGTGGACCAAGTGCAAAAATTGTGGCGCCATGGTCTATACCAAGGAGTGGGAGGACAATGCCTCCGTCTGCCCGCGCTGTGACCATCATGACCGCATCGGGCCGAAGGCGCGCTTTGCCCAGTTGTTTGACGGCGATTACCGCGTGCTGCCGGCCGCGAAGGTTGCCGAGGATCCGTTGAAGTTCAAGGACCAGAAGAAATATACGGATCGCCTGAAGGCCGCCCGCGCCGCCACCGGCGAGCCGGAGGCGATGATGGTCGCCGATGGCCAGATCATGGGCCGGCGCGCCATCGTGGGTGTGCAGGATTTCGCCTTCATGGGCGGTTCCATGGGCATGGGCGTGGGTGAGGCCTTTCTGGCCGGCGTGGATGCGGCGCTGGCGGCCAGTGCGCCCTATATCGTGTTCACCGCCGCCGGCGGCGCGCGCATGCAGGAAGGCATCCTCTCGCTGATGCAGATGCCGCGCACCACGGTGGGCATCCAGCAACTGCATGATGCCGGCCTGCCCTATATCGTCGTGCTCACCGATCCCACCACCGGTGGGGTGACCGCCAGCTATGCCATGCTGGGCGATGTGCAGATTGCCGAACCCAATGCCCTGATCGGCTTTGCCGGCCAGCGCGTGATCGAGCAGACGATCCGGGAGAAGCTTCCCGAAGGCTTCCAGCGCGCCGAATATCTGCTGGAGCATGGCATGCTCGACATGGTGGTGCACCGCCGCGACCTGAAGGACACGCTGGGCCGCCTGATCGGCCTGTTGATGGCGCGGCGCATCGCTGCATGAGCCAGGGCGGGGGCGCATCACCTGGCGCGCGCATGCCGCCGGCCCGGTCTGACAATCCGGTGCTGGATGCGCTGCTGCGCGATGCCTATGCCCTGCACCCGACCGAGATTGACTTGTCTTTGGGCCGATTGGAACGGCTGCTGGAGCGGCTGGGCAACCCGCACCACCGGCTGCCGCCGGTGTTCCACGTGGCCGGCACCAACGGCAAGGGCAGCACCTGTGCCATGCTGCGCGCCTGCCTGGAGGCGCAAGGGCACCGCGTCCATGTCTATTCCAGCCCGCACCTGGTGCGCTTCAACGAGCGGATCCGGCTGGCTGGCCAGCTGATCGCCGATGATGCGCTGATCGTTCTGTTGAAGGATGTGATCCGCCTGAACGGCGAGGCGCCGATCACCTTTTTCGAACTGACCACGGCGGCGGCCTTCCTGGCCTTTGCCACGGTGGAGGCCGATGCCTGCGTGATCGAGGTGGGGCTGGGCGGCCGCATGGACGCGACCAATGTGCTGCCATCCGCGCTGGTCTCGGGCATTGCCCAATTGGGGCTGGACCACACGCAATGGCTGGGGCCGACCATTCTTGATATCGCCCGGGAAAAGACCGGCATCGCCAAGCGCGGCGTGCCGCTGGTGACCGGTCGCCACCCGGCGGCGGTGACGGCGCGCATTGCCGAAATCGCCGGGCTGGCCGGGGCACGGCTGGTGATCCGCGGCCAGGATTGGGATGCGGCGGTGTATGAGAATCAGCTGCATTACCGCGATGGGGAGGGCAAGCTGGCACTGCCGCTGCCCCGCCTCGCCGGCGCCCACCAGCACGACAATGCCGCGCTGGCGGTGGCGATGTTGCGGGTGCAGACGGCGCTGCCGCTGAAGGAAGCGGCACTGCGCGCCGGCATGGGCTGGGCCGAATGGCCGGCGCGGCTGCAGCGGCTGGAACGCGGCCCGCTGCCCGAATTGCTGCCCGCCGGCAGCAGCCTGTGGGTGGATGGCGGCCACAACCCGGCCGCCGGCCGTGCCCTTGCTGAAGCCATCCGGCCGCTGCTGCAGCCCGGCCAGCGGCTTTTGCTGGTGGCCGGCATGCTGGCCAACAAGGATGCCGAAGGCTTTCTGAAGCCGTTCGCCGGCATGGCGAGCGCGATTTACACCGTGCCGGTGCCGGGCCATGCCGGGCATGATCCGCAGGCGCTGGCCGCCACCGCCTCTGCAATGGGGATGGCGACCGCCAGCGCCCCCAATATCCGCCAGGCGCTGAAGGCGATTGCCCGCACCGGCGACGCGCCGCCGCTGGTGCTGATCACCGGCAGCCTGCACCTGGCCGGCGCGGCGCTGGAGCTGAACGGGCAGGTGCCGGCGTAAAGAACAGGTCCTCCCCAAACAAGTTTGGGGAGGATCCTGGTTACAGTCGCCGCACCAGCGTGGTCACCATGGCCACCCACGGCACATCCAGCACCAGCTGCCGCGCGCCGGGCGTGGTGGGCAGCAGCTGGATGCGGCCGCCTTCGGTGGCGATCAGGCGGCCGAAGGCAAAGCGGCCGGCGGGGCGGGGGGCGAGCACGTCGCGGTTGAGGGCGCGGCCGAATTGCGCCGGTTCCAGCCGCTGCGCCCACAATTCATCGCCGCTGCGATAATCGCCCTGCGCGGTTTCCACCACCAGCCCCAGCATGTCGCCCTGCGGGCTGGGCGGCACCAGCGTGCGCGGCCGTTCCGGGGCATCGGCGCCATTCAGGCCGATCAATGCCGCCACTGGCACATCGGGGCGATCCGGCATGGCGACCAGCGCGGAGGACGGCACGCCCATGGCGGCGGCAATCCGTTCCAGCCAATCGATCGACACGGTGCGCATCCCGGTTTCCAGCCGCCCGATGGTTTGCGGCGTCGTCGGCGGATCGCAGGCCGCCGCCACATCGGCCAGGGTGAGGCCACGGCTTTTGCGCACATCACGGATGCGGGTGATCATGTTGCCCCAATCAAATAACCTGATTGGTTAATCCTGTCCTACAACCCCTGCCTCATGCAAGCATGAATTCGCCCATTTCGTGCCAAACAGGAGAATCGCATGCCGAACACCGCCGAAACCGCCGATGTACCCCCGGCCACCGCCAACCGCCTGATCGGCACCCGCACCCTGCCGCCGGGCGACCGGATCGACCGGGCGCAGGTCGCGGTGAACCTGGCCGAGGCGCCGCTGGCCTGGCTGGCGCGGCGCGGCCATATCAGCGCGGCGCAGCTGGCGGCCGGGATGCGGCTGCGCGATGATTATCACGCCGCCAGCCTGGGCCCGTGCGTGACCATGCGCTGGGACCCGCTGCCATCCAGCCGCCGGCCGGGCAGCGCGCCGGAGCCGGGGGGCAGCCAGATCGCCGCCCGCCGCCGCTTTGATGCCGCGGTGGCCGCCTGCGGGCCGGGGCTGGCCGATGTGCTGTGGCGGGTGGTGTGCGCCGGCGAAGGGCTGGAGGCGGCCGAGCGTGGCCTGGGCTGGCCGGCGCGGGCCGGGAAACTGTTGCTTTCGCTGGCGCTGGACCGGCTGGTCAGCCATTATGGGGTGAAGGAGTGACCATGCGCCAAGTCTTGCTGTTGTTGCCGCTGATGCTGGCGGCCTGTGGGCCGAAGGCCGAATCGCTGGGCCGCGTGGGCGGTGCGCCCCCGTCGCTGATGCTGTCAGCCAAATTGCTCACCGCCGAGGGCAATGCGCTGGGCGATGCCGAGCTGTTGCAGCTGGCCGAGGGCACGCAGCTGATCGTGGCGGTGAAGGGCCTGCCGCCCGGCCAATATGGCCTGCACATCCATGCCATTGGCCGTTGTGTGGGCCCGGATTTCGCCAGCGCCGGCCCGCATTTCAACCCGGCCGGCCGCCAGCATGGCCGCGACAATCCGATGGGCAGCCATGCCGGCGATCTGCCCAACATCACGGTGGACGCCAAGGGCGTGGGCAATCTCAATGAGATGATCCCCGGCCTGCGCCTGGCCGATGGCGCCACCCCAGTGCTGGATGATGATGGCGCCGCCATCGTGCTGCACGGCAAGCCCGATGATTATCGCAGCGATCCGGCCGGCAACGCCGGGCCGCGCTTTGCCTGCGCGGAGTTTCGGAAAGGCTGAAAGGGTGGGGCGACTGACGGGGCTTGAACCCGCGACCTCCGGTACCACAAACCGGCGCTCTAACCAACTGAGCTACAGTCGCCACAGCAAGAGGAGAGGCCGGATAAACGAGCCGGGGGCGGCTGGCAAGCGGCTTTGTGTTTCGGGCGCTGCGGCAGGGAAGATTGCTGGACGTTGGAATATTGTTGCGTTAAGGCGCAATTTTTCCTTGGTGGAGCTTGAGTCATGACCGTTGCCGCCCCCCTCGCCACCTCTTTGCAGACCCTACAGCTGGCCCGCCTGCCGGCCGAGGCGGCTCCCGGTTTTGACGCGCACGAACAGGTGATGCTGGTGAAGGATGCGGCCACCGGCTTGCATGCCATCATTGCCATCCATTCCACTCACCTTGGCCCGGCGGCCGGCGGTGTGCGGCGCTGGGCCTATGGCAGCGAGGCCGAAGCGCTGACCGATGCGCTGCGCCTGTCGCGCGGCATGAGTTACAAGAATGCCATCGCCGGCCTGAAGGCGGGCGGCGGCAAGGCGGTGGTGCTGGCTGATGCGCCGAAAACCGAAGCGCTGCTGGAAGCCTTTGGCGAGGCAGTGGCGGCGCTGGGCGGCCGTTATGTGACGGCCGAGGATGTGGGCATGACCGATGCCGACATGGTGGTGCTGGCGCGGCGCACGGCACATGTTGCCGGCCTGCCGGTGGCAGCGGGCCGTGTGGGCGGCAATCCCGGCCCGTTCACGGCGCGCGGCGTGGCTGTCGGCCTGAAGGCGGCGGTGGCCCACAAGCTGGGCCGGGCAGAGGTGCGCGGCCTGCATGTGGCGATCCAGGGCGTCGGCAGTGTGGGCGGTGCGCTGGCCCGCGCGCTGGGCGCCGAAGGTGCGAAGCTGACGCTGGCCGATGCCGATGCGGCCCGTGCCGCGCGGCTGGCCACCGAACTGGGTGCCGCGCATGTGGGTGTGGACCAGATCATGGGCGTTGCCGCCGATGTGTTCAGCCCCAACGCGCTGGGCGCCATCCTGAACGAGGCCAGCATCGCCGCGCTCGATGTGGCGGTGGTGGCCGGTGCCGCCAACAACCAGCTGGCAACGGCCGCCGATGGCGCCCGGCTGGCGGCGCGCGGTATCCTTTATGCCCCCGATTATGTGATCAACGCCGGCGGCATCATCAGCGTGATTGCCGAATATCTGGGCGAGACCAGCCTGGATGCCGTGAACGCCCAGGTGGACGAAATCGGCCCGCGCCTCGCTGGCCTGTTCGATCTGGCCCAGGCCAGCGGCGAGGCGACCGACGTGGTGGCGGACCGGATGGCGCGGCGGCTGATCGGGCGTCAATAATCCTTCGTCCACTGGAGGCCGGCCGAGGTGCCGCCAAGGGTGGCGACGCTGCTGAGCAGTGACAGCGAGCGGGTGAGGCCAATCTCGATGCTGGTGGCGGTATAGCCCTGGGCGTCGGTGGCGAGTTCGACATAGACATTGCGGCCGAGATATTGTCCGGCGGCGACCGAGGTCTTGCGGCCCAGCGTGGTGTCGGCCGGCAGGATGCGCAGGCGATCGATGCCCAACCCCTTTGAAACCGCGCCAATGGGGTTGAAGCCGCCGCCGCGCAAGGATGTGAGCGCGCCGGCCAGCTGGATGGCTTCGGGCGCGGACAGATCGGTGACGCGGGCGCCGAACAGCACGCGGCTCAGCACCTCGTCTTCCGGCAGGGACGGCACCGAGCTGAAGCGGATCTGCGGGCGCTGCGCCGTGCCTTCGATGCTGAGCAGCGCGGTGAAGCCGTTGCTGGCATTTTCGGCGGCGACATTGATGATGGGATCGGGCGGATAACCGCCCTGGAAACGGATGTCGCCGCGGGTGAGCTGGAAGCGCTTGCCGGCAAAATCATAATCGCCGCGCACCAGTTGCACGCGGCCGAACAGTTCGGGTGCGGTGGCGGCGCCGCGCAGCCGCACATCGGCCTGCCATTCCGATTTGATGCCCATGCCGGTGACGCGCAGATCGCGCGGCGCGGTGATGGAAAGATTGTAGAGCCAGCGGGTGGGCGGCACATATTGCGCCACGCGCCGGCCGAGCACGCGGGTGTTGCGTTCCGTCACCGCCAGCACCGGGACATCGGCCACGGCGGTGCGCCCCACCCGATATTCGGCGCGCGACAATTTCAGTGTGCCCGAAACGACGCCGCCATATTCGTCGGTCGCGACCCGGATATTGCCGCTGCCCACCGCCGACAGATCATCGCGGCCCAGGATGGCGGCATCGCTGACCGCCATGCGGATATCCATGGGGAAACCGCGTTCCAGGCTGAGATCGATGCTGCCCGAACCGGTGATGCGGCCGCTGCCCGAGGTGCCGGCAAAGCGGGTCAGCTCCAGGCGGGAGGCGTTGAAGCGGGCATCAAGGCTGGTGCCGGTGGCGACCGCACCCAGCAACGGCGCTTCCACCCGGGCGTCGCGGGCGATGATGCGACCGGCAATCTGGGGATCGCCCAGCGTGCCCGACAGATCGGCTGCCACCTGCACGCCCCCGCGCAGATCAAGCGCGGTCAGGCCGGACAGGCCCCACAGATCCTGCGCCGGCCCGGCATAGCGCAACTGGCCGGTGATGGGTGCGGCGGCATAGGCGGCGATCAGGCTTTCCGCCCCTTCGGCCGCCGGGCCGAGCCGCGCCTGCGCCCGGCCTTCGACCTTGCCGGCGCGCAGGATGACGGCGCGCACCAGCGTGCCATCGGCGCCCAGCACGGCGTTGAGGCCGAGATCAATGGGGGTGGAGGTGCTGGTGATGGCGCTGCGCGACAGGCCGTTCAGCCTGAGATTTGCCTTGCCGCGCGGCACGGCCCCGCGCGGCAGATCAAGATCGACATCGCCCGAGACGCGGCCGGCCAGGTTGATCGAGGGATAGGCGAGGCCCACCACCGCCAGCGACACCCGGTCGAGCCTGGCCTGCACCCGGCGCTGGCGCGGGCCCCAATCGCCGGACAGTTCGGCATTGCCGAAATCGCTGCTGATCCGCATCGGTGTGAGATGCCAGCCGGCATCATCCTGGCTGATCCGCGCCGGGCCGGTGAGGCGGGCGGCGCGGCCATCATAGCTGCCATCGCCCGACAATTGCACGCCGTCACCGGCGATGGCGGCGGCCAGCGTGATCGCAAAGGGGGCGCCGCTGTCGCCCGACAGGGTGAGGCTGGCCTTGCCGCTGCCATCGGTGAGATCGATGCTGCCGCTGGCGCTATCGATCACCAGATTGCCGCGCTCCAGCCCCTTGAGGCTGAGGCTGCCGCGCAGCAGCGGGCCGGTGACCGGCAGGCGGAGCAGTGCCTTCAGCCGCAGCTGATCAATGCCCACCGGGGTTTCGATGCTGGCATCGGGCGCGATGCGGATATTGTCCCCCGACAGATCGAGATCGGCCTGCTGCACGTCGCCATTGGCCGACAGTTGCGCCGCGCCCGACAGGCCAGCGCCGGCCAGCGCCAGCCGCCCGACCAGCGGCCCGGCCGGGGACTGGCTGGCGCTGCCGCTGGCGACAAAGCCGGCCAGCGTCAGCCGCTCCACATCAAGGCGCAGCACCGGTTCGACATCAAAGCCTGCCGCCAGCGTGGCCGGGCCGGCGGCGGTCTTTGCGGTGGCGGCCAGTTGCCAGCGGGCGTTGCGGGCGGCCAGCCGCGCCTCCACATCGGTGAGGCCATAGCCGGGGCGGGGCAGGCGCAGGGTGAGGGCGAGGGCATCCAGAGGCCCGCCGCCATCGGCGCGGAAGGCGCCGAATTCGGCACTGCGGCCGCTGAGCGCGAAATTGACCCGGCCAGCCTGCCAGCCGAGCGTGCCGCCGGCGGAGAGCCTGGGGCTGCCCAGCGACAGGCCGCTGGCGCTGATCACCAGGCCGGGTTGCAGCGTGAAGCGGCCGGCAAGCGCGATGCTGCTGCCAGCGAGGCGGGTGAGGGCGCTGGCCGGCGGGCGCGCGGCGGTGAGCCGGAAATCGCCGCTGCCCGCCACGCCGGGTTTCAGATCGGCGGTGAAGGCGATGTCGCTGCCGCCCAGCAGCGGCAGGGCCCAGCCCCGGGCCTCTCCCACCAGGCGCAGGCCCCAGGCGGCGGTGGCCGGGCGCCAGCTGAAGCCGGCGCGGCCGGTGACCGGCCCGGATTTGACCGCCAGTTCGCTGCCCGAAAGCTGGCCGGCGCGCCAGATCAGCGGCCCGCTGGCCTGCCAGCGCCCGGCCAGTGGTGCAAGGTTGGCCGGCAGGCCGCGCACGGCGGTGACACTGGCCGCAGCCGGGATCGCGGCGCTGCCATCATTGGCATCGATGATGGCCGTGGCAGTCACCCCGTCCAGCCACCAGCCGCCGGGCAGGCCCAGGCTGGCGGCGTTGGCCTTGGCCTCCGCCGCCGGGGCCAGCCACGGGCCAGACAAGCGTGCGGTGGTGCTGAGGCCCTTCAGGGTGAGGCCGGCGGGCAGCGGTGCGCCATCCACAAGCTTCAAGGCAAGGGTGCCGGCCTCGATTCGTTCGGCGGCGCGGTCCACCCGGCCCGACAGGCTGGCGTTGAACCAGCGGCCGGTGGCGGTGGTGGTGACTTGCAGCGCATCATCGCGCGGGCTGGCGCGCAGGTTGATCGCCAGCCCGCCCGCCAGCAGCCGCGACAGGGCAGATGCGGGCAGCAGGGCGGCTGGATCGATGCGGCCGGCCAAGCCGAATTCTCCGTCGGTCAGGGTCAGCGCCGCATCGGCCAGCCGGGCAGCACCGCTGCTGGCGCGCAGCGTGCCGTTCCACGACCGCCAGCGGCCCTGGCCGTTGGCCGTGAGGTCCAGCCCGGCCGCGATACCGGTAAGGCCGGCGACGAGCCCGCCGGGCGGCGCCTGCAGCCGGGCCGAAAGCGCGAAGCGGTCATCATCAGGCCGGGCATCGAGATCGATCAGCAGCCGGTCGGCGCTGCCGGCTGCGGCCGTGACCTTGACCAGCGCGCGGCCGGCGGCGATGTCGATCCGGCCCGACAGACTGGCCTGATGCGCCCTGGCGCCGGCGACACCGGGGGCGAGCCGGATGCGCGGCGCCTCCAGCCGGGCGATGCTGATGTCAATGGCGGGCAGCAGGCGGGGATCGCTGCTCGGCCGCAGCCGGGGCAACCGGTCGATCTGGATGGTGCCGGCCGCCAGCCGCCGGGCGGCAAAGCGGTTGGCGAGGAGGTCAAGCGGCTGCCAGTCCACCGCCAATTGGTCGATCCGGGCAAAGCGGCCGGCGGGATCATGCAGTTCCACCCCCACCAATGTGCCACGCCCCCAAAGGCTGCCCTTGATGGCGCGCACCCGGAACGACAGGCCGCTTTGCAGTTCCAGCGCCGGCAGGTTGCGCGCGACAAAGGCACGGCCGGGTTCGGTGTCGAGCGCAAAGGGCAGGGCGGCCAGTGCTGCCACCAGCAGCAGAAGGCCGACAAGCAGCGCCTTGAAACTGCGCCGCATCAGCCCGAGGCGGAGCCGTTCCGTCATCAGAACGCCTGCCCGATCGAGACATAGAAGACCAGCCGCGGATCGCCCCGCTGCGGGTTGATCGGGGTGGCGATATCGATGCGCACCGGGCCAAAGCCGGTGTAGAGCCGCGCCCCGATGCCGGCACCCAGCGACAGCCGGTCAAAGGCCGGGGTGGTGCCGGTGGAAACCTCCCCGCCGTCGACAAAGGCGACCAGGCCGACATCCTGGCCAAAGGCCTGGAAGCGATAGCGCGCCTCCACCGCCATTTCGGTGAGGCTGTTGCCGCCGGTGGGCACATTGTCGGCATTGCGCGGGCCGACGCCCTGGAAAACATAGCCGCGCACCGAGCCGCCGCCGCCGGCATAGAAGCGGCGATCCGGCGCGATCACGCCGCGGCTGGCGCCGACGATGCTGCCGATGTGGAAGCGGCCAGCCAGCACCAGATCGCCAATCGGCTGATAGGCGGTGGTTTCAAATTGCGCCTTCAAATAATTGAAATTGCTCTGGTTTCTGAGCGTGAATTCCGGGCTGAGCCGCGCCGTGAGCCGGAACCCGCGCGACGGGTTCAACAGATCGCCGGACTGGTCCCACGTCAGGCTGGCGGGCAGGGCGAACACTGTGAAGGTGCGGCGCGGATCGCCGGGGGCGGAACGGTCGCGCTGGCTGGTGACCAGCGCCTGGGCGCCGATGCTCCATGTCCAGTCCTTTTGCCAGATGATGTTGCTTTCGCGCGCCAGCGCCGCGCTCACCCCCAGGGTTTCGGCGGCGAAGGCGAATTGCTGGCTGGCCGAAAAGCCGCCCGACAGCAGCAGGGAACGGTCGCGCGCGCGGAAATTGCGGCGGCGCAGCTCCACCTGGGCCAGCTGTTCACGCTCGGCGGCGACGGCGCGGGCGGTGAAGGCGCCTTCGGGCGGGAACAGGTTGCGGTGGGTCCAGCTGCCTTCGGCGCGCAGGCCCTGGCCGGTGGAAAAGCCGCCCGACAGGGCGATGGTGCGCAAGGGCGCGGGATCGGTGCTGACCTTCAGGTCCACCGTCTGGCGGCCATCCTCGGCGATGGCGCCTTCGACCGGCGTGACCGACACGCCGCCGAACAGGCCGGTCTGCACCAGCGCACGCCGCAGATCATCGCGGCCGGCCTCGCTATAGCGGTCCCCCGGCTTGAAGCGGGCCAGCATGGTGACATGGTTGTTGCCGAACCCCTTCGCCGTGGTCTCGATGCTGATGGCGCCGAACATGCCGCGCCGGCCCAGATCGATCGCTTGCCGGAACTGGGCATCGCGGCCGGCGTGATCCACCACGATGTCGGGCGGCAGGATGCGCGGGAAGGGATAGCCGGCATCGGCCAGCCGGGTGGGCAGGCTGGTTTGCGCCGCCTGCACCCGCGCCGCATCGAGCGGATCGCCGATGCGGATCGGCAACAGGCGCGAGATAATGCGCCCTGGATCGGCCGGGCCCACGGCGCCTTCGGGCGCGCTGATCACCAGATCGCTGATGCGATAGAGCGGGCCGGGTTCCACCGCCACCTCGACCAGGCTGGCGCGGCGGCTGGCGCTGGGCGGCTGGGTGGTGATGCGCACCGTGCCGCCATAATGGCCGATGGAGCGCAGCAGCAGATCGATGAGATCGCGATCCTCGGCGATGCGGCGGCCAAGCTGGGCGAGGTTGGTATCCTCCCCCCGGTGCAGCCACAGCGAAGACAGGCCGCGGAATTCATCATCAAGGCCAAGTTCGTTCAGGCCCTTCAGTTCCACCTGGTAACGGATGGCGGCCGCGCCCGGTTCGGGATCGGCGGCGGTTTCGGGCGTGATGTCGGGCCAGGGCAGGGCTTCCATCCCCGGCAGTTCGGGCAGAGGCGCATCTGGCCCGGGCAGGGGCGGTTCGGAATTCGGCTCGGCCGGGGCGGGCGCTGGCACCGGCTGGGCCAGCGCCGGCACGGCAAGGCCAGCGGCCAGCAAGGCAAGGATCAGGCGCACCACAGTCTTCCGTTTACCGGATGGGACGGCGCTGGCAACGGTCCCGCGTGACCCCACTGGCCAATATCGGCCGGCTGGTGCATGGGAAGCGCCATGGACAGCCAATCGCCCCGTTCCTCTGCCCGCCCGCCCCAGCGTGGTGGCGGCATCCTGATCGCGCTGGGCCTGGTGCTGGGCGCCGGGATCGGCACGGCGCTGGGCCAGCCATCGCAGGGGCTGATCATCGGCTTTGCGGTGGGGGGCGCGCTGGCCATCGCCCTGTTGTTTGCCGATCGGCGCTGAACCGCTCCTGACTTTTCGGGGTTAAGCCGCCGCATTGCACAGAGGCAGGTTTTTTGCCAAGCGCAACACCGCATTGGGCTTTGGGGGACGATAAGCATGGCGGGCGGCTTGTTTGCGCTGCTGGACGATGTGGCGGCGATCGCCAAGGTGGCGGCCGCGTCGCTGGATGACACGGCGGCGGCGGCGGCCAAGGCATCGGCCAAGGCGGCCGGGGTGGTGGTGGATGATGCCGCCGTCACGCCGCGTTATGTGGTGGGCTTTGCCGCTGATCGCGAGATCCCGATTGTCGCCAAGATCGCGCGCGGCAGCCTGAAGAACAAGCTGGTGTTCCTGCTGCCCGGCGCCATCGCATTGTCCTATTTCCTGCCGCTGGCGATCACCCCGCTGCTGATGGCCGGCGGCGCCTTCCTGTGTTTTGAGGGCGCGGAAAAATTGTGGGAAAAGCTGACGCCCGAGGACGAGGCGGCAGAGGATGCCGCCGAGATGGACCCGGTATCGCGCGAGAACAGCATGGTGGCCGGCGCGGTGCGGACCGACATGATCCTCTCTGCCGAGATCATGGCCATCGCGCTGGGCACGGTGGAAGACAAGCCGATCGGCGAACAGGCCGTGGCGCTGGCGGTGGTGGCGCTGGGCATCACGGCGCTGGTCTATGGCGCGGTGGCGCTGATCGTGAAGGCCGATGATGCCGGTGTGCGGCTGGCGCGGATGAACAATGGCGCGGTGGCGGCGCTGGGCCGGGGTCTGGTTTCGGGCATGCCGCCCTTCCTGGGCCTGCTGGCCTGGGTTGGCCTGGCCGCCATGCTGTGGGTGGGCGGCCATATCGTGATCGATGGCCTGAACAAGTTTGGCGTGCACCAGCCGCACGAATGGCTGCACGGGGCAATGCACATGGTGGAAGCCGGCGGCGGCTTTGCCACCTGGGCTGCCGAAGCCGGTGGTTCGGGCCTGTTTGGCCTGGCGCTGGGCGGGGTGATTGCCGCCGTGCTGCACCGGTTTCACGGGAAGCCGCATTGATTGACGATGGGTCGCGTCACGGTGTAGTGGAATTGCAACACAGTGGAGCGTGTTGATGAAGATTGCCCTGGTTGCCATCCTGTTGTGCGGCGTTGCGGTGGTGTGGTTCGCCCGCGACGATGAAGAGCCCAAGCGTCTGACCAGCGAGACAAGCTGGAATCTCGAGCGGTTCGACAAGCGCGGGGGGAAGGCCGGGGACGATTCCGCCGGCGACAAGGTGGAGTTTCGCGCCAACACCGAATCACGCGAGATGGAACTGCGCCTGCCCGGCGGCATCCAGGGCAAGATGCGCATGCCCGATGGCCTTGGCACCGAAACGAAATTCGATCTGGACGGCATTGGCCGCTATCCGGGCGCCAGGCTGCTGAGTGTCGACATGTCGGGCGGTGGCAGCCGCATCGGCCGGGTGATGCTGGGCTTTTTGGCGCCGGGCAGCGCCGATGCGGTGGCCGACTGGTATGAAAAGGCGCTGATCGCCAAGGGCCGCACCGTGGCGCGCACCGGCAACACCATCACCGGGGCGACCAAGGATGGCGAACCGATGGTGATCGCGGTGGAAGACGGGCCGGGCGACATCGCGCGCGGCCGCGTCATCATCACCGATACGGATTGATCGCCTCGGGCTTGATCGTCACAGGCTTTGGGCCGCGAACGTGTCGCAGGCGCGCACCTCGCCCGTGTCCAGCCCGCGCCGCAGCCAGCGCATGAGCTGCGCCGACGTGCCGTGGGTGAAGGCTTCGGGCTGGATGCCTTGCCCGGCTTCGGCCTGCAGCCGGTCGTCACCGATGGCCTCGGCGGCGCGCAGCCCTTCCTCGATGTCGCCCGGTTCCAGCAGATCCCGGTTGTGGTGCGCCCACACGCCGGCAAGGCAATCGGCCTGCAATTCTTGCCGCACCGACAGGGCGTTGGCCCCGGCCTTGTCCATCGAACGGCTGGCGCGGTTCACCTGATCCGAAATGCCCAGCACGGTCTGCACATGATGGCCCACCTCGTGCGCGATGACATAGGCGGCGGCAAAATCGCCCGGCGCGCCGAAGCGGCGTGACAATTCGTCGAAGAAGCTGGTGTCGAGATAAACCTGCCGGTCGGCCGGGCAGTAAAATGGCCCCATGCCGCTGTTGGCCGGGCCGCAGCCGGAGCGGACGCGGCCTTCGAACAGGTTGAGCTTGGGCGCGGGATAGGGCTGGCCAAGCTGGGCCGGGAAAATCTCGCCCCAGGTGCGCTCGGTGGTGCCGAGCACGCGGGCGACAAAGCGGTCGTGATCGCCGGTCAGGGCCGCGCGTTCCTGTGCCGGTTGCGGCTGGCCAATGCCGGGGCCACCCACAGTGCCGCCGGCGCCGCCAAGCAGAGAGAGCGGGTTGACGCCAAACACCACGCCCACCACCATCAGGATGGCGATGGTGCCCAGGCTCATGCCGCCACCGATCGGAATTGGCAGGCCAAAGCCCCCACCCCCGCCCGCGCCGCCTTCGCCGCGCCGGTCGATGATGTTGCCGCTTTCCTCTTCGTCGTCGAGGTTCATGGTGAGCAGCCCGCCCGTGATTGCGTTCCGGTCCAATTCCAAACCCGCTCATGCCGGGCTTGTCGAGGCACGCTCCAGGTGCCGTGCGTGCCTCGACAAGCTCGGCATGAGCGGTTCGATCATTGGATCCGCATGTTTATCCTTTCGGAGCGGGCGCCGCCAGCGCCTGTTCGACCAGGCTCGCGATGCGCGTGCCGGCCTTGGCAACCTGGGTCCGCACCGCCGGGGTGGCCGCGGCGACATAGGCCGGGGTGACCGTGCCGCGCGGCAGGGCGCGGCGGCCGGATTCCGGGATCGGGCAGCTGTCGGGATAGTCCTTCAGCTCCGGGTACACGGTGGTGCGGGCAATATCCCAGGCCTCGCGCGCCCACAGCGCCACCTTGGCCTTGGTGCCGGCCGGGCCGGCGGCAAAGGCGGCGCGCATGGCCGGGGTGATGCGGCGGGGGGCGATGGCCGGCGGCTCGGTCAAGGCGCGTTCGGCCAGATCACCATCCCAGATCCAGTGCAAATTCATCCGGTCGGGCGCCTTGAAGCCGAAGGCGGCGCGCACATCATTGCCGCCGCGATCGGCCTTGTCGCCCATGTGCAGCGGCTGGTGCATGTCGCCAACCATGTGAACCAGAAAGGCAAGGGCCTGCAGCCGTTCGGCGGCCGGGCGCGACCGATCGGCCAGGATCGCCTGCTGGCGCGGGATCTGCGCGGTCACGCAATCGCCGTTCCAGCATTTGGCCGTGATGTCGAACGGCTCGCACACGCTGATGTTCTGATAATGCCAGGGGGCGGAAAAGGCGAAGCGGTCGCGATAGCGGCCCCGCACGCAATCGGGCCAGACCGAGGCATCCTCGATGCTGGCCAGCCGGCATTCCGGCGTGTCGAGCCCAGGCGCGGCGCGGATCAGCGCCTTCACCTGGGCGCGTGCGGCCGGTGACAGCTGCGACCAGGCGATGCTGGCGGTGAGGCGATGGGCATAATCGCCCCAGGCCAGTGCCGGGGCGGGGAGGAGCAGCAGCAGGAGGGCGAGGATGCGGATCATGATCGGTCCTTATGCCAACATGGTTACGCTGGCGAGATGGCGCCCGCGTCGCTATGGTCGCGGCCACTTGATGGGCGGCACCTGTCCGCCCATCTCAACACCACGGCCTATTTTCGATCTGGAACCAGAATGCGCGATCCATACACGGTGCTGGGAGTCAGCCGGACGGCGAGCGAAGCGGAGATCAAGAAGGCGTTCCGCACGCTGGCCAAGGAAAATCACCCGGACACCAACGCCAACAATCCCAAGGCGGCCGAGCGCTTCAAGGAAGCCAATGCCGCCTATGAAATGCTGTCCGACAAGGAAAAGCGCGGCCAGTATGACCGGGGCGAGATTGGCGCCGATGGCCAGCCGATCAACCCCTTTGCCGGCGGATTTGGCCGTGACGCTGGCGGTGGCTTTGGCCGGGGCGGCGCAGGCGGCGGCCCAGGTGCCGGCGCTGGGCGCGGCGGCTTTGATTTTGCCCAGGGCGCCGATGATCTGTTTGCCGAGCTTTTTGGCGGACGCAGCCCGTTCGGTACCGGCCGTGGCGGCTTTCGCACCGAGGTGCGCGGGCCCGATGTCGCCTATCGGCTGACCGTGCCCTTTGTGGAGGCGGTGCGGCTGACGCCGCAGCGGGTGACGCTGCGCAGCGGCCAGACCATCGAGATCAAGCTGCCGGCGGGCCTCGAATCGGGCAAGCAGATGCGGCTTTCGGGCAAGGGCGAGCCTGGCCCCGGTGGCCCTGGCGATGCCATTGTCACCATCGAGATCGGCCCCCACCGCCTGTTCACCCGCGACGGCGACGATATCCGCCTGACCATGCCGCTGCGGCTGGACGAGGCGGTGCTGGGCGCCAAGGTGCGCCTGCCAACGCCGGAAGGCGATGTGACCTTCACGGTGCCGGCCGGCACCACATCGGGCAAGATGTTCCGCCTGAAGGGCCGGGGCTTCCGCCGCCTGGATGCCACCCGTGGCGACATGCTGGTGACGGTGATGATCGACATTCCGCCCGATCATGCTGCCCTGAAGGCCTTTGCCGAGAATTTCATCGACGGGCGTGAAATCCGCGCCGGGTTCGAAGCCTGACACGCATGCCGCTGGCCGCGCGCCTGCGCCGCGTTCTGGCCGACACGCTGGCCGGCACCTTCGAACATGGCTTCACCCATGCCGGGAACCTCGCCTATCTCAGCCTGGTTACCCTGTTTCCGTTCGTGATCCTGCTGGCGTTCGTGGCCGGCCGCATGGGCCGCACCACCGAAGGCATGGCGGCGGTGAGCGGGTTCCTGAAGGCGCTGCCCGACAATGTCGCCAGCCTGATTGCCCCGGCGCTGGGCGATGTGATCGCGGCCGAAGCCAGTGGCGGTGTCGTCACCTTCTCGCTGCTCGTCGCGCTGTGGACATCATCCGGCGTGCTGGTCACGCTGCGCATGATCGTCACGCAAGCCTATGGCCGGCAATCGGAAATGCCCTATCTGCGCTGGCGTCTTCTGGGCATCATCGAGGTGCTGGGCCTGGTGCTGCTGCTGCTGATCGCCTTTGCCGCGCAGGTGGTGGTGACGGGGGCGGAAACCTTCGTCTATCGCCTGATGCCGCTGGCGGCCGACATTTTCCCGGCGCTGGGCCTGCAGCGGGTGCTGCCCGCCGTGCTGCTGTTCCTGGCGCTGTGGGGCCTGTTTGCCCTGCTCTGTCCGCGCCGGTTCCGCATCGCGCCGGTGTGGCCGGGCGCGCTTGCCACGGCAACGGCGTGGACGGCGACCACGCTGGCTCTGCCGCGCGCGCTCACCCTGTTTGGCGGCTATGCCCTCACCTATGGCGGCCTGGCCGGCGTGATCATCGCGCTGCTCTATTTCTACATCATCGGCCTCGGGCTCGTGGTGGGGGCGCAGCTGAATGCAGCCGTGGCGCGCAGCCGGCTGGAAATTGCCGCAATTGCCCGTTAAGGCGCGCCGCACGTGAAGGAGATTGACATGGGTATCATGGCTGGCAAGCGCGGCCTCATCATGGGCCTGGCCAACGACAAGAGCCTGGCCTGGGGCATTGCCAAGGCGCTGGCGGAGCAGGGCGCCGAACTGGCGTTCAGCTATCAGGGCCCGATGATGGAAAAGCGGGCGCGCCCGCTGGCCGAGCAGCTGGGCGTTGCCCGCCTGTTTGAATGCGATGTGGCGTCGATGGAGAGCATCGATGCCTGCTTCTCCGGCCTGGCCGCGGAATGGCCGACCATTGATTTCGTCGTCCACGCCATCGGCTTTTCCGACAAGAACGAGCTGCGCGGCCGTTATGTCGACACCAGCCTCGACAATTTCCTGCTGACCATGAATGTCTCGGTCTACAGCTTCACCGCCGTGGCCCAGCGCGCCGCCGCGATGATGCCCGAAGGCGGTTCGCTGCTCACCCTGTCCTACTATGGCGCCGAAAAGGTGATCCCGCATTACAATGTGATGGGCGTGGCCAAATCGGCGCTGGAATGCAGCGTGAAATATCTCGCGATGGATCTGGGCCCGCAGGGCGTGCGGGTGAACTGCATCTCCGCCGGCCCGATCAAGACGCTGGCCGCCAGTGGCATCGGCGATTTCCGCTACATCATGAAGTGGAACGAATATAACAGCCCGCTGCGCCGCAATGTCACCATCGAGGATGTCGGCGGCGCCGGCCTCTATCTCCTGTCCGACCTTGCCAGCGGCGTGACCGGCGAGATCCACCATGTCGACGCCGGTTACAATGTGATCGGCATGAAGGCCGAAGACGCGCCGGACATGAGCCTGTCGTGAGCCTCAACAGCTTCGGCCATCTGCTGCGCTTTACCACCTGGGGCGAAAGCCACGGGTCGGCAATTGGCGCGGTGGTGGATGGCTGCCCGCCGGGGCTGGCGCTGTCGGAAGCCGATATCCAGCCGTTTCTCGACAAGCGGCGGCCGGGGCAGAACAAGTTCACCACCCAGCGGCAGGAGCCGGACGAAGTCCGCATCCTGTCGGGCGTCTATGAAGGGCGCACCACCGGCACGCCGATTTCGCTGTTCATCGAGAATATTGACCAGCGGTCGAAGGATTATTCGGACGTGGCGGCCAAATATCGGCCCGGCCATGCCGATTATGCCTATGATGCCAAATATGGCCTGCGCGATCCGCGCGGCGGCGGGCGCTCCTCGGCGCGGGAAACCGCCAGCCGGGTCGCGGCCGGCGCGGTGGCACGGAAGATCATTCCGGGCGTGACCATCACCGCCTATCTCGTCAACATCGGCGGCATCGCCATCGATCGCAGCCGATTTGACCTGGCAGAGATCAACCGCAACCCCTTCTGGTGCCCCGATGCCGTGACCGCCGGCCTGTGGGCCGAGCATCTGGATGCCGCCCGCAAATCGGGATCATCGCTGGGCGCCATCGTCGAATGCGTGGCCACGGGCGTGCCGGCTGGCTGGGGCAGCCCGCTCTATCACAAGCTCGACGCCCAACTGGCCAGCGCCGCGATGAGCATCAACGCCGTGAAGGCGGTGGAAATCGGTGACGGCTTTGCCGTGGCTGCCCTGCGCGGCGAGGAAAATGCCGACCGCATGCGCCCCGGCGCCGATGGCAACCCGGAATTTCTCTCCAACCACGCCGGCGGCATTGCCGGCGGCATTTCCACCGGCCAGCCGATCGTGCTGCGCATGGCGCTGAAACCCACCAGCTCGATCCTGACGCCGGTGGAAACCATCACCCGCGACGGCGAAGCGGCCGAAATCGTCACCAAGGGCCGGCACGACCCGTGCGTCGGTATCCGCGCCGCGCCGGTGCTGGAAGCGATGGTGGCGCTGGTGCTGGCTGATGCGATGCTGCTGCATCGGGGCCAGACCGGGCGCTGAAGCGATTGTTCCTTGGGAACACTCGCAGAGCGGCTGGCGCAGATCAGCCCGGCTGCGGTTGTTTTCCTGCCGGTTCCGTCCCCGATTTTTCCTGCAACGTCTTGTCCAGCCAGTTCTGGTCCAGCCGCGGGCTGTCCTCCATTGGCGGGGGTTCGCCCTCCACCGGAGGGGCTTCGCCCATGTCGATGCCATAGGATTGTGCGTCGGGTTCCAGCATGGCGCCGTCTTCCACCACGTCGGTCACCAGCGGTTCGGGCGGGGTGCCGCCCACGGCGCGGGCCATGAACTGGGCAAAGGCCCGCGCCGGGGCGCGGCCACCGGCCAGGCCGCGCACGGCGGCATTGTCGTCACGGCCCATCCACACGCCGGTCGTCACGCCGCTGGAAAAGCCGATGAACCAGCCATCCTTGTTGCTGCTGGTCGTGCCGGTCTTGCCCGCCAGCGGCCGGCCGATGCGGGCGGCGCGCGCGGTGCCTTCCTCCACTGCGGCCTGCATCAACTGGGTCATCTGCGCCGCCACCACCGGGGCCACCACCTGCCGCGTGTCACCGGCGGCGCGGTTGAACAGCACCCGGCCCGAACCGGTCGATATGCGGGTGATGGCATAGGGCGCGTTTTCCAGCCCGCCATTGGCGACGGTGGCATAGGCGTTGGTCATTTCAAACAGCGTCACCACCGAAGACCCCAGCGCCATCGCCGGCTGCCGGTCCACCGGGGTGGTGATGCCAAAGCGGCGCGCCATCTCGGCCACCGTGTCAAAGCCGACCTGCTGCGCAATCTCCACCGCCACCGTGTTGATCGATTGGGCAAAGGCCTGGCGAACCGTCACCGGGCCGGCAAAGCTGTTGTTGTTGTTTTTGGGGCTCCAGTTGCCAATGGTGATCGGCTTGTCCTCATAGATATCGTCCAGCTTCACGCCCTGTTCCAGCGCGGCGGCATAAACGAAGAATTTGAACGCCGAACCGGGCTGGCGCCGCGCCGTCATCGCGCGGTTATAATTGGATCGCACATAATCGGTGCCGCCCACCATCGCCTTCACTCCGCCATCGCGGGCCAGCGCCACCAGCGCGCCTTGGGCGCCCTTCGGCGTTTCGGCGCGGATCGCCGCTTCGGCAAAGGCCTGCGCCTTGGCGTTCAGCGTGGTTTCCACCAGCAGCGGCTCATTGGTCTCGTCGGTCAGACTTTCCAGCTCGGCCAGCACCCAATCGGTGAAATAACGCACGCCAGCCGGCCGCGCCTGCGGGGCGAACTGCACCAGCCGGGGATCGGCGGCGGCGGCCTCTTCGGGCGTGATGCTGCCGGCATCGACCATCACGTCGATCACCGTCGCCGCCCGCTTCCGCGCCGCCTCGGCATCGGCCGATGGTGAAAAGCGCGACGGCGCCTTCACCAGCCCGGCGATGATGGCGGCTTCCTCGATGCTCATCCGGCGGGCGCTGTGGCCATAGAATTTGCGCGCGGCGGCATCGATGCCATAGGCGCCGCCACCGAAATAGACGCGGTTCAGATACAGCTCCAGGATCGCCTCCTTGCTGTATTTGCGCTCGATCGCCAGCGCCAGCACCACTTCGCGCAGCTTGCGCGTGTATTCCTTGGATGCGGTCAGGAACAGGTTGCGGGCCAGCTGTTGGGTGATGGTCGATGCGCCTTGCGCCTTGTTGCCGCGCATGGCGTTCACGACAAAGGATCGCGCGATGCCGATGGGATCGATGCCGGGGTGATACCAGTAACGCCGGTCCTCCACCGCGATCATGGCGTTCTTCATGGTGGCGGGGATTTCGGGATAGCTCAGCCATTCGCCATAGCTGGGGCCGAAGCTGGCCAGCACCGTGCCATCATCGCCGCGGATTTCCACCGATTGCCCGTTGGGGCTGCGCTTCATCTCGTCAAAGCCGGGCAGCGACTGATAGGCAATCGCCACGGCAACGGCGAGCGCGATGATGCCGGCCAGCCCGATCACCAGCCCTGCCTTCAGCAGGGTGGCAAGCCAGGTTCCGGATTTGCGGGCAGGGGGGCGTTTTTTCGCGGGCACGTTGGTGTGTTATCTTTCGAATACGGCAGCTATTGGGCGGAGCAGGCTGGACAGGCCGGGTCCTTGGGCAGGCTGATGCTGCGGAACCGGCCCTGGCGCGCGTCATACAGGGTCAGCCGCCCGGCGGAAGAGGGGGCAAAGCCCGACAGCTCGCGGATCGCCTCCATCGCCATCAGGTTGCCGACAATCCCGGTCAACGCGCCCAGCACGCCGGTGGCGGCGCAGTTGCGATCCGGCGCATCGGTGGGGGAACCGACAAAACAGCGATAGCAGGGCCGGTCCGGCAAGTGCCCGGCAAACACCGCCACCTGGCCATCCCAGGGCCCGACTGCGCCCGACACCAGCGGCACCCCCATCGCCAGCGCCAGATCTGCCACGGCGAGGCGGGTGGCAAAACTGTCGCTGCCGTCGATCACCAGATCATGCCCGGCCAGCAGCGCGTCGCCATTGTCGCCATCCAGCCGCAGCGGCACCGCGACCGTGTCGATCTCCGGGTTCAGCGCATGCAGCCGCGTGCAGGCGGCCTCGGCCTTCATCGCGCCAAGATCGGCGGTGGTGAACAGCACCTGCCGCTGCAGGTTGGAAAGCGCCACCACATCATCATCGATGATGGTCAGCCGGCCCACCCCGGCGGCGGCCAGCATCAACAGGCAAGGGCTGCCCAGCCCGCCGGCCCCGATCACCGCCACCCGCGCCGATTTCAGCGCAGCTTGCCCGCGCCCGCCAAATTCCGGCAGCACGAGATGGCGGGCATAACGCTCCAGCTCATCGTCGGAGAAGTCCATCAGATCCTCCCCCGCTGGGGAAGGTGCTGAGCGCAGCGAAGCGGAGGGGGCGCACAAGCACCGTCCGTGCCAGCCCCCTCCGCCCTGCGGGCACCTCCCCCAGAGGGGGAGGATTGCCCCTCCGCCTCGCTGCGCTCAGCACCTTCCCCAGAGGGGGAGGATCGGTCATGCCGCACCCGCATCCTCACCCAACCCCGGTCGATCCGAACCCGCCCGCCCCGCGCGCCGTGTCGTCCAGCGACTCCACCACCGCAAAGCCCGCCCGCGTCACCGCCGCCGGCACCAGCTGGCAGATGCGCATGCCACGCTCCACCACGAAGGGCTCGCTGCCCAGGTTGATCAGCAGCGCCTTGACCTCGCCGCGATAATCGCTGTCGATGGTGCCGGGGCTGTTCGGCACGGTGATGCCGGATTTCAGCGCCAGCCCCGATCTCGGGCGCAGCTGCACCTCATAACCGTCGGGGATGGCCATGCAGAGGCCGAGCGGCACCGGATAGCGCTCGCCGGGCTGGATCGTCACCGGTTCGGTCACGGCGGCCACCGCGTCCATGCCGGCGGCGCCGGGCGTGGCATAGGCGGGCAGGGGCAGGCCCTCGCCATGGGGCAGGATGGTGATGGCAATGCTGATCATGGGGTTCCGTCAAAATGGCGGGCGATGCGGCCGGCCAACCGCTCGGCCACGGCCTGCTTGGGCGTGGGGCCCCAATCTTCGGGGCCAGCGGCGGTGATCAGCTGCACATGGGTGTGATCGCTGCCGAACACGCCTTCGCTGACATCATTGGCCACGATCCAGTCCGCGCCCTTTTTCAGGCGCTTGGCGCTGGCATGGGCGATCAGATCGCCTGTTTCGGCGGCAAAGCCCACCACCAGCGCCGGACGCCGGGCATGATGGCCGATGCCGGCCAATATGTCGGGATTTTCCGTAAGGCTCAGCGGCGGCGGCCCGCTGCCATCCTTCTTCAGCTTGGCTGGCGCTGCCTCCGCCCGCCAATCGGCAACCGCGGCCACCATCACGGCGATATCGGCGGGCAGGGCGGCCTCGCAGGCGGCCTGCATCTGGCGGGCGGTCATCACGTCGATCCGGGTGACACCGGCCGGGGTGGCCAGATGCACCGGCCCGGCCACCAGGGTGACGCGCGCGCCGGCGGCAGCCAGCGCAGCGGCAATGGCAAAGCCCTGCTTGCCCGATGAATGATTGCCGATGAAGCGCACCGGATCGATCGGTTCGTGGGTTGGCCCGGCCGTGACCAGCGCATGCCGGCCGGCCAGCGGCTTCGGGCCAAACTGCGCCGCGATGGCCGCCATGATGGCCGGCACTTCGGGCAGGCGGCCGGGGCCATATTCGCCGCAGGCCATCTCGCCGTCATCGGGCGTCATCACCGTCACGCCATCGCCGCGCAGGCGTTCGATATTGCGCTGGGCGGCGGGGTGCAGCCACATGCGCACATTCATCGCCGGCACCATCAGCACCGGCTTGTCGGTGGCGAGCAGCAGCGTGGCGGCCAAATCATTCGCCTGGCCGGTGGCCGCCCGCGCCATCAGATCGGCCGTGGCCGGGCACAGGACAATCAGATCGGCCGCGCGACTGAGCTGGATATGGCCCATGCTGGCCTCATCCTCCAGGTCCCAAAGGCTGGTGCGCACCTTCTCCCCGGCCAGGGCCGACAGCGACAGCGGGGTGACGAAACGGGCGCCATTTTCGGTGAGCACCGGCAGCACGCGCGCACCGGCGCGGCGCAGCTCGCGCACCAGCTCCAGCGCCTTGAAGGCGGCGATGCCGCCGCCCACGATCAACAATATGGTCTTGCCCAACACGGCTGCCGGCATAGCGCAGCCGGCGGCCCGCCGCCAGTCACAGCCGCTTGCTGTAATAGGTCGTCGGCGCCATCGCGCCATCGGGCATCAGGGCATAGGCCGGGATCTCGCCCACCCGCTCCCAGCCGCCGCGCTCATACAGGCGGGCGGCGGCCGATCCGCTGATCGTGTCGAGCACCAGGGTCGTCCGGCCCATGCGGCGGGCAAGATCCTCCACAGCGCTGAGCAGCGCGGCGCCCACACCCCTGCGCTGCGCGTGCGGCGCGACCATCATTTTCGCCACATCGGCGCGGTGCAGCTGGTTGGGCATGGTGGCGGGCACCAGCGACACGGTTCCGGTCACAACCTCACCATCTGCGGCCACCAATATGGCCAGTTCGGCCACGCGCGCGGCACCAAAGCGCGCCCGCCACCAGGCTTCGGCCTCGGCTTGGCTGAACCCGGCCATGAAACCGATGGAGGCACCGCCGGCCACCGCCGCGACCATCATCGCCGCCAGCTGCGGGATCAGATGGGCATCGGCCTCCGGATCAATCAGGCGAACCATGCCGGCATCATGGCCGGCCTGTTGACGGCGCGCACCCCCGAAGCCACTGTGCCGCCGGGGAGAATTTCATGCTGTCTCGACCGCTCCGCTGGGCGATCATCCTGATCGGCGCCGCCATCGCCTTGAATTATATCGACCGGGGCGCTGTTTCCGTCGCGGCCCCACTGATTAAGGATGAATTCGGCCTCACCAACGAACGCTATGGCGTCATCGTGTCCAGCTTTTACTGGACCTATGTGCCTGCGCTGGCGCTGGCCGGCTGGCTGGCCGACCGGATGAGCGTGCGGTTGCTGATGGCGCTGGGCGTGGCGACCTGGGCGCTGGCCACCATCGGCATGGGCTTCATCGGCGGCATGGCCAGCGGGGTGACCTTGCTCATCATTCTCAGGCTTTTCATGGGCTTGGGCGAAGGTGTCGCCTTTCCGTGCGGATCAAAACTCATCGCGCGGGTGCCGGAAGGCGCGCGCGGACTGGCCAATATCTCGTTGTCGGGCGGGCTCGCGCTGGGGCCGCTGATCGGCACGCTGGCCGGCGGCTGGATCATGAACATCTGGGGGTGGGAGATGATGTTCATCGTCTTCGGCCTCGTCACCCTGGTCTGGTTGCTGCCCTGGTGGCTGGCGCGCAAGGGCATCGAGGAGGGCGAAGGAAAACATGAGGTTGCGCCCGAACCCTCGGCGCCCATGGCAGCCGTTATGCGCCAACGCTCCTTCTGGGCGATCACGCTGCTCCACCTCGCCGGCACCTTCCCGCTCTATTTCATCGTGGGCTGGCTGCCGCTGTGGCTGGTCAAGGCGCGCGGCTATTCAATCATCGACATGAGCCTGCTCACCTCGGTGTTCTATGTCGCGCAGATCCTGGGCGGCACCGTCAGCGCCTGGGCGATCGACCGGGCGATCCGGGCCGGTGGTGACGGTTCGGCCTGGCGGCGCGGCATGCTGTTCGCCGCGGTCGCCACCTGCGTGGTCGGCCTGCTGCTGCTGCCCGATATCCAGGGCTGGCCACTGTTGATCACGGTGATCGCGCTCACCGGCTTCGGCTATGGCCCGATGCCCAACCTGCTGTTTGTCATGGGCCAGACCATGGCGGGTCCGGCCACCGCCGGCCGCTGGGTGGGGGTGCAAACCAGCCTGGGCAATTTGTCGGGCATCATCGGCCCGGTGATGACCGGCATCATCGTCGATGCAGCCGGCTATCGCCCGGCCTTCATCGTGACGGCCGCCATCGTGGCGACCGGCACGCTGATCTTTGGCCTGGTGGTGCGCCGGGTCGAACCGGTGCGCTGGTAAGGCTCAGCCCTCGGCGGGCTTGTCCTTCCCGCGCGCCTTGCGATGCTCCTCCAGGTCGAGCACGGCCGATTCATCCTCGGTCAGCAGGCCAAGGCGGCGCGCAACTTCCTGATAGGCTTCAACTTCGCCGCCCAGATCGCGGCGGAACCGGTCCTTGTCCATCTTGTCGCCGGTCTTCATGTCCCACAGGCGGCAGCCATCGGGGCTGATCTCGTCGGCCAGGATCACCCGGCTATAGTCACCGTCAAACAGGCGGCCGAACTCCAGCTTGAAATCAATCAGGCGGATGCCGACGCCGGCAAACATGCCGGCCATGAAATCATTCACCCGGATCGCCATGTCGGCGATGTCGTGCATCTCTTCCTGGCTGGCCCAGCCAAAGGCAGCGATATGCTCGTCCGTCACCAGCGGATCGCCCAGCGAATCATCCTTGTAATAATACTCGATGATCGTGCGCGGCAGCATCGTGCCTTCCTCGATGCCGAACCGCTTGGAAATGCTGCCGGCGGCGACGTTGCGCACCACCACCTCAATGGGAATGATCTCAACCTGGCGAACCAGTTGTTCGCGCATGTTCAGGCGGCGGATGAAATGGGTCGGGATGCCGATGGTCGAAAGCATGGTGAACACATGCTCCGAAATCCGGTTGTTCAGCACGCCCTTGCCGCTGATCGTGCCCTTCTTCTGGGCGTTGAAGGCGGTGGCATCATCCTTGAAATACTGGATCAGCGTGCCGGGCTCCGGGCCTTCATAGAGGATCTTGGCCTTGCCTTCATAAATCTGGCGGCGGCGGGTCATGGCAAGTCTCCGGGCGGGAAATGCAAATCGGCCGGCAGGCTAACATGCCCCCGGCGCGTGGGGGAGTGCCCATAGCGGCAAAGCCCCGGCGAGACAATGATTGAACCTGCGGCCCGGCTTCACTATCTCAAGGGCCAATCCAGCCAGGGAAAAGCAGATGAGCAGCTTTGACGATCGCGAGAAGGCCTTTGAAACCAAGTTCGCCCATGATGAGGAACTGAAGTTCCGCATCCTGGCCCGGCGCGGCAAGCTGATCGGCCTGTGGGCGGCGGAAAAGCTCGGCAAGTCCGGCGAGGCGGCGGACGAATATGCCAAGTCGGTGCTGCTCTCCGATCTCGAGATCCCGGGCGACGCCGACATCATCGCCAAGCTGCTGGGTGATCTGGCGCCGCTGGGCGTTGGCGAGAATGACATCAAGGCGATGCTGGCCGAAAAGCTGGCGCAGGCCGAAGTCCAGGTGACGGGAGCCGCCTGATGCCGATGGCCGCTGCCGATATCGAATCGGCGATTGTTGCCGCCTTGCCCGGCGCCCGGGTCGAGATCACCGATCTGGCCGGCGATGGCGATCATTATGCTGCGGTGGTGACCGCGCCGCAGTTCGCCGGCCTGTCGCGGGTTGCGCAGCAGCGGCTGGTGTATAATGCTCTGGGTGGGCGCATGGGGGGCGTCCTCCATGCCTTGAAGCTCACGACGATCCCGGCCTGAACCGGCCCAACCAAGGATTTCCCCCGATGACCAATCCTGTCCACGAACGCATTGCCGGCATTGTTGGCAGCAACGATGTCGTGCTGTTCATGAAGGGCACGCCCTTCTTCCCGCAGTGCGGCTTTTCCTCCACGGCCGTCGCCATCCTCGAACGGCTGAACGTTGCCTTTGAAAGTGTTGACGTGCTGGCCGACATGGAAATCCGCCAGGGCATCAAGGAGTTTAGCGACTGGCCGACCATCCCGCAGCTCTATGTGAAGGGCGAATTCGTCGGCGGCAGCGACATCATGATGGAAATGTTCCAGGCCGGCGAGCTTCAGGCCCTCATGACGGAAACCGGCGTCAAGCCGGCCGCCTGAACCCGGGGGCCCGGCACCGCGTGCCTCGCCTGACGGCTTTTGCCCTGTGGGATGCGATGGGGTCGGCCATGATGGCCGATCTCAACCGGCTGTTCTTCCTAGTCGCGCCCTTCACCCTGCTGGTCAGCGTGGCGATCGGCCTGTTCGGCCCGCCACCGCCTGACAGTTTCAGGCAGATGAGCGGGGCGCAGCTGTTCTGGCAGCTGGCTGTGCCCAGCCTCGTGGGCGCCGTGGGCCAGTTGGCCGCTGCCGCCATGGTGGTGCAGCCCGGCACCACCCCGCGCGCGGCGCTTGCCACCGCCTTTGCCGTGTGGCCCGCCTTCGTGGTGGCGCAGCTGCTGGTCTCGGTGCCGGTCGGCCTGGGCTTTCTGGTGCTGATTCTGCCGGGCATCTGGCTGTTTGCCCGCCTCGCCTTCCTGCCGGGCGCCTTGCTGGCGGCGCAGCGCGGCAGCCCCATCGATGCCGTGCGTGACAGCTGGCGGATGACCGAAGCCGACGGCTTGCAGCTGGCGATCTTTGTGGTGATCGGCGTGTTTGCCATCATCGGCATCGGCCTGATGGCGGAAATTGCCGGTTCGGCGCTCGATTCGGTGCTGAAACTCGCCGGCCTTGCCAGCCTCGGCCGTTTTGTTCACCTGCTGCTGCCGGGCATCGGCACCTGTTTCACCACCATCGGCTTTGGCGTCGCCTCGGCCATCGCCTGCCAGCGGCTCCTCAGATAACCGGCACCTGCGGTGCCGGATTGTCGGCATAGGTGCCGTCAACGCGCGGATCGGGATAGGTTTCGACCCAGCGTTCGTAGGGCGTGAATCCCGCCCGCTGATAAAAGGCCAACGCCGCCGGATGATCGAGATCGCAGGTGTGCAGCCACACACGCTCGATCCCATCGCGCCAGGCCAGCCGCAGCGCATGGTCCATCAACCAGCGGCCATGGCCACGCCCGGTCATGCCGGGTTCCAGCCCGAAATAGACGATCTCGCACACGCGGGGTGCCGAAAAATCCAGCTCGATCAAGCCCATGGCCGTGCCATCGCGGCGGGCGGCGACATGCACCTCGCACGTCTCGGCATTCAGCGCCGCGCTCAGCCCGGCATCATCCAGCACCAGCCGCCCGCGCCACAGCCAGGGCGCGCCGATGCGGCGGAACAGGGCGCGATACAGCGCCAGATCAACCGGCGCCGGCCAACGGACCAGTTTCAGCGCCGATCGTGCCGGCAGCGCCGGGGCCGGCCGCACCCGCATCTCAAGGCAGGTGACGATGGTCGCCAACTGCCCCTTGGGCACAATCGTGATGCTCATTCCCAGATGGCGAGCGGCGGCAGGCTCATCAGGATGGCATCGGTGTTGCCGCCGGTTTTCAGGCCAAAGGTCGTGCCCCGGTCATAGACCAGGTTGAACTCGGCATAGAGGCCGCGATATTTCAGCTGGGCGATGCGCTCCGCCTCGCTGAACGGCCGGTGCATCTTCTCGCGCACCAGCCTGGGATAGGTTTCCAGGAAACAGCGGCCCACATCCTGGGTGTAGGCGAAATCGGCCGCCCAATCGCCGCTGTTGAGATGGTCATAGAAAATGCCACCCACGCCGCGGTGGCGGTTGCGGTGCGGCACCCAGAAATATTCCTCCGCCCACTTGGAATGGGCCGGATAATATTCGGGATTGTGCCGGTCGCAGGTGGCCTTCACGGCGGCGTGGAAGGTCGCGGTTTCGGCTGCATCGGGCAGGGCCGGGTTCAGATCGACGCCGCCTCCAAACCAGCGCTTGGTGGTGACCAGCATGCGGGTATTCATGTGCACGGCCGGCACCAGCGGGTTGGCCGGGTGGATCACCAGGCTGATGCCGGTGGCAAAGAAGCGCGGATCTTCGGCAGCACCGTTGATCTGCTTGGCGAAATCCGGGTTGAACTGGCCATAGACGGTGGAGATGTTCACCCCGGCCTTTTCAAACAACCGGCCGGTCATGATGCCCATCTCGCCGCCACCGCCATCGCCGCCGCCATGATCGGTGCGCTGCCAGACCCGCTTTTCAAAGCGGCCGGCGCTGCCGGGCAGGGTCGATTCATCCTCCAGCTGTTCCAGCATCGCCCAGATGCTGTCACGCAGGGACCGGAACCAGGCCTGAGCGGCCCTTTGCTGTTCATCAAGCTCGATCATGCACTGCCTCTAGACCGGCTTTGGCGACGACGAAACCCCCCAGAAGCAGGCGCTCCCGGCACCAAATATTACCGTCATGTCATGTCCGCGCCAAAATGTCCGGGGGGATAGGCCGTTTTGTCCGTTGCGTTGCGGCATAGGCTTGTCTATCCCGTGGCCCGCTGCGGGCAGGCTGGTGCGTGCCCGCCTTGCACCCATTTTCGGAAGGGACGAAATGGCTAGCGAAGTGCGGCAGGCCTCTGCCGATGATCTCACCCCCGGTGGCGAGCGCCGCCGCGACTTTCTTTATGTGGCCACGGCAGCCTTTGCCGGTGCCGGCGTGGTGCCGGTGGCGTGGAGCCTGGTCAACCAGATGAACCCGTCGGCCGACGTGCTGGCGCTGGCGTCGGTTGATCTGGATCTGTCTGCCGTGCAGGAAGGCCAGGCCATCAAGGCCAGCTGGCGCGGCAAGCCCATCTTCGCCCGTCACCTGACGGCGGCGGAAATCGCCGATGCCAAGAAGGTCGATGTCGCCACCCTGCGCGATCCGCAGAAGCTGGAAGACCGCACCAAGCCGGGCAGCGAACAGTGGCTGATCACGCTGGGCGTGTGCACCCACCTGGGTTGTGTGCCGTTGGGCGCCGCCGAAGGCGAAAGCCGCGGTGACTTTGGCGGCTATTTCTGCCCCTGCCACGGTTCGCACTACGACACGGCGGCCCGTATCCGCAAAGGCCCGGCGCCCAAGAATCTGGAAGTGCCGCCCTACACCTTCAAGTCGCCCACGTCGGTGACGATCGGCTGAGGACAAGGACCATGAGCTTTCCCTGGGCCAAGCAATATCAGCCGACTTCGGCCGTCGGCAAATGGATGGACGAGCGGCTGCCGCTGCCGCGTTTCATCTTCGGCGCATTGGGGCCGGGCTATCCCACGCCCAAGAACCTCAATGCCTTCTACAACTTCGGCGTGCTCGCCGGCGTGGCGCTGGTGATCCAGATCATCACCGGCGTGGTGCTGGCCATGCACTTTGCCGCCGATACCCGCGTGGCGTTCGACTCGGTTGAGCACATCATGCGCGACGTCAACGGCGGCTGGATGATCCGCTACATGCACGCCGTCGGCGCCAGCTTCTTCTTCGGCGTCGTCTATATCCACATCTTCCGCGGCCTCTATTACGGCTCCTACAAGCCGCCGCGCGAAATGATCTGGATGCTCGGCCTCGTGATCTTCCTGCTGATGATGGCCACCGCCTTCATGGGCTATGTGCTGGTCTGGGGTCAGATGAGCTTCTGGGGCGCCCAGGTCATCACCGGCCTGTTCTCGGCCTTCCCGGTTGTCGGCACCCATATCCAGACGCTGCTGCTCGGCGGCTACTCGCCGGACAACGCGACGCTCAACCGCTTCTTCTCGCTGCACTATCTGCTGCCGTTCGTGATCTTCGGCGTGATCGTGCTGCACGTGTGGGCGCTGCACATCCCGGGTTCGAACAACCCGACCGGCCTTGATGTGAAGACCGAAGCGGACACCGTGCCCTTCCACCCCTATTACACCGCGAAGGATTTCGTCGGCCTGGGCATCTATCTGATCGTCTTCTCGGCCTTCGTCTTCTTCATGCCGAACAGCCTGGGCGAGCCGGACAATTATATCCCGGCCAACCCGCTGTCGACGCCGGCCCACATCGTGCCCGAATGGTATTTCTGGCCCTTCTACGCCATCCTGCGCGCCTTCACGACCGACTTCCTCGGCGTGCCGGCCAAGCTGTGGGGCGTGCTGGCGATGTTCGCTTCCATCCTGCTGCTGTTCCTGCTGCCCTGGCTTGATCAGTCGCCGGTGCGGTCGAACAATTATCGCCCGGTCAGCCGCATCCTGTTCTGGGTGTTCGTCGCGGTGGGCCTGCTGCTCGGCGTGTGCGGCGGCAAGCCGGCCGAAGAGCCCTGGGTGCGCCTGTCGCAGATCCTGACGGCCTATTATTTCGCCCACTTCCTGATCATCCTGCCGATCGTCTCCAAGCTGGAGAAGACCAAGCCGCTGCCGGGCTCCATTTCGGAAGCGGTGCTGGCCAAATACGGCAAGGGCGGCGCGGCCCCCGTGGCCCAGCCGGCCGAATAAGGAGACACAAAGATGATCCGTCTCGGCGCACTTGCCGTCGGCCTGCTGTTCGTCATCAACGTCCTGTGGGGGGCGATTGCCCCCCGCGAAGACGCGGCGCCCGACATGGCCAAGCAACTCCACAAGCATCCCAAGCATGTGGAATGGACCCACAACGGCCCCGGCAACCTCGGGATCTTTGGCACCTTCGATCGCGGCCAGCTGCAGCGCGGCTTCCAGGTCTACAAGGAAGTCTGCTCGGCCTGCCACTCGATCAACCGTGTCGCCTTCCGCAACCTGGCTGATCTTGGCTTCAGCGAAGCCCAGATCAAGGCCATCGCGGCGGAATATGAAGTGGCCGCCATTGATGCCAACGGCGAGCCAACCACCCGCAAGGCCACCCCGGCCGACAAGTTCCCGCTGGTCTATGCCAACGAAGCGGCCGCCCGCGCCGCCCAGAATGGCGCCAACCCGCCGGACCTGTCGCTGATGACCAAGGCCCGCCCGGATGGCACCAACTATGTCTATTCGCTGCTCACCGGTTATTCCGATGACGTGCCGAAGGGTTGGACCAAGCCGGACACCTCCTACTACAACCCCTATTTCCACAGCATCAACATCGCCATGCCGCCGCCGCTCTCGGCCGACGGCCAGGTGACGTACAGCGATGGCACCCCGGCCACCGTTGACCAATATGCCAAGGACGTGGCGGTGTTCCTGACCTGGACGGCCGAGCCCAAGCTGGAAAACCGCAAGGAAACCGGCGTTGCCGCGATCCTGTTCCTGATCATCATGACCGGTCTTGGTTATCTGTCCTACCGCAAGGTCTGGGCCGACATCAAAAAGCCGGCCTGATTTTCAGCGCCAATCAACGGGAAGGGCGGTCATCCGGCAGGATGGCCGCCCTTTTCGTTTGGCGTTAGGTTGCGGCGGTGATTGTCGTCCCCACCGATCCCCTGTGGCACCATGTTGGCGATGCGGCCGCGTGGATGGCAGCGGCCATCGGCGGGCGCTGGGTCTATCGTCGCCGCCGCCCGGCGGTGGAGGCGCTCGCCGCCCGCACCACGCCCGGCTATTTCCTCAGCCTGGCGCTGGGCGCGGTTGCCGGCGCCTGGCTGTTCGGCTCGCTCAATCTCAGGGCGCCATCGCACAGCATTGCCGGGGCGCTGGCCGGGGCGATTGCCGGGGTGGAGCTGTGGAAATGGCGGCATGGCGTGCGCGGCTCCACCGGCGGCCCGTTCGTGGTGCCCTTGTGCCTCGGCATCATCGTCGGCCGCTGGGGCTGCCTGTTTGCCGGCCTGCCCGATGCCACCTTCGGCATTCCCACCGGCCTGCCATGGGGCGTTGATCTGGGCGACGGCATCGCCCGGCAGCCGGTGCAGATCTATGAATCGCTGGCCATGCTGCTGTTCCTGTTGGCCTATCGTTCGGCCCTGCGCCAGGAACGGCCATGGGCGGTGCAGCATGGCTTCCACGCCTTCGTGCTGGCCTATGCCGTGCAGCGCTTTGTCTGGGAGTTTCTCAAGCCCTATCCAAGCCTGGTCTTCTCGCTTAACCTCTTCCATCTCTTGATGATCGGGCTTGCCGCCTATGCTCTTGTCTGGATTGCCCGCAGCCGACGTCTCTGAGCGCAAGGCCGCGCCCTATATCTTCCACAGCCAGACCAGCAGCCTGTGCGAAACCTGCCTCGCCGTGGTGCCGGCCAAGGTGATCATCGAGGATGATCAGGTCTATTATCTTAAGCGCTGCCGCGAGCATGGCGTGCAGAAAACCCTGATCAGCGATGATCTGGCCTATTGGCGCGCCCAGAAGGACTGGCTGAAACCCGGCGACCGGCCGCTGACAGCGCAGACCCGAACCGAAGCCGGCTGCCCCTTTGATTGCGGCCTGTGCCCGGATCATGAACAGCACAGCTGCCTCGCCATCATGGAGATCAACCAGGCCTGCAACCTCGCCTGCCCGGTGTGCTTTGCCGATGCCGCCGATGTGCACGGCAGCCACCGCCCGCTGGCCGAGATCGAGGCGATGCTCGACGCGCTGGTCGCCAGCGAGGGCGAGCCCGATCTGCTGCAGATTTCGGGCGGCGAACCCACCATCCACCCGCAATTCTTTGAAATCCTTGACGCGGTGAAGCGCCGGCCGATCCGCCATGTGATGATCAACACCAACGGTGTGCGCATCGCGCAGGACCCGGCCTTCGTGGCGCGGCTGGCCAGCTATGCGCCGCGGCTGGAGGTGTATCTGCAGTTCGACAGCCTGAACGATGAGGCGCTGATCAATCTGCGCGGTGCCCGGCTCGCCCGCATCCGGCAGGCAGCGCTGGAGGCGCTGGAGCGGGTCGGCCTGTCAACCACGCTCGTCGCGGTGGTGAAGCGCGGCGTGAATGACGGGGAGGTGGCCGCCATTGTGCGCCACGCGCTCAAATGGCGTTGCGTGCGCGGCGTCACCTTCCAGCCGGTGCAGGATGCCGGGCGCAACGAGGGCTTTGATGCCAAGGCCAACCGCGTGCTGCTCAGCCAGATCCGGCGGGAGGTGGTGAAGGCCGGGGTGTTCGCCGCCGATGACATGATCCCGCTGCCCTGCAACCCCGATCAGATCTGCATCGGCTATGGCCTGCGCGATGGCGAGCGCGTGACGCCGATCACCAGCCTCTTGCCGCGCGAGCTGATCCTCAACGGCCCCAACACCATCAGTTACGAAGCCTATCCGGCGCTGCGCGAGGCGATCTTCAACCTGCTCAGCCTCGCCACCAGCCAGTGCAACACCGAAGAAAAGCTGGCGAGTGTGCTGTGCTGCCTGCCGCAGGGGCTGGTGCCGCAGGACCTGGGCTATGCCAACAGCTTCCGGGTGGTGATCCTGCAGTTCCTTGATCGCTACAACTTCGATCTGGGCACGGTGAAGCGCAGCTGCGTGCATTTCCTCACGCCCAGCGGGGAAATCATCCCGTTCGATACCTACAACAGCTTCTATCGCCCCGGCGCCGAAGGTGCGGAGCAACTCAAGACGGCAAGGGCTGGAATGGAGACCGGGCGATGAGAAACATGTTTGCCGGTCTCCTGATGGCGCTGGGGCTGATGATCTGCGGCACCAGCGGCCTCTGCTCGGCCTGGTTCCTGGGCATGACGCTGTTCGACTCTAACCAGAACGGCGCCCAGGCTGTGCTGGGCACGATTGGCATGGTCAGCGTGTTTGGCGGTGTGCCATTCGGCGTTGGCGTGTTGCTGTATCTGCTGGGTCGGCGCCTGGCCCGCGAGCGGTAACGCCTTACTTCACGCGGGCCTTGCGGGCGGCATAGCGCGCGTCGCGGGCGGCCTTCTGGGCGGCTTCGCGGGCGATGGCTTCCAGGCGCTGTTGTTCGGCCTGCTTTTCGCGCTGGGCTTCCTTCAGCTTCTTTTCCTCGGCCAGCTGGCGGGCGCGCTCGGCGCGGGCGGCCTTGGCTTCGGCTTCCTTCTGGGCGCGCTTTTCGGCGCGGGCCTTGGCGGCGGCCAGGGCTTCCTCGCTGGGCGGGGCGGCCTGCTTGAACTTGTCGAGCTTGGCCTTGCGGGCTTCGGCGGCGGTCTTGGCGCGATCGTTGAAATCGGGGAGTTTGAACATAGGCGGCTGCTTTAGCCGCTCGCGGCTGTTGTCGCAACTGGCAAGGCAGTGGTTGGGGCAGGCGCAATGCTGACCGGCGTGCCCACCAGTGCCGCCGTGCCCGACAGCACATCGATGCGCGCCCGCGATGTCAGGTCGTTGTGGCTCACCCCCGGCCGCTGCCCGGCCACGCCCAGCCGCACGCCCGGCCGGCCATGGCCAAAGCCGTGGGGCAGGGAGACGACACCGGCCATGATCTCGTCCGTCACCCGCGCCGGGGCCTCCACCGCGCCGGCATCGCTGCTGATGCGCACCAGGTCGCCATCACTGATGCCATGGGCGGCGGCGTCGGCCGGGTTGATCAGCAATATGCACTTGTCCGGCCCCTTGGCCAGGCGCGGGGCGTTGCCCAGCCAGCTGTTGTTGCTGCGGATATGGCGCCGGCCGATGAGGGTGAGGCCGGTTTCGGGTTGGCGGGCCAGCCAGGCGGCAAAGCGGCCGTTGAGATCGGCAATCAACGGCTCGGGGGCGCAGCGGATGGTCTTGCCCGGCGTGGCCAGCCGGTCCGGCAGGCGCGGGCTGTGGGCGCCCAGATCAAGCCCGTGCGGGTGGGCGGCCACCGCGGCCAGGCTGAGGCCGTGCGGGCCTTTCTGCAGCATGCGGTCCAGCTGCTCGCGCGGGTTGACCGGCGGCGGCATGTTCAGCCCCTGCGCCGCGCCGATGGCCTGGGCCAGTGCCGCCACCACCTGCCAATCCTGTTTCTGGCCCGGCAGCGGTTCCCACAGCGCGGGCGAGAATTTGGCGAAGTTGCGAAACGCGATGGGCGCCAGCAGCAGCGGATAATGATCCTTGGCCAGGGCTGCGCAGGGCGGCAGGATATAGTGGGCGTGGGCCGAGGTGGCGGTTATGTGGGGATCGACCGACACCATCAACTCCAGCCCGGCCAGCGCCGCATCAAGCGCGCCGCCATCGGGGACGGACAGCACCGGATTGCCGGCGATCACCACCAGCGCCTTCACCTGACCCTCGCCGGGCGTCGCAATCTCCTCGGCCAGGCTGATGGCGGGGAATTCGCCCATCACTTCGGGATGGCCGCTGACCCGGCTGTGGAAGCGACCGTGGCTGCCAGGGCCGGAACTGCCGGCGACATCGACGGCCGGGGTGGAGAACATCACGCCGCCTGGCCGATCAAGATTTCCGCAAGCGATGTTGATCAGGTTGATCAGCCAATGCGCCAGCGTGCCGAACGGCGCGGTGGAAACGCCGATGCGGCCATAAACGGCGGTGGGCACGCCATTGCCGATTTCGGCCGCCAGCGCGCGGATTTCGGCCACCGACCAGCCACAGGCGCGGGCCAGATCGGCCACGGAAAAGCGCCGCAGCGCCGCCCATGCCACATCCCAGCCATCAAGCATGGGCGCCAGCCGGCCAGGGTTGACCAGGCCCGCCTCGTCCAACGCCAGCAACAGGCCGATCAGCAGCGCCGGGTCGCTGCCCGGCCGGATGAAATGATGGGCATCGGCCACGCCCGCCGTTTCGCTGCGCCGGGGATCGATCACCGTCAGCCGGCCGCCGCGGGCCTGCATCTCGGCAATGCGGCGCTTCACGTCGGGCACCGTCCACACGCTGCCGTTCGATGCCAGCGGATTGCCGCCCAGGATCACCAGATGCTGCGTGCGCTCGATATCCGGAATCGGGAACAAGGCATTGTGACCATAGAGGAAATATTGCGCCAGCTGGTGGGGCATCTGGTCCACGGTGGAGGCGGAATAGACCCCGCGCACCCCCAGCGCCTTCTTCAGCGCGCCGGTCTGCATGCCCAGCGCGAAATCATGGGCGGTGGGGTTGCCAACATAAAGCGCCCCGGCGCCGCCGGCCGCCTTGATGGCCGCAAAACGCGCGCCGATTTCGGCCAGCGCCGTCTCCCAATCCAGCGCAACCCATTGATTGCCAACGCGCTTCATCGGGCTGGTCAGCCGGTCGGGATCCGCCTCCAGATCGGCAATGGCATTGCCCTTGGGGCAGATATGGCCGCGGCTGATCGGATCATCCGGATCGCCCTTGATCGACAATACCTGCCGGCCGCTGGTTTCGATCAGCAGGCCGCAATTGGCTTCGCAGATGTGGCAGGTGCGCGTGTGAACCGGCATGATGCTGCTTCTCCCCGGTGGGAGCCTATCAGGGCCACCCCCCAATGGCGACAGGCTTTGCGCCGGCGCAACCATGGAGTAGCAACAGGCGCGATGGAAGATTGGCTGGAACCCAAGGCAAGGGCGGCAGCGGCGGGCATCGCCATGCTGACCGGCGGGGCGTTGTTTGGCCAGATCGCGCTCGACATGATCGAAAAGGGCCGTGGGCCGTTCGAGGCCTTTGGCGGCCTGTTCGGCTATTTCACCATCTGGTCCAACGGCATCGTTGCGATGGTGGCGGGCTGGTGCGGGTTGATCGGCCGGGCGCGCGGGCCGGGCCATCCGGCCTTGCTGGCGGCCAGCACCGTGTTCATCCTGGTGGTGGGCGGGGTGTACAACACGCTGCTGGCCGGGCTGAACCATCCGCCGACCCTGCTGCGCGAACTGATCGACCATGTGTTCCACATCGCAGCGCCGGTCCTGTGGCCACTGTGGTGGCTCACCCTGCGCCCCCGCCGGCGCCTGGGCTGGGGGCATGTCTGGGCGGTGCTGCCGGTGCCGCTGCTCTATTGCGGCTGGTCGCTGTGGCGCGGCGGCGTCACCGGGAAATATGCCTATTTCTTCATCGATGTCAGCCTGTTGGGCTGGAACCAGGTGATATTGAACATTGCCGGGTTTGCCGCGCTGTTTGCCGTGCTGATGGCCGCCGCCATCGCATGGGACCAGCGCGGCCGACCGCGCAGCCGTTGAGGGGAGACCAGATGCATCCGTTCCACCACGCCACCGCCCAGCCTGACACGCCGGCGATCATCATGGCCGGCAGCGGCGAGGTGCTGACCTATGCCGGGCTGGAGGCGGAATCCAACCGCATTGCCCATCTGCTGCGCGGCCTTGGCCTGCAGCGCGGTGACAGTATCGCCATCCTGATGCTGAACGAGATGGCATTTCTTCCCATCTGCTGGGCCGCCCAGCGCGCCGGCCTCATCTTTGTCGCCATGTCCACCAAGCTGACGGCGGACGAAGCCGGCTATATCGTCACCGATTCCGGCGCCAAGGCGATCTTCTGCTCCCCGGCGCTGGCCGAGGTGGCGGTGGCGGCGACTCCCGGTCTGGCCCCGGCCGCGCGCCTGTGCACCGGCGCCGGCGCACCGGGCTGCACCGCGCTGAAGGACGCGCTTGCCGGCCTGCCCACCACCCGCATTGCCGATGAAAGCAGCGGCCGCGACATGCTCTATTCCAGCGGCACCACCGGCCGGCCCAAGGGCGTGCGCGGTGCGCTGCCGGAAGGGCCGATCGATCAGGTGGATGCGCTGAGCGGCATGGTCGCCATGCTCTACCAGTTCGGGCCGGGGATGATGTATCTGTCGCCCGCACCGCTCTATCACGCCGCGCCGCTGCGCTATTGCATGAGCGTGCACAAATTTGGCGGTACCGTCGTGGTGATGGAGAAGTTCGATCCGGAAACCTATCTGCGGCTGGTCGAGCAGTATCGCATCACCCACAGCCAGCTTGTCCCGACCATGTTCGTGCGCATGCTGAAGCTGCCCGACGATGTGCGCAGCCGTTACAATCTGTCGTCAATGAAGGTCGCCATCCATGCCGCGGCGCCCTGCCCGGTGGATGTGAAGCACGCCATGATCGCCTGGTGGGGGCCGGTGATCTATGAATATTACAGCGCCACCGAAGGGGCCGGCTTCACCGCCATTTCCCCGCAGGAATGGCTGGCGCGGCCGGGCAGCGTGGGCAAATCCATCCTGGGCGAAATCCGCATCCTCGATGACGACGGCAACCGGTTGGGGCCCAACCAGGTTGGCCGCATTTTCTTCCACGGTGGCAGCAGCTTTTCCTACCACAATGATCCCGAAAAGACCGCGAGCGTGATGACCGAGCACGGCGCCACGTTCGGCGATATCGGCCGGGTGGACGAGGATGGCTATCTGTTCCTCACCGATCGCCAGGCCTTCATGATCATTTCGGGCGGCGTGAACGTCTATCCGCAAGAGGCTGAGAATACGCTGATTTCGCATCCGGATGTGGCCGACGTCGCGGTGTTCGGCATTCCCGACGAGGTGATGGGGGAGGCTGTGCATGCAGTGGTGCAACCGCGCGACATGGCCAAGGCTGGCCCCGATCTGGAGGCCGAACTGCTCGATTATGTGCGCAGCCGGCTGAGCCATGTGAAATGCCCCAAGCGCATCGATTTCCGCGCCGAACTGCCCCGCCATGACACCGGCAAGCTCTACAAGCGGCTGCTCAAGGACGAATATTGGGCAAAGGCGGGATGAGGCGCAACGTCGCCGTTGCGGTGCCTCTGCTGCCTGCTAAGGGGGCAGCATGAACCTGTTGCGCCGGCTCTTTCTTGCTGTTGCCTTGCTGTTGGCGGCGCCAGCATTTGCCGTGCCGGCGATGTGGCAGGTTGGCGAAGGCGACCGGATGGTGACCATTTACGGCACCATCCATGCCCTGCCCACGCCAGAACCCGGCAAAGACTGGTTGACGCCTGCTGCCGCTGCTGCCTTTGCCAAGGCCGATGCGTTGGTGGTGGAGGCGGTGTTTCCGGAAAACCCGGCAACCATGCAGGCCAGCGTGATGCGGCTTGGCCTGCTGCCCGCTCCCAGCCCGATCCTGGACCGGGTGCCCGCCGATCTGCGGCCCAAGCTTGCCAGTCTGATCCAGCAATCCGGCCTGCCGGCGTCGGTGTTTGACCGGATGAAAAGCTGGTTTGCCGCGATCACGCTGGTGCAGATGGAATTGGCCCGCGCCGGGCTTGATCCATCCAAGGGGGTGGATGTGAGCCTGGTGGCCAAGGCGCGTGCCGCCGGGCGCACGCTGATCGGGCTTGAAACGCCCGAGGGGCAATTGGGCCTGTTCGATGCGCTGTCCGAGGCGGATCAGCGCTTGCTGCTCGCATCGGCGGTGGTGGAGGCTGGTGACACGGCCGGCCAGATGCAGGCGCTGGTGGCTGCCTGGCAGGCTGGCGATGTGGAGCGCATCCTGAAGGATTTCGACGATTCCAGCCTGTCGCCGTCGGTGTATGCCGCGCTGTTCAAGCGACGCAACACCGCCTGGGCGGATTGGGTAGAGGCCCGGTTGAAACAGCCGGGCCGGAATTTCATGGCGGTGGGTGCGGCCCATATGGCCGGGCCTGACAGCCTGATCGCCATCTTGTCCGCCCGCGGCCTCAAGGTGCGGCGGGTGGAATGAGACGCTGGCTCGCCCCTGTTGCGCTGGTTGCGCTGCTATCGGCCTGTTCGGGTGTGGACGAGCCGGCGGCGCATGCCGTGGTTGATCGCTTTCACGCGGCGTTGAACGCCGGCGATTGGGGGGCGATTGATACCATGCTCACCCAGGATGCCAGGGCGCTGCGCCCTGGCATCGGCACGGCGCGGGCATTCGGCAATCTGATCGAACGGCATGGCCGCTATCTGGGTGGCGAACTGGCGGGCATCACCGCCGAAGATGGTCGCACCACACTGGCCTGGGCCGCCAAATATGAGAAGGGCCCGGTTTCGGAGCTGTTCGTGCTGCGCGAAGAGGCCGGCGCGCTGAAGATCGAAAGCTTCACCGACAATCCAGAACCCTGAGGCCAGAACCCTGATGGCCGCTTGCCAAAGCGGGCCTGATCGCCTATGCGCGCCGCTTCACACGGCCACCGCCATTTTCGCATCCCTGGAGGCGGGGGTGACCGGGTGATTTCATAACCATCAGGAGCGAGCAATGAGCGAAACCTTCAAGCTCGCGGCTGAACTTCGCGCCAAGGCAGGCAAGGGAGCCTCCCGCGCGATCCGCCGCGAAGGCCGTGTCCCGGCCGTGATCTATGGCGCTGGCGAAGCCGCGACCACCATCCACGTCGAGGAAAAGATCCTCGTCCGCCAGCTGCACACTGGCCATTTCATGAACGCCATCGTCGAGCTGGAGCTGGACGGCACCACCATCCGCACCCTGCCGCGCGATGTCGCCTTCCATCCGGTCACCGATCGGCCGATCCATGTCGATTTCCTGCGCCTGACCGGCAACGCCGTCGTCACCGTGACGGTGCCGGTGCACTTCGTCGATCAGGAACTGTCGGCCATCAAGCAGGGCGCCATGCTGAACATCGTCGCCCACGAGCTGAAGCTGGATTGCCCCGGCGATGCCATCCCGGATGACATCACCATCAGCCTGGCTGGCCTGCAGGTCGGCGCGTCGATCCACATCGGCGACGTGAAGCTGCCCGAAGGCGTGAAGCCGCACGGCCGCGAGACCGGCCTGACCATCGCCACCATCGTGGCGCCGAAGGGCATGATCAGCGACGCGGGCGACAACAACGCCTGATCCACGGGCATTGATGCTGCGTTTTGCGGGGCAGGGGAGCAATCCCTTGCCCCGTTTGCGTGTTTGGGGGTAGCGGCGCGCCATGCACATCCTGGTTGGCCTCGGCAATCCGGGGGCGCAATACGCGCTCCACCGCCACAATGTCGGCTTCATGGCGATTGATGCCATGGCCGCGCGCTGGTCCATCGGGCCGTTTCGCCCACGTTTTCAGGGCCTGGCCGCCGAAGGGCGGATCGGTTCGGCGCGCGTGCTGCTGCTGAAACCGGCGACCTTCATGAACGAAAGCGGCCGCAGCGTGGCTGAGGCGGTGCGCTTTTTCAAAGTTGATCCGGCAGCCGCCTTGAGCGTGTTCTACGACGAGCTCGACCTGGCGCCGTTCAAGGTGAAGATCAAGCACGGCGGCGGTGCGGCTGGGCACAACGGCATCCGGTCCATCGATGCTCATCTCGGCCCGGATTGGCGGCGGGTGCGCATCGGCATCGGCCATCCCGGCCACAAGGATCGGGTGACCGGCCATGTGCTGGGCAATTTTGCCAAGGCAGAAATGGGCCCGCTGGCCGATCTGCTGGGCGTGCTGGCCGATGAACTGCCCACGCTGCTGGCCGGCGACGAGCCGCGCTATCTGTCAGACCTCGCGCTCAGGTTGCAGGCTTGAGGCCGGCGCTTTAAAGGCCGCGCCAACCATCTTTCATCGGAAAAGACCTTATGCCCATCCGCGTCGGTATCGTCGGCCTGCCCAATGTCGGCAAATCCACCCTGTTCAATGCGCTCACCGAAACCGCGGCGGCGCAGGCGGCCAATTATCCTTTCTGCACGATCGAGCCGAACGTCGGCAATGTCGCGGTGCCCGATCCGCGGCTGAACCGGCTGGCGGCGCTGGCAAAAAGCCAGAAGATCATCGAGACGCAGCTGGGCTTCACCGATATCGCCGGCCTGGTGAAGGGCGCGTCGAAGGGCGAAGGCCTGGGCAACCAGTTTCTGGCCAACATCCGCGAGACCGATGCCATTGCCCATGTGCTGCGCTGTTTCGAGGATGATGATGTCACCCACGTCGCCGGCCGGGTGAACCCGGTGGAGGATGCCGAAACGGTCGAGACAGAGCTGATGCTGGCCGATCTGGAAAGCCTGGAAAAGCGGCTGCCGGCCCTCACCAAGAAGGCGGCGCAGGGCGACAAGGACGCCAAGGTGCAGGTGGCGGCGCTGACGCCGGTGCTGGAGCTGTTGCGCGCTGGCAAGCCGGCCCGCCTGGCAGAACCGAAGGACGAGGAGGAGGCCCGCGCGCTGAAGAATGCGCAGCTGCTGACCACCAAGCCGGTGCTCTATGTCTGCAATGTCGAGGAGGCCAGCGCCGCCACCGGCAATGCCCACAGCGAGGCCGTGGTGAAGATGGCGGCCGGCATCGGCGCCAAGGCGGTGGTGGTTTCGGCCGCGATCGAGGCGGAAATCGCCACGATGGAGCCGGCCGACCGGCAGGAATATCTGGAAAGCCTGGGGCTCGCCGAAACCGGCCTCGCCCGCGTGGTGCGCGCCGCCTATGAATTGCTGGGCCTGATCACCTTCTTCACGGTGGGGCCCAAGGAGGCCCGTGCGTGGACGGTGAAGAAGGGCGCCCGCGCGCCGCAGGCGGCCGGGGAAATCCACGGTGATTTCGAAAAGAAATTCATCCGCGCCGAAACCATCGCCTTTGATGATTATGTCACGCTGGGCGGCGAAACGGCCGCCAAGGAAGCCGGCAAGCTGCGCGCCGAAGGCAAGGATTATGTCGTCGCCGATGGTGATGTGATGCATATATTGCACGGTGCGTGATCCCGAAATCCTCCCCCTCTGGGGGAGGTGCCGACCGCAGGGCGGCGGAGGGGGCAGGCGTGCGCCAATCCCATCGCTGATGGGGTTCTTGCGGGCCCCCTCCGCCCTGCGGGCACCTCCCCCAGAGGGGGAGGATTTGGGGGGACAGGATTGCACGCGGAGCACAACAGACCAAAATGGAATTGGTGGCGCTGGTGCCATCAAGGCGCTAAACCAGCCCCATGCTCACCCGCCGCACCCTGATCGCCTCTGCCTTGGCCGCTCCGGCCGCCGCTCAGGTCGATCTGGGCTTTGCCGACAATGGCATGCGGCCGACCACCCGCGCCTTTCCGCAAAAGGGCGAGATGATCCTGCAGCGCTCCACCCCGCCGCTGCTGGAAACGCCCTTGTCCGTTTTCGACGCCAATGATTTCACGCCGAATGACCGGTTTTTCGTGCGTTGGCATTATCCGTTCCCGCTCCAAATCGATCCGGCAAAGCATCGCCTGCGCATCGCCGGCCATGTCGCCAAGCCGCTGTCGCTGTCCCTCGCCGATCTCGCGCGGCTGCCGCGCGTTGCCATTGCGGCGGTGAACCAGTGTGCCGGCAATGGCCGTGGGCTGTTCAGCCCCCGTGTGGCCGGTGCGCAATGGGCCAATGGCGCCATGGGCAATGCCCTGTGGGAAGGCGTGCGGCTGAAGGATGTGCTGGCCCTGGCTGGCGTGAAGGCCGGGGCGGTGGCGGTGCGCTGCGGCGGGCTCGACACGCCGCTGGTGGACAATGCGCCCGACTTTGAAAAGTCACTGCCGATCGACCACGCCCTTTCGGATGACGTGCTGATCGCCTGGAGCATGAACGGCACCGCCCTGCCGCTGCTCAACGGCTTTCCGCTGCGGCTGGTGGTGCCCGGCTGGTATTCGACCTATTGGGTCAAGATGCTGGACGCCATCGAGGTGCTGGCCAAGCCCGACGATGGCTATTGGATGGCCAAGGCCTATCTGCAGCCGGCCAATGCCCTGGCCGATATTGCGCCCGGCGCGCCCGCCGGCCCGCGTGTGCCGGTCACCACCATGCGGCCGCGCGCCCTTGTCACCAACATCGCCAGCGGCACCAAGCTGCCGGCCCGGGCGTTGACCCCCATTCAGGGGGTCGCGCTCGGCGGGGATCATGGCGTGACCAGCGTGGAACTGTCGGCCGATGCCGGGCGCAGCTGGGTGCCGGCGCAGCTGGGTCCGGACCATGGCCGCTACAGCTTCCGCCGCTTCCGGGGCGCATTGGCACTGGCACCGGGCCGCCATCTCATCCTCGCCCGGGCGAAGAATGCCGCCGGGGTGGAGCAGCCGTTGGGCCAGAACTGGAACCCCAGCGGATACAACCGCGCCGGCATCGAGCCGGTCGCCGTGGAGATCATCTGATGCGCCTCGCTGTCGCGCTCGCCGCCATAGCCCTGATCGCCGCCGCGCCGCCCACGCGCCGGGTCGCGGTGGCGCTGCCTGATGCGGAGGGGCTGCTGCCCGAACGCTATAGCGTGTCGTCCGAAGCCGCCAACAACAACTGCCTCGCCTGCCATTCGGCCGCGATGATCACCGCCCAGCCGCGTCTGACCCGGGTGCAATGGGGCGAAACCATCGCCAAGATGCGCAATGTCTATGGCGCGCCGATCGATCCGGCTGATGACAAGGCGATCCTGGATTGGCTTGTCGCTGATTGACCTTGCCATGCTGCGGCCGCTAAGGCGCGTGCCGTGAGCAAGCCACTTTCCTTCCAGTCGATGATCCTTGCGCTCCAGCAATATTGGGGCGCGCAAGGCTGCGTGATCCTGCAGCCTTATGACCTTGAGGTCGGCGCCGGCACGTTCCACCCGGCCACCACCTTGCGCAGCCTGGGGCCGCAACACTGGAACGCCTGCTATGTGCAGCCCAGCCGCCGGCCATCGGATGGCCGTTATGGCGAGAATCCCAACCGGCTGCAGCATTATTATCAGTTCCAGGTCATCCTGAAGCCCAGCCCGCCCGATCTCATTGGCCTTTATCTCGGCAGCCTCGATGCCATCGGCATCGACCGGCATCGCCACGATATCCGCTTTGTCGAGGATGACTGGGAAAGCCCCACGCTGGGCGCCTGGGGCCTGGGCTGGGAGGTGTGGTGCGACGGCATGGAAGTCTCGCAATTCACCTATTTCCAGCAGGTGGCGGGCCATGATTGCGCGCCGGTGGCGGGGGAACTCACCTATGGGCTGGAACGCCTCGCCATGTATATCCAGGGCGTCGAGAGCATTTACGATCTCGCTTACAACGATGCCGGCGTGACCTATGGCGATGTGTTCCTGAAGAACGAACAGCAGTTCAGCGCCTATAATTTCGAGGCGGCCAACACCGAGCGGCTGTTCCAGCATTTCAAGGATGTCAGCGAGGAGTGCCGGGCGCTTGCCAGCCGGGGCCTGCCGCTGCCGGCCTATGACCAGGCCATCAAGGCCAGCCACATCTTCAACCTGTTGAATGCCCGCGGCGTGATCAGTGTCGCCGAACGCCAGGCCTATATCGGCCGGGTGCGCGATCTGGTGAAGGCGGTGGCCGACGTGTGGGTGGAGCAGGTGAAGTGAAGTTCCTCCTCGAGCTGCAATCCGAAGAAATCCCGGCCCGCATGCAGGCGGCGGCGGCCGAGCAGCTGAAGACCCGCTTTGTCGAGGCGATGAAGGCCGCCGGTCTTGCCCATGGCACGGTGACGGCCGATGCAACGCCGCGCCGGTTGTGGCTGCTGGCCGATGATGTGGCCGCCGCCTCCGCAGGAAGTGCCGAAGAGGTGAAGGGCCCGGCCGCCACCGCCCCGGCGCAGGCCATCGAGGGCTTCCTGAAAAAGACCGGCCTGACCCGCGAGCAGCTGGAAGAGCGCGAGACGCCGAAGGGCGTGGTGCTGTTTGCCGTGATCCGCCGCGAAGGCCGGACGGCGGCCGAGATATTGGCCGAGGCCATTCCGCAGATCGTCACCGGCTTTGCCTGGCCCAAGTCGATGCGCTGGGGCGCTGCCAGTGCCTCCACGGCAAGCCCACGTTGGGTGCGGCCATTGACCGGCATTTTGGCGCTGCTGGATCATGATGTGGTGCCGTGCAGCGTGTTCGGCCTCACCTCTGGCCGGGAAACGCGCGGCCATCGCATCCATGCGCCGGGCGTCCTCAGCATCACCAGCGCCGAAACCTGGGCCGACCAGCTGCGCGCCGCCCATGTGCTGGTGGCGAGCGCCGAGCGCCAGCAGATCATCGCCACCCGCGCCGAGGCCTTGGCGGCAGACGCTGGCCTGACGCTGATCCCCGATGCCGGGCTGGTGGCGGAAAATGCCGGGCTGACCGAATGGCCGGTGCCGCTGCTGGGCCGCTTTGATCCCGATTTCCTGAGTGTGCCGCGCGAGGTGATCGTGCTGACCATGCGCACCAACCAGAAATATTTTGCGCTGGCCGACAGCGCGGGCGCGCTCGCCCCGGCCTTCATCTGTGTCGCCAATCTGGAGGCGAACGACGGCGGCGCCGCCATCATCAATGGCAACCAGCGCGTGCTTTCCGCCCGCCTGTCCGATGCGCGCTTCTTCTGGGAACAGGATCTGGCCGCCGTGAAGGCCAATGGGTTGGAGGGTTTCCTGCCCAAATTGTCCGACATCGTGTTCCACGAGAGGCTGGGCACGCTGGCCGAGAAGGTGGAGCGGGTGGCGGCGCTGGCACGCTGGCTGTGCGAAAGCGGCGCGCTGCCGGCCGATCCGGCGCTGGCGGAACGGGCAGCGCGGCTGGCCAAGGCCGATCTCGTCTCGGCCACGGTGGGCGAATTTCCGGAAGTGCAGGGCCTGATCGGCCGCTATCTCGCGCTGGCCGTGGGCATCGATCCCGCCATCGCTGATGCTATCCGTGATCATTACAAGCCAGCTGGCCAGGGCGATGATGTGCCGACCCAGCCTGTCAGTGTGGCGGTGGCGCTGGCGGACAAGCTGGATACGCTGTTTGGCTTCTTCAGCGCCGACATGCCGCCGACGGGGTCCAAGGATCCGTTTGCGCTGCGTCGTCAAGCGCTGGGCGTGCTGTCGATTCTGTCCGCATCGGAAACCCGCCTGCCGCTTCGTGCTGTCATGCGCCAGTATATTGTCCTTCAGAAACTGTCTGGATTTGAAGCTGGCTGGATGAGCCAGTTGATGGACTTCTTCGCCGACCGCCTGAAGGTTCAGCAACGCGAAGCCGGCGTCCGTCACGACCTGATCGATGCCGTGTTCGCGCTTGGTGGCGAGGACGACTTCGTCCGCCTGCTTGCCCGCGTGAAGGCGTTGCAGGCCTTTGTCGAAACCGAGGACGGCACCAACCTGCTCGCCGGCTACAAGCGGACGGCAAATATCCTGAAGGCGGCGGAGAAGGACCCTCCCAGCGCCGAGCCGGCTACCGGCATTGGCGACGGGGCCGAGGCTGCGTTGTCCGATGCGCTGGATGCGGCGCTGCCGCAGGCGCAGGCTGCGGTGGCCGATGAACGCTTCACCGATGCCATGGCGGCACTGGCCGCACTGCGCGGGCCGGTGGATGGATTTTTCGACGCCGTGATGGTCAACGATCCCGACCCGGCAGTGCGGGCGCGGCGTTTGGCCCTGCTGGCGCGGTTCCGCGATGCGGTGCATGGCGTGGCGGACTTTTCACATATCGAAGGCTGATCGGCAGCCGTCATAGGGGGTATGGCGGCCGTGGCTGGCAACGCGAAGTTTCAAAGGGTGCACGGGGCAATGACCAAGTCAGTCTTCAAGTTCGGCGGCGGCACGGCCGAGGGCGACGCCAAACAGAAGGAACTGCTGGGCGGCAAGGGCGCTAACCTGGCCGAAATGGCCGGCATCGGCCTGCCGGTGCCCCCGGGCCTCACCATCGCCACGCACGTGTGCGCGGCCTATTATGACGCCGGCGGCAAGCTGCCCGATGAAGTCGCCCGCGACGTGCTGGAGGCGCTGGCCTTTGTGGAGGGCGTGACGGGCAAGCACTTTGGCGATGCCAGCAACCCGCTGCTCGTCTCCGTCCGCTCCGGCGCGCGCGTGTCGATGCCTGGCATGATGGACACGGTGCTGAACCTGGGCCTCAACGACGTGACGGTGGAAGGCCTCGCCACCGCGTCGGGCAATGAGCGCTTCGCGTGGGACAGCTATCGCAGGTTCATCCAGATGTATGGCGATGTCGTTCTGGGCCTTGACCATTATCTGTTTGAAGACGCGCTGGAAATCGCCAAGGAAGACAAGGGCGTCACGCAGGACACCGGCCTCGACGCCGGGGATCTGAAGGCCCTGGTTGGCCGCTACAAGGCGATTGTCGAGCAGGCCCTGGGCTGGCCCTTCCCGCAGGACCCACATGAGCAATTGTGGGGCGCGATTGGCGCGGTGTTCGGTTCCTGGCGCTCTGACCGCGCGCGCACCTATCGCCGGCTGAACGATATTCCCGAAAGCTGGGGCACGGCGGTGAACGTGCAGGCCATGGTGTTCGGCAATCTGGGCGACACGTCGGCCACCGGCGTGGCCTTCACCCGCGATCCCAGCACGGGCGAAAAGGCCTGGTACGGCGAATATCTGATCAACGCGCAAGGCGAGGATGTTGTGGCCGGCATCCGCACCCCGCAATATCTGACCAAGGCAGCGCGCGAAAAGGCCGGCGCCAAGGCGGCGTCGATGGAAGAGGCGATGGGGCAAGTCTTCACCGAACTCGGCCGGGTGTTCGACCTGCTGGAAGGCCATTATCGCGACATGCAGGATATCGAATTCACGGTGGAGGATGGCCGCCTGTGGATGCTGCAGACGCGCAGCGGCAAGCGCACCGCCAAGGCCGCGCTGAAGATTGCGGTGGACATGGTGGCCGAAGGGCTGATCAGCGAGGCCGAAGCCGTGCTGCGCGTGGAAGCCGCCGCACTGGACCAACTGCTGCACCCGACGCTCGACCCCAAGGCCCCGCGCGACGTGATCGCCCGCGGCCTGCCCGCCAGCCCCGGTGCCGCCAGCGGCGCCGTGGTGTTTGACAGTGATACGGCCGAACAGAAGGCCCGCGCCGGCGAAGCAGTGATCCTGGTGCGCACCGAAACATCGCCTGAGGATATTCACGGCATGCACGCGGCGCGCGGCATCCTGACGGCGCGCGGTGGCATGACCAGCCACGCCGCCGTGGTGGCGCGCGGCATGGGCCGCCCCTGCGTGTCGGGTGCCGGCAGCATCAGCATCGACATGGCCACCCGCGCCATGAGCTGCGGCGGCCGCCGCATCGTGGAAGGGGAGCGTATCACCCTGGATGGCGCCACCGGCGATGTGATGCTGGGCGAAGTGGCGACGGTGGAACCCGATCTGTCGGGCGATTTCGGCGCGCTGATGGTTTGGGCCGACAAGCATCGCCGCCTGAAGGTGCGCACCAACGCCGAAACCCCGGCCGATTGCCGGGTGGCACGCCAGTTCGGGGCCGAGGGCATTGGCCTGTGCCGCACCGAGCATATGTTCTTCGAACCCAGCCGCATCACCGCCGTGCGCCGCATGATCCTGGCCGAGGACACCGCGGGGCGCGCTGCGGCGCTGGCCGAGCTGTTGCCCGAGCAGCGGGCCGATTTCGCCGAGATTTTCCGCGTCATGGCCGGCTTGCCGGTGACGATCCGCCTGCTCGATCCGCCGCTGCACGAATTCCTGCCGCATGATGATGCCGGCTTTGCCGAAGTGGCCGCCGCCACTGGGCTGGCCGAATCGCTGGTGCGCCGCCGCATCGGCGAACTGCACGAATTCAACCCGATGCTGGGCCATCGTGGCTGCCGGCTGGGCATCACCTACCCCGAAATCTATGCCATGCAGGCCCGCGCCATTTTCGAGGCCGCGGTGCTGGTGGCCCAGGAAACCGGCGAGGCCGTGGTGCCCGAAGTGATGGTGCCGCTGGTCGCCACCCCGCGCGAACTGGAAATCACCAAGGCGGTGATCGATGCGGAAGCGGCCACCGTGTTCGCCGAAACCGGCACCACATTGGAATATCTGGTCGGCACCATGATCGAGCTGCCGCGCGCCGCCCTGCGCGCTGCCGAAATCGCCGACCATGCCCAGTTCTTCAGCTTTGGCACCAACGACTTGACCCAGACCACGCTGGGCATCAGCCGCGACGATGCGGCGCGCTTCCTCGGGCCCTATGTGGAGCAGGGCATTTATCCGAAGGACCCGTTTGTCTCCATCGATGAAGACGGTGTCGGCGAACTGGTCAGCCTTGCGGCTGAGCGTGGGCGCGGCGTGAAGTTGGGCCTGAAGCTGGGCATCTGCGGCGAGCATGGCGGCGATCCGGCCAGCATCGCTTTCTGCGAGCGGCTGGAGCTCGATTATGTCTCCTGCTCGCCCTATCGCGTGCCGATCGCCCGGCTGGCGGCGGCGCAGGCGGCGTTGAAGCGGGGCTGAGCCCTCAGCGCCGCCACATCCACCAGCCGGTCGCAAAGCCGGCCAGCACCCACAGCCATATCTCGGCAAACAGTGCCATCAGCGCTCCTCCCACCGCGCATCGATGATGAGCGGATGGTGACGCAGCCGGGCAAGAATGGCGGCGCGGGTTTCCCGGTCGGCCGTGCCGGAAAGATAGGCGATGCGGGCAGGATGGCTGCGCGGCGGGCGGAAACTGATGCTGCCATCGTCAACCTCATGCACGGCCAGTGCCCGTTGCGCCGCCCAGCCCAGCCGGCCGATGATGGTATAGCCTTCCACCACCATCCCGCCACGTGCCAGCACCACGGTGGCCGCCAGCCCGGTCAACAATTTCACGCTGTTGTGCATCGCCCACAGCGGTAGGGCTTTGGCCAAAGGCTGGCAAGCACCGGCAGAGGCGGCTATGCCATGCGCCATGGCCGCTGAACATGTTCCCGAACCCGATGACTGGTTGCGCCGGCACCGCCTGCCCGACGGCGCCGAACAAAGCCATGTGCTGATGCCCGATGGCTGGCCGGTGCGGGTGGTGCATCTGCCCCAGCGCGACAAGGGCCATATCCTGATCCTTACCGGGCGGGCCGATTTCGCCGAGAAATATGCCGAGGTTCTGCACGATCTTGCCGATGCCGGCTGGGGCGCGACCATCTTCGATTGGCGCGGCCAGGGCCTGTCGCGGCGGGTGGGGAAGACGCCCCAGCATGGCGCGTCACCCGGCTTTCCTGTCTGGCTGCGCGATCTGGCCAGCATGATCGAATGGGCCAGCGCCCGCAGCGATGGCCCCCTGGTGGCAATGGCCCATTCGATGGGCGGCCATCTGCTGCTGCGCCATCTGGCGGCTGGCGGCGGCGGTGTGGCGCGGGCGGTGCTGCTGGCGCCGATGATCGGACTCAATGTGCAGCCAGTGGGCCCGGGTATCGGCCGCTGGCTGGCCGGCGTGCAGGTGGTGCGCGGCAAGGGCGATGATTATGTGTGGGGCGGCGGCCCCTGGCAGCCCGGACGTCCCGGCGAACAGCGGCAACGCTGGCTGACCAGCGATATCGAACGGTTTCGCGATGAAAGCTGGTGGATCGGCACCTATCCCGCGCTGGCGCTCGGCAGTGTCACCTGGGGATGGCTGGATGATGCCTTCGCCAGCATTGACGCGTTGACGGCGCCGGGCGCAGCCGAAGGCATTGCGACCCCCGTGCAATTCCAGATACCGGCCCGCGATGGCCTGGTCGATTGCGCGGCCACCCGCCGTCTCGCCGCCCGCATCCCCGGCGCGCAGCTGATCGAATATGCTGACGGTGCCCACGAACTGCTGCGGGAGGCTGATCCGCTGCGCCAGCAGGTGCTGGCCGATGCGCTTGCCTTCCTGGACATGATCAGCCTGCCATGAGTGACTTCGACATTGCCATCATCGGGGCCGGAATTGCGGGCGCCAGTACGGCCTGGTCACTGCTGCAGGCCGCCCCGGGCTTGCGCATCGCCCTGATCGAGATGGAGACCCGGCCTGGCTATCACACCACCGGGCGGTCGGCGGCTTTCTGGGTGGAAAGCTATGGCGGGCCGGCGATCGTGCCGTTGTCCCGCGCATCGCGTGGGTTTTTCGGCGCGCCACCGGCCGGCTTTGGTCCATTGCTGGCGCCGCGCCCGGCATTGACCGTGGCAGCGCCCGATGATCCTGGCGGCCTGGAACGGGTGGCGGCCGAGTATGATGAGGGCGGTGTCGCTTATCGCTGGCTGGATGCCGCCGCCATGGCCGCCCTGCCATCGGGGCCGATGCTGCGTCCGGAATGGAACCGGCGCGGCCTGGTGGAGGATGATTGCCACGATATCGATGTGGCGTCGCTGCACCAGGGCTTTCTGCGCGGCGTTGATGGGGCCCGGCCCACATTGATCACCAATGCCGAAGTGACCGGTCTTGATCGCAACGGCGGCCGGTGGCGTATCACCACCCGCGCCGGGGAATTCACCGCCGCCACGCTCGTCAATGCGGCGGGTGCCTGGGCGGATGCCGTCGCGGTGCTGGCAGGGGCCGCCCCGCGCGGCGTGCAGCCGCTCAGGCGCACCATGGCGGTGCTGCGCCTCGATCCGCCGCCGCCGGCCGATCTGATGGTCGTGCTGGAAGCGGCCGGGCGCTTCTATTTCAAGCCGGATGGCGGCCGGCTCTGGCTGTCCCCCCACGATGAAACGCCCGACGTGGCGCATGACGTGCGACCCGACGAGCTTGATCTTGCCATGGTGATCGACCGGTTCGAGCAGGCGACCACGGTGACGGTGCAGCGGCTCGAATCCAGTTGGGCCGGCCTCAGAAGCTTTGCGCCCGACCGGGTGCCGTTGTTCGGGTTTGACGCCGGGGTTGATGGGCTGTTCTGGTGTGCCGGCCAGGGCGGCTTTGGCATCCAGACGGCGCCGGCCGCCGGCCGCCTGTGCGCGGCGCTGTTGCTGGGCAACACGCCGCCGCTGGACCCTGCGCCCTATCTCGTCACGCGGGCGTTGTAACGGGCCAGGAAACCTGCCGCAAAATCGGTCAGCGTGCCGGCGGCAATGGCGGCGCGCAAACCCGCCATCAGCTGCTGGTAAAAGCCGATATTGTGCTGGGTCAGCAACATGGCGCCCAGCATCTCGCCCGCCTTGATGAGATGGTGGAGATAGGCGCGGCTGGCCGCATCGGGGCCATGGCACACCGGGCAGCGGCAATCCTCATCCAGGGGGCGCAGATCCTCGGCATGGGCGGCATTGCGCAGATTGAGCGGGCCATCATGAGTGAAGGCCTGGCCGTTGCGCCCCGAACGGGTGGGCAGCACGCAATCAAACATGTCCACCCCGCGCACCACGGCGCCCACGATGTCATCCGGCTTGCCGACACCCATCAGATAGCGCGGGGCGGTTTCGGGCAGCTGATCGGTGGCATAATCCAGCACGCCAAACATCGCCGGCTGGCCTTCGCCCACAGCGAGCCCGCCGATGGCATAGCCGTCAAAGCCGATGGCGCGCAGCGCCGTGGCGGATTCGGCGCGCAACCGTTCGTCGAGCCCGCCCTGCTGGATGCCGAACAGCGCGGCGCCGGCCGCATGTTCGCCGCCGGCATCAAAGGCCGCCCGGCTGCGCACCGCCCAGCGCATGGAGCGTTCCATGGCGGCGGCGACCTGTTCGCGTGGGGCGGGCAGGGCGACCAGTTCGTCAAAGGCCATCACGATATCGCTGCCCAACAGGCGCTGGATCTCCATCGAACGTTCCGGGCTCATCAGATGGCGGCTGCCATCAAGATGGCTGGCAAAGGTCACGCCCTCTTCGCTGCGCTTGGTGAGGGACGACAGGCTCATCACCTGATACCCGCCGCTGTCGGTCAGGATCGGGCGGTTCCAGCCCATGAAGCGGTGCAGGCCGCCCAGGCGATGGATCCGTTCGGCCGTGGGGCGCAGCATCAGGTGATAGGTGTTGCCCAGGATGATGTCCGCCCCAGCCGCGCGCACCTCGGATGTGCGCATCGCCTTCACCGTCGCGGCCGTGCCCACCGGCATGAAGGCCGGCGTGCGGATCTCGCCACGCCGCATGGCGATGGTGCCAGTGCGGGCCTTGCCGGACCGGGCGTGGATGGTGAACTGGAAACGCGGGGGCATCATGGCGCGGGGCCTTAGCCGGCTTTGCCCCCCTGCGCAAAGGCAGCACTGATCCAGCGGGTGACAGCGCGAATCGCCGGCAGGCGCTGCACATCGCGGTGGACGGCCAGCCAGGGGGTGCGTGGCGGCGCCGGGGTGGCGGTCGGGATTTCGATCAGCCCGCCCGCCATGCGGCGCGGCAGCAAACCGATGCCAGCACCGGCCTGGGTGGCGGTGAGCAGCGCCCGCGTGGAGCCGGTGGCCATGCGCACCGCCCCTGACAGGCCAAGCCCGGCCAGCCAGGCCATTTCGGGGATGCGGCCGAAACTGTCATCATAAGCCAATATCGGCCCGTCAGCCGCATCGATGCTGGCCGGATCGCGCCCCGCCAGCCAGGCTGGGCTGGCAAACAGCGCCACCTGCTCGGCCGGCAGCGCCCGCACGATCAGGGCATTGCCTTCGGGCCGGCTCATCCGCACCGCCACATCAGCCTCGCGGCTGGCAAGGCTGACCACGGCGCCCTGGCTTTGCAGGGTGATTGCGATGCCGGGATGCCGGGCCCACAGTTGTGGCAGGGCAGGGGCCAGCCGATCGGCAATGATGGTTTCAGTGGCGGTGATGCGCACGGCCACCGGCCCGTCTGCCCGCATGGCCGCCGCTGCCCGGCTGATGCTGGCCATCTGTGCCTCCAGCGGTTCGGCCAGGGCGGCCAATTTCTGCCCCTCGGGCGTCAGCCGCGCACCATCGGCCCGCCGGTCCACCAGTCGCAGCTTCAGGCTGCCTTCCAACCCGTCGAGCCGGCGGGCGGCGGTGGAGATGGCGATGCCGCGTGCGCGGGCCGCTGCGCTGATTGAACCCAACCGGGCAACGCTGGCCAGCAGCGCCATGTCATCAAGATCCATCGACAATCGTTCCATTTCTGCAACGCTGGTTTGCCGAGATCTGCATGGCAGCGCCGGCCTGCCAATGCCAGCATTAGATCTTCATCAATCGATGATGAGGAGAATGACGATGTTGCCGAAACTCGTTCCCGCCATGGCCCTTGCGATGGGCCTGCTGCTGGCCGGCGGTGCCCAGGCCCGCCCCGTGGCCGTGCTTGTGGCGGTGCCCATCCCGGCCGGCCTGCCCAAGGAAAAGCTGGAGGGCCTGTTTGCCGCCAGCGTGGGCGACTATCAGGGCCGCACGGGCCTGACGCGCAAATATTTCACCATTGGCGATGATGGCCGGGCCGGCGGCATCTATCTGTGGGAAAGCCGGGCAGCGGCCGAAGCCTGGTTCAACGAAGCCTGGAAGGCAGGGGTGCTGAAACGCTGGGGCGCACCGGCCAGCGTCAGCTATTTCGATGTGCCGCTGGTGGTGGACAACAGCAAATGATGCAGGCGCTGCATTTCATCGCCCCCGGCCGTTTTGAATGGCGGGAGCAGAAGCCGCTGGTGCTGGCGGCCGCCACGGACGCGATTGTGCGCCCGCTGGCGGTCGCCCGCTGCGATCTGGATCTCTATATCGCTGCCGGCGTGGTGAAGATGCGAGGGCCGTTCGCCTTTGGCCACGAATGCGTGGCCGAGGTGGTGGACGCGGGCGAGGCGGCCGGCGTGCAGCCGGGCCAGCGGGTGATCGTGCCGTTCCAGCTGAGCTGCGGGCGCTGCCCGGCCTGCCAGCGCGGCCACACCGGCAGTTGTGAAGCCTATCCACCGCTCGCCAATTTCGGCCTCGGCGGCGCACCACGCACGGATTATGGCGGCGCATTGTCGGGCGCGATGCATGTGCCGTTTGCCGATCATATGCTCGTGCCGCTACCCGAGGGCCTGGATCCGGTGGCGGTGGCAAGCGCGTCTGACAATATCGCCGATGGCTGGCGCGCGGTGGGGCCGCAACTGGCAGCCCGCCCCGGTGCCAGTGTGCTGGTGGTGGGCGGTCTGGCGCAGAGCGTCGGCCTCTATGCCGCCGGCTGCGCGGTGGCGGCGGGCGCGGGCCGCGTGCTCTATCTGGACGATGATGAAGACCGGCGCGAACGGGCGGCCCGCCTGGGCGCCGAAGTCGCGCCGCTGGCGCTCGCCGAAGGGCGCACACCCACCGATCTGTTCGACATCGTGGTGGAGGCGGCGGGCACGGCGCCGGCGCTGGAATTTGCCATCCGTTCGGCAGCGCGCAATGCGGTGCTGACCAGTGTGGCCATTCATCTTGATCGATTGACCCCGGTGCCGCTGACCGAAGCCTATTACCGCGGGCTCACCTTCGTCACCGCCCGGGTGGATTCGCGCGCACATCTGCCGGCGGTGGTGGGCTGCCTTGCCTGCGGGCATTTCCACCCCGAGCATGTGACGCACAAGGTGCTGCCCTTTGCCCAGGCCGGCGAGGCGATGACCAATCCTGGCCCCAAGCTGGTGTTTGTGCCCTGATGCGGCCTTGCCTATAATCGGGTCATGCGCAGCGCCTTGCTCATCCTTGCCGTGCTGGCCGCCCCGGCGCTGGCGGCGCGCACCGATGTGGGTGCGTTGCCTGCCAGTGGCCCGGCGGTGAAATGCCTCGACGAAACCGGCCTGCAATATGTGGCGACCGGCAATCGCGACTGGCTGCTGATGCGCCAGGGCCGCGGCACCTTCCGGGCCGAGCTTGTGGGTGGCTGCCCCGGCATGGGCGCCAACCGCATCATCGCCCGCCGCAACACCCAGGGGCGGCTGTGCGGCAATGATCTGATCGAGGTGATCGATCCGGTGGGCGGCATGAACTATGGCCAATGCCGCATCGGCCGGATCGAGCCGATTGCCGTGCCCAAGGGCGCGCGCTTCTAACCGAGCCGGCAGCCTCGACAGGCGGGTGCTGCCCGCCGTAAGGGCAAGGCATGAACGAAATTGCAAAGAACCGCCCCGCCTGGGCCGTGGCGCTGCTGGCCGGGGTCGCGATGCCGGCGGCCGCGCTGCTGCTGGTTGGGCCAGCGGGCGTGGCCGGCGTGGGCGCGCCGGTGCTGGCAGCCGGCCTGATGGCGATCGGCATGATCGGCGCTGCGGCGGCGGGCCGGTTCTGGACCGGCTATGGCATTGCCGTGCTGGCCGGCCTGGGGCTGGTGCTGCTGCTGCGCAGCGCCGGCTTCGGGCCATTGCCGCACCCCTTTTCAACCGGGCTTGCGGTGCTGATGGCCAGCCTTAGCTTTGCCGCGCGCGGTTTTCTGTTTTCGCGGGCGCTGGGTGCGCGGGGCTGGTTGATGGCCCTGTTTGTCGTCGCTGGTGAGGCGGCAACCCTGGTGGCCACGGCCACATTGCCCGGCGTGTTGCCGGCCTGGCTGCTGGCCCTGCTGCCGGCGCAGTGGGCGAGCATGGCGCTGAACACCGCCTTGCTGGGCACCGGCACGCGGGCGGCGGCATCGGCGCTCTATGCGCTGGCCGGCACGGCGGCCGCCACCCTGCTGGTTGCTCGGCTGCTGCCGCGCAAATGGCCCTATGCCATCATGTTCATAACCTGGCTGGCGCTGTCGGCGCTGGTGATGCACCGCCCGGTGCCGCCCGCTGGCGGCGCGGCGCCCGCTGCGATAGGCTTGGGCGCAGAGCAGGCAGGGGACAGGAAATGAGCAAGCATATCTGGGCAATCGGGGCGGCGATGGCGCTGGCGGGCTTTGGCGCCGGGCTGGCCGTGGCGCAGGGCGCGGCGCCCACCACCATGCGCACGCCGCAGTTCGCCAACACGGAAGTGAAGGTGTGGAAAAGCCTGATCATGCCGGGCAATCCGCTGCCGCTGCACCGCCATGATCATCCGCGCGTGATCATCGCGCTGAAGGGCGGCACGATGCACATCCTCGAGGAAACCGGCCCGGCGCCGGACAAGAGCGACATCGCCGTGTGGGAAACCGGCAAGGCCTATTGGCTGCCCGCCAATCCCAAGACCCAGCACCAGGACATCAACATCGGCAAGGACCCGATCGAGGTGATGGTGGTGGAGCTGCAGAAGGCGTGGTGAAAACCGGATCGGCAAAGGCGCGGGTTGACCAGTTGCTGGTGGCGCGCGGGCTGGTCGAAAGCCGGGCACGGGCGCAGGCGCTGATCATGGCCGGCCTGGTGTTTTCCGGCGACAGGAAGATCGCCAAGGCCGGCGACCTGCTGGCAGACGATGCACCGCTGGAGCTGAAGGGGCGGGATCATCCCTGGGTGTCGCGCGGCGGCATCAAGCTGGATCATGGCCTGACGCATTTCGGCTGGGATGTGACAGGGGCGGTCACCATCGATGTCGGCAGTTCCACCGGCGGATTTACCGATGTGTTGCTGGCCCGCGGTGCGTCGCGGGTCTATGCGGTCGATTCGGGCACCAACCAGCTGGCGTGGAAGCTGCGCCAGGATGCGCGGGTGGTGGTGCTGGAACAATTGTCGGCCCGGCTGCTCACGGCCACGCACATCCCGGAGCCGGTTGATCTGATCGTCTGCGATGCCAGCTTCATCAGCCTCGCCAAGGTGCTGGCAGTGCCGCTGGGCTTTGCCAAACCGGGTGCGCGACTGCTCGCCCTGATCAAGCCGCAGTTCGAGGCGGGCCGGGCCGAGGTGGGCAAGGGCGGCGTCGTGCGTGACCCGGCAGTGCATTCACGGGTTTGCGATGAGGTGTCCACCTGGCTGGCCGGCGAGGGCTGGCAGGTCGCCGGCATCACCCCCAGCCCGATCACCGGCCCGGAAGGCAATGTGGAATTCCTGATTGCGGCCCAGCGCGGCTAACGCTTCTTCGAACGCGTCGGCGCGTGGAAATCCGGCGGTTTGCCCGCCACCCAGGCCAGAAAAACGGCCAGATCGGTATTGGCCAGCAGTGTATCGCGGTCCGCACCGATGCGGGCCAACTGGGCATTGCTGAAATTGGCATGGATGGCGCGGTGGCAAATGGGGTGCAGCGCCACCACGCTGCGGCCGCCCTTGGCGCGTGGCAAGGGGTGATGCCATTCCACCCGCGCCCCCAAGGGCCGGTGGCACAGCCAACAGCGGCTTTCTGCGGCATCACTGGCCATGGCTGCGGGATAGAAGATTGCCGCCAAAGCGGCTACATTTGTTGGTGATGAGCGTTGCCGATTCTGTCGAGTTCGTGCCCGAACCCTGGTTTTCGACCGGCAGATTTGCGCGCGCCGCACTGGTGGCCGTGCCCGGCATCTTGTTCGGTGGCGGCCTTGTGGCCCGCATTGCCGGTTCCACCGAAGCCAATCCCTGGTACCAGTCGCTCACCCTGCCGGCCCTGCAGCCGCCGGGGCCGCTGTTCGGCATCGCCTGGGCCATTCTCTACACATTGCTCGGCCTGGCGTTGGCCATGGTGTGGGGCACGCGCGAAGCCAAGGGCAAGCGGCTGGCCATTGCCCTGTTTGCCGTCGGGCTCGCCATCAATCTCACCTGGTCACCGGTGTTCTTCAAGCTCCACATGATCAGCGCGGCGCTGGGCATCATCATCGCGATGCTGGTCGTGGCGCTGGCCACCGCCTGGGCCTTTTTCCGGGTCAACCGGCTGGCCGGCTGGCTGCTGCTGCCCTATCTGGGCTGGCTGTGCTTTGCCACCGGGCTCAATGTTTCCATCCTGATGCTCAACCCCATGGCCGATGCCATGCAGATCGGAATCTGATCCATGCAGAACGACAACAAGCTGTTTGAAGACCTGTCCAAGGTTGCCACCGCCGCCATGGGCACGCTGGCGGGCGCCACCAAGGAATTGTCGGGCGCGGCCCGCGACCGCATGAAGGATTTCGTTGGCGCTGCCGATATCAGCCGCGATGAATTTGATGCGGTGAAGGCGGTTGCCATGGCCGCGCGCGAGGCGGTGGAGCAGCTGAAGGCCGAAGTTGCCGCACTGAAGGCCGAACTGGCCGCCAAATCTGGTGGCGATCAGGCCTGATATCCACAGGATATTGCGTGCAGCCCCCTTGCCGAATCGGCAAGGCTTGCCCAGCCTCCATACAAGGCTGTAAGGGAGGGGCGAGATGAGCTTTCCCGACATGGAATTTGCCGGACCGGAACCGGCCCCGATCGATATGCTGGAACAGCTGTTCGATGCCAATGGCTGGGCATCGGAACGGCTGGGTGACGAGGAAATCATCACCACCATCAAGGGCGGCTGGACCACCTATCAACTGCGGGCGCTGTGGCGGGACGAGGATCGCGTGCTGCAGATCATCGCGCGCGGCGACCTCTCCGTGGCTGACCATCAGCGTGCCGCCATCTATGAAGTGATCGGCCTGATCAACGAGCAGCTGTGGATGGGCCATTTCGAGCTGTGGTCGGCCGACGGCGCGGTGCTGTTCCGCCATGCCACCCTGCTGGCTGATGATGATGCCGCCGATGGGGGCGATCTGTCGGCCGCCCAGGCGGAAATCCTCACCGATGCCGCGGTCGAGGAATTCGAGCGTTACTATCCGGTGTTCCAGCTCGTGCTGCTCGCGGGCCAGGCCCCGGCCGAAGCGCTGGCTTCGGCGCTGCTTGAAACCGCCGGCGAAGCCTGATCGATGACGGATGGTGCGGGGGCGCCGATCTGGCTGATCGGTTGTGGCAACATGGGCGGCGCGCTGTTGCGGCGCTGGCTGGATGAGGGCCTGGGCCCGGTGGCCGTGATCGATCCGGCGGCCCGCAACCTGCCCGATGGCGTGGAAGCGCTGCCGCGCCCACCGGCGACCGGCAAACCCGATATTGTCGTGCTGGCCGTGAAGCCGCAGGCCTGGGCCCAGGCCGTGCTGCCGCTGGCTGGCCGGTTGGGGCCGCTCACCCTCGTCATCTCCGTCATGGCCGGCGTGAAGACCGAGGATCTGGCCCGGCTTTTCCCCGGTGCAGGCATCGTGCGCGCCATGCCCAATACGCCGGCGGCCGTGGGGCAGGGGGCCACCGCCCTGTTCACCCGCGATGGCGACATCGTGCAGGGCGCCGCCGAAGCGCTGTTCCAGCCGGTCGGGCAAACCGTGTGGCTCACCGAGGAAGACCAGTTCGATGCGGTCACCGCCCTGTCAGGCTCCGGCCCGGCCTATGTCTTCCATTTCATCGAAGCGCTGGCCGCTGCCGGCGAAGCGGCCGGCCTCGCGCCTGCCATGGCGATGCGGCTGGCGCGGCAGACGCTGATTGGCGCCGCCGCCCTCGCCGCCCAGGATGGCGCCAGTTCCGCCGCGACCTTGCGCGAGCGCGTCACCTCACCAGGGGGCACCACAGCGGCCGGGCTCTCGGTGCTCATGCCGGCGTTGACACCGTTGCTCGAACGGGTGGTCGCCGCAGCCGCTGCCCGTTCGCGCGAACTGGGCTGACGCGGGCCGTATTTGCCGTTAGCCTCCGCGATCGGGGGAGAACGGCCGATGCAACCATGGCTCCGAATCACGGCTGCTGGCGTGGCGGCTGCGGCACTGCTCGCCGTCGGCGCTGGCGGTGCGCTGTTATGGGCCGGCAACCGGATCTTGTTGCGGGATGTGGGCGCCTTGCCAGAAGCCGTCGCCGGCGGGCCGGGTGATGTGGCACTGGGTGCCCGGCTGGTCGCGATTTATGGCTGCAACGGCTGCCACGGCAAGGCGCTGACCGGGTCGGATTTTTACGGCATCATCGCTCCCAATCTGCGGCAGCGGGCGCGCACTTGGGGGTTGGAGGGCTTTGCCCGCGCCGTGCGCCGCGGCGTGCGGCCCGATGGCACCAGCATCAGTTGGGCGATGCCATCCGAACATTTTGCCGCCATGGCCGACAGCGAGATTGCGGCCATCCACGCCCATTTGAAACAATTGCCGGCCGCGCCCGATGCGCAGCCCGTCACCATCCACCACCGCCTGTTCAAGGCCTATGCCGCGGCCACCGGCGAACTTGTGGCCAATGTCGCGCTGGTGCGGGCCAATGACCGCGGGCCTGAGATTGCACCGGCACCCGGCACGCCTGCCTGGGGACCCTATTTCACCCGGCTGGCCTGCGCTGAATGTCACAACCATGGCCTCGGCGGCAATCCGGGCTTCACGCCCGCCCTGATCGACGCAATCCAGGTCTATGATTGGCCGGCCTTTGTCAGGCTCACCACCACGGGCCGTCCACCGGATGGGCGCGAGCTGCGATTGATGACTTCCGTTGGCCGCGAACGCCTGGCGCCGATGACCGATGCCGAACGCCGCGCCCTGTTCGATTATCTGAAGGCGTTGCCCGAACGCTAATCCTGCAACGCTTCCACGCGCGGCCGGTCTTCGGGCGGCACCAAACCCATCAACACGGCCCAGAACCCCGTCACCGCCTGCTGCCCGGCCTCGCCATAGGCGCGCGCCATTGATCGTTCCAGCTCGGCAAACAGTCGCGCTTCGAGGGCCGCACCAGCCGTGGTCAGCCGCAACAGGCGCTGGCGGCGATCGTTGATTCCGACTGCCTGCTCCACGAGTTCGCGGGCCTGCAAATCGGTCAAAACCCGGCCCAAGGACTGCTTGGTGATGCCCAGCAGGCCGATCAGCTCGCCCACGCTCAGGCCCGGCTGCCGGGCAATGAAATAGAGCGCGCGGTGGTGGGCCCGGCCCAGGCCCTGCGCTTCCAAAATGGCGTCGGCGCCGCGGATCATCGCGGTATAGCCGAAATAGAGCAGCTCGATGCCCCGCCTGATCTCATCCTCGCGCAGGAACAGCGGCGAGGCCGGGGTCACCCGCAATGGTGTGGCAGCGGCGCTGATATTTGGGACAGTCATGTTGACATATCTGCCACAAGGCGTATGGCAAGGCAAGCGGTTGACGCAACAACCGGCCAGCCAGCAACCCGCTCAGGGTTCGTTTGTTTCGCCGGTTGCCTGCTGCCAGCCAAAAAATTGCAAGCTTGTCAGGAAGAGGAAGTGCCATGGACGCCGGCTTCGATGATCGCAACGGTCAGATCTGGATGGATGGCCAGTTGGTGGATTGGCGCGAGGCCAATGTCCATATCCTCACCCACGGTCTGCATTATGCCAGCGCGGTGTTCGAGGGCGCGCGCGCCTATGGCGGCCATATCTATGCCCTGTCGGCCCATTCGCAGCGCCTGATCGATTCGGCCAACATCATGGGCTTCCCGCTGCCCTGGACGGTCGCCGAGATTGACGAGGCCTGCAGGGCCACGCTGGCGGCCAACAATCTCACCAACGCCTATGTGCGCCCGGTCGCCTGGCGCGGCAGCGAGCAGATGGGCGTTTCGGCACAGAAGACCAAGGCGCACATGGCGGTGGCCTGCTGGGAATGGGGTGCGTATTTCGGCCCCGAAGCGCTGAAGAAGGGCCTGCGCCTCACCATCGCGCCGTGGCGCCGCCCGGCCCCCTACACCGCACCGGTGCGCGCCAAGGCGGCCGGCCTCTACATGATCTGCACCCTCTCCAAGCACAAGGCGGAGAATGACGGCTACAACGATGCCCTGATGCTCGACTGGCGCGGCCAGGTGGCCGAAGCGACTGGCGCCAACATCTTCTTCTGGAAGGATGGCGAACTCCACACGCCAACGCCCGACTGCTTCCTCGATGGCATCACCCGCCGCAGCATCATCGCGCTCGCCCAACGCCGCGGCATCAAGGTGATCGAACGCGCCATCTGGCCGGAAGAACTCGGCAGCTTCAGCCAAGCCTTCCTCACCGGCTCCGCCGCCGAAGTGACCCCGCTGGCCGAAATCGGCCCCTGGAACTTCCAGGTCGGCCCTGAAACGCTGCAGATGGCGCAGGATTATCAAGATCTGGTGCATGGCCGGATCACCGGCGTGGAACCGGTGCCGTCAACGCAGGCATAAGCCAGGCGTGGTTCTGGTCGGACCAGATGGTCCGGACACAAGAAGGGACGCGGGCAAAGCTCGTTTTTTGCAGGAACCACTGATGACGAGAACAGTCGCCGACTGTATGAACGCAAGCGGCGTGGCCTTTGGAACCAGCGGCGCGCGCGGCCTGGTGACGGCGATGAGCGACCGCGTGTGCCATGCCTACACCACTGGTTTCCTCGGGTTTCTCCAGGAAGTCGGGGCGTGGCGCCCGGGCATGCAGGTTGCGCTGGCCGGTGATTTGCGACCGTCGACGCCGCGAATCCTGGCGGCCTGTGCCGCTGCCGTCCGCGATGCTGGCGGCCTGCCCTTGTTCTGCGGTTATCAGCCGACCCCCGCGTTGGCGGCGGCTGCCTTTGCCCGCCGAATTCCGTCTCTCATGGTCACCGGCAGCCATATCCCGGATGATCGCAACGGCATCAAGTTCTTCAGACCCGATGGCGAGGTGCTGAAGGCGGATGAAGCCGGCATGGCCCGACAAATCGTCGATCAGACGTCGAGGCAGTGGGATGAGGCTGGCGCCATGATCGATGCGGCGCCCCTGCCTACCCCGATCGATGTCGCCACCGCCTACGTCGCCCGTTATGTCGATGTCTTCGGACCCGTCGCCCTGGCCGGTCGCCGGATTGGCATTTACCAGCATTCGGCCGTCGGTCGCGATGTGCTGGTTCAGATTCTGGCCGGATTGGGTGCCGAAGTGCTCCCACTGGGCCGATCGGAACGCTTCATCCCGGTCGACACGGAAGCGGTGCGCGCCGAGGACCAGGCGCTGGCGCGGCAGTGGGCGGCAGACCATGGCTGTGATGCCATCGCATCCACGGATGGCGACAGTGATCGCCCGCTGCTTGCCGACGAGCATGGGGAATGGCTGCGGGGCGACATTCTTGGCCTGCTCTGCGCCCGCATGCTGGGCGCCGATGTGGTGGTGACGCCGGTTTCCAGCAACAATGTTGTTGAACGTATTCCGGCGTTCACCCGCGTCGAACGCACGCGCATTGGATCACCCTATGTGATCGCGGCGATGGATCAGGCGCGCGCCGATGGCCAGGTTGTGTGTGGCTATGAGGCCAATGGGGGCTTCCTGCTGGGCAGTGATGCGGTGATCAACGGCCGCACGCTGCCGGCACTGCCCACCCGTGATGCGGTGTTGCCAATCGTGGCGGCGTTAGTCGCCGCCGGCACGCGGGGTCTGGCAGCGCTTGTCCGCGCTCTTCCGCCCGGCGTGACCCACAGTGACAGGCTGCCGGATTTTGCGGCCGGCCGCCGCGACGCGCTTATGGACTGGCTGTTGCCGCCTGACGTGGCGGAGCGGGATGCACGGCTCGCCGCGACTTTTGGTCCGATTACCGGCGCCGCGCTGGAACAGGTCAACCTCACCGATGGCGTGCGGATGCTGTTCGCCAACGGCCGCGTCATCCACTTGCGTGGGTCCGGCAATGCCCCGGAGCTGCGCTGCTACACCGAAGCGGAATCACCTTCGGTCGCAGCAGCCATGAACGGCCGCAGCCTTGCATTGGTCGCGGAGCGGTTTCCCGGCTGAGCTGTTCAGCCGCCCAGCTGGTGTAGAAAACCCTCAACCCGGCTGAAATGGCTCTGCCAGTCAGGGGCGCGATAATGCTTAAGCCGATCCAACTGGTCGGCGCGGGCAGTGCTGCCGGGCAGGGCATAGGCCATGATGGCCGCACGCCATGCCGCAACATCATCGGGCGGCAGCAGGATGGGAACGCCCTGGCCGATTTCGCGGAACACCGGCAGGTCTGACGCGATGACGGGTACGTTGGCGGCCAATGCCTCTGCCAGCGGCAGGCCATAGCCCTCGGCCCAGCTGGGGAAGAGCAAGGCGCGCGCGCCAGCCAGCCGATCGGCAATGCCGGCATCATCCAGCGCCCCTGTCTCGCACACGCGGCTGCCGAAGCCACCGGCATCCAGCCGCGCCAGCACGTCTTCACATGCCCAGCCCCGCCGGCCGATGATAAGCAGCCGTGGTGCGTCCTCGCCATATTGCGCCAACAGATGAGCCCATAAATCCAGCAGCAGCGCGTGATTCTTTCGGCCTTCGATGGTGCCCAGGATGATGAAGTCATTGCGATCAACCCGCTGCATCGGCACAGGCAGGTGAGGGGTGCCTGGCCAGGCCACCAGCGTGGGTGGCAGCTGCTTTGCCTGACCGGCGGCAAATTGCGCCAGCGTGTCGATTGTGTCCTGGCTGTTGCCGATGATCGCGCCGGCAATGGCCAAAGCCGCCGTCATGCGGGCATGGTGGCGATCAGCTTCGCCAGCCCGGCAATATTCGGGATGAGTGATCGGGATCAGATCATGCACCATCAAGACGGGCCTGACCTTGGCGGCAGCGACCCAGTCAGCCAGGCCGGGCAGATCCAGCCCGGTGTGGCCCACATTCAGCCACAGGCGTCCGCGGCCCGGCAAGGAACGCCAATTGCCGGGGCCATGACGCAGGAACCAAGATGCCAGCTGCAGGCGCTGCCAGGACAGCGACGCCGGTGGGTCTTCGGGCTGGCCGAGCGACCGGAACAGGGCGCGCGAGGCTGCCACGCCCAGTACGTGGCGACCGTGACGATGGAGCAGCGTGGCCTGCGCACGATCGCCGAAATGCGCCAGCCAGGCCATGCAGATGCGATCGATGCCGGTCGGGCGCACCCCGGACCAGCGCCGCCACAGCATCCGCGACACATCCAGCAGATAGGGCGCATCATTGTCGCGCATTGGCGGTTGGTCAGTCCTGCTGCTGGACCACCGTCGTCACCGTTGCGATCGGCAGGATCGTTTGGGAAACGATGCCCACGAACCGCTGCAGTTCGGCGATCGGGGCATTGGTGATGTAGACCAGATCCTTGTCGCTCATGCGGAACTGCTGGGCGAGGAAATAGACCGCCGGATCCTTCAGATCGAAGCTGTAGATGACCGGGACGCGCTGGCCACCTGGCGTTTCCGGGTCTTCCCAGCGGAACAGGAAGACACCGCGCGGGTTGGCCCGCCCATCCTGCAGGCCCCCAATGCGGCCGAGCGCCTGGGACAATGTGATGCCCATCGCTTCAAAGCGAATCTCATCGTTGCGGCCCGCAGCGCCAAGCACCGTGAAGCTGTAGGGTTGGTGCAGTGCAGTCACCACATCATCCTTGGCCAGCACGATGTTGTTGTCGCCGCGCTCGATGATGTCGCTGAGAGCCATGCGATGGATCCGGCCAGCGCGGGTGACCTGAATGGTTGTAAGGTTGACGGGCGGCTTTACGCCGCCTACCTGGGCCAGCGCGTCCAGCAGCCGCTCGCCGCGCGGCGTAAGCGGCAGGCGCGCCGATTGGCCAACCTCGCCAACCACGGTCACGGTTGCCGTGGCGTTGCGCACCAGACGGACCAGCACCTGGGGCGCATTGGCGCGGCCACGCAGGCGGCGAACGATGTCGGTTTCGATGTCCCGCAAGGTGCGACCGCCGGCCGGTACGGCGCCGGCAAAGGGCACGTTGATGGTGCCGTCGGGGCTGACCAGCAATTCCGGCAGGGTGCTCGGCCGTGCCGTGTTGATCGCCGTGCCGATGCGGGTATCGGATGCGGGTCCGCCGAAGAGCGTGGCGGGCGGTGCCTCCCAGATGGTGACTTCCAGGGCATCACCCACACCCACCACGGTGCCCACCGGCAGGGCGCCGGCCAGCACATCGGCAAAGGCTGGCCAGGGGGCTGGCGCCTTTAACTGGGCCGCCATGTCACCACGCACCTGGACGACCTTGATCGGGCTCGCCTGTTGATCAGGTCCGGCCGGAACCGACCCGCCCCGCAGGACGGCTTGGCGCCCGGGCCCGAATGGCTGGCACGCGCTCAGCGTCAATCCGGCCAGCAGAGACAACAGCAGGCTGCGAGAGAAGATCGGCGATGTCATGGTTACTCGACTGGTTGGCATGGGGCCTTCGCGCGTCTTGCCAGGCTCAAGCCAGCCATTCGGACCGGATCCGGTGGTCCTGACGTCTAGAGCGCTGCAACGGCCATGGCCCATGGCATCACTGGCGTGGCTTGTCAAAACCCTCACCGGACGTCACCAGGGCGCCTGTTGACAAGACTTTGACGCAATTTCGGGTAACCGAAGCCTATTCGCGGCAAACCGAAAACGGCGCAGCTCGGGCGGTCGTTCGTCCACTTGACGACTGCAACCGATGCCCTATAGAACCGCATTCTGCCTTACGAGATGGTCATGCAGCCAGGCTTGGGACGCGAGACAAGGTTCCGCCGGCGATGTGGGTCAACCACTGGCGGGGATGACAGTGCGAGTCGAACTGTCACATTCTGGGCGTAGGAGAGCCTACCGGCACTCCATGTGCCGCAGTGCGACAGGATCGGAACCGGGGCATCGGTGCTGTGGCCGCTTTGAGCAGGAAATGAGAAGCGCGTTTGAAACGTTGATTGGGATGAAGAGACAACGTGCGGGAACGGCTGGGCTTGCCATCAGCGCCATTTTCGAGCGGTGCCTGCACACGATCACGACGGACGCCTGATTTGGAAGGATGCCCGATATGACCGGACCCAAGATCCACCCCGTCATCCTTTGCGGTGGTGCCGGCACGCGCCTGTGGCCCACCTCGCGCCGCAACCAGCCCAAGCAATTCGCCATGGTGATCGACGGCTATAGCCTGTTCCAGCATGCGATCCGCATGGTCGACGCCGAGGCGTTTGCCGCCCCTGTTGTGGTCACCGGCGCCGATCAGCGTTTCCGGGTTATGGAGCAGATGGGCCGCATCGAGCGCGCTCCGGGTGTCATCATCGTGGAGCCGGACGCCCGCAACACGGCGCCGGCAGTGTTGTCCGCAGCCCTGCACCTGCACAGCGTTGATTCCGACGCGCTCATGCTGGTGCTGCCGTCCGATCACCGGATTCCGGACGGCGAGGGCTTCCGGGCTGCGGTTGCTGCTGCAGCCGATCGTGCTGCCGCGGGCGATCTGGTCACGTTCGGCATCCGCCCCGTTCGGCCGGAAACCGGCTATGGCTATCTTGAGCTCAGTGATCCTTCGGCCATGGCCGCAGGCGTTCCGCAGTCGCTCGTGCGCTTTGTCGAAAAGCCAGACGCGATCAAGGCGCAGGCCATGGTGGACGCAGGCCGGCATCTCTGGAACGCGGGTATTTTCCTGATGTCGGTCCGGGCTGTCATTGCGGCCTATGGGGCCCATGCACCGGACATTCTCGCCGCCGTTGACGATGCTGTGGCCGAAGCGCGCACGGAAGGCGGGTTCCTACTGCTTGGCAAGCGTGGTTGGCTGCAGGCCACCAGCATCTCGGTCGATTTCGCCATCATGGAAAAGGCGAGCAATCTTGCGGTCATGCCCTACAATGGTGCTTGGAGCGATCTGGGTGACTGGGCCAGCGTGTGGCGCGATGGCGGGCCGGACGATGAGGGCAATCTGCTCGTCGGTGACAGTCTGGCCTTTGACTGTCGCGACAGCATGATTCGCAGCGAAGTGCCGGACCAGATGGTGGTGGGCCTCGATCTTGACCAGATGGTGGTCGTGGCCACCAATGACGCCGTGCTGGTTGCGCCGCGCACGTCTAGTCAACGCCTCTCGATGGTGGTGAACGAACTGCGCAAGCGAGAACGCGCCGAAGCAGATCGTGGCCGGCGGGATCATCGTCCGTGGGGCTGGTATGAAAGCGTTGCAGTGCGGGAAGGTTTCCAGGTCAAGCAGATCGTAGTGAGCCCGCATCAGGCGCTGTCGCTGCAATCCCATAACCATCGCGCCGAACACTGGATCATCCTGTCGGGTAATGCCCGCATCACCATCGATGACGGCATTCAGGACATCGGTGCCGGCGGCTACGTGTTCATCCCCCTCGGTGCCATTCACCGGCTGGAGAATGTGACCGATGAACCGGTGGTGATGGTGGAAGTCCAGATCGGCAACTATCTAGGCGAGGATGACATTATCCGCTATTCCGACCGCTACGCACGGGTTGAGGCCGTTTGAGCCGGGGCGCCCGACAGCGCAGCAGGATCATTTATCAGCCTCATGACGTCACAACCTGAACCACTGTCCCCCGCGGCGGACGTGATTGCCATTGATCCCTCAAGTCGCCAGCTGCACGCTTCAGCCGGCGGCGTGTCCACTGAGGCCCGCGCACCCAATTTGGTCTTGCGCTGGTTGCGGAAACAGGGGCCGCTGTTCTGGGTCACGGTTCTGGTGCCGGCGCTGCTCGCCGGCTTGTATTTTGGCTTGCTTGCGTCCGACGTCTATATCTCGGAAAGCCGCTTTGTCGTGCGCAGCCCGGAAAAGCCGGCTCGGTCGGGGCTGGGCATGCTGCTCAGCACGGCCGGTTTTTCCAACGCCAGCGAGGAAGTGCGCGCGGCGCAGGGCTTCATCGAATCCCGCGATGCCCTCAGCAGCCTGGAACGTGACGCCCTGGCCCGCAAGGCCTGGGGCAATGATCACATCAGCCTGTTCAACCGGTTCGATCCGATCGGCATCGCTGGCTCGTTCGAAGAGTTGTACTTGTATTACTCAGGCAAGGTTGGTGCCGAATATGACACCGAAACCGGCATCACCACGCTGACCGTGCGGGCTTTCTCGCCTCAGGATGCGCAGGCGATTAACCGCCGCCTGCTCGAAGGGGCTGAGGCTCTGGTGAACCGGCTGAACCAGCGTGGCCAGAGCGATCTGGTGCGCTATGCCGAAGGCGAAGTGGAGGATGCGCGCATTCAGGCCCGCAATGCGGCCCTGGCACTGGCCTCCTATCGCAACCAGTCTGGCGTCCTTGATCCCGAACGTCAGGGCACTGTGCAGCTGCAAATGGTGTCAAAGCTGCAGGACGAGCTGATCGGCGCGCGCATGCAACTGCTGCAATTGTCGGAGGCCGCTGCGCAGAACCCGCAGATCCCGCTGCTGAAGATCCGCATTGCCGGGCTTCGGAAGGCGATCGATGAACAGATTGGCCAGGTGGCTGGCAATTCCAAATCGCTTTCAGCCACTGCCGTCCAGTATCAGCGCTTGCAACTGCAGCGCGAATACAGCGATCGCCGGCTTGCCGCCGCGCTGGCCGCCCTGCAGGATGCCCGCAACGAGGCCCGCCGGCAGAGCGCCTATGTGGAACGCGTGGCTCAGCCCAGCCTCCCCGACGCTGCGATGGAGCCGCGTCGCATCCGTGGGTTCCTGGCCACGCTGACCGTGGGCCTGGTGGCTTGGGGCATCCTGTCCATGCTGCTGGCTGGCGTCAGGGAACACAAGGGATGAACAGTGGCGGCGATTCGCTGGCTGCCGCTTGGGCAATCCAGCGGCGGGTCATCGGCGCCTTGCTGATGCGCGAGATCCTCACTCGCTATGGCCGTCACAACATCGGCTTCCTCTGGCTGTTTGCCGAACCGATGATGTTCACCTTGGGCGTGGCGGCGCTGTGGACGGCAGCGGGAGCCCACCGCATGTCCAACTTGCCGATCGTTGCGTTCGCGCTGACCGGCTATTCTCTGGTGCTGCTGTGGCGATCGATGCCAACCCGGTGTATTTCGGCGATCGAACCCAACCTGTCGCTACTTTATCACCGCAACGTCAAGATTGCCGATGTGTTCTTCGCCCGGCTGATTCTGGAGGCCGGCGGCACCACGATTTCCTTTGTCATCCTCACGCTGGTATTTTGGCTTGGGGGCTGGATCAAGCCGCCGGAGGACGTGCTTCAGGTCGCCTGTGGCTGGTTCATGATGGGCTGGTTCGGCATTGGCCTGGGGCTGACGATGGGTGTGCTGTCGTGGAAGAGCGAGATCATCGAGAAGATCTGGCACCCGGCTGCCTATCTGCTGTTCCCGCTGTCGGGCGCGGCTTTCCTCGTCGATTCCCTGCCGCCCATCGGGCAGGACGTGGTGCTGCTGCTGCCGATGGTGCACGCCACCGAATTCCTGCGCGAAGGCTTTTTCGGATCGGTGATCCGCGCCCATTATGATCTGACCTATATGGCCGCATGGAACGCCGGATTGAGCGTGACCGGCCTTCTGCTGCTGCGCTCCATCGCCAGCCAGGTGCGCCCGGAATGATAAGGCTGTCGGGCGTCTCCAAATCCTATGGAACCGCATCGGGGCCGGTGCGGGTGCTGCAGGGCGTCGATTTCCAGGTCAACCGCGGCGAATCCGTGGGCATCCTCGGTCGCAACGGCGCCGGTAAGTCCACGCTGATCCGTATCATCAGCGGCGCCGAGACGCCCGATGCCGGCACCATCGATCGCCGCATGTCGGTCTCGTGGCCGCTGGCCTTCACCGGCGCCTTCCAGACATCGCTGACCGGCATCGACAATCTGCGCTTCATCTGCCGCGTCTATGGCGTCGATACCGAACGGCACATTCCCTATGTCGAGGAATTCAGCGAGCTGGGCGTGTACCTGCGCGAACCGGTGCGCAGCTATTCGTCGGGCATGCAGGCGCGGCTGGCCTTCGCCCTGTCGATGGTGATCGAATTCGACTGTTTCCTGATCGACGAGATCGTGGCCGTGGGTGATAGCCGCTTCCAGGCCAAGTGCCACGAGGAATTGTTCGTCAAGCGCGCCGACCGGGCGCGGATCATCGTGTCGCACGATCCGGGGTATATCCGCAGCCATTGCGATCGCGCCGTGGTGCTGCAGGGCGGCAAGCTGCACGCGTTCGACACGCTTGACGACGCCTACAGCTATTACACCGAGATGATGGCCTGATCGCCGTGCCGACGCCTGCGCCACTGCTGCCGGCCATCGGAACCGCGCTGCGGCGCGGGGTGAAGCGCCTGGCCTTCCGCCACGAACCGGCGGCCGTGCCTGCGGCTCGCCAGCTGTTCGTCGATGTGTCGGTTATCGTGCAAAAGGATGCGCGCACCGGCATCCAGCGCGTGGTGCGCGCCCTTCTGGCCCAGCTGATGGCGGGTGCCGGGCCCGATGTGGTGGTCCAGCCTGTGTTTGCCAGCCGCGATCACGGCTATGCCCGTGCCGTGGTGGCCGGCGATGGCCGGATCAGCAATGCCAGCGGCCGGCCCGATGTGCTGCAGCCGGTGGTGGCGCGGCGCGGGGACGTGTTCCTGGGCCTGGATCTGGCCGCCCACCTGCTGCCGCATGCCGAAGCCGATCTGGCGCAGTGGCGGCGCGATGGCGTGACGATCGCGGTTGTCGTCTATGATCTGCTGCCGCTGCTGCAGCCCGATTGGTTCCCGCCGCGCACGCTGCGCAATTTCCAGCGCTGGCTGGGCGTGCTGGCTCGGCAGGCCGATCACTGCATCTGCATTTCCCGCACCGTGGCTGATGCGCTCGCCAGCGCCCTGTCCGCCCGCGCGGCGGCACCGCTGCCGCACATCAGCACGGTGCCGCTGGGCGCCGATCTGGCCACCAGCTTCCCCTCGCGCGGGCTGCCGTACGATGTGGCGACGCTGCGCCAGTGGCTGCACCGACACCGCACCCTGCTGGCGGTGGGCACCATCGAACCGCGCAAGGGCCACCGCCAGTTGTTGGCGGCGCTGGAGCATCTGTGGCGGGCGCAGCCCGAAAGTGACATCGCCCTGCTGCTGGTGGGCCGCCCGGGCTGGCAGACCGCCGATCTGCAGGCGGAGCTGCGCCAGCATCCTGAACGGGGGCGGCGGCTGATCTGGATCGACGATGCCAGTGACGAACTGCTGGGCGAACTTTATTGTGCCACCGCCGGGCTGGTGGCGGCATCGCACGGCGAGGGCTTTGGCCTGCCGCTGATCGAGGCGCTGGCCCAGGGCGCACCGGTGCTGGCGCGCGACCTGCCGGTGTTCCGCGAAGTGGGCGGTGACCTGTTTGATTATTTCGCCGATGATGCGCCGCAGCCGCTGGCGGCACGGCTGCAGAAGTGGTTGGCCCATCGCCGCCGCCCGGATCCCGGCGCCATTGCCGCGCTGCCGCGCTGGGCCGACAGCGCTGCCGCCCTGGCCGCCTGCATCGGCGTGCCGCTGTCACGCGCGGGCAGCCCGGCATGACCATCCTCAGCCACGGCCAGAATTTCGAGGATGTGCGCCTGTGGCGGGCGTTCCGCGATGTCGCCTGCGGTCGCTACCTCGATATCGGCACCCAGGATCCGGTGCAGGATTCGGTCAGCCTGGCCTTCTACGAACGGGGCTGGCGCGGCGTGCATGTCGAACCCACGCCGGCCTATGCCGCCGCCATGCGGGCGGCGCGCCCCGATGAAACGGTGATCGAGGCGGCGGTGTCGACCGCGCCCGGGCCGATCCGCCTGTTCGAAATCCCCGAGACCGGGCTTTCGACGGGCATTGCTGCGATTGCCGAACGCCATGCCGGCAACGGCTGGACGTGCCGGGAAATCACCGTGCCCACCGTCACCCTGGCCGGGCTGTTCGATCTCATGGGGTCTGATCCCATCCACTGGCTGAAGATCGACGTCGAAGGCATGGAAGCCGACGTGCTGGCCAGCTGGGGTGATCATCCTGCTCGCCCGGCGGCACTGGTGATCGAGGCGACCGCGCCGACGACACAGGATCCCACGCACCACGATTGGCATGCGCTGGTGACGGATCGAGGCTATATCGACGTGCTGTTCGATGGCCTCAGCCGTTATTTCGTTCACGAAAGCCATGCTCACCGCGGCGCCGATCTGGCCCTGGCACCCAACGTGTTTGATGGCTTCCACGTCGGGCCCACCCATTTCACCGCCAAGGCACTGGCACGCCAGCAAGAGACGGAGCGTGCGGCAGCGCACGGGGCTTGGGCAGCCGAACGTGAGGCCAGTGCGGCCCGTCATCACGCCGAAATGGCCGCGGCCCAGGCCGAAGCGGAGTCGGCGCGTGCCGATGCAGTTGCGGCGCGTGCCGAAATGGCTGCAGCCCAAGCTGAAGCGGAGTCGGCGCGTGCCGATGCAGTTGCGGCTCACGCCGAGATGGCTGCAGCCCGGACTGAAGCGGCGCAGCTTGCCGAACGACTGGCCGCCGAAGCCCAGGCGCATGCGGCGGCCATCGCGGTGGTCCAGGCCCGGCTGGAAGGGCAGGAGCAACTGGCCGCGACCCGGGCACAGGCACTCACGGCCGCGGAAGCAAGCATCGCGGAACTGCAGGACCTCCGCCTGGACCAGTCGCGCGAAACCGGCCGCCTGGAAGGGCTGCTGGCCGCAACGCAGCAGCAGGCCGCCGCCCTCGCCAGCGAGGTGGCGCGGCTGCAGGACCATATCGCCTGGCGCGAGCGGCTGCTGCAGCAGGCGGCCGCGCTGCTGGCGGCGATGCCGCGCCCGCTGCCCGGCTGGCGCGCCCACCTGGCAATCAAGGCTCATGCCCGCGCGGTTGCCGGTCACCAGGGCGCCATCGCGCGCTGGCAGGTAGACAGCCTGGCCGGCACCCCGGCGGGATTGTCGCAGGGGGCGGAATTGACACTCGCCAGCCAAGGTGTGGCTGATCCACAAGGCATTCACGGGGGCTTTGATACCATGGAAAGCGACGGTCCGATCACGTCGGTGCCCAGGCTGCTGGCGCCGCACGATCGCGAATTCATCCGCACCGCCTATCAGTCCGTTCTGGGCCGCGCGCCCGATCCTGATGGAGAGGCGCATTTCCTGGGCCATCTGCGCGCGGGTGTGCACAAGCTGACGATTCTGCGCCATCTGCGCCAGTCGGACGAAGGCCGCGCCTTCATCCCCGGCGTGGCCGGGCTAGACCGCGCGATCAGGCGCCATCGCCGCGCCAATCTGCCGGTGATTGGCGCGCTTTTCCGCCTGTTCACCGGCGCGGAAGGCAATGGCGCCACGCACCGGCAACTGCGCATCCTGGCCAATGATCTGGGCCGGATGCGCGGCGAACAGGTCGGTCTGGCCGCCATGGTGCAGCAACTGGCCCAGCGCCCGGTGGTGGTGGCCGAGGCCGCCCCCGCCCCCGCGCCGCCGCCCCCGCCGGCATGGGCAGTGCAGCCGCCCCGCCTTGATCCCGGGCCGATGCCCGAAACCTTTGACAGCACCGAGCGCCGTCTGCTGTCCAGCCTGCGCCTGTTCGCCCTCACACGTGGAGCGCCTTCGTGAAGCTGCTTTTCGATCTCCAGGCCCTGCAGAACGGCAGCCGCACCCGGGGCATCGGCCGTTATGTCCGCAGCCTGTTCGATGCGCTCGCCCGCCGCAAGGACATCGAGCTGTACGCCCTGCTCAACAGCGCCTTTGCCGAAACGCTTGACGCCGCTCGCGACCATGCCACCGCCCGTATCGGCGCTGCACGCGTGCTGGTGTTCCCCGGCCTGGCGTCCACAAGCGAGATTGAGGATGCCAACCTTGCCCGGCGGCAGTTGAGCGAAGCGGCTTATGCAGCGTTCCTTGATCAGCTGCCTTTCGATGTCGTGCTCAATGGCTCCATAGTGGAAGGCTTCACCGACGAGTCCATCGCCCGCTACAGCCGCGATCGCGATTATCTCGCTGCTGCGGTCGTTCACGACCTGATTCCAATGTTCGACCTCGACCATTATCTCGGGTGGCACAAAGCTCGGAAATGGTACTTCGACCGTGTCTCGGTGGTGGAAGATTGTGACGTCATCCTGACGAATTCGGATTCGTCACTGCGCGAGGTAGCCCAGTTTCTTTCCAACCCGCGTGAAAGCTGCACGACGATTTCGGCCGCCTATGACTCGGCGATTTTCAACGCCAACGGGCCGGACGCAACAGGGCTATTGAAACGGCTTGGCATCACCAAACCCTTTGTCATGCACACCAGTGCCGTTGAGCCACGCAAGAATTTTGATGGGCTGACCAGGGCTTTTGCAGCCATGCCTGACGCTGTCAGGTCAGGCCATCAGCTTGTGTTCGTCGGCAAGGCCAACGAAATTGAACGTGTGGATGAATTGCGCGCCTTGGCGGTTTCGCTTGGCATTCCGTCTGCCGATCTCGTCATGCCGGGGTTTGTTGCCGATGATGATCTGGCACGACTCTATCGCAGTGCGCAGCTGTTCGTGTTCCCGACTTTCCATGAAGGATTTGGGCTGCCAGCGCTGGAAGCGATGGCGTGCGGCTGTGCCACCATTGGTTCGAACCTCACCAGCATCCCCGAAGTCATCGGAAATCCCGAGTATCTGTTTGATCCACACGATTCGCAGTCAATTGCGCAGCTGATGGCTGGCCTGTTGACTGATCCGGCCCGCCATGAGGCTGCTGTGCGCCACGCCCGGAGCCAAGCCGCCACATTCAGTTGGGATACGGTGGCCGATCGCGCCGTGGCGGCGCTCTCGGCCGCCGTTGCCCGCCGCCCGCAGCGCCAACCGGTTGTCCCCAGTGCCCGCAGCATGGCCGGCCGGATCGCCGGAATGATCGATCTGGCCAAGTGCCCGCCCGAAGATGTCGAAATGTTGGCGCGCTGCCTTGCCGCCAGCGAAGACGCCCTGACGACGTATGCCGCCGTCGCGATGCCAAAGAGGGGGAAGACGTGGCGTATCGAAGGCCCGTTCGACAGCACTTACAGTCTGGCGCTGGTCAATCGTGAAACCGCCCGCGCGATGGCCGATTTCGGCTGGACGGTGGCACTACACAGCACCGAAGGGCCGGGCGACTTTCCACCTGATACAGCCTTTCTGAAGGACAACCCCGATCTGGCCGCGATGCATCAGCGCGCCACCAAGGGCAGTCAGAAGCGCAGCTTTGCGGCCAGTCGTCTGCTTTATCCGCCGCGCGTCGCAGACATGGGCGCGCCGATAAACGCACTGCATCATTATGCATGGGAGGAATCGGGCTTCCCGCACGCATTGGTGGATGATTTCAACGCCAGCCTGACGATGATGACGACACTTTCGACCCACGTCGAAAAGATCATGATCGACAACGGCGTCAGCGTGCCGCTGGTCACCAGCGGTTGTGGTGTCGATCATTGGGACCGCATCGTGCCCGATCCCGGCTACCGCGTCGATGCGCGCGGCTTCCGCTTCCTGCACGTGTCGTCATGCTTCCCGCGCAAGGGCGTCGATGCCTTGCTCGCCGCCTATGGCCATGCGTTCAGCTTCGATGACGACGTGTCGCTGGTGATCAAGACGTTCGACAATCCGCACAATGATCTGCGCGAACAGCTGGCGGCGCTGCAGGCGCAGAACCCGCGCTATCCCCATGTCGTGATGATCTTCGGCGACATCTCCGATGCCCAGCTGAAATCGCTTTATGGCCAGTGCCATGTCATGGTTGGCCCCAGCTTTGCCGAAGGCTATGGCCTGCCGTTTGCCGAAGCCATGCTGACCGGCATCCCGGTGATCACCACCAACTGGGGCGGCCAGCTGGATTTCTGCAACGCCGGGAACAGCTGGCTGGTCGATTACCACTTCGAACGGTCCACGTCTCACCTGGGCGTCTGGTCATCGGCCTGGGCCCGTGTCGACGTGGCGGGCCTGACCCAGGCCATGCGCGACGCGCGTGCCACCAGCCCGGCCCGGCGCGCGGCGATGGCAGCGCGGGGACGCGAACAATTGCGGGCCCGCCACAAATGGACGGATGTGGCCCGCCGCTTGTCGGCCGCCGCCGCCACCCTGCCGGCGCGGCCGCAGCGTGATCCACACATCGGCTGGATCAGCACCTGGCACAGCAAGTGCGGCATCGCCACCTATTCCCAGCATCTCATCAAGGAAATTCCTGGATCAGTTACTGTATATTCGCCAGAAAATGAAGCGAAGTTGCTTGGCGTCGATCATTCAATCCGAATATGGAAACAGTCCAAGTTTGACTCAAATCTATGGAAAATTCCACTTCATGCGTCGATGTCTCAGGTGGATGTTGTCGTTATACAGTTCAATTTTGCCTTCTTTGATCACGCTGATTTGAGTGAGCTTGTCCGAGCCTTGAAGGCCATGAACAAGAAGGTCGTGATTGTTTTGCATTCGACGGTTTACCCGTTCAACGATCATAATCCGCAGAATTACCATCTGGAATGGCTGGTTGCCACTCTGTTGCAATGCGACCGAATTCTCGTGCACGCGATCAAGGATCTGAACCGATTGAAAGACATCGGGCTGGTCGAGAATGTTGCCCTGTTTCCGCATGGTGTGCTGCGCCGGCCAGAGCCCCCGCAGGCCCGTTCACCGTCCAGGTGCCCTACCATCGCAACTTATGGCTTTGCATTGCCGCATAAGGGCTTGCCCGAAATGCTGGAGGCAGTTCGCCTGCTGCACGACCGCGGGCGCCATGTCCGGCTCAAAATGGTCAACGCAGAATATCCAGCCGAGGTTTCAACGGCCTTGATCGAGCAGCTGAAGACAAAGGTAGGCCAGTTACAGCTGTCTCAACATGTGGAAATGCATAACCGTTTCCTCCCGGACGACGAGAGCATGGCGTTGCTGACTGACACCGATCTCGTGGTCTTTCCATATCAGAACACGGACGAATCGGCCAGTGGCGCGGTCCGGTATGGAATGGCGGTGGAGCGTCCGGTGGCGGTGACCCCGCTGCCGATCTTCGGCGATCTGGATGGCGCCACCTTCCGCCTGCCGGGCACAAGCGCGGCCGATCTGGCCCATGGAATTGCCGCCACGCTGGACGCGCTTGCCGCTAACACGCCAGATGTGGCCGCCATCGCCGAACGGGCGGCAAGCTGGCGCGATCAGCATGATTACAATGTGGTTGGCCGGCGCCTGTTCAACATCTGCAAGGCCCTTGCCAACCGCTAGCGCAATCGCCAGTGCAAAGCTAACGAGATCAGCAATCAGGAATATCTATGAAAACCGCCATCGTCACCGGCATCACCGGGCAGGACGGGGCCTATCTGGCCGAACTGCTGCTCGGCAAGGGCTATACCGTCTACGGCACCTACCGGCGCACCAGCTCAGTCAATTTCTGGCGCATCGCCGAATTGGGGATCGAGGGCCATGCCAATCTGAAGCTGGTCGAATATGATCTCACCGATCTGTCGGCCTCCATCCGTCTGCTGCAGTCCACTGGCGCCACCGAGGTTTATAACCTGGCGGCGCAAAGCTTTGTTGGCGTGTCATTTGATCAACCGGTCACCACGGCCGAAATCACCGGCATCGGCCCGCTGAACCTGCTGGAGGCGATCCGCATCGTCAATCCGGCGATCCGCTTCTACCAGGCCAGCACGTCGGAAATGTTCGGCAAGGTGCAGGCCATCCCGCAAACCGAAACCACGCCCTTCTATCCGCGCAGCCCCTATGGCGTGGCCAAGCTTTATGCCCACTGGATCACGGTGAACTATCGCGAAAGTTATGGCATCTTCGGATCGAGCGGCATCCTGTTCAACCACGAAAGCCCGCTGCGTGGCCGCGAGTTCGTGACGCGCAAGATCACCGACAGCGTCGCCAAAATCGCGCTGGGCAAGCTGGATTGCCTGGAACTGGGCAATCTGGATGCCAAGCGCGACTGGGGCTTTGCCAGGGAATATGTGGAAGGCATGTGGCGCATACTGCAGGCCGATCAGCCCGAAACCTATGTGCTGGCCACCAACCGCACCGAAACCGTCCGCGATTTTGTGGCGATGGCTTTCAAGGCGGCGGGCATCATCGTGGAATTCCGCGGCAAGGATGAAGGCGAAACCGCCGTCAATACCGCCAGCGGCCGCACGGTCATGCGGATCAACCCGGCCTTCCATCGCCCGGCCGAAGTCGATCTGCTGATCGGTGATCCAGCCAAGGCCAAGGCCGAACTAGGCTGGGAGCCGCACACCAGCCTGGAAGAGCTGTGCCGGATGATGGTGGAAGCGGACCTGCTCCGCAACCGCGCCGGCTACTCGTTCTGATCGATGGCACGGGTTCTTGTCACCGGAGCCAATGGCTTCACCGGCGTTCACCTGCTGGAACGGCTGGCGCGCGATGGCCATGAACTGCATGGGCTTGCGCACGGCGGTAGCGATGCACATCCACTGCTGACCGCTGCCCACGCCGCCGATCTGCGCGACTTGCCGGCGCTGGCCGATGTGGTGGCACAGGTGCAACCCGATTGGGTGGTGCACCTCGCCGCTATCGCGTTCGTCGCCCACGGCGATGCGGCCGAACTTTACAGCAGCAACATCCTGGGCACCCGCAACCTGCTGCAGGCACTCAGCACGGCGCCGCGCCGCCCCGATGCCTTGCTGATCGCCAGCAGCGCCAACGTCTATGGCAACCGCCGCGAAGGCGTGTTGGATGAAAGCATGACCGCTGAACCGGCCAATGACTATGGCATCACCAAGCTGGCCTGCGAGCAACTGGCGCGTCTGTATGGCGATCGCCTACCGATCATCACGGTGCGTCCCTTCAACTACACCGGGCGCGGGCAGGGCGAACAGTTCCTGATTCCCAAGATCCTTGCCCATGCTATGGCCCGCCAGCCAGTGATCGAGCTGGGCAATATCGACGTGGCGCGCGATTTTTCTGATGTGCGCGCCGTTGTGGATGCCTATGCCCGGCTGCTGGAAACGCCGGCAGCGATCGGCGGGCTGTTCAACGTCTGCTCTGGCGAAGCCCGCACGCTGGCCGAGGTGATCGCGTTGGTGGATCAGATCTCCGGCCACCACATGGAGGTTCGGGTCAACCCAGCCTTTGTGCGCGCCGATGAGGTGAAGACGCTCTGCGGCAGCCGGGCGCTTCTTGAATCGGTGATCGGGCCGCTGGCCATGCCGCCGTTGGCCGACACGATTGCGTGGATGCTTGGTGACTGAGCCGCTCAATGTCACGCTGTCGGTTGATGCGCTCAGCCCGCGCCTGACCGGTATTGGCCGTTACTGCCTAGAACTGGTGCGTGGCGTGCCAATTGTGCCGGGTGTGGGCGACGTTCATTTTGTGCGTGGCGCGCATTGGGTTGATGATCCCGAAGCGTTGCTGACAGACGACTGGGCGTCGCCGAAGCGAGGCCGCATCGGCCGCTGGCTTGAACGGCGCCGCAACCAGCGCCGTCAGCGCAGGTCAGTGGTCCACGGCCCGAATTTTTTCCTGCCCGACTGGGCCGAGCGGGGCGTCATTACCGTCCATGATCTGTCCGTGCTGCTCTATCCCGAAACCCATCCCGCCGAACGGGTGCGTGATTTCGAACGCCGTTTCCAGTCCAGCCTTGATCGGGCGGCGGAGATCATCACCGACAGCGAAGCCGTTCGGGGCGAGATCCTGTCGATGCTTGGGGTGCCGGCTGAGCAGGTTAAGGCGATCCCCTTGGGCGTGAGCCTCGCGGCCGTTGAAGCGGATCCGCTCGCGTTGCAGCGCTTGGGGCTTTCGCATCGCGGGTTCTGCCTTTGTGTCAGCACATTCGAGCCGCGAAAGCGGATCGATTGCCTGGTCAGGGCCTATGCCCTGCTGGATCCAGCCTTGCGCAAGGCCGTGCCCCTGGTGCTGGCCGGGGCGAGCGGCTGGCGCAATGAAGCACTGAATGGCCTGATCGAAACGGGCGTTGCCCAAGGTTGGGTTAATCGGCTGGATTTCGTGCCGGATGCGCTGCTTGGCGCCCTTTATGCCGGTGCTCGGCTGTTCGTTTATCCGTCCCGGTATGAAGGGTTCGGCTTGCCACCAATCGAGGCAATGCACCACGGCATTCCGACCATGGTGGGCGATGCGGCGACGCTGATCGAGGTAACAAAGGGCGCGGCGCGAGTGGTTGACGCCGATGATGTCGAGGCCTTTACTGACCAGCTGGCCGACGCCCTGGAAGACTCCCTGTGGCAGGCAGCGGCAGCAGAGGCTGGACGGACCGTGGCCGCATCTTATCGTTGGCAAGACAGTGTGGAGGCTACTGTCGCTGTATATCGCCACGTTGCAGGACGCTGATCAGCGCCCCAGCAGGCGGCGGACCCGACCGGCCGTGCGGCGGACGGCGATGACGGCGCTGGCCTTGGCATCCAGCGCCGGCGCGGCGGCGGTGAGGCGCTGCACCAGAACTTCGGCTGGGCAGGGCAAACCGGTTTCGGGATCCAGGTAGCGCGGATAAAGAAGATAGGCGGCGGCCACCAGCTCGTCGAGCGTGCGCCGCGCCGTGCGGCGGGGCGGCACTGGGCCGCGATCGGTGGTGAGGCCCCAGCCGGCATAGAAGGGCACGCCGTGCACCGTCACCGGCTTGTCGCGCAACAGCGCCTCGAACCCGGCCAGGCTGGAATTCACATGCAGTTCGTCAACCATGGCGATCAGCGCCGCCATCGACGCGGCGGTTTCGACCTGATCGGCCAATGCCGCCATATCGGTTGGCGCAATCATGCCCTTGCGGTGGCCGGCCAGCACATCGGGGTGCGGCTTGTAGATAAGGAACGCATCCGGGCCGGCTTCGGCGCGGGCGCGGCGCAACAGTTCGAGATTGGAGGGCAGGGCGCCGCCGCTGGTCACCGCGCGGTCATCCTCCACCTGGCCGGGCACCAGCACGTGGCGGCGCGCACCGCCGGGGCGGGGCAGGGCTGCCACCGTACCCCGTTCATATTTGGACAGGCCAGCGGCAACGATCGCTTGGCGCAGCGCCGCCGCCCGTTCCACCAGATCGGCCGGAAACACGCCTTCCTGCAGCAGGCGTTCAATCCCGCTTGGCCGTGTCGGATCGAAATGCACGCCGTCGCCATCAACGCTGATCGACAACGGCGGCACGCAATCGGCACCCAACCCGGCCGAGCGCAGGAAGCCATCCTCCACTTCCAGCACAGGCCGGTTCCCCAGCGCCCGCACTTGCGCTGCCGACAAGCGCGACCGCCACACCGCCACGCGGTCGCCATCGGCCAGCACTGGCATCCCGCGCTGGAATGGCGCCTCAAGGCCATTCCACAGCAGCGGCGCCACCGTTGGCCGCTTCCAATAGGCAAAGCCCAGAGCAGCCGTGATACCGCGATTGCTGTCGATGAGCTGGCGCCAAAATCCGGCCAGCTCAATCGCCTGCACCGCAGAGATGGCATCACCACTGAAGGGATCTCGCCAAGCCCAGCCGGTCAGATGCGCCCTGACCAGCGCGGAGCGATCAACCGCCTCGCCACCGGCCAGTTCCAACGGCACGCCGGCGGCCAGCGCCAGCAGGGTGCGCGGATCCTCGGCCGGCAGCACCACAAGTTCGGCTTTGTCCAGCAGCGCCCATGGGTCGGCATCGGCCGGCCAGTTGGCGGCCGTCAGCACGGCTGGGCCAGCAATGGCCTGGCCCCAGTAACAGCCACCCACCCGGTGCCGGGCCAGCGCAGCCAGCAGCGTGTCTGCATCGCCAAGCCCGTCACCGCCTGGCAGCGCAAAGGCCGGCAGCCGCGCGCCCGGAAACGGCGGGATGGCCAGCACCGGGCGCATCAGGCCAGGGCGGCGATGGCGATCAACTGGCGCAGCAGGCCAGGCAGGTCTGCCAGCGGCACCATGTTGGGCCCGTCAGACAGGGCGCTGTCAGGCTCTGGATGGGTTTCCATGAACAGGCCATCCACGCCCACGGCCATGGCGGCGCGGGCCAGCGGGGCGACAAACTGGCGCTGGCCAAGCGACCGGTCGCCGCCACCGCCCGGCAGTTGCACGCTGTGCGTGGCATCAAACACCACCGGACAGCCCATTTCCCGCATGATCACCAGGCCGCGCATGTCCACCACAAGGTTGTTGTAGCCAAAGCTGGAGCCGCGTTCGCACAGCAGGATATTGCCATAAGCCACCCCGGCCGTACCAGCGGCAGCGCGTGCCTTGCCCAGCACCGCGGCCATATCGGCCGGAGCCATGAACTGCGCCTTCTTGATGTTCACCGGGCGGCCGCTGGCGGCGGCGGCACTGATCAGATCGGTTTGCCGCGCCAGAAAGGCTGGCGTCTGCAGCATGTCCACCACTTCGGCCACCGGCGCCACCTGATCAGGCAGATGCACATCGGTCAGCACCGGCAGGCCGGCTTCGCGCCGCACCTTCTCCAGCACGCGCAGGCCTTCCTCCAGCCCATGGCCGCGAAAGCCCGTCACGCTGGTGCGGTTGGCCTTGTCGAAGCTGGCCTTGAAGATCACCGGTATGCCCAGGTCGTCGCCAATGCGATGCAACCGCTCGGCAACGCCAAGGCACAGTGTCTCGCTTTCGATCACGCACGGACCAGCGATCAGGAACGGCGGCGCGCCAGGCGCACGCGTGAAGGACGGCAACATCAGATGGGCTCCACAGCGGCACGCCGGGCCAGCGCCGCCTCGATCAGCGGCACATCGCTGGGGTTGTTCAACTCGATCAGATCCCACGCCGGCGCCGCGCAGTGGGCAGCGCCCACCGCCAACCCGGCATCAACGAAGCGCAATTGTTCCAGCCCCTCTTGCAGCTCAAGCGGGGCCGGGCCCGCCGCGACATAGGCGGCCAGCGCCGCCGGGCGATAGGCGTAAAGCCCGACATGCAGCAGCACCGGCGCCATCGGCACGCTGCCCGGCGCGATGTGCGGGATGATCGATTTGGAAAAATACAGCGCGCGGCCATCGCGGCTGCACACCGCGGTGGTGCCGCCCACACGGCCGGCGGCGGCATCGGCCTGCAGATGCGCCAGCACCGCCGGCGTCGCTGGCATCACGGCCGTTGCCAGCGCCAGATCAGGCCGCGCCACGGCCAGCGCAACCACGGCCCGCACCATGGCAATGGGCGTCAATGGTGCATCGCCCTGCAGATTGACCACCAGGTCGGGAACTTCGGCCAGCCCGGCCAGTGCCGCCGCGCACCGCTCCGTGCCGTTCAGGCACGCTTCCGGCGTCATCACCACATCCATGCCCAGCGCGCTGCAGGCATCGGCTATACGGTCATCATCCGTCGCAATCACGCACGCCACATCGCCGGGCAGGGCGGCCGCGGCGGCGCGGGCTGCGGCCCAGCTCTGGCTGATCGCCGGGCGTTGCACCCCGTCCGCACAGCGGATCATGGTCAGCGGCTTGCCAGGAAACCGGCTCGACGCGAACCGGGCCGGGATGATGATCGCTGTGCGCACCCGTCACTGCCCCCAGGGCGGCGATGCGGCAATGTCATAGATCTGCACCGCACCCACCGGCTGGCGCGAGCCGGCATCCGGCACCACGAACAGCACAGTGATGCGATTGGCGCGCATCAGTTCCAACGCATCCTCTACCGATGCGCCGCGCTCGATCAGCTTGGGCTGCGGTGTCATCACATCCCGGGCGGTGGCGGTGGCCACATCGCAAATGTGGCGGCGCAAGTCGCCATCGGTGATCACGCCCACCAGGTCGCCCGCGCCATCCACCACACCGGTGAGGCCCAGGCGTTTTTCGGTCATCATCGCCACCACGGCATCCATGTTGGCGCTGGCCGGGACCAGCGGCAAGCGACCGCGTCCGTGCATCACATCGGCCACGGCCCGCATGCGCCGGCCGATTTCGCCGCCGGGATGCAGCGCGCGGATGTCATCGCCCGACAGCCCGCGCGCCCGCATTGCGGCCACGGCCAGGGCATCTCCAAGCGCCAGCATCATCGTCGATGAGGTCGTGGGCGCCATGCTGGCCGTGCAGGCTTCCGGCATCGGCGGCAGGGTGAGCGCGATGTCGGCCTTGCGCAGCAACAGCGAATCGCGATTGCGGGACACGCCGATGATGGGCACACCCAATCGCGCGGCATGGGCATAAAGCGGCTGCAGTTCGGCCGAATCCCCGCTGTTCGAATAGATCAGCAACAGATCGCCCGGCATCACCATCCCGGCATCGCCATGGGCGGCTTCGGCCGCGTGCACGAAATGGGCCGGGGTGCCGGTGGCCGCCAGGGTGGCCGCCACCTTGCGGGCGATATGGCCGGATTTGCCCATGCCCGACACCACAACCCGTTGCCGGCAAGCCAGGATGGCCGCCACGGCATCGCCAAAGCTGCCGTTGATCATTTCGCCCAGCCGCTGCAACGCCTCGGCCTCCAGGGCAATCACGGCGCGGCCGTTCTGCTGATGCTGTTCGGTTGGTTGGCGCAACATGGTCAATCCTGTCTGGCCAGCAGGTAGGGGCTGCCCGTGCCTGGCTGCCCTGTCAATTCTTGACAGCGGGGGAGCAGCCGAACAGGCAGATGCTGATGAACGCAACGCAAAAGCTGCCCAAACCCCTTCGCCACATCCTGTTCGATCTGGATGGCACGCTGGTTGATAGCGTGCGAATCACCTGCACAATCATTGATAGCATGCTGGCCGAACGCGGTCTTGCCCATCGCGCCGATCCGGCGCTGGCCCGTGCCATGGATGCGATGGGCGGCGTCGCCATGATCAGCGCGGTGATGGGCGTTCATGCCCGGGACCCGGCGGCCGATCTGGCCGAATTCCGCGCCCGGCATGCCGTGGCGGCAACGCCGGCCGATCTGCCCTTTCCCGGCGTGGTGCCGGCGCTGTCCCGGCTGGCCGCGGCCGGCATTGGCCTTGGCATCTGTTCCAACAAGCCGCAGGCCCTGTGCACCAAGATCCTGGGCGATCTGGGCCTGGCCGGCCATTTCGCCGCGATCGTCGGCGCCCAGCCCGACCTGCCGCGCAAGCCGGCGCCGGATGCTGCCCGGCTGGCGCTTGCCCGCATGCAGGCCGATCCCGGCCAGTGCCTGTATGTTGGGGATTCGGCTGTGGATGTGGCAACGGCTGCCGCAGCGGGCTTGCCGGTGGCCCTGGTTGCCTGGGGCTACGGCTTCGAAGCGGCCCGAGCGGCCGCACCGGATACGATGGTCCTGCATGATCTGGCCGAACTGGCCGTTCACAGCGACGAATGACGCGCCGGCTGCTTGACATCACGCCCCGGCACGATCCGCGTGCGCAGCAGTCGGTCCCACATCATGCCGGTGATGGCGAAATTGCCGGCTTCGTGGTGGTGATGATGGCGCATGTGATGGGTCTTCAGCGCGCGCGCCAGCCGGCCCTTCATCGGCCATTGGTGGCAGGCATAATGCACCAGGTCATAGGTGACATAACCCACCATGAAACCCAGAAACATCCAACTGCCAGCCGGACCGATGGCGGCCAGCATGATCGCCCAGATCAAACCGCCAACGGGCAGGCTGACAATGGGCGGCATCAGATTGCGCAGCGGATCATTGGGCACCGCGTGGTGATTGCCATGCATCACGAACACCGCCTCCGCGAGGCGAGTTGATGCCGGTTGCCAGTGGAAGACATAGCGGTGCAGGGCATATTCGGTCAGCGTCCACAGCACGCCGCCTGCCAGGAACAGCAGGATGGCCGGGCCGAACGATGCGGTTCCTCGAGCCGCCAGCGCGATCAGTGGCAGGCTCACCGCCCACAGGGCGATGAACATGCTGGCAGAAATAACCGTAAGCTTTTCCAGCCAACGATTGTTAAACAGCCTGATTCGAGACTGGGCAGACGTCATTGCTCGCGCTCTCAACATGAGAAGACTGCCATAGTCAAGGGACAAGCCACGCAGTGGGGCGCGGCAAGCCAGTTCGCCAAAGGCTTGTGCATTCTTGGCAATTCGTGACAATATTGTGAATGCTGCAATGCAACATCTTGATCGCAAACCCACCCCTGGCGCCGTGCGCATTTGGCCTGTGAGCACAGCATGAACATTCGGCAAGGTGAACAGAAGCTGTCTGCGCCCAGTGGCAAAACGCAGCCCATCCCGCCGGTCCTTCGGGCGACGCTGGTGACCGGTGCATCAGGCGCCCTGGGCGGGGCTCTGGCGCGACAATCTGCCGTGTCCGGTGAGGCGCTTCTGCTGTGGGGCCGCGATGCGCTCCGGTTGGCGGCCGTGGCTGATGATTGCCGCGCCGCCGGGGCGCTGGTGCAGGTGCGCCAACTTGATCTGGCCGACACTGATGCCATGTTGGCGGCGCTGGCCGCCGACGATGGGGCCTGGCCGATTGCCAGCGCCCTGCTGGTCGCCGGCCAGGGCGATGCCGTGCCCCCGGGCCAGGATCTGGAGCCCCCGGAGCAAGTGGCCCGGCTCGCCAATGTCAATCTTGGTGCGCCGGCCGCGCTCGCCACGGCGCTGGCTGGCCGCATGGCAGCGCGCGGGCAGGGGCGCATCCTGCTGGTTGGATCGGCAGCAGGCTTTCATGCCTTGCCGCACGCACCGGCCTATGCCGCCAGCAAGGCCGGCCTGGCCCGCTTTGCCGAGGCCCTGCGCCTGGCGGTGGCGCCGAAGGGGGTGCAGGTCACTCTCGTCTCTCCCGGTTTCATCGATTGGGCCGGCGGGGGCCGTCCCATCCCGCGTCCGCTCTTGATCCCGCTTGATGTCGTCGCCCGCCGCATCCTCGCCGCATTTGCTGGTGGGGCAGGCCACGCCATCATCCCGCGCCGCTTTGCCCTGCTGCGCCTGTTGGATCGCCTGTTGCCGGGCCCGCTGCGCGCCGCCGTGCTGCGCCGCCTGAACGCCTGATCTCAGGCGGTGATTGCCGCGATCAGTGCGCGGTGCAGGTCGGCCGGGGTGCGATCAACCGCGCCATCAGGCCCCGGCACAATCGCGCCATCACTGCCAAAGCGCAGCATCACATAAGGCGTGCGCCGATCGCCACCCGGCATCACCGCGCCGGGAATGGACGGCCGGTGATCGCCATAAAACAGCAGAACGGCCGGCCGCCGCAGCGCCGCGACCCCGTCGATCAAGCGTGACAGCATCGCATCGCCGCGCCGCACCAGCGCCAGATAGGCGCTCGACATGCTGCCATGGCTGCCCGCCTGATCCACTGGCCAGGGCCCGTGGTTCTCGATCGTCACGGCATGGATCAGACACGGCCCTTTGGCCGCCTCCGCCCGCGCCAGGATCATATCGGCAATGGCCGCATCGCCCACATATCGGCCCTCCGCCGGGGCCGCAAAGGCCTCAGGCCCCACCAGTTCGGCAAAGCCGGCGGCCGGCAGGATGCGTTCCCGCCCATAAAAGCGCAGATCATGGGGGTGGATGAACAGGCTGGTCCAGCCAGCGCGCGCGAGCCGGGCGGGCAGGGCATGGCTCGCCTCCCCCAGCGCGGTCAGATAAGGATCAAAGCGGCGAAAGCCCAGGTCCGCCTCGTCCCGGCCAAAGATCACGCCATATTCCGTGCGCATCGTGTAGGCGCCAAATCCCGACACCAGCAGGCCACCATGGGCCCAGGACTGCCGCCGCGCCGCCGCGAGCCCCGGCAGCGCCAGCTCCGGCGCGCCAAACAGATCGGCCGGATCAGCAAAGCTTTCGCATTGCACGGCAATCACCAGCGCAGCGCTGGCCGGCGCCGGCAACCCATCCTGGCACGGCTGCGGATCAGCACTCTGCCGCCACCGCCGCCAGTGCAGCAACAGGGTTGGCAACAGGCCGTGCCGGGCCACATCGGCCTCAGCATCGGGGCAGGGCGCCAGATCGCGCCAGCGCGGCAGCCGCAGCGTGATGGCAAGCAGGGCCAGCACCGCGCCAAGCAGCACCAGCCCTTCCATATGTGGCTGCAACGCAGGCGAGAAGGTGAGGGCGAGGCCCAGCGCCAGCCCCGCAGCCCCCAGCACCAGCGCTGCCAGCTGCCAGCGTTTCAGCGCGTCCAGATAAAATTGCGGATGGCGGAACACGGCGCCCACCAGCACCAGATCGGTGAACAGCAAGGGCTCGCCCAGCACCGCGGCCTTGGCATTGGACACCAGCGCCAGCGCCAGCGCCAGCCCGGTTGCCACCAGCGCTGCGACCGGGGCGTTGCCGGCCAGCGCCAGCACCAGGCCAAACAGGCCCAGCACCAGCAGCTGGCCCAGCCACAAGCCAGCCAGCGATCGGCGGCCCATGGGCCGCACCAGCCCATCGGCGGCAGCGGCGCTGCCCAGCATCAGGGCGACAAGGATTTCAATGCCCATTGGCCGGCCGCCATAGCGGGCATGGCGCGGCCTGTCATCTTGCCGGCGCAGCACGGTCTGCCCCCCTCTCGCCTTGTTCACGCCCAATTCACGGGCAAAAGGCTCGACAAAGCGTTGTGCTTGCCGCAATGGCCGGCGCCCGTTCTGCCAAGAGCCTGCCCCCGGTGCCCGTCCAGCCTAGTCCTGCCACCATCACCCCCAGCCAACCCCGCAGCGTCTTGCTGCTGCAGGGGCTGATGGGCCCCTTGTTCCGGGCGCTGGGCAAGGGGCTGATGGCGCGTGGCCATGTCGTTCACAAGGTCAATTTCAATGGCGGTGACCGGGCCTTCTGGCGACTGCCCGGCGGGATCGACTATCGTGGCACCCTGGCCGATTGGCCGGCCGCACTGCGCGCCATCATCCAGCGCCACAATGTCACCGATGTGATGCTGTTCGGTGATTGCCGCGACCATCATGTCGAAGCCAAGGCGGTGTGTCGCGAACTGGGCGTGCGGGTGTTCGTGTTCGAGGAAGGCTATGTCCGCCCCGATTGGGTGACGATGGAGGAAGGCGGCGTCAACGGCAATTCCAGCCTGCCGCGCGATCCGGCCTGGTATCGCCAGACAGCGGCCGCCCTGCCACCCGTGCCGCCGCACGGCCGCGTCTTGTCCAGCTTCCGCCGCCGCGCGCTGGAAGGGTTCGCCTACAACGCTGCCGACGTGCTCAGCCGCTGGCATTATCCCCACTGGAACAATCACCGGCCCTGGCACCCGCTGGTCGAAGGCATGGGCTGGCTGCGCAAGCTGTGGCGCAAATCCGATCGCGAGGCGGCGGGCCAGGCGCTGATGGCCCGGCTGGCGGCAGGCGGCGCGCCCTACGTGCTGTTTCCGCTCCAGCTCGACAGTGATGCCCAGATCCGCATCCATTCGCCGTTCGTCGGCATCGCCGATGCGCTGAAAACCGTCATCCAGTCCTTTGCCGCCCACGCGCCCGCCGATCTGCGCCTGCTAGTGAAGGAACATCCGCTCGACAATGGCGTGCGCGACTGGGCGCAGGAAACCGCCGACATCGCGAGCAAGTTCAAGGTGGCCGATCGGGTGGACTATCTGGTTGGCGGCGATATCGAGGCGATTGCAGCCGCCGCCCGCGGCATGGTGACGATCAACAGCACCACCGGCACCCTGGGCCTGGCGCTCGGCGTGCCCGTCGTGGTGCTGGGCCACGCCATCTATGATCTGCCCGATATCACCTGCCAGAACGGGCTGGATGATTTCTGGGCCAATCCAACGCCGCCCGACGCCCAAAGCTTTGCCGCCTTCCGTCGTGTCCTGATTGATCGCTGCCTGATCCCCGGCGGCTTCTTTTCAGGCGAAGCGCTGGATCGCGTCGTCAAACATGCCATCGCCCGCTTCGAAGGCGTGCCGCTGCTGCCCGAATAGCGGTCAGGCCGGATCGTCATACAGCAGGGTGATGCTGATCCGCCGGTTGCGCGGGTCGGTGGGATTGTCCTTCACATAGGGGTCGGTGTCGGCCACGCCTTCGATGCGGCGGAAACGTTCGCCGGGGATGCCAGCGCCCATCAGCAGCCGCCGTGTGGCATCGGCACGGGCAGTTGAAAGACTCCAGTTGGATTTGTCGCCCGACCGGGAAAAGCCCAGCGCATCGGTGTGGCCGCGCACGGTCAGCCGGTTGGGCGTGTCGCTGATCGCCTGCGCGACCGTCTGCACCAGCCGGCCGGCGGCCTGGGTGGGGGCGGCGGTGCCCAGCGCGAACATGGTGAAATCGGCGCGCTCCACCAGATCGATGCGCAGGCCATCGCGGGTCTTCACGAATTTCACCTGGCCCTGCAGGCCCTTCAGGGTCGGGTCCGCCGCCATCTTGCGCTTGATCAACTGGGTCAGCTGATCGAACGCCTGGCGCTGTGCATCGCGGCCCTGGCCTTGTTCACGGTCGGGGCTGGGGGTGCTGTTGTCGCTGCCCGCTGCGGTCACCGGCCGCCGCCCTTCGGTTTCCGGCCGCACCGACGTGCCATCGGGCGCCACCACCGATTTGCCGCCGAACAGGCCGTTCGATCCACCGCTGTTCTGCAGCTGGATCACGGTGGGGGTGAAATAATCGGCAATCCCCTTGCGCTGCTGCTCGTTGGTCGCCCCCAGGATCCACAACAGCATGAAAAACGCCATCATCGCCGTCACGAAATCGGCATAGGCAATCTTCCACGCGCCGCCGTGGTGGCCATGGCCATGGCCCTTGACCTTCTTGATGATGATTTCGGGTTCGATCAGGCCTTCGGGCTTCACTTCGCCGTCCTCATGCCATCAAAAATCTCGCTGAACGTCGGCTGGTGGGTGGGACTGATGGCGGTGCGGGCGGCCTCGATCACCAGTGGTTGCGGCTGGCCTTTCAGGGTCGCCACGATCACGCGGCGCACCACCAGGTAAATCTCGCTGTCCTCATCGATCACCGCCTTCAGCCGCGATGCCAGCGGGCCCACCATGCCGTAACTCAGCAGCACGCCCAGGAAGGTGCCGACCAGCGCCGAACCCACCATGGCGCCCAGGATGGCCGGCGGCTTGTCGATGCTGCCCATCGTCTTGATCACGCCCAGCACGACCGCCACGATGCCCAGCGCCGGCAACGCGTCCGACATGGTCTGCAGCCGCTCCACCGGTTTCAGGGCAGCGTGATGATGCGTCTCGATATGGGTGTCGATCACCTCCTCCACCGCCATGGGGGACAAGGTGCCGGTGGAAACCACCAGCAGCCGGATCGAATCCGTCACCAGGCTGATGAAGAAATGATCGCCGGCAAACTGGGGATATTCGGCAAAGATGCTCGATGATTTCGGGTCCTCGATATGGGGTTCCACGGCCGTTGGCCCATCGGTGCGGAACAACCGCATCAACCGCGCCGTCAGGAAGATCGCCGCGCCATAATCGGCCTTCTTGTACTTGGGGCCCTTCACCACGCGGCCCAGCCCGCCGCCCATCTCCTTGATGCCCTTGATGTCTGTCGCCACCAGCGTCGCGCCGGCCGCCGCCCCGCCAATGATCAGGAATTCGTGCGGCAGCGCGTGCAGCACCGGGCCCAGGCTGCCGCCGGTGATGGCAAAGCCGCCAAACACCATGACAATCAGCACGACAAGTCCAACGATGGACAGCATGGATAGGCGGGCCTCCCCCCGGGTGGTTGCGTCCCACCCGGTTACGGCCACTGCCAAAGCGGATTTAATCCCGCCGTTTTGGCGCTATCGCAACTGGTCCCACAAGGACAGGCTCGACATCCGGGCAAAACTGGCCTGCGCCGCCTCCAATATGGTCGTCAGCCGGTCCAGCCGGGCGATCGCCTCCACCATGTCGGTCTCCTCCAGCCGGCTGATGTCACGGCGCCATTGCAGCTGGCTTGCGTCGAGCCGCTGGGCTTCCGCCTCCAGCCGGGCGCCGCGCGTGCCCAGCAGGGCCTGGCCAGCAGCCAGCCGCTCGATATGGCCATCCACGGCGGCAATGGCCTCATCCATGCCAGCCTCGAAGAAATCGGGGCGCGGCTCCACCAGGCTGGCGGCCAGATGCGCCAGGCTGTCGAACAGATTGCGGGTGCGTGGCGGCGGCGGGACCGTGGGATCGGCCGGCGGTGCCATCGGATCGGGCGGGGGCAGGGGGTCGGTCACGCCAAACGCCTCCGGCCCGCTGATGCCGGCGGGCAGGGTGCGCCCGGCCACCGCCACCTGTGGCGGTGCCCCCAGCCCGGCCCAGGCGGCCAGCCCATCGGCATCATCGGCATAGGCGGGGGCAAGGCCGGCGCCGGCAAACAGCGCCTCGCCATCCGGGCCCTGCGCTTCCGCCAGCCCGCGCGCTGCGGCCAGAAGTTCGCTCACCTCCAGCGCCAGCACCTGCCGGTCCCCGGCGTTCAGCGTGGCATTGCGCCCGGCCAGCGCCAGTTCCTTGGCGCGCGCCACCATGTCGGCAATGCCGGCCAGCGCGGTCTCGCTGGCGGTCAGCCGGGCGGCGGCGGCGTCCATCGCCTTCCGCTGCGCCTCGCCAGCGGTATCGGCCCGCTTCAGCGTGGCGGCGCGGGCAAAGGGAATGGCATCATCACCCGGCTTCGTCACCCGCTTGCCGGTGCTGATCTGCTGCTGCACCTCGGCCGCTTCAGTGGAAAGCCGGGTCAGCCGGCGCACGGCGGCATCATGGCCCGACCGGCTGGAAAGCGGCGGGATCATCGCGTCAGGCCCAAAATCTGGTCAAGCAGGTCGCGTGCCACGCCCACCACCTGGGCATTGGCGCGATAGGCCGCCTGCAGCCGGGTCAACTCGGCCGCCTCGCGCTCCAGGTCCACGCCCGAAACGGCATCATTGGCCCGGCCCGTGTCCTCCTTCAGCGCCGCTGCTGCCGCCTCCAGCCGGCGCGTGTCGGCCACGCGGCTGCCGATGCCGGCCAGTTCGGCATCCAGCTGGGCTTCCAGCCCGCCGTTCGGCCCCGGCTGCGCCCGCCGTGCCGCCAGCGCCAGGGCACCCCGATTGTCCTGCGCGCCAGCCGGGGTGGGCGCGATGCGGAAGATTGTGCCATCCGCCCCCGCCGGCACCGTGAAGCGCAGCCCCGGGCCTTCGATCAGGCTGCCATCGGCTGGCACCGTGGCAAGCAGGGTGACACCGCTCGGGTCGCGCACCTCGGCCAGCCCGCCCGGCACAAGCGTGATCCGCCAGGGCGGCGGCGTGGTGTCGCCACCGGGCAAGGCCAGCGCCGTCGCGTCATCGGCGATCGTGGGCAGGCGCGTCGCATCGGGCGGGCCGTCCACCTGCCAGCGCCCCGCCGCCGCCACTTGGCCCGGTGCCAGCGGCCGCAGGCTGAGGCCCCGGGCACCGCCCAGCGGCTGCAGATCCCATTGGTCGCCCGCCACCGCGCCGGCGCCGATGGTCACGGTCAAGCCATCGAGCAGCAGCGGCGATGTCCCCGTCACGCTGGCGCTGCCATCGCCGCGCACCAGCGTGAAGCCGGCGGCATCGGCCAGCAGGCGATAGCCGGATGGATCAGGCACGCTGCCATCGGCCAGCACCACATCCACCGGCGCACTGCCGGCATTGGCCTTGCCCACCGTGCTGCCTATGCCGGTGGTGGCAAAGATGGCCGTGCCCGGCTGGCCGGCGCCATCGATGCCCTGTGCGTGCCAATCGTTGATCAGGCTGGCAAACTGGCTGGCCTGGCCATCCAGCGCGGCACGGGCGCGGATGATCTCGCCGCTGGCCTCCAGCAGGCCCGCCAACCGGCCCGAAGCCGGCAGCCGCAGCGGTTGCGGATCAAATTCGGGGTTCAGCAGCACGGTCTGGCCATCAGCCGCCACACCGATGCGGCTGGCATTGCCGGCAAAGGGCACGATGGTCACCGCCGATGGGCCAAAGCCCAGCTTCACCTCCACCGCGCCGCGCCGGCCCTCGCTGATGCTGATCCGCACCTCGTCGGCCAGATCGCGCAGCAGGCTGTCGCGATTGTCGAGCAGGCCATTGGCCGCCGTGTCGCCCTCGTCGCCGCGCCGCAGTTGCTCGTTCACCTTGGCCAGGGCGGCGGCCAGATCATTCACCCGCCGCGCGCTCAAGGCCGCCTCGGCGCGGATATCCTGCTCCAGATTGTCAAGATCACCGCCCAGGCTGTTGAAACCATTGGCGGCATCATCGGCAGCGTTCAGAAAGGCGATGCGCGCCGCGCCCTGGGTTGGCGCCGCCGCCAGCGCGGTGCCGGCATCGAAAAAGGCCCCCAGCCGGGTCGCCACCGCCGCCGTGGTCGACAGGGATTCCAGCCGTTCCAGCCAGTCCAGCCGGGCGCCCAGCCGGGCCTGATCGCCGCTGGCCACGCGCGCCGCATTGGCCTTCAGCGCATCGACATCGCGCACCACGCCGCCCGTGCGCACCCCGGCGCCCGAAAGACTGGCCCGTTCCAGCGGCCCGCCGCGCCCGGCCGGCATCGTCGCCAACACGGCGCGCCGCCGCACATAGCCCGGCGTGTCGGCATTGGCGACATTGTCGCCGGTGGCGTTCAGCGCATTCTGGAAGGCCAGCACGCCCGACCGGCCCAGCGCCAGCAGATCCATCATGGCCGTGCCCCTTTCGCCAGCAACTGCGCCAGGCCCAGCGGCGCAGCGCCGGCAATGATGCGGCCCTGTTGCTCGTCGATCAGATCGCGGATCTGGTCATTGCCGCCCATCAGATCATCGCCCAGCTTCGCACTGCGCGCCGTCTTCAACAGCCGGGTGACCAGCAGCGCCTCGAAATCGCCGGCCGCCTTGTCGCGCGCCTTGGCTTCGGCCGCAGGCGTGGGCCGCTGGCCGGGCTGCAACAGGGCAGGCAATGCCAGGATGGGGGGCTGCAACTGCATCAGATCACCACCAGCTCGGCGCGCAGGGCACCGGCTGCCTTCAAGGCTTCCAATATGGCCACCAGATCGCCCGGCGCCGCGCCCAGTGCGTTCACGGCGTCAACAATCTCCGAAAGCCGGGCGCCCGGTGCAAACAGGTTCATGCGGGCGTTGGTTTCGCCGGCTTCCACATTGGATTGCTGGGTCACCGTCGTCTGTCCGCGACCGAAGGGATTGGGCTGGCTGGCCTGCTGATTCTCGGTCACCCGCACCACCAGGCTGCCATGGGCCACGGCGGCGGGCAGGATGCGCACCTCGCCGGAAATCACCACCGTGCCGGTGCGGGCATTCACGATCACCCGGGCCGGCGGCGGCGCCAGCGCCACGTTCAGCCCTTCGATGGTGCTGGCCATGGCGATGCGGCGTTCCGCCTGGTCCGGCGCGTTCAGCCGCACGCGCACGCCATCCTCGGCATTGGCGACCACGCCATTGAAATGCCGGTTGATCGCCGCCACCACGGCGCTGGCGGCGGAAAAATCCGGCTCGTTCAGGTCCAGATACATCGGGCCCTTTTCGGCAAAGGGCGATGGCACCACCCGTTCCACCACCCCGCCGGCCGGCACCCGGCCACTCGTCGGCGTGCCCGCCACGATGCGGCTGCCATCGCGGCCTTCCGCGCCAAAGCCGCCCACCGCCAGGCTGCCTTGCGCCAGTGCATAAATCTCACCATCCGGCCCCTGCAGCGCGGTCAGCAGCAGGGTGCCGCCGCGCAAGGATTTGGCCTGACCCAGCGCCGATACCGTCACATCCAGCCGCTGGCCCGGCTTGGCAAAGGCCGGCAGCTCCGCCGTCACCATCACGGCCGCCGCATTGCGCAGCTGCGGGTTCACGCCCGGCGGCAGCTGCACGCCCAGGCGCGTGGCCGCCGATTTCAGCGACTGGATGGTCAATTCCAGATTCTGGTCGCCACTGCCGGTCAGGCCAACCACGATGCCATAACCGGTCAGCGCGTTGGCCCGCACGCCGGCAAAGCGCGCGATGTCCTTCACCCGCTCCGCCGCGGCCGGCACGGGCAACAGCAGCAAAAGGGCCAGCAGCCAGCGCATCAGAACGGCGCAATCTTCGCAAAAAAGCGCGCCAGCCAGCCCTGGCGGCTGTTGTCCGCAACCTGTCCGGTGCCGCCAAAGCGGATCCTGGCATCGGCCACGCGCGTCGATGGCACGCTGTTGTCAAAGCCCAGATCCTCGGCGCGGATATAGCCGGTCAGCTGCAGATGCTCCTCGCCGCGGTTCAGCATCAGCCGCTTTTCCCCCGCAATGCGCAGCACCCCGCCGGGCAGCACCTCGGCCACCGTCACCGTGATCTCGCCGTTCAACTCGTTGCGCTGCTCGGCGCTACCAGCCCCCTTGAAGCCCTGGTTGCTGCCGGCCTGCAACGCCTGCTGCGGCACCCGGCTGAACGGGAAGAATCCGGCAGGCGAAAGCTGTTGTCGCTCTCGCGGGCGGAATCGGCGCTGGCCGATTTGCTGGCGCTGGTCCGCTCCACCAGCCGGATGGTGACGAGATCCCCCACCCGCCGCGCCCGCCGATCGGTGACCAGGCCAACAAAATGCCACGGGCGGCAGCGTCGGTGTGATCACCGCCAGCCTGGCCGCCACCAGCAGCAAGGCCGCGTTACACATTCTGCACCACATAACGGCCCATCTCATCGGCCGCGTTGATCACCTTGGCATTGATCTCATAAGCGCGCTGCGTCTCGATCATGTCGACCAACTCCTGCACGGTCGACACATTCGATCCTTCCAGCATGCCCTGCCGGATCGTCCCCATGCCGGCCTGCCCGGCCACGCCCAGTGTCGGCGGGCCCGATCCGGCAGTCTCGCGATAGAGATTGTCGCCGATCGGCATCAGGCCAGAAGGGTTCAGAAAGCGCGTCAGCTGCAACTGCCCCACCTCCACCGGCGCGGACTGGCCGGGCAGGGCGGCGGTCACGATGCCATCGGGGGAGATCACGATCTGCGATGCGCCATCGGGGATCACCAGCGGCTGCGCCAGCCGCTGGCCCGATGCGGTGACGATTTCGCCGGTGGCCGACAGTTTGAACCCGCCATCGCGGGTATAGCCCACGGTGCCATCGGCCAACTGCACCGCGAAGAATCCGGCGCCATCAATGGCCAGGTCCAGCGCATTGTCGGTGGTGATCATGTTGCCTTGCGTGTGGATGCGCTCCGTGCCGGCGATGCGCACGCCGGTGCCGGTGCCAAGGCCGGTGGCATATTGCGTGTCCGCGCCGCTGGCGGCGCCGGGGTTGCGGTCATCCTGATACATCAGGGCGGCAAAATTGGCCCGGTCGCGCTTGAACCCGGTGGTGGAGACGTTGGCCAGGTTGTTGGAAATCGTCTTCATGCGGTGGTCAAGCGCATCCAGGCCCGACCGTGCGATCTGCAAGGCTGTCGTCATCGCCGCCTCCTCAACTGTTCAGGCCCATCAGCCGGGCCCCCTGTTCGTCCATTTCGGTCGCCAGCTTGATCAGCCGGGCATTCAGCTCGAACCCGCGCTGTTCCTCCACCAGCTGCACCAGCGCTTCGGCCGCGGTCAGATTGGCGCTTTCCAGCGCGCCGCTTTCCACCCGCGCTTCCGGGTCAGGCTGCAGCGGCTCCTGTGGCAGAAACAGGCCATCGCCGGCCTTGTCGCGGCTCTTGATGCTGCTGCCGTCCACCAGCTTCAGCCGGCCCAATATCTGCGGCCCGTCGGGCCCTTGCACCGATACCGTGCCGTCACGGCCGATCACCGGCTCGGCGCCCGGCGGCACCGAAATCGGCGCACCGCTGGCGCTCACCAGCACGCGGCCATCGCCATTGGCCAGCACGCCGGCGGCGTTCACCACCAGATCGCCGCGCCGTGTATAGGCCTCGCTCAGCTGGCCGCCCACCATCGGGCCCTGCACCGCCAGCCAGTGCCGGGCCGACAGCGCGATATCCAGTTCGCGGCCCGTGGCGGCAATCTTGCCGGGCTGCTGCGGCGTGGCCAGGCTGGGCGAACCCACCTGCGCCCGCGCTGCCCACGCCCCGTCCACCGCGGCCCTGGCCGCCATATAGCGGCCTTCCTGCGCCACCACATCGCGGCGAAAGCCCGGCACCTGCGCATTGGCCAGATTGTTGGCCGTCACCAGGCTTTCGCGGGCCCGCGCCGAAAGGCCGGTCAGGGCGGTGTAGATGACCCGGTCCATCGTCCGTCATCAGCTGCGCAGGTTGATGATTGTCTGCATCAACTGGTTGTCGGTCTCGATCGATTTGGCGCTGGCCTGGAAATTGCGCTGCGCTGCGATCAGGTTGACCAGCTCGGTGGTCAAATCAACGTTTGACCGCTCCAGATTGCCCGACAAGATGGTGCCCACCCCGCCGCGCCCGGCCTCTGCCGTGATCGCCTCGCCCGATTGCGGTGTCACCACCCAGCTGGCATCGCCCGTCTGCTTCAACCCTTGCGGATTGGAGAAGCTGGCCAGCGCCACCTTGCCCAGCGTCTGCACCTCGCCATTGGAGAAACTCGCCTTCAACAGGCCTTCGGGATCAACCGACACGCTTTCCAACTGGCCGGCCGGGATGCCATCCTGCTGGATCAACGCCACCGAAAACGGCCCGGCCTGCTGCACAGTGGCAGTGCCATGATCAACTGCGATGGCCAGGTTGCCGCCACCGGTGGGCGGCACGAAGCCATCAAACTGGAACGCCGTGGTGGGTGCCACCAGCGCGCCATTGCCATCAAATTCCATCGGCAGGCCAGGTGTGCCACCCACATTGAGTTCGGTGTCGCCCACGAACACCCGCGCGGTCCAGCGGTGCACCGGGTCGGCCAGGGTGGGAACACTGTCCTTCACATAATAGACGGTTGCCGCCAGCGGATTGCCCAGGCTGTCGAACACCGTCGTCGATGTGCTGGCGTTGAAGGTGGCGGGATCGTTGCGATCAAACACATAGGGGTTGGTGGGCGTGTAGATCGGCCGGTTGGCGATGATCGGCGCATCGGCCGGCAGATTGGCCGAAATGCTCACCGTGCCGGTGGCCTGCGGCGTGCCAGACGACAAGGGCAGCCGCGCCGACACGGTGGAGGCCAACCCGGTCGCCTGCACCGCGCCATCGGTGGTGGTGGGGAACAATTGCAGCCGCCGCCCCTGCGCATCCACGATGAAGCGATCCGGCGTCACGCCAAAGCTGCCGTTGCGGGTGAAGGCCGTCTGCACGCCGCCAGCGCCCGATTTGACGATGAAAAAGCCCTGGCCGGCAATGGTGAGATCCAGCGCGGAGGACGAGGTTTCGGTGGGCCCCTGGCCGAACTGCTGGGTGATGGCGCGCACCGTGGTGCCCGATCCCGTCACCCGGTTGGGGTTCGACAGCGGCGACAGCGCAATGATGTCGCCAAAGGCCACCCGGCTGCGCTTCAAACCGGTGGTGCCAACGTTGGCGATGTTGTTGGCAATGGTCGACATTTCAGTCTGGGCACCGGCAAGGCCCGTCATCGCGGTGTAAAAGGCCATGGCTTATTGCTCCTGTGCGGGGAAACGCGCGATCAACTGGTCCAGCCGGTCGGAAATGCCGGCCAGTTTCGCATTGGTTTCGGTGGTGCCGGCCAGCTGGCTGAACATCGCCATCTGCTGCATATATTCGAGGTTATCGACCGGCTTCGTCGGATCCTGGTTCTTCAGCTGCGCGGTCAGCAGCGCCAGGAAATCACCCTGATCCAGCGTCGCCTTGGGATTGCGCCCCGGCGCTGCTGGCGCGGCCGGGATGCCGGCGGGCAGGCCATCCACCCGGCTCACTTGCCGATCCTCAGCGTGTCCATGGCGAGGCTGCGGGCGGTCGCCAGCACCTCGACATTGTTGGCATAGGCGCGGGCGGTTTCCACCATCTCCACCATCTCCTGATTGGGATCCACCGCCGCCTGCCAGACATGCCCCGTCGCATCGGCGAGCGGATGATCGGGATCGAGCTTCTTTTCCGGGCTGCCGGTGCGCGCCATGCTGGCCACATCCACGGTGGCGGCCTGGCCCTGATAATGGGTGGCAAACACCGGGCGCAGCGCGCGATAGGCATCCGCCTCCTTGCCGGCGATGCTGCCGGCGTTGGCCAGGTTGGATGCGATGGCATTCATCCGCACCCGCTGGGCGGCCATGGCGCGGCCGCTGATGTCAAAAATGGTCAGATCACGCGCCATCAGCCGTCTGCCTTCAAGGCGGCCATGATGCTGTTCACCCGCGCCCCCAGAAATTCCAGGCTGGCGCGGTACCGCATGGCATTTTCGGCAAAGGCCGCCTGTTCGGTGGCCATTTCCACCGTGTTGCCATCGATGCTGGCAATCAGCGGCGCGCGATATTGCAGCCGGGCGCTGTCCAGCTGGGCCGAAAAGCCGCCCGTCTGCGCCGCGCGCAAGGCGGCATCGGCATCCAGATCACGCGCCTTGTATCCCGGCGTCGCGGCATTGGCGATGTTGCTGGCAATCACCACCAGCCGCTGACTGCGCAGGCGCAGCGCCGGGGCAGAGATACCAAACGCCTGATCGATCAGGCCGGGTTGGGGCGACAGCGGGGTCATGCCCGCCGCACTGCAACGCCCGTGCCAACCGGCTCACCCCAACGTGCCGCCAGGCTTGTGCCCGTGATTGTGGCCCGGGGCCGGCAAGGGCTTGCCGCTTGGTGGGCAAGGGATTGCCGGCTCCGGGCCGTCACTGGGCGCGCCACCCGGGGGACAGGAGGTTGGCGCGCTTCTTGCTGGCCGGCCCGTCGTGGGTGGGGGGTCGCTGCAGGCCGCCCGGCACAAGGGAAAACGGCCGATGCACACAGAAATTAAATGGCAGCATCTCGCCCTGGCGCTTGCCGGGCTGATCCTGGTGGCCTGGGCCGCACCCAGCCCGGCACAGGCGCTCCAGGGCCCGGCGCAGCTGGCGCTGCACGACGTGGCGAGGCTGCGCACCCAGGTGGCGGGCTTTGCCGGCGCGCCGGCGCGGCTCGATCCGGCGCTGGTGGTGCCGCGTTGCCCCGATCCGGCGCTCAGCTGGGCGCGCAGCGATGTCGTGCGCGTCGATTGCGCCGTCCCGGCCTGGACCCTCTATGTCCCCATCGATCAGCCCGCAGGCTCCACCGCCCGCGCCGCCGCCGCCCGACCCGCCATCCGCCGCGGAGACCGGGTGGTGGTGGAAGCCGGCGGCAACGGCTTTGCCGTCAGCCAAGAGGCCGAGGCCGAGCGCGACGCCGATGGCACCCGCATCGCCCTGAAAACCCCGGCCGGCCGCCGCCTGATCGGCCGCATCGAGGAGGGCGGGCGGGTCATCATCCCCCGCTGATTAAAGTGCCATGGTGAATGGCCGTTAACGGCGTTGCCCGGCCTGTGCCGGCGGAAAGGATGAACAGGATGATCGATGGCATCAACGGCGGCGGTGGCCCAATCCGCAACCCCTTTACCGGCCGCACCAGTGGCCCGCAGGCTGCCGACGCGAAGGAGCCGGCCCGGCTGGTGGCGCGGCTCAACCCCGTGGCGCGCGGCGGCCCTGGCGGGCTGGTGGCCGAACTGGCCAGCGCCCCGCCGGTGAACCGGGCGCGCGTGGCGGAACTGAAAGCCGCCATCGCCGGTGGCCGCTACCCGATTGATCCGCAGGCCATCGCCGATGCGATGATCCGGCTGGAGCGCGGCAAGCCGTGAGCGCGGATCAGCTGGCCCAGGCCGTCGTCGATGCCATCACCGCCGAACTGGCGGCGCTGGCGGCCGAGGATGCTGATGCCATCACCCGCGCCACGGCGGAAAAGACCGCCGCGCTGGCCGCCCTGCAGGCCGAAGTGGCCTCCGGCGCCCGCCCGCCGCGCGCCCTGCTGGAACAGGCCCGCGATCTGAATGCCGAAGCCATGCTGCGCAGCCGCGCCAAGCTGCTGTCGGTCGAAAAGCGCCTGGCCGCGCTGCGCCCGCCGCCGGTGCCGCCGCGCGAAGCCCTGGTCTATGGCCGCGACGGGCGCTGGGCATGACCATGGCACGGGCCGTGGCACATAAATTGCTTGGGGCAGGCGCATGACCCAGGCGATCCAGTTCCAGCCCAATGCCAATGCCGGCGTGATCGGCGCGCTGCAGCAGGCGGCGGCCGCCACCGGCGTCGATTTTGCCTATCTCTATGCCAATGCCCGCGCCGAATCCGGCCTCAATCCGGCGGCGCGCGCCAGCACCTCTTCGGCCAGCGGCCTGTTCCAGTTCACCGATGCCACCTGGCTGGCAATGGTGCAGCGGCACGGCGACAAGCACGGCCTGGGATGGGCAGCGCAGGCGCTCAGCCAGGGCGCCAGCCCGGCGGTGAAGCAGACCATCCTGTCCCTGCGCCACGATGCCGGCGTCGCCGCGCGCCTGGCCGGCGAGTTCACCCGCGACAACGCCGGCAAGCTGCAGGCCGCCCTGGGCCGCGCGGCCGAAGCCAGCGATCTCTATCTCGCTGCCTTCTTTGGTGCCGGCGGCGCGATCAAATTCCTGAAATCCATGGCCGCTGCCCCCGGCATGGCCGCGGCATCGCTGCTCCCCGCCGCCGCCGCCGCCAACCGCAGCACCTTCTACCACCGCGATGGCAGCGCCCGCTCCCTGGCCGAGGTGCATGATCTCGTGGCCAACCGCATTCACCGCCATCTCGGCGATGAACCGGCCGGCACCATCTTGCCGCCAGCCGGCCGATCCATGCCGCCCGCCGATCCGGCGCTGGCCGCCGCCCGCGCCCGCATGGCCTATCTCGTGCTGGCGGCCATGCAATGACCGCGCTTGCCGCCCGTCTCGGCCGCATCGATGCCCGCACCACGCTGCTGCCGCTGGCCATCCTGGTGCTGGTCGCGCTGATGGTGGTGCCGCTGCCGGCGGTTCTGCTCGATCTCTTCTTCATCACCAACATCGCGGTGGCGCTGATCGTGCTGATGGTTGCCATCAACATCCGCCAGCCGCTGGATTTCTCGGCCTTTCCCACCGTTCTCCTCTACGCCACGCTGCTGCGCCTGGCCTTGAACGTCGCCTCCACCCGCGTCGTCCTGGTCCACGGCCATGAAGGCACGGCGGCGGCCGGCCATGTCATCGAAGCGTTCGGCAGTTTCCTGGTTGGCGGCGATTATGTCGTCGGCCTGTTTGTCTTTGCCGTGCTGATGATCATCAACCTGGTCGTCATCACCAAGGGCGCCGGCCGCGTGTCCGAAGTCGCCGCCCGCTTCACGCTGGATGCGCTGCCCGGCAAGCAGATGGCCATCGGTGCCGACCTCAATGCCGGCCTGATCACCGCCGACGAAGCCCGGCTGCGCCGCGCCGAGGTGACGACCGAAGCCGATTTCCACGGCGCCATGGATGGCTCGTCCAAGTTCGTGAAGGGCGATGCGGTGGCTGGCGTGCTCATCCTCGCCATCAACATCATCGGCGGCCTCATCCTCGGCACCGTCTCCCACGATCTGGCGCTGGGCGATGCCGCGCGCACCTATCTGCTGCTGGCTGTCGGCGATGGCCTGGTGGCGCAAGTGCCGGCGCTGCTGCTCTCCATCGCAGCCGCCATGGTCGTCACCCGCGTCGGCAAGGACAATGATCTGGCCGGCCAGGTCGGCGTGCAGCTGGGGCAGGGGGCGCCCTGGCTGCCGGTGGGCGTCATCCTCGCCCTCCTCGGCCTGCTGCCCGGCATGCCGCTCCTCATCATCGCGCCGGCCGCTGCGGCTGCCCTGTGGTTTGCCCTGCGCAAACGCCCGGCCGCGCCCGTCGCCGCCGCCACCCCCGGCGAGGCCCCCGCCGCCGCCGATGCCCACATCGACTGGAGCGACGTGGCCGACAGTGCGCCTGCCGCGCTCGATATCGGCTTCGGCCTCGTCCCGCTGGTCGACGAAGCCCGCGGCGCCCCGCTGATGGCCCGCATCACCGCCATCCGCCGGCAATTGTCCAAACAGCTGGGCTTCGTCCTTCCGGCCGTGCGGGTGCGCGACGATCTCTCGCTGCCGCCCTTCCATTATCGCATCACCCTGGCCGGCGTGGTGGTGGGGGAGGACGAGATTTTCCCCGACGATGTCCTCGCCATCGCCGCCGGCCCGATCAGCACGCCCATTCCGGGCCGCGAGGCCGCCGATCCCGCCTTCGGCCTGCCCGCCCGCTGGATCGATCCGGCCGAAGCCGATCTGGCCGAAGCCGCCGGCTACAACGTCGTTGATCCCGCCGCTGTCGCCGGCACCCATCTGAACCAGCTGCTCGGGGCACACGCCCACCGTCTGCTCGGCCAGGATGAGGTGCAGGCCCTGATCGACACGCTGGCCGAAACCGCCCCGGCCCTCGCCGCCGCCCTCGCCCCCAAGGCGTTGAGCGTTGCCATCATCACCCAGGTGCTGGCCCGGCTGGTGGAGGAGGGGATTTCGATCCGCGATCTGCGTTCCATCGCCGGCGCCCTGATCGCCGCCGCCCCGCACACGCAGGATCCGGCCGAACTGGCCGAGCGCATCCGCCCGGTGCTGGGCGCGGCACAAGTGCAGGCCCTCGCCGGCGTGAAGGGGCCGCTCACCGCCGTCGCCCTCGATCCCGGCCTCGAAGGCCTGCTGGTGCAGGCCGTGCGCGCCAACCCCGGTGCCGCCCAACCGTTCGATCCGGCACTCGTCACCCGTGTGGCCGAAGCCGCCGCCAGCGCCACCGCGCCGCTGCTGGCCGACGGCACACGCTTTGCCATCGTCACCGTGCCGCCGGTGCGCCGCGCCCTTTGGCAGTTGCTGCGCGCCCGGCTGCCCCAGGTGCCGGTGCTCGCCTTCCCCGACATTCCCGACGATCGCGACGTCACGGTGGCCGCCGTGATCGGCGCCGCCCCCCGCACCAATGGAGACAGCTGATGGATGCCCGGCTTGGCCTTGAACCCGCGCTCTATGCCCCCGCCCGGCTGGCCCAGGTCGATCCCGAACGGCTGATCTCCAGCCATCTGGCGCTCGTCCGCCGCATTGCCTGGCATGTCCACGCAAGGGTCTCCACCGCCATCGATGTGGAGGATCTGGTGCAGATCGGCATGGTCGCCCTGATCGAGGCCGCGCGCGGCTTTGAAGACCGCGGCCACGCCGCCTTTGCCACCTATGCCAGCGTGCGGGTGCGCGGCGCCATGATCAATCAGCTGCGCAAAGGGGCAACGCTGGTGCGCTCCGCCATGCGCCGCAAGCGCGAATGGGGCCAGGTGCGCGCCCGGCTGGAAGGGCAATTGGGCCGCGCTGCCACCGATGCCGAAATGGCCGCCGCGCTGGACCTGCCCATTGCCGATTATCGCGCCGGCATGGCGCAAACCCACGCCGTGCAAACCGAAAGCCTGGACGACGCTTATTCCGATCACAGCGACTGGTTCGCCAGCGACGATCCCGATGCCCATGATGTGCTGGAAAGTGAACGCCGCCGCAGCGCCATCGCCGCCGCCATCGCCGACCTGCCCGAACGCGAAGCCCAGGTGCTGCAACTCTATTTTGTCGAGGAACTGAACCTCGAGGAAATCGGCCAGGTCCTTGGCGTCGGCGCCGCCCGCATCTGCCAGATCAAGAAGGCGGCGCTCACCCGCATGCGCGGCAAGCTCGCCGGCTGGAACGACAGCGATTGAAACCCGCCGCGCCGGCTGGCAGGCTGGCCGCCATGATCGATCTCACCACGCTGCGCTCCGTCCTCTATCTGCCGGCCAACCGCCCTTCGGCCATTGCCAAGGCCCGCACGCTCGCTGCCGATGCCGTCATCCTCGATCTGGAAGATGCAGTGCAGTCCGATGCCAAGCCGGATGCCCGCGCCGCCGCCGTGACCGCGGCGCTTGACGGCGGCTGGGGGGGCAAGCGCCTGTTCCTGCGCGTCAACGGCATCGGCACCCCCTGGCACGAAGCCGACATGGCCGCCGCTGGGGAAAAAGGCTTTGCCGGCATCGTCGTGCCCAAGGTGGACAGCGCGGGCGAGGCCCAGAGGCTCGTTGCCCATGCCGGCGGCCGGCCCGTGCTGGCGATGATCGAAACGCCCGCCGCCGTGCTCAATGCTGCCGCCATTGCCGCCGTGCCCGGCATCGCCGCACTGGTCGCCGGCATGGCCGATCTGGCAAAGGCGCTCAATTGCGGCGCCGATCCCGAACGCCGCCCGCTGCTCTACAGCCTGTCGGCCATCGTCCTCGCTGCCCGCGCCGCCGGCATCGCCTGTTTCGATGGCGTCTGCACCGAATTTCGCAACGAAGCCGCCTTCATCGCCGAGGCCGCGCAAGGGAAGATGCTCGGCTTTGACGGCAAGACATTGATCCACCCCAGCCAGGTCGATCCCTGCAACCGCGTCTTCTCACCCACCGAAGCGGAAGTCGCCCAGGCCCACGCCATGATCGCCGCCTACGAAGCCGCCCTGGCCGCCGGCCGCGGGGTCGCCACGCTTGATGGCCAGATGGTGGAAGTGCTCCACATCGACCAGGCCCGCCACCTGCTGGCGCGGGCCACCCCTCCGCATTGATGCGGCCATTTTCCGCTTGGCAAATTCGCGCCAATTGCCTAACCGGCGGCTCCCGTCCCGATGGGCGGCTGCTGGGGCGTCGCCAAGCGGTAAGGCAGCGGTTTTTGGTACCGCCATTCCCAGGTTCGAATCCTGGCGCCCCAGCCAACTTTATAAAATCATTTATTATCAAGTGTTTATGACGGCATCAGGCCCTTGTCGGGGGCAGGTTTCGGGGGCAGGTTTTTGGGGCTGTCAACCGGCCCGCTTCCAACCAATTCAACCGGCCCTCGGACGACGCCTAGCCTGACGGCAGATTCTTGTGGTCCCGGGCTGGTTGCTCTTTGGTACTCGTTGGCGTGCCTCCTTCATTGCGTGGGCGAAAAAAGCAGGGCGAGGCAGGCGGATACGGAAGGCTAGGCGTCTTTCAGATGGCAGTAGCTGCTGGCCCGGCCGATGCTGAGGCTCTTGGCTCCCGCGTCGTTGTAGGGAACAGCGCCATCCTCGCATGCAGTTCAATGCCAAAGTCGCACTTGCCACATTAGTCATGGATCGCCACGGTGCCGCTGGTTTAGGCCTTGTGGTCCGGGTCCTTATACGAGACTGTGACGATATGCTGAGCTCGATACGCGTAGAAGATTGGAAGAGCATCAAGAGTGCTACGCTGAACCTTGACCCATTGACCGTTCTGATCGGCACCAACTCAAGTGGGAAATCGAACATCCTCGATGCTCTTGCGTTCCTGTCTCGGATTGCAAGTGGCACACTGCTTACATCAGCCCTGAAGGGAGATGGGGCCATATCGCCGATGCGCGGCGGCCTTGAGTGGGCGCCTAGGAGAGATGGTACGCGGTTCAGGATTAGTGCCACGACAAGGGCGGACCAGTATCAAGACCTCACGTTCACAATCGAATGTGCCATTACCGATGGCCAGTGTCTTATACAGTCAGAGCAGTTAGTTAGAACCAAGTTCAGGCCGAAAGCAGGCGGAAGGCGTGGCGCTCCAACTCGGCCTGTTCAACTGTTCTGGACCGATGAGGTATCAGTTGGTTCGCCCACGGTTACAGCACGCCTTTACAACTCAAAGCGCGGTGCTCCACGTGTGCTTAGTCGCATGAGCTCCGTGCTCTTTCAACTGCTTACGCAGCGAACGCTGGCCGAGATCCAAGATGGCCTAGAGATCATGGCCGATGCGCTTCGTTCGATATTCATTCTGGATCCGATCCCTTCGAACATGAGGGGCTTCTCGCCTCTGTCTGACAGGTTAGCTCCAGACGCTAGCAACGTTGCCGGGGTGCTTGCCGCCTTGCAGTCCTCCATAAAGGCGGATGTGGAAGCAAAGCTGACACGATATGTTGCGGAACTGCCTGAGCGGGAAATCGAACGGGTCTACGCCGAGAAGGTGGGCAAGTTTGAATCGGACGCAATGCTCTACTGCGAAGAGAGATTCGGCACCGGTTCAACGAAGCAAACGGTTGATGCCCGTGGGATGTCAGACGGTACTCTTCGTTTCATTGCTATCATTACTGCTCTGCTAACTCGTCCTGCAAACAGCTTGCTTGTCATAGAGGAGGTGGACAATGGTCTTCATCCCTCAAGGTCTAGCCTGCTTCTCAGTATGCTAGCCGACGAGGGGCAGGCACGAGCAGTCGATGTGCTTGTGACCACTCATAACCCTGCCCTCCTTGATGCTATGGGCACAGCACTTGTGCCGTTCATTACTGTTGCCCACCGCGACCCCAAAGACGGTACGACAAGACTGACACTGTTGGAGGATTTGGGGGGGCTTCCGAAGCTGCTCGCCTGGGGACTTGTTGGCCGTATCTCGAGCCAAGGGCTTATCGAGCAAGCCTTGAAGGCTCAGTCAGATGCTCACAGCCAATGACCCAGCAGGTCCTCGTCATCGATACGTCCGTGATGTGCTGCCTGCTCGGCGTGCCGGGTAAAGATACCTGCGGCAGTGCAGGCGACCGTTGGGATACGGCTCGAGCTCGTGACGCAGTTGCTGCCGCAACTGCTAGAGGTTCAATTATCGTCCTACCGCTGGCTACCATCATTGAGACCGGCAATCATATTGCCCAGGCTCCAAGTCGGCGATTCGACTTGGCAAGCGAGCTATCGCGATACATCCTGCTTGCGGCTGACGGTGAGACGCCGTGGGCCGCGTTCACCGATCAAGCCGATCTCTGGGGACGTGAAAGATTGCGAGAGCTTGCGGCAACGTGGCCGGGCCTAGCTGCGGCAAGTACATCCCTGGGCGACGCATCGATTAAGGACGTGGCTGAATATTACGCCAAGGGTGGGGTCGAGGTTGAAATCCTGACAGGTGATAAGGGTCTGAAAGCCTATCAGCCAGCTCGCCCCCCGATGATCCCACGCAGAAGGAACTAGCCTGAGATAACTCCCTCTGTGGTTCAAGTGGTAAGGGCTCGGTATACCGTGGCGCGACCTATACCCAGCCGCTTCGCAATGTCTGTGGCCCCCACGCCTAAACTGTGAAGACGTTGAATCTCAGTCGGATCGATTGACTTTGGGCGGCCCTTGTAGATGCCGGCGGCCTTGGCTTTGTCGATCCCTTCGCGCTGGCGCTCTTTGCGCAGGTCCGTCTCGAACTCGGCGATGGCGGCCAGCATGTTCAGGACCAGCCGGCCCATCGAGGAGGTGGTGTCCACCGCGCCCTGTTGCAGGCAGCGGAAGCCCACGCCCTTGCGGTTCAGCTCCTCGATGATGCCTTGCAGGTCCCCCATGGAGCGCGCCAGGCGGTCCAGCCGCGTCACCATCAGCACATCGCCCTCGCGGACGAACTCCAGGGCCTCGCGGAGCGCCTCACGGCCCTCGCGGGTGGTGCCGCTGCGCTTCTCGGCGAACAGCTTTTCGCAGCCTGCTTCACGCAAGGCGGCCTCCTGAACTTCCAGGCTCTGGCCCAGGGAACTCACGCGGGCATATCCAACAAGCATCTCGTTGCCTCCGTCTCAATTGGGTCTAGACCACGGCGTATAAGTGTCTCGGAATCTCCGTGTCAACCCATATGAGACGAGAAATCGAACACTCCGAGACGTTTCGCGTGGGTATACCTCACTGAGACAAGGGCGTCAGTAGCCGGTTGGCCTGCTGGCGGCGCTCCTGGTCCGAGTCCTGCCCCCAGTTTCCCGGCCGGAACCAGGCGATGGCCCCCATGGGGGGAAGCCGCAACGCTTCACCACGACTATGCCGCTTCGAAAATCTGCGCCAAAAGTGACGGACCCGGCCAAGTTCAATCAGTTGCCGGCAGGGGTTTGCGCGGTTACACATAGGCCCGGTTCGGGACGGGAGCTAATGCCGAAGACCACGGAAGCTTTTTCGCGCGTCAAGATCGATGCCATGCTGAAGGATGTAGGCTGGCAGATCGATGACGGCATCACTGTGCGATTCGAGTATGTGCTCAGCGACGGGACCAAGGCCGATTATGTTCTTTGCAACCGGCGCGGCCATCCCATCGCCGTGCTGGAAGCCAAGCGCACCAGCAAGTCTCCACTGGAGGGGGAACGGCAGGGTAGGGCTTATGCGGCCCTGCTCGGCGTGCCTTTCGTGTTCCTGTGCAATGGTGAGGAGGTCTGGAGCTGGGAGCCTGAGCGCGAAGCGCACCCGCGCAAGGTCTGCACATTGCCCTCCCAACTCGACCTGGAGCGCCTTCTGGCTCTCAAGGAACAACGCAAGGACCCTCTGAGCGTCCCCATCGATCCTCGCATTGTCGAGCGAGATTATCAGTTGGCCTGCATCGACACGCTGTGCGGTGAGATCAACCTCGGCCGCCGCAAGATGCTCGTGGAGATGGCCACCGGCACCGGCAAAACCCGCACCGCTGCCGCCTTCATCAAGCGCCTTTTCGAGGCAGGGCTGGTCAGCCGCGTGCTGTTCCTGGTGGACCGTATCTCGCTGGCCAAGCAGGCAGAGGACGCCTTCGCCGAGTATCTCCCCGAGTTCCCGGCCTACGTGCTGCGCGGTGGCCGCCGCTTCCAGGACGAGAAGCGCATCACCATCTCCACCTTGCAAACCTTCATCGGCGAGTATGGCTCACTGCCCTCGTCCTACTTCCAGCTCGTCGTCGTGGATGAGTGCCACCGCTCCATCTATGGCAAGTGGTCCGGCACCCTGCGCCACTTCGATGCCCTGATGGTGGGCCTCACCGCCACGCCTTGCATTGCCGCCGAGGACATGCCCGATCCCGAGGATGGCGCGTTCATCCGCGACACGCTGCGCTTCTTCGAGGTGGACAAGCCAACCTTCCGCTATTCCTTGAAGGAGGCCATCGCCGAGGGCCATCTCGTCCCTTACGATATCTACAAGGCCAAGACGGTGAAGACGGCGGCCGAGGGTGGCTTCGAGGTGAAGCGCGACGAGCTCGATTGGTCCACGATGGACGCGGAGACCAAGGCTGAGTTCGAGCGCCTGTTCGGAGATAATGAGAGCATCGTCGTGGATCCGGCTGCTTTGGAACGCAAGTTCACCATCCCCGAGCGCAACCGGGCCATCGTCCGGGAGTATCGCCAAGTGCTTGAGAAAGGCTTCATGGACCGCCAGGGCCGGCGCAGGGCACCGCAGCTCGGCAAGGCCATCGTGTTCGCCGTCACCAAACGCCACGCCGAAACCCTCGCCCACATGTTCGATGCCGAGTTCGCCGACAAGAAGCCCTCGCCCGAGGTGCGCTTCGCCGATTATGTCGTGTCCGGCATGGGCCCTGATGACAGTGTGGACGCCTTCCAGAAGATTGACCGCTTCAAGAAGGAGGCCTTCCCCCAAGTCCTCGTCTCGGTGAACATGCTGGATACCGGCTTCGATGCGCCCGAGGTGGTCCACCTCGTCATGGCGCGCTTCACCCGTTCCGGCATCCTATATCAGCAGATGCGCGGCCGGGGCACGCGCAAGGCCCCGCATATCCACAAGGCCGGCTTCACCATGTTCGACTTCGTGGGCGTCACGGACTTCCACAAAGACGACGAAGGGGCACCTGAGGGCGGCCCAGTGGTGGTGAGCGAGCCCAAGGCGAAGCCCGCCACCAAGCGCAAGCTGCTGGTGCTGGACGTCCATGACCAGATCGATCCCGCCACCCGCGAATGGTGGACGCTGGACGAAGATGGCAACCCGGTCCCCACCGATGCCCGAATTGCCCGCGCCTCGGCCCTGGCCGTCGCCTTCGAGGCCTGGCTGCTGGCCCAAGACTTCAACTCAGACCAGATGCGCCTGCTCCGCCTGATTCAGAGCCAGATCGAGGCCAACCCCGAGATGGCCGATTTCAACGTCTACCGCTTCACCCAACCGCCATTCTCCTTCAACGGTGGTGTGCAACGAGCCCGGCAACTGTTCGGCAGTGATGAGGGCTTGCAGGCCATGCTCGCTGCGCTCAATGCAGCGGTGTTTGGCGGCGAGGGCGGGGACGAACAAGCAGACCAGCCCACGGCCATCCCACCGATCAACTGAAGGCCCGTCCAATGCCCATGACGCCCGACCTGCGCCGCCGCGTGGATCAAATAAGGAACTATCTCTACGGGGGTGGCTTCCCAAATCCACTCACCAACGCCGAACAGTTGGCCTTCCTGTTCTTCTTCTACCTGGTGGAGGGGCTAGATTCCGACAACGAGCTCAGGGCCAAGGCCACCGGCCAGGCCTACACCTCGATATTTGCCGGCGAGTGGACGCTGCGGAACCCCTTGAACGCTCCAAAGGCCGGCGTGGAGGCCATCCTGGCAGACCGGCTGCGTTGGTCCAAATGGCACGTGATGGCCGGTGAGCCGCTGGTGCGCTTCGTGCGGGACGAGGTGTTTCCCTTCTACACCAAGGTCGCATCCCGTTCGGCCATGAACTTCATGGAAGGGGCCAGGCTGGGCATCGATGAGCCCACCGTGCTCACCCAGGTCGTTACCCTGGTGGATGCCCTCCGGCTGGACGAGCAGGACGCCGACACAAAAGGTGACCTGTTCGAGCACGTTCTGAAGGAAATCAGACAGCAGGGTGAACTCGGGCAGTTCCGCACCCCGCGCCACATCATCCGCGCCATAGTCGAGATGGTGGACCCAAAGGCGGGCGAGACCATCTACGATCCCGCCGCCGGCACCGCCGGCTTCCTGGTCGCGGCCTACAATCATATCCGCCTGGCCAATTCTTCGCCCAACGGCATCCAGGCGGTGGAGGTGGACGGCAAGTTGCAGCGGCGCGGCTGGGGGGATCGTCTGTCAGATGGGCAGAACGCGAAGCTTCAGAACGAGACATTCTTCGGCAACGACGTGGACAAGACGCAGGTGCGACTGGCCACGATGAACCTCACCCTGCGCGGCCTGCCCAACGTCCGCATACGGCCCGACAACGCGCTGACCAAAACCTTAGACCGCGCGGCAAAGGCCGAGCTGGGTCTGCCCATCAATGGCTATGACGTGATGCTGGCCAATCCGCCGTTCTCAGGCCGCATCGACAAGGACCGCATTGTAGACGAGGTGAAGGTGGGCACCACCACCGCCACGGAGCTGCTGTTCCTGCGCTATATGCTCAACGAGTTGAAGGCTGGCGGCCGCTGTGGCGTTGTGGTGCCGGAAGGGGTGTTGTTCGGCTCCACCGGGGCCCACAAGGAACTGCGCCGGCAACTGATCGAGAACAACCGGGTGGAGGCGGTGCTCAGCCTGCCCGGCGGCGTCTTCCAACCCTATAGCGGCGTGAAGACCAGCGTGGTTTTCTTCACCAAGGGCGGGCGAACGGATAACGTGCTGTTCCTCCACGCCGATGCTGATGGCTACAAGATGGACGCCAACCACGACACGCCGGTGGAGGCCGATGACCTTCCAGGCCTGCTGGCGGCCTGGCAGAGCCGCGCCGAGCGGCTGGCCGAATGGCAGGTGCGCGATGTGGATGCGGAATGGACCGCGAAATGGTGGTGGGCAGATAGCCAAGCCATCCGCGCCGCCGATTTCAACCTCTCCGCCTCCCGCCATCGCCCGCAAAGCGTCACCCAGGCCGAACACCGCGACCCGCTGGAACTGCTGGACGAGCTGAAGGCCATCACCGCCGAGATGGGCGAGGAACTGGAGGAACTGGCGGCCCGGCTGCGGGAGCAGGCAGCGTGACCGTCACAAAGCCCTTGGGCGAGCTTTGCAGCATTGTCGGAGGCGGCACGCCTTCGCGCAAGAACCCTGCCTTTTTCGGCGGCGATATCCCATGGGTCAGCATCAAGGACCTGGTGGGCGACGAGGTGAGCGAACCCGAGGAGTATATTACCGAGGAGGCTATCAGAAGTTCCGCCACACGCATCGTGCACAAGGGGTCCATCCTTGTCGCCACCCGCGTGGGCCTCGGCAAGGTGGCGATGGCTGGCCGTTCTGTCGCAATCAATCAGGATATCAAGGCGCTCACGCCGCATGAGGGCGTGCTGCCGGATTATCTGTTCCGGCACATGAAGGCGCATGGGCCTGCAATTGAGCGCATGGGCGTAGGGGCGACGGTGAAGGGCATCACGCTCGACGACCTGCGGCGGCTGCCGATCCGCGTGCCACCCCTCGACGAGCAGCGCCGCATTGTTGACCTGTTGAACCGGGCGAGCGCCATCCGCCGGCTGGCCGAGGCCGCCCAGGCCAAGGCCCGCGCCCTCATCCCCGCCCTGTTCGCCGAGATGTTCGGCGACCCCGCCACCAACCCCAAGGGCTGGCCGGTGGTGCCGCTGCGGGAGACCGGGGTGCGCTTCGTGGGTGGCCAGAACCTCCAGGCGGGTGATGAGGATGCGAGCCAATACCGCATCCTGAAAATCAGCGCCGTCACCAGCGGGACTTTCAGGCCCGATGAGGCGAAGCCGGCTCCTGTCGGCCACACGCCCAAGCCGGAGCACTTCGTGAAATCGGGTGACGTGCTGTTCAGCCGGGCCAATACCGTGGACCTTGTAGGAGCGACGGCGCTTGTTACGGATGCGTCGGACAACCTGCTCCTGCCAGACAAGCTCTGGCGCATCGAGTTGCCTGCCACCGCGCCTGTCCGTCTCGGCTTCCTCCTGCACTTCCTGCGCCAGCCGCACACGCGGCAAGAGATGTCGAGGATGGCCTCTGGCACCAGTGATAGCATGCGGAACATCTCCCAGGGACGCCTGAAGGAACTGCCGGTGATGACACCGCCGAGGGCGCTTCAGGAACAGTTCGAGGGGATCGTGGCAGAGGCCAGCGCTCAGGCCGTCCTCGCAGAGCGCGCCTCGGCAACGGCCAACGCTCTGACACAATCGATTATGGCCAAGGTGTTTGCGACCTGAACTGCTACGAGGAATCTTCATGAGCAACAGCGAGCCAGTGATTTGGGGCCTTCACATGCGCGAAGCCCTGGGCATGAGCCCGGTGGAGGAGGGCTTTGTTGCCATTGGCTGGCACGAGCTGGGCGACCTGAAGGCCATTGCGCCCAGCCGGGAGGCCTTCAAGGCGGCGGCCGCCGCCGCGTTGCCAAACCGCAAGCCCGGCGCGATCCCGGGAGATGCCGGCGTGCTCTATCGCTTCAGCGTGGAGATGAAGCCCGGCGATATCATCATCTTCCCCTGCAAGGTGGACCGGCAGGTGCATATCGGGCGCATCGCAGGGCCTTACACCCACCAGCCCCAAGCGGGCCACTGGCCCAACCGGCGCAAGGTGAAATGGTTGAAGGCGCTGCCCCGTGCCAGCTTCACCCAGACGGCGCTACACGAAATCGGCTCGGCCATCACCCTGTTCCGCGTCACCACCCACGCCGACGAGTTCCTGGCCGCCCTCTCGGGCGACACGCCAATACCGGCCGAGCAGGACGAGGTGAGCGCCGAGGAGGTCTCTGCCCAGGTGGAGGAGGGCACGGAGGATTTCATCATCAAGCGCCTGAAAAACGGGCTTTCCTCATATGATTTCGAGCGGTTCGTGGGCCACCTGCTCACCTGCATGGGCTATCACGCCCGCGTCACCCCGCCATCGGGTGACGGCGGCGTGGATATCATCGCCCACCGCGACGAGCTCGGCTTCGAGCCGCCCATCATCAAGGTTCAGTGCAAGCAGATGCTGAGCAATCATGGGCGGCCCGAGGTCGCGCAACTCATCGGCGTCCTGGGGCAGGGGGAGCATGGCCTGTTCGTCACGCTGGGCGGCTTCACGCCGGAGGCTCGCAAGTTCGAGCAGAGCAAGCACAACCTGCGCCTGATCGATGGCGTGGCGCTGGTGGAACTGATCTTCGCCCACTACGACAAGTTCGAACCTCGCTATCAGGTGCTGCTGCCCCTGAAGCGCACCTACGTCCCCGCGCCGGTGAGTTCGGGGAACTGACGGAGACGGGGCAGGCCGGCTCGCTCGCCTCTCCGAGAGTGCGGCCTAATTTGCGGTCGCGCGGTTTCCTCTCCAAAGGTGCGGGCTAATTGGGGTGCCGGTGCTTCCGGCTCCGATAGTCCGGACTTATCGGACATAGTCCTGACTTATCGCGAGCCGCCTTAACCGTCTTAGTAATGCTGAAGGATGCCGTGGGCGCGCCAGAGCCTCACCCGTCTTGTTCCCATCATCCATGTCCATCCGCAGGAGAGAAGGCTGAGCGGATAAAGGGGGCAGGGCCTTCATCCAGGGAGCCGTGGACCACGGAACGATAAGCCTTGTCCATCTCCTCCTGCAAGGTGTCTGCCTGGGAGGCCGGGACGATGAAACTATCGTGGACCGGCAGACACGGGATCCCGCGCTGGGACATGTGGAGGAGGACCTGCTCGGCGATGCGAGCATCGATGGCCTGAAGTTCCAGCCCGCGCCCCTTGCGGAACCAGTGGGCAACCGGGGCGTGTTTCTGCTCCATCGCTTCCACCACCTGCTTCCACGACACGCGGCGCGGCAGCTGCGCGCGGGCACCCTTCGGAGCCCTGATGGTGCCGCCGGATGAGTTCAGAAGCTGCGCGAACGCCTTCTTGCACAAATCACGCGGCACCTCGGCGAGACGCCCTGGGAGTTCGTAGGGGGCCTGTGGGGCGAAGTTCTTGGCGAGGTCATACATGATCCGGGGGTGGAAGCCGGCGTAATCGAGCTCCACCACCGGCTCGCCATTGATGCGAAGGCGCACTCGATCCTGCTTGTTCAGGCCCATCCACCAGCCGCCATAGAAGCGCCCGCCCAGATCGAACGAGCCATTGTTGAAGACGCGGTAGAGCCAGGCCTGGCCCAGTTCCGGCAGCGGCTCCTCCTCGTCCATCGCCTCCAGCGCGGGCAGGGGACCGGGCAGCGTGATATCAGCGGCGAGGAAGAGGGCGTTAACCGACTCCAGCGTCTTGCGCATCCGGATGGTCTCAGGCGTGTCCCGATAGTCCAGCAGGGGCTTGGCCGCGCCTCTGGCCGGCGCTGGGCCCTTGAGGCGAATGATTTCTCGGTTGCCGCGCTCCTGCACGGTGGTGGCGCTGATGCCGTAGGCGGCCAGCCGCTCCAGCAGCGTGCGGTTGGCCCTGATGCGGGTCCGCCGGCCGAACCCGCCTGGGCCACCGAAGGGATTGGCGGCGCGGTCCAGATAGCCGATGGCGTGGTCCACCAGCTTCGCGCCCTCCAAATAGTCCACCGCGTCAATGACGGCCTGCATCGTGATGCCGGGTGTGGCGTAGCGGTCTGGCTTGTAGGTGTTCCGATTCCGCGAATAGGCGATGAAGCGGGTGGCCTCCTGCTCCGCTGTCTTCACTAGCTCGGCCAGCAGGGCATCCAGCGTTGTCCGCAGGTTCCCCCTCACCGTGTCACTCCGGGCCCGCTTGCGCTTCTCTGAGGCTTCTAGCTCGGCCAGCAGGGCATCCAGCGCCGGCTCGCCAGCCTGGCCCAGCGTAAACGTCCAGCGCGCCAGCCGGCTGTTTTCCAGCTCATCCCTTTCGAACTTCCTCGATGCCCCTTGGACGCCCGCAGAAGCCTCAGGAGAGTCGAGAGGCGCGGCTGGGCTGGCAGACTCCGCCAACGATTCCAACGCGCTCACAGGGCTGCTCCGGGCGGCTGGAGGAGCTCCTCGGGCAGCTCGGGATACTCCAGCAGGGCGATGAGCCTAGCCCTGTTGGCGATGTTGGTGCCGCCGGGGTTGTAAGTCGAGTAGGTGAAGCCGCGTTCATGCCCCAGCACCAGCGCCCATTCGTTCTCGGGTACGCCCGCGTTTTCAATGATGTGGGTGACGTTCTTGCGGAACGAGTGGAAGGCCTTGGCGCGGGCCTTGAAGCCGAGCCGGCGCTTATAGTCGGAGAAGGCCTTGGAGGCGTCTGCACCGGGGCGCTTGCCTGGTCCCTCCAGGTTGAAGGTTGGCCAGACGCGTGCATCCGCCTCGCCCTTCGTCCGATCCAGCAGCCATTGCAGCCGGGAATGAACCGGCACCTGGCGATTGCCCGCCTCGGTCTTGGCACCAACAATCTGGAAGTAGGGGATGCCGTTTACCTCCCGCAGTTGCCCCCAGGTGAGGGCTGCCACCTCGTTGATGCGCAGCCCCGAGAACATGGCCACCAGCATGATTTCATGCAGGTCGCGGCGGCGTGGCGGATTGGAGAGCAGCATCTTGAGCTCGTCCGTCTCCCAGGCGAGATAGGTCTCGGCGTTGCTGCCACGCTTCAGCTTTTTGCGCTGGCCGGCAAACGGGTTTGCGCCTTCGCAATGGCCTCGCTCCTGGGCCCAATCCCAAACCTGCTGGAGACTGCCCATATGGCGGTTGATGGATGACTGGGACAGGCCATTCTTGTGATTGCCGAACTGGGCCAGCAGTTGCGGCCAGGCGAGCGCCCTGGACGTTGCCGTTCGGGCCCAGTTGGGATCGAGGCGGCGCAGCACATCCTGGAAGGCGGTGGCGTCACGCTGGCGGATGTTGGCTATGGGCTTGTCACCCCAGAAGCCTCGCCACAGATCGAAGGTCGCCTGTTTCTGTTGCTTTGTGTTCGAGGCCTTGCGTTTTGCCGACCGCTCCCACGTCTCTAGATAGCCCTTGGCAGCCTCCGAGAAGGGCATGGCGTAAACCGGCGGGACAGGCGCATCCTTGCCCTGGAGCTCCTTGAGCGCGTCCTGGAGCGCCTGGAGGCGGGCCTCCACGTGCGGCGGCATCTCCTTGCGCTCGTCCTGGAACTCGTCCGCAATCTTCTCGATCTCGAACTCTATCCCCAGTTCCTCCGGTGTCTGGTCGTCCGCGCCGGCCATGAAGACCTGATACTCGCCTCCTGCAGCCTGCATCCGCTCACGCTGATAGATGGCCCGCAGGTTTACCGCAGGGGGCTTGCCGTTGCGCAGCTCGTGGATGCGGGCGGCAATCTCGGCCACCAGCTGCTTGTGGGCGACCTCGGCCTCCTTGCGGTCCGAGGTGCCCAGGCTTCTCTCGATGTGGGTGCGGCCGCCGAAGTGACGGCGAACATCCGCAGGAACAAAGATTTTCGCGGACCAGGTCCGGTAGCGTAGCTTCAGGCTCATTGGGCTCCACCAATAGCCCCGCGAGAGGCTGCCGGGGGCAGGTCTCGGGGGCAGGTTTCGGGGGTTGATATGCCCACAAGTCGCTGATAATCAAGCACCTCAAGAGGTTAGTTGGGGTTCGGGAAAAACTCCTGGCGCCCCAGCCAATTCCACAATCACTCGAATCCAGAGACAAGCCGGCTGTGCTGGCCGCGCGGCGTTGCCTGTGCCGGAATTCGCAATGTCCGAAACGATGATGCGCCCGGCTGCAGGGTCAAAACAGCCGGGCGCATCAATTGGGCTGGCATGCCGCGAACGGCTGCCGGCCAGGGCGGGCGCCAACGCGGGTCAGCTGGGTGGGCCGGGATGAGGTCGTTGCCGGCGCCCAGGGTCTGGCGGCAGCAACTTGTCCACATGACGGCCCGCTGGCGCGGGTTGAACTGCCCGATGGGTGATTGCAACATGGAAACGTGGGTCGAACGGCCCCATGCTGCTGGTCACACATCCGATCCGGAGGCAGCTGCCTGGTCGCTGCAGCTGCCCCCGGAAACGGCGGCGGACATGGCGTTCCGCCTGCGTCCGATATCGGCGAAGCCGCCGCTGACCACCAGTAACAAGGTCGTGACCTTGCCGTGAATAATTCGTGACACGCATCCCGGGCCCAGATTAAACCTCTCAAATTCCAAGCGAGGGAGTAGGGTGTGATGGTGCCGGGGGCTAACGGCGCGACCGATCCGATTGGGGCCGAAGACCTGAACGACATGAAACCGCGTGTGTCCATTGGTGTGCACGGGCCGTTTCGAATGTTTGCGGCCGACGGCTGTCGCGCGACAATCAGGGTGAGAATGCGCGACAAT
>NZ_NOXT01000097.1 GCF_002251755.1 Sandarakinorhabdus cyanobacteriorum
CAGGCCGCTATTGGCGAGGGGTTTTTGGAGGTGCCCAGCTTCAACGCCGCCACGATCGGCCCGCCACCTGTGCGCTGCACCAGCACCGCTTCGGCCAAGCCTGGCATCGGCGCCGGCCGGGCAAAGCCGGTGGCAGCGCCATTCCAGCCGCCCAGCCGCACCAGCGCCCGCACGACATTGCGGTGCGGCAGGGTGCGGCCGCCATTTTCGCCGGCCCTGATCGGCACCTGCACGATGCGCGGGTCATAACGCACCAGCCACACATCGGCCGCGCCGCTGCCGGCCCCGATGCTGATCCGCCCGGCCGCCGCCGCCAACGCCGGGCCGCCCGTGCCGCGATCCCCCGCCACCACCGCCTGCGCCAGCTCGCCAGCGCGCACGCCGGTCACGTCCAGCCGGCCGTTGATCACCGTCTGCGGCGTCCACACATTGGCGTGGCGCAGGCCGCCGCGATAATCATATTGCCGCTGCGTGAACTCGGCCTTGGCGAAATTGTCCTTCCAGCCCAGCTGGTCCCAATAGGTCACGCCAAAGCTCAGCACCAAAAGGTCCGGCCGGTCGGCCAGCGCCATCACATTGGCATTGGCCGGCGGGCAGGATGAACAGCCCTGGCTCTGGAACAGCTCGATCACCGTCGGGTGGGCGGCATCGGCGGCCAACACGGGCGCGGCAGACAACAGGGCAACAAGGGCGGGCAACAGGCGGATCTTCACGGGCAGGCTCCTTTGCCCGGTCTTTCGCACCAGCCGCCCGGAATGTTTCAGCCCTCAGATCTCCACACAAATCTTGCCGAAATGCTTGGCCGACTCCTGGTGGCGGAAAGCGGCGCCCAGCTCGGCCAGCGGGAAATGCGAATCGATCACCGGCCGCAGCCCGTTCTGGTTGATCGCCCGGATCATGTCCTGCTGCTGGCGGCGGGTGCCCACGGTGATGCCAATGAGGCGGATCTGCTTGGCCATCAGCTGCACGGTCGGCACCGGCCCGGCATAGCCCGCCAGCACACCGATCAGGCTGATATGGCCGCCCACCGCGCAGGCGGTGATCGATTCGGGCATGGTGCCGGCGCCCCCAATCTCGACAATATGGTCCACCCCGCGCCCGTGGGTCAGCTTCAGCGCCTCCGCCCCCCAATTGGGCGTCGCCTTGTAGTTGATCAGATGGTCCGCCCCCATGGCCGCAAGGCGGGCCAGCTTTTCGTCGCTCGAACTGGTGGCGATCACCGTCGCCCCCATCATCTTGGCGAACTGCAGCGCAAAGATCGAAACCCCGCCGGTGCCCTGCACCAGCACGACATCGCCGGCCTTCACCTGGCCCTCCGGCACCAGCGCCCGCCAGGCCGTCAGCCCGGCGCAGGTGAGGGTGGCGGCCTCGGCATGGCTGTAGCCGAACGGCGCGTGAGTGAAGCTGGTCGCCGGGGCCACCACTTCTTCAACGGCATAGCCATCGGCACCATCGCCCGGCACCCCGGCAAAACCCGCCATGTTCGGTTTGCCGTCAAGCCAGGTCGGGAAGAAGGTGGACACCACCAGGTCGCCGGGCCGGAACTCGCTCACGCCCTCGCCCACGGCCAGCACCTCGCCGGCGCCATCACTCATCGGAATGCGGCCATCGGGCGTCGGGATGCCGCCGACGACGACGATATAATCATGATAATTCAGGCTGCTGGCCCGGATGCGCACCTTGATCTGGCCCGGCCCCGGCGCGCCCGGTTCGGCCATGTCCTCATACTTCAGATTGTCGATGCCGGCGGGGTGGCGAAGGCGGATGGCTTTCATTGGTGGCGGCTCCCTTGGTTGTGGGCAGCCTAGCGCGTTTCACGATCCTCCCCATTCTCTGAATGGGGAGGGGGACCGCCGGCACGGCGGTGGAGGGGCGCAGCCTGGGCAGCGGAATATGGACCAGACCCGCTCATGCCGAGCTTGTCGAGGCACAGGGCCACGGCCGGCGGCACAGCCGCCGAGTCTGTGTTTGGAAGAAGGGAAAGGAGAGGGAGGAGCGTGGCGGAGCCACGCCGTCGAAGCTGTTCGGCTGGCCTTGGGGCCAGCCGCCAGCCCGGCCGGCCTGATGCGGCACAGCCTATCGCGTTGCGATAGGCTGTGCCGCATCAGGCCCACCCCTCCAGCACAATATCCGGCGGCCGATGCCCATCCACCCACACGCGGATATTGGCGATCACCTTTTCGCCCATCGCCTGGCGGCCTTCAAAGGTCGCGCTGCCCATATGCGGCAGCAGCACCACGCCGGGCAGGTCGAGCAGGCGCGGGTCCACCGCCGGCTCATGTTCAAACACGTCCAGCCCGGCACCGGCGATCTGGCCCTTGGCCAGCGCCTCGCACAGCGCATTCTCGTCCACGATCTCACCGCGCGCGGCGTTGATGATATAGGCGCTCTTCTGCATCAGCGCGAAGCGGCGCGCGTCGATCAGATGGTGGGTGTCGGGCGTGTGCGGGCAGTTGATGCTGATGATGTCCACCCGCGCCAGCATGGCGTCCAGATCGGCCCACCAGGTCGCCTCCATCTCCGCCTCGATGCTGGGCGGCAGGCGGGTGCGGTTGTGATAATGCACGGTCAGGCCAAAGGCGCGGGCGCGGCGGGCGACGGCGCTGCCGATGCGGCCCATGCCGATGATGCCCAGCCGCTTGCCGGTGATGCGGTGGCCCAGCATGCCGGTGGGGGACCAGCCGGCCCAATTGCCCTGGCGCACCAGCTTCTCGCCCTCGCCCAGCCGGCGCGGGACCGACAGGATCAGCGCCATCACCATGTCGGCGGTGTCATCGGTCAGCACGCCGGGCGTGTTGGTCACCGTCACCTTGGCGACGCGGGCGGCGTGCAGATCGATATGGTCCACCCCCACGCCGAAATTGGCGCACAGCTTCAGCCGGCCAGCCTCGGCCGCGGCGGCAAACACCGCGGCATCGACATGATCGGTCACCGTCGGCACCAGCACGTCGCAGCGGCGCGCGGCATCGGCCAACTGCTCCTGGCTGAACGGCGTGTCGGTCAGGTTCAGTTCGACATCGAACAGTTCGGCCATGCGGGTTTCCACCGCCTGCGGCAGGCGGCGGGTGACGATGACCTTGGGGCGCGGGGTGTTGGGCATGGGCGTTCCACTGCGGCGATGATGTTTGCGGCAAGGCTTGCGCGGCAACGGCCAACCGGTCAAGAGGAAGGGCCATGAAGCGCCTTCTGTCTCGCCTGTTCCTGCTGCCGTTGGGCCTGATCGCCGCCACGGCGCCCACCGCCTTGGCCGCCACCGAATTTGCCGATGGCACCACCGATCTGCCCAAGCCGCGCTTCGTCTCGACCAAGAGCAACAGCGCCATGATGCGCACCGGGCCGGGGGAACGCTTCCCGATCAAGTGGGAATACAAGCGCGCCGGCCTGCCGGTGGAGGTGCTGCAGGAATATGAGATCTGGCGCAAGGTGCGCGACCCGGCCGGCGAAATCGGCTGGATGAACAAGGCGCTGCTCACCAGCCAGCGCACCGCCATCATCACCGGGCAGACCCGCCTCCTCTATGTCTCGCCCGATGTGAAAAGCCGCATCGCCTGGCGCATCGCGCCGGGTGCCGTGGTGCTGGTGACCTTGTGTGAGGATCTGTGGTGCCGGGTCAGCAAGGACGGCAAGTCCGGCTATATCCTGCGCTCTGAAATGTGGGGCACCTACAAGCGCGAGAAGATTGAGGGCTGATCAGCCCTTCAGCCGGCCGCCGCCCTTCACGAACAGCAGCAGCAGCAGCCCAACGGCCAGCAGGCCCACCACCGCCCAGAAGCCGGCGGCCTGGGTGCCGATGGCGCGGGTGGCGGTTTCCACCAGCAAGGGCCCCAGCCACATGGTGGCCGATCCGGCCAGCGCATACAGCCCGAAATAGGTGCCAAGCTGATCCGCCGGCGCCACCCGGGTGAGCAGCGTGCGCGATGAGGCATAGGCGGCCGTGATGGTGATCGCCAGGCCGCAGCCCAGCGCCAGAAAGCCCAGTTCCGGCAGGGTCGCAAACACCGGGGCCTTCCACACCGGCGCCGTGTCGACCGCCAGATGGGCGATATGGGCCCGATCGGTGCCGATCACCGCCAGTTCCAGCGCGATCAGGGCCGACAATTCCAGGATCAGCGCCGGTCGCGGGCCTATGGCGGCATCCAGCCGGCCGGCCAGCAGCCCGCCCACCACCGCCATGGTGGACAGCAGCAGGCCATAGCCCAGCATTTCCAGCGTGCCCCAGCCCATCACGCCGCTGGCAAAGATGCCGCCAAACAAAAGGATCGCCGTCAACCCATCGGTGAAGATCATCCGCGCCAGCAGATAGAGCAGCGGATTGGCATTGCCGCGCACATTGCGGAACAGGCCGGCCAGATCGCCAGCGCCGCCGGCCAGCGCCCCGGCCCAGCTGGCGCGGGTGCGCGGCCGATCCGGCACCAGGCGGAACAGGGGCAGGCTGCCCAGCGCCATCAGCACCGCAACAATCGGCCCGGTTATGCGGGCCGGTTCGCCCATGGCCGGATCAAGCCCCAGCAGCGGCCGCTCCGGCAGCCATGGCCAGGGCACGGTGCCGGGCAGGGCAAAGGCAAACAGCACCAGCAGCAGCAGCGACACCGAAACCGCATTGCCGGCCGCCAGCCCGGCACCGCTGGCCCGCGCCGCCCCGGCTGCGCCCGCCGCCGGCACCAGCAGCGCGTTGTGCAGCATTTCGTGGGCGGCAAACAGCCAGGTCATCGCGGCGCCGGCCGCCACCACCCAGGCAATGCCCAGCATCGGTTCGGGATGCCCCCGGGGCGTGACGAACCACAGGCTGGCACAGATGCCGATCATGGCCGCAACCACCAGCGCCAGCAGCGGCTTGCGCGGGCCCAGCCGATCGATGGCGGCGCCCAGCACCGGCATCGAAAGCATCACCGCCCAGCCGCCCCATTTTCCGCCCGCCGCGATCAGGGCCTGGCCTTCCACCGGGTTGCCCACCACCTGACCCACAAACCACGGCGCGAAAATATAGATGGAAATCAGGATGACATAAGGATCGCGCCCGCCCTGTGCCGCCACTCAGGCCAGGGTCGCCCGGTTCACCGTGGGGCGCCGGGGCCGGGGGGCAACAGCGCCGGCGCCGCCAGCGGGGTGGTGGCCGCCGCTTCCAGCCGGGCCAGCGCGGCTTCGGCGGCCAGCAGCCGTTCGGCATTGGCCAGCCAGGCCCGCACCGTGGCGTTGCCGCCCAGCGCCGGCGCCGCCCGCAGCCGCGCCACGGCGGTGGCGACATCGCCGCGCACCATGGCGGCGCGCGCCGCCGTCACCGGGCCCTGCGCGGCGGCGCCCGACATGGCATCATCCAGCCGCGCCATCAGCGCCTGCCACCAATTGGGCCGCAAATCGCTGGTATCGGCCATCACGCCCAGATCGCGGGCCAGGCCGGCGCGGGTCACCGGCTTGGCTGCGAGGGCCGCCAGCGCTGCCACCGCATCGGCATCGCTGGCTTCGAACAGGCGGCCGGCGGCGGGCAGCAGCGCATCGATCGGCCGGCCATCGGCCAGCGCCCGGCGCAGCAGCAGCACGGTCAACATCGCCTCGGCCCGGTTGGCCGCGCCCTGTGCGGTGGCGACCACATTGCTGTCCCGCGCCTCCTGCGCCGCCAGCCGCGCCGTCAGCCGCGCCACCTCGCCGGCCAGCGTGTCGATGCGCTGCGCATCGCGCTGCAACTGGTCGGTGCTGCTTTCCACCTTGGCTTCGGCCCGGGCCAGCCGTTCGGCCGCAACCGCCGGGCCGGTGGGCGCGCGCTTTTCCAGCGCCGCCAGCCGCTGTTCCAAAGCGCTGGTGTCGGGTGTCGCTGCTGCCACAAAGGGCAGCCGCCCGCGCACCGCCTGTTCAAACCAGGGATTGGCGATCAACCCGGCGGCAAAGGCGAACAGCGCCGCCGTCACCGCCCAGGGCAGCACGCTGCGCCGCGCCGCCGGCTGCACCGGGGCGGCCCGCTCGCTCATCAGCCGGGCGCGCAGCCGTTCGGCGGCCGCCAGGCTGGCCTCGTTGATCTCGCCGCGGTCAAAGGGTTCGTTCATTGCGGCAAGACCTTATCCGGCTTTGCCCAGCATCGCCAGCAGCGCCGCATCATCGGGTGTCGCCGCCGCCTTGCCGCTGCGCCAGCCCGGCCCGGCCGCTGCCAGCGCCAGCGGGCTGATGGCAAACAGGCTCACCATATCGCGCCGGCCGCCCAGCCGGGTCCATTCCGCCGCAAGATGGCGGGCGGTGCGCGGCGAATGCAGCAAGATGCCGTCCACCGGCACCAGCATCGGCAGCGGCAACAGCCGCGCGCGATAGAGGATGCGGGTTTCGATGGTCAGCGCCGCCGGCACGGTCACGGCGGTGCGATCTTCGCCGGCCAGATGCAGCAGCAGGCGTGGTGTGGCGGCCAGTTCGTCCAGCAGGCCCTGCAACGTGCCCGGCCCTTGCCCCACATCGCGCCAGCCGGCCGCGCGTGCCGCCGCGGCGGTGGCCCCGCCGACGCAGAACAAGGGCAGATGCTGCAGGCCGGCCGCCGCCGGCCCGGCGTGGCGCACGGCCGCCGCGCTGGTGATGATCACACCGTCGGGCAGGGTGGCCGGCGGCTGCCAGTCCAGCGCTTCGGTCGCCAGCAGCGGCAGCACGATGGGCTCGTGCCCCAGCGCCCGCAATTTCGCGGCTGTCGCCGCTGCACCCGGTTCGGGGCGGACGACGAGCAGACGCATCAGAGCCGTTTCCGACCAATCTGAACCACCGTCATCGCCCTTGCGGGCGACCCCTGACGGGGCAGGCCGATTCTGGCCCGGTGCGGCGTCGCTGCGTCAGTTGCGATGCGCTGCATCGCGCCCTCCTTGCTCCTTGCACCGAACCAAAATCGGCTCAGTGCCGGTGATCCAGATTGGTCGAAAACCGCTCTAGGCCGTGAACAGGCCGCGCAGCGCCGGGCCGGCCTGGCCCAGCAGCCGGGCGGCCAGCGCGGCAATCGCGGCCGGGGCCTCGGCCAGCGGGCCGGTGAAATCGCCTTGCTGCACTTCGCTGCCATCCTCGGCAAAGATCTGGCCACGGAAATGCACGTTTTCGCCCACAAACTGGGCCAATGCGGCCACCGGCGAATGGCAGGTGCCACCCAATGCGGCCAGGAATCCACGCTCCAGCATGACGCAATCCAGCGTCGGCTGGTGGTTGATCGCCGCCAGCCGGGCCAGCGTTTCGGTGTCGCCAGCCCGCGCCGTGATGCCCACTGCGCCCTGGGCACTGGCCGGCAGCATCTGCTCCACCGGCACGATGCTGCCCACGTTCATGCCCAGCCGGGACAGGCCGGCGGCGGCCAGCAGCGTGGCATCGATGGCACCAGATTCCACCTTGGCCAGCCGCGTCGCCACATTGCCGCGCAGGATTTCGGTTGTGATATCAGGCCGCTGCGCCTTCAACTGCGCCGCCCGCCGGGGGGAGGAGGTGCCGACCAGCGCGCCCAGCTTCAGCCCGGAAATGCTGTCCGCCCCGATCAGCGTCTCCCGCACATCGGCGCGCGGCAGCATTGCCGGCAGCACGATGCCATCCTTGAGGATCGTCTCGACATCCTTCATCGAATGCACGCCGATATCGATGCGGCCATCCAGCAGCGCGGCATCCAGCTCCTTGGTCCACAAGGCCTTGCCGCCAATCTCGGCCAGCGCCCGGTCCTGCACCTTGTCGCCGGTGGTGTGGATGATGATGATCTCCACATCGCCGTCGCCCCAGCCGTGTGCGGCCTTCAGCGCATCAGCCGTCATGTGCGCCTGGGCCAGCGCAAGGGGAGAACCGCGGGTGCCGATCTTGAAGCTCATGCCCTGCCCATGGCGCGATGGTTGCGGATTGGCAAGACCGGCCCTAGGTGAACGGCGTGCACAATCCACTTGTCCTCGGCATTGAATCCAGCTGCGATGAAACCGCGGTCGCCCTGGTGCGTGCCGATCGCACCATTTTGGCGCAGCGTATCGCCAGCCAGAACGAGGCGCACGAACGCTTTGGCGGCGTCGTGCCCGAACTGGCCGCGCGCGCCCACGCCGATCGCCTCGCTCCCATGCTGGCCGAGGTTCTGGACGAAGCCGGGGTCAGCCTTGCCGACATTGATGCCATTGCCGGCACCGCCGGGCCGGGCCTGATCGGCGGGGTGATGGTCGGCCTTGTCACCGCCAAGGCGCTGGCGATGGCGGCGGCCAAGCCGCTGATCGCGGTCAACCATCTCGAAGGCCATGCGCTGTCGCCCCGGCTCGCCAATGCCGCCCTGCACTTTCCCTATTTGCTGCTGCTGGTTTCCGGCGGGCATTGCCAGCTGCTCTGTGTCGAAGGCGTCGGCCGCTATCGCCGGCTGGCCACCACCATTGATGATGCGGTGGGCGAAGCCTTTGACAAGTCCGCCAAGCTGCTGGGCCTGGGCTTTCCCGGCGGCCCCGCGCTGGAACGCGCGGCCCGGGCCGGCACTCCGCGCTTTGCCCTGCCGCGCCCGCTGGTGGGCAGTGATGAACCGCATTTCTCCTTTGCCGGCCTGAAAAGCGCCGTGCTGCGCGCCCGTGCCGCCATGGCCGCGCCGACGGCACACGACATCGCCGATCTCGCCGCCAGCTTCCAGCAGGCCGCCTGCGACTGCCTGGTGGACCGCACCGCCCGTGCGTTGGCCCAGGTGCCAGAGGTGACGGCGCTGGTCGTGGCCGGCGGCGTGGCAGCCAATCAGAGCATCCGGGGCGCGTTGGCCGATCTGGCCGCCGCCCACGGCCTGCCCTTCGTCGCCCCGCCAATGTGGCTGTGCACCGACAATGGCGCCATGATCGCCTGGGCCGGGGTGGAGCGCTTCCTCGCCGGCGATATTGACGATCTCAACGCCCCCGCGCGCCCGCGCTGGCCGCTCGATCCTGCAGCCGAGGCCGTGCGCGGCGCCGGGGTGAAGGCATGACACGCTTCGGCATCATCGGGGCCGGGGCCCCGCGCGCGTCAGCGCGCAAGCCGGAAGTCCATGCGCCGGAGGACCGGCCATGACGACGTTTGGCATTATCGGCGGCGGCGCATGGGGAACGGCGCTCGCTGCAACGCTGGCCGGCAATGGCCCGGTCACGTTGTGGGCGCGCGAAGCCGACGTGGTCGCCGCCATCAACAGTGCCCGCGAAAACCCGCAGTTCCTGCCCGGCGTGCCCCTGCCCGCTGGCATCACCGCCACCGCCGATCTGGCCGATATCGTGGCGAGTGACATCGTGCTGGTGGTCGTGCCCGCCCAGCATCTGCGCGCCACGCTGGCCCTCGCGGCGCTGCCCGCCACCACCCCCATCATCCTGTGCGCCAAGGGGATCGAGGCCGGCAGCCACAAATTGATGCTGGAGGTGGCGCGCGATCTTGTGCCCAATCCGATCGCCGTCCTCTCCGGCCCCAGCTTCGCGCACGAGGTGGCGGCCGGCAAACCCTGCGCCATCACGCTCGCATCTGAAAACAAGGCCCTGGGCGAACGTCTGATCGCCGCCATGGCCCGGCCGACCTTCCGGCTCTACCAGTCCGATGATGTGCTGGGCGCCGAGATCGGCGGCGCGGTCAAGAATGTGCTCGCCATTGCCTGCGGGGTGGTGGAGGGCGCCGGCCTTGGCCTCAACGCCCGCGCCGCGCTGATCGCGCGCGGCTTTGCCGAAATGACCCGCTTTGGCGTCGCGCGCGGGGCACGGGCGGAAACGCTCGCCGGCCTGTCCGGCCTCGGCGATCTCGTCCTCACCTGCTCCTCCGAAAACAGCCGCAACTTCCGCCTGGGTGTCGGCCTCGGCCAGGGCCGCCCGCTGGCCGATCTCCTCGCCGGCCCCGCCGTTGCCGAAGGCGCCGCCACTGCCCCCGTGCTGGTGGAGGCCGCCCGCGCGGCGCAGGTGGACATGCCGATCTGCGCTGCCGTCGCCGCCCTGCTCGCCGGCGCGCCGGTCAAGGAAACGATCAGCGCGCTGCTGGCGCGGCCGTTGAAGGCGGAATAGGCGGCGCTTCCGGTTCAATGGGAATGGCTTGCGCCCAACCGGGCAAGCGGCGCGTGACCATCAGCCGGTCACGCGTGATCCGGCCATGGCGGGCCAGCAGGCCGATCAGCCGCTGCACGTCAGCCTCCCAGGTGATCTCCGGTCGCTCGGTGGTGACCGAAACGATCAACCCGCCAGCATCATCAAGCGGAATTTGCAAAATGATAATGTTTACGACGGGTTCGCGGCAGGCTTCATATTGAAACCAGTTCCAGTCCTCCCGGATTTCAGTCTGGCCTCGTGACCGCCAGCCGTTCGCCTTGGCAAAAGCGGCGAAACTGCTGGCCACGTCCGGCCACTGGGATTTGCTCACATGGAGCCGCAGACTGAGGTTTGGCGTGACGTTGCGGGGAGCGTCGCCGGCACGAAACGGATTGAAACAGCTGCGATCCCGCGTTGCTTGTTCTGTGATCGGCACTGCTGCCAAGGCGGCGATGGCGAGGGCCAAGGGCAGCACATCGCGCCAGTATGGGCGTAATGGGAATCGGGAGGCCATCAACAGGTCTGATGGCACCAGCGCTCTCAGCAGCAGGCCGCCCAGCCCGCCGATGGCTGCATACAGGCCGCAAAGAGCGGCGCTTTGGGCCAAACCAGCGAAGGTTGGCCACCCGTCTTTCCACAAGGCGACACCGCCAGCGCTGGAGCTGTATGTGCCTCCCAGCTGCAACAGAAAGAAGATGATACCGAACAGGCCTCCTGCCAACAGGCCAGCGATTGCCGCTTCGCGCCAGCCCACTCTGCCCGCATGCCGTGCAACCGCATAAGGCAACAGACCGAACGGGACAGACAGGATCAACAAAACGGCAAAGACCGCAGGATAGAGCCTGGGGTCTGAAAACCCCAACGACATGATGAACGCCATCATTCCGGCAACGGCAATGAAGGACGCAATCTGCACCAACCAGGACCATGCTCGCCCCGCAGCGCTGTCCATTACATGTCCCTCGGCATTTCGCTTACCTCGCACGCGCCAACGTGGCCGGAGTCGGTGCATTTCGGTGAACGGCCAGCGAACAGCCGACCAGCTATACGCTCGCGCAGCTTCGACATGGCCTCGGTAAGCAGCACTCGGTCATCCGGCGCGGACGCAACAGCGGCAATACGGTTGCGGATCAGATCATCCACCACAGAACGTACCCAATGCGCCTGCACCCACGCTGGCACTAGAGGCGCAATCGGCGGGGTCACTGACGCTCATCAAAAATCCACCGCGATGCCGCCCTTTTCCCAGTCGCCGTAACGCACCGGGTCCGGCCCTTTGCGGCCGCCCACTTCCTTGTCGGTGGGCGGCGGCGGCGGGGTTTCCGGCTGCTTGTCGCGCGGATCGGGGGTTTGGGGCTTGTCCTTGTCCATATCGCAGTGTTGCCACCGCGCCGCCCCTGTTAGCAATGGGGTGAAGGGAAGCAGCCATGTTCGACAACAAGGTGATCGCCATCACGGGCGCCGGCAGCGGCATCGGCCGGGCGCTGGCACTGGATCTCGCCGCTCGAGGCGCCGTCCTCGCCCTGGCCGACAAGGACGAGGCGGGCCTGGCCGAGACAAAACGCCTGCTCGGCAACCGCCCGGCCAGCATCACCGCGCTTGATGTCACCGACACGCCGGCACTCCACGCCTGGATTTCGGCGGCGGTCAGTGATTTCGGCCGGCTGGACGGCATCATCAACAATGCCGGTCTTTCGGTGGTCGCCCCCTTTGCCGATTGCCCGCGCGAGGATTTCGATCGGGTGATGGCGGTGAACTTCACCGGCGTGGTGGAAGGCTGCCGCGCCGCCCTGCCCCACGTGCGCGCTGCCGCCGCCAAGGACGGCGTGGGCTGGATCGTCAATATTTCCAGCGTGTTCGGCATGATGGGCTACCCCACCCAAAGCGCCTACAACGCCAGCAAATATGCCGTTCGCGGATTGACCGAGGCGATGGCGATGGAGCTGGCGCTCACCGATCCCAACGTCTGCGTGATCCGCGTCCACCCCGGCGGCATCAAGACCAATGTGGCAAAGAATTCCAAGCGCATCGCCTTGTTGCCGGGGCAGGACCCGACCACTGATTTCGCCGCCGAGTTCGAGAAAAACGCCCCCACCACGCCCGAACAGGCCGCCGCCACCATCATCAAGGGCATGGAACGCCGCCAGCACCGCGTGCTGATCGGCCCGGATGCGCGGTTCATCGATTGGATGGTGCGGCTGTTCCCGGTCAATTATTTCAAGGTGATCGGCAATTTCCTCGGCCGCCGCAAATAGGGTGCGCCCAACATCCTCCCCCTCTGGGGGAGGTGCCCGCAGGGCGGAGGGNCCCGGCGCAGTCGTGCCCCTGCGGCAAAGGGTGGGCTTTCCCGCCGCTTTCAGGCAAGGGTGCGGCGATGAACACCCCCCGCCACCCCCAGCGCAAGCCCGTCCGCAGCGGCCGCCCCACCACCAACCGCGATGACAGCGGCGTCGCCGCCCGCCGCGCTGCATTGAAAACCGCCATGGCCGTGCTTGATCGCGGCGTGCCGTTCGACGTCGCAGCCACCGCCGCCGATGGCCTGCCGCTGTCGCAGGATCGCGCGCTCGCCCGGCTGCTGGCCTTGACGGTGCTGCGTTGGCTGCCGGAACTTGATGCACTGATCGACAGCGCCACGCCGCGCCCGCTGCCCATCGATGCCCGCGCCCGCCATGTCCTGCGGCTGGCGCTGGCCGGCTGGCTGCGGCTGAACACGCCACCGCATGCCGTCGTGGCCACCGCGCTGCCGCTGGTCGAAAGCGGCCCGCGCCGGCTGGTCCACGGCGTGCTCGGCAATCTGATCCGCCGCCCGGCCACGCTGCCGGCCACGCCCCGCCTGCCGGCGCCGTTCGATGTGCAATGGGCGACCGATTGGGGCGCCGCGATGGCCGAAGCCGCCGGCGCGGCTCTGGCCGACGAGCCCGCCACCGATCTCAGCCTCAGGAACCCGGCCGAAACCGATCATTGGTGCGAGGCGCTTGACGGCATCAGCCTGGCGCCCGGCCATGTCCGCACCGCACGGAAAGGCAGCATCACCGAATGGCCCGGCTTTGCCGAAGGGGCCTGGTGGGTGCAGGATTTTGCCGCCAGCCTGCCCGCCCGGCTGCTGCCGGCCAAGGCCGGGGAGAAGGTGCTCGATCTGTGCGCCGCGCCCGGCGGCAAGACGCTGCAACTGGCGGCGCGCGGCTGCGAGGTGACCGCGCTCGACGTCTCGGAAGACCGGCTGACGCGGGTGCGCCAGAATCTCGATCGCACCGGCCTTGCCGCCACGCTGATCGCCGCCGACGCGCTGCGCTGGCAGCCCGACGGCCTCTATGACCATATCCTGCTCGATGCGCCCTGTTCGGCCACCGGCATCTTCCGCCGCCACCCCGATGTGCTGCATCTGAAGGGCTGGGCTGATCTCGCCCCGGTCACCCTGCTGCAGGCGGCGTTGCTGCGCCGGGCGGCGGTCTGGCTGAAGCCCGGCGGCCGCATCGTCTATGCCACCTGCAGCCTGGACCCGCGCGAAGGGGAGCGTATCGCCGAACGCGTCATCGCCGGCGCGCCGCGCGATCTGATCAGCCCCGATGAACTGCCAGCCGGCCTGACGCCCACAGCCGAAGGCTTTGTGCGCACCCTGCCCGGCCAGGTCGAAGGCGGGCTGGATGGCTTCTTCATCGCCCGGCTGCGCAAACTGGCGGATTGAGAACAGCCTGTCCTCCAGCTGCAAAATCGGTCATCTTGCTGGCTGTGACGAAATTCCGGGCAAGCCGCTTTTTGAAACCGGCCAGATGCGGAAAAAGTGGAAAAAGACAGGCGAAAACGCCCGACTCTTGCCCGTTTACGGCCCCTGAATTCAGAATTTGGGCTCGATTTTCCACCCCGGCCGCTGCCAGCGGTTGGCCACCGACAGGCCAACCCGCCACGCGGCCTCCGCCTCCAGCGCGGCGGCCTCAAAGGTGAAGCCGGGGCCGATCTGGTCGCAGGGCTGGTGATAGCAGTCGCGGTTGTACCGGTCGATCAACGCCTGGCCGGCCGCGGTGCCGCCCGCCATGATGTCCCGCCCGGCGCGGAAGGCCAGCGCCGGCACGCCGCGTTGCACGAAGGGAAAATGGTCTGACCGGAAATACCAGCCGGCTTCCGGATTGGGTTCCGGTACGGTCACCAGCCCCATGGCACTGGCGGCGGCGGCCAGATCATCTTCAAGGCTGGTGCGGCCCACGCCGATCACTTCCAGGCTGCGGGTGCGAGGCAGCTGCACATGCGGGTCCAGGTTGATGACGGCGACCGTCTTGTCCAGCGGCACCAGCGGGTAAGCCGCGTAATGGTCTGCGCCTAGCAGGCCCTTTTCCTCGGCGGTCCACGCCGCAAAGATCAGGCTGCGTTCCGGGCGCGGCCCGGCGGCAAAGGCGCGCGCCACCTCGATCAGCTCGGCGGTCCCGGTGGCATTGTCGATGGCGCCGTTGCGGATGGCATCACCCGCCGCATCGGCCACCCCCTGGCCGTTGGCATCCCAGTGCGCGCCGAACAGCACCGCCTCATCCGGGCGGCTGGCGCCGGCCAGCTTGCCCACAACATTGTGGCTGATGAACGGCGTTGCCGTCAGCCGGCCCGATGCGCTGGCAAGCGCCGGCAGGGGCAGGGCGCGGAAATCGGCCTTGCGGGCGGCCGCCTTGGCGCTGGCCAGATCCAGGCCGATGGCCGCCAGCAGTCGCGCCGCCACCGCGCCTTCCACCCAGCTGGCAAAGCGCAGCGGCCCGCCAAAGCTGGTGCCCCCCGGCACCATCTGCGGCACCATCTCGGTGCCGACCAGCTGGGCGAGCGGGTAGGACGCGGGGAAATCCTCGTGCAGCACGATCACGCCGATTGCGCCGGCCTTGGCGGCGGCGGCAATCTTCACGCCCACCCGGCCCTTGTAGGCCAGCGTGCGGCCACCAAAGCCGAGATCGGTGCCAGCCTCCCCATCCGGATCGCCGGCCAGGATCAGCACCACCTTTCCCGCAACATCCACCCCGGCATAGGGATCAAAGCCCTGATCCACCACGCCAAAACCGCCGAAGACCATCGGCGCATCGGCAACCATGGTCTCCCCCGGCTGGCGCAGCGCCAGCGTGGCGTTGCGGCCGAGCTGGATGGGCAGCGGGCCATCGGGGCCGGTGATGGCCAGGGTCGCCCCCGGCTGCCGCTCCAGCCGGATCAGCGGCACCTCCTGCAGCCAGCTGCCGCCCGGCCCGGCCGGCTCCAGCCCGGCGGCGCGGAACTGGCGGGCGAGATAGGCCAGCGTATAGGCCTCCCCCGCTTCGCCCGGCCCGCGCCCGGCAAAATCATCAGAGGCGAGTGCCCCGGCATCGGCGGCGATGCGGGCCGGCGAAAAGGCGAACGGCGCGGCGGTGGCCGATGTGGCGAGGAGCAGGGCAAGAGCGGGCAGGATGCGCATGGGCCAGAGCATGGCGGCGTTGCGTTCGCTTGCCAAGCGGCTATGTTCTGCACCCGTTCCCCTGTCAGCGCTGGATGCCGCCCGTGACCGAAGCCGTGATCGCCATTGTTGCCCTGCTTGCGGGGCTTGCCGCGGGCTGGTGGCTGGCCAACCGCCCGGTCGCGGCGCTGAAGGCCGAACGCGATGCCGCCCGGCAGGAGGCGGATGAACGGCGCACCAAGCTGGCCGAAACGGCGGTGGAGATCCGGGCGCTGCAGACCCAGCGGGAAGAGCGCGACGCCGCCCACGCCCGCCAGCTGGAGGAGTTGAACACCCGCTTTGAAGCGTTGGCCGGCCGGGTGCTGGAACAGGCGCAGGGCCAGCTGATCAACCGCGCCGAACAGCGCTTCGCCGAGGCCGAGGCCAAGAATCAGGCCAGCCTGAAGGCGGTGCTGGCTCCGGTGGCGGAGACGCTGGCCAAATATGAGAACCGGCTGGGCGAGGTGGAAAAGGCCCGGGCCGAAAATTACGGCGCGCTTACCCAGGCCCTGGAACAGGTGGCACAGGGCCAGGCCCGCGTGTCGGACGAGGCGGCGCGGCTGGTGACGGCGCTGCGCACCAGCGGCAAGACCAGCGGCAGCTGGGGGGAGCAGCAGCTGGCCAACACGCTGGAAATGGCCGGTTTGCGGGCGGGCATCGATTTCAACCTGCAGGCCAGTACCGACGGCGGCGGCAAGCGGCCCGATGCCATCATCAACCTGCCCGGCGGCCGCCAGCTGATCATCGATTCCAAGTGCAGCCTGAACGATTATCTGGCCGCGCTGGAGGCTGGCAATGATCCCGACCGGCTGGCCGCGATGAAGCGCCATGCCGCCGCCGTGCGCAATCATGCCCGCGGCCTTTCGGAAAAGGCCTATTGGAACGAATTCGGCGCGGCGGCGGATTTCGTCATCATGTTCATCCCGGGCGAAAATTTCCTTTCGGCCGCGCTGGAACATGATCTGGCGCTGCTGGGCTGGGCCTTTGACCAGCGCATCCTGCTGGCCGGGCCGATCAACCTGTTGGCCATCGCCAAGACGGTGGCGCTGAACTGGCGGCAGGAGAAACTGGCCGAGGAAGCCCGCGAGATCGGCAAGCTGGGGGCCGACATCTACAGCGCGATCGCGGTGATGGCGGAGCATCTGGCGCGGATGCGCAAGAATCTCACCGAAACGGTGGGCAATTACAATGATTTCGTTGGTTCGCTGGAACGCAATGTGCTGCCCAAGGCCCGGCGCTTTGCCGATATGGGCGTGGAGCAGGGCAAGAAGCCGGTGCCGCATCTCGCCGCTGCCGACGCCCCGGTGCGCAGCGAACAGGCGACGGAACTGCTGCCGCCACCAGCGGTGGATTGATCAGTCCAGCACCCCGGCAACGATCAGGATGAGCAGATAAAGGCTGAGGGTGATCACCGCTGCAAAGCTGAGATAGACGGTGCGCCAACTGGCGCCCCACCAGCCAAGCGCATAACTGCCACGCAGTTGCACGAACATGTGAGCGGCCGGTGCCAGCAACAGCGGGGTCCAGAACCATTGCGCCGTGACGCCAGCGGTGAGCGCCATGCTGGCCGTGATGAACAGCAGGCTCATGAAGCTGATCGAATAGAGTGCGAAGATGGCATGATCATACATGCCGACCCCGCGCCGCCAGAACAAGGCCAGCCACAGCCACAGCCACGGCAACGACAGCGGCACCAGCAGGAAGCTGAGCTTGTAGGCCTTGGTTTGCAGCTTGTAGAGCACAAGACTGGGATTCTTCAGGGCCTCCTTCGCCTTCGCATCCAGCGCGGGAAAGCCGCTGATGATGGTCAGCTGATCCTTTTGGCTGGCCGAAACAATGCCTTGGCCGATATCGCTGATCACATCGGCTGCACTCACCTCTGCCGATCCGGCGCGCTTTGTAACGGCGGCCAGGCCGGCGCGGGCCGTGCGCAGTTCGGCGAGCTTGGCCTTGTCTCCAGTGGCTTCAGCCTTGGCGATCTCGGCGTCGATATCGGCGAGGGCCTTGCGCGACTCCGCGACCCGCTCGGCCGGTGTAGTATCGTCGCCAACCTGCACCGCATCATCGGGCAAATGCGCAAAAGACAGGACAAAAAACATCAGGAAAACAACAAGAAGGAACAAGGGCACCGGCGCGATGTAGCGGGCGCGCTGGCCTTCGATATAGGATCGGGTCAGCTTCCCGGGGCGAAAGATCAGCATCGGCAGGGTGGTCCAGGCCTTGCCGTCGAAATGGGTGATGCCGTGCAGGAATTCGTGGAACACCTCGCCCACGCTGCGGTGCAGGTGGGCGCGCTGGCCGCACTGGCCGCAGAACGGGCCGGAAAGGGCGGCGCCGCAATTGGCGCAAGTGCCTGAATGGGCGGCCATTCCGGGCCCTGGCGTATCAAGCACGTGCGCGGCGAGGCTGGCCGTGGCCAATCCGGCGGCAGCTTCGATCTGGTCTGACATCAGGGCCCCCACTGGCAGATCATCGTGGGCCAGCAATCGCGAAATCCACAGCAAAGGCAAGGGGCAGACGGCGCATCCAATTGCCTCTGGGGCCGGCGGCGGTTAGGGTTGAGGCCAAGACGAAGGAGATCAAGATGGCGGGTGTGAACAAGGTGATTCTGGTCGGTCGGCTGGGAAAAGACCCTGAATCCAAGAGCTTCGCCAATGGCGGCAGCGTGGTGCAGTTCACCATGGCGACATCGGAAACCTGGCGCGACAAGGCCACCGGCGAGCGCAAGGAGAAGACCGAATGGCACAATATCGTCATTCGCAACGAGAATATCGGCCGGATCGCCACCCAGTATCTGCGCAAGGGCAGCGAGGTTTATATCGAGGGCAGCCTTTCGACCCGCAAGTGGCAGGATCAGAACGGCCAGGACCGTTACACCACCGAGATCGTGATTGGTCCATTCCGTGGCGAAATGGCGTTGATCGGTGGCCGCGATGGTGGCGGCGGTGACCGCATGGGTGGCGGCATGGGCGGCGGCGGTGGCCGCAGCGATGATTTCGGTGGCGGTTATGGCGCGCCGTCGGGCGGCGGCGGCTTTGGTGGCGCGGCCCCGGCCAAGCGCCCCGGCGCGTTCGACGACGATCTGGACGACGACGTGCCGTTCTGAGGCCTATTTGCCCTTGAGCACCGCAAACGGGCTGCGCGCCTCGGCGGCCTCCTCTTCGCTGAGCAGGCCGGGCACGCCGCCCGGGCGGCGCGGATAGGGATCGAGGCCGAGCGCCAGCGCCTGGGCGGCGATTTCGCCGAGATCAACGATGTCGCCAGCCAACGGCTCCACATCCAGATCATCGGCGGCCAGTTCGATCTCGCCGCCATCGGGCGCGTCGCTCAGCAGCAGGGCCACGGCCTCCTTCAGGCGGAACGGCACCGGCTCCCCGCTCGCCACGCAGGCCTGATCGCCGGTGGCGGTCACCGTTCCGGTGACACGGATGCCGGCCGCCTCGCGCTTCACCTCGAAACTGGCCGAAAGGCTGGTCAGGGCCAACAGGTCAAAGCGGGCCGCCAGCGCTGCCCGTTCCCCATCATTGGCGCTGATGGCCACGCGCCGCACCGTGCCGCCGATTTCGTGGGCGCGCAACGGATGGCTGAACTCCGGCACCGGCGCGGTCAATTCGCCGGCTCCATGATGCCGGCGCTCAACCGGGCAAAGCTGGTGGCGGCGAGGCGGCCTGACAGGCGGCGGGTTTCGCCCACCACATGCCGCACCGCCACATCCGGCACATCGGCGCCGCGATAGAGATTGCGTTGCAGCGCGTCGGCCATGGCATCGGCATCGCCGCGCGCGGCGCGATAGGCGCCCAGCCGGCCGCCCAGCGCCGCCATCATCTGGCCCAGATGGCGCGGCACCGCCTGATCGGAAATGCCGTCCTCGCGCAGATTGGCCTCCATGTCGGCGATGAAGCGATCAGCCAGATCGGCCGACAATTGCGCCGCCGGGTGGCGGACATTGCCGCCCGTCACCTGTTCCAGCCGCAGCAGCAAAAGCGACAGCACCAGCGCCACCATGTCGAAGCGGCCATCCAGCGTGTCGGGCACGGCGCCATCAAGATACCAGTCTGGCCGGCGCGCTTCGGCCACCACGGCGGCATAAAGCTGCTCCACCGGGCTCGGCGGCGCCCCGGCAACCAGGCGTTTCAGGCTCGCAAGGATCGACATGCGCCAAGCGCTAGCATAATCGCCGCGACTGACATAATGACAACGCGAACGGGATTGTCGCACGGGTTGCCGCCTTTGGGCAGCCGGCGGCGGCCCGCAGCCGGGGGCGGGGGCGTCGACCGGTCTGGAGCGAGAATGATGAAACGCAGTGTGACCCTGATGATGTTGACGGCGGCGGCGCTGGCCAGTGCCGGCTGCTCGCGCATCAAGGCCAACCAGGGCTATCTGATCGATGAAACCCTGTTCACCTCCATCCTGCCGGGGACGGACAATCGCGAATCGGTGTCGCGCACGCTGGGCCGGCCCACCTTTGCGGCCCAGTTCGACAATGGCAGCTGGTATTATGTCAGCCGCCTGACCGGCCAATATGCCTTTGTCGCGCCCAAGACCCTGGGTCAGCAGATCCTGATCGTCAGCTTTGATGCCGAGGGCAATGTGTCGAAGGTGGAACGCCGCCGCATGGAGAAGATCGCCCGCATCAACCCGGTGGACGACAAGACGCCGACGCTGGGCAAATCGGAAGGCTTCTTCGAAACCCTGTTTGGCAACGTGGGCGCCGTGGGCGCCGCCGGCGGCCCGCTGGGCGGCCAGCCCGACGGTCGCGACGGCCCGCGCTGAGCCGCGCCGGCATGATGCGGCGGCCAGCATGGTTGGCAACCGCCCTGTTGCTGCCCGCGCTGCCTGCGGCTGCCCAGGGCCTGCCCGACGACAATCCGGTGTGGGGCATTGCCGCCCAGCCCAAGCTGCGCGGCTGGCTGGCGGATCGGGCCGCGCAGGATGCCACCGCATCCCTGTGGTGGCTTGATCCCGATGCCCGCGATGCCGGCGGGCCTGGCACCATCGCCGATGCGGTGCGGGCCGCACCGGGCTGGATGGCGCTGGCCGCGCCCGGCAACGGCAGCCTGGCGATTGTCACGCAGCATGGCCGCGCCCGGCCGCTGGTAAGCATCAACGGCATGGCGCTGCCGGGCCAGGCGGCGCTGTTGCCGGCGCTGGGCGATGCCGATCTGTTGCTGGCCGATGGGCCGGGGGGTGGTGCGGCGGCTGGCAGCCTGGCGCAGGATCTGCGCCGGCCCGAAGCGCGGCTGGCCGGTGCCGGCGAATTTGCCGCCGGCGGTTTTGGCAGCCGCCGGCTGGTGGGCCGGCTGGATGTGCCGCTGGCCACAGGGGTGCGGCTGGGCATCGGCGGCCAGTTGCAGCATGATCTGGGCTGGCTGCACAATGTCCGCACCGGGGAGCGGTTGAATCGCGGCCAGCGTGCCGGCCTGTCGGCGCTGGCCGATATCGATCTGGCGCCCGGCCTGCGCTGGGCCCTGTCGGCCAGCTATCACCGGTCGCAGGCGGGCAATCTGCCGGCCAGCGCCTGTGATCCACGGCAGCCCGGCCGCTGTGATGGCCGCTTCACCGCCAGCCCGGCCACCACGCGGCTGGCGTTTGATGCGCCCGGCCTGTGGGGCCCGATCAGCGCCGATCTTGCCCGCCTGCACTTGGGCCAGCGCACCGATCTGCAGCTTTATGGTTCGGATCTGGCGTGGGAATCCGGCCGCTTCAGCCTGGCGTTGCACAATGGCTTTGCCCGGCAGACCGGCCGGCAGGCGCTTGATCTGGCGGGCCAGGGGCTGGTGGCCCGCAGCAACCTCACCGGCCAGCAGCATCGCCTGGCGCTGGCGGTGGATTTCAACATCCTGCGCCTGGGGCTGGAGGCCGGGGTGGAGGATCGCCGCGAAACCCGGCTGGCAGCGGATTCGCTGGCGGGCATGGTGCTGGCCGATCGCCGGATCAGCCAGCAGCAGAGCGACCGTTATGTTGAAGGGCGCGCCAGCTGGCAGGCCAGTGGCCGGCTGGAGCTGGCCGGCGCGCTGCGCCTGACCGACACCGCGCTGACCCTGGACGTGACCGACCAGCGCGGCGGCTGCGCCCCCTGCCTGGCAGCGCCGGGTGGCCAGCGCCAGACGGCGCAACTGCTGACCGGGGATGTCAGTGCCGGGTTTGCCCTGGGGGAGGCGCTGCTGTTCGTGCGCAGCGCCCGCACCGCCCGGCTGCCCGGCTGGAACCTGCTGGCCCGCAATGGCGCCGGCCTCGCCGCGCTGCCGCGTGAAACCGGCTGGCATCATGAGGCGGGGGTGAAGGGCGATCTGTTCGGCAATCATCTGCGGATCAACGCCGCGGCCTTCATCGATCGTACCCGATCGCCGGTGTCGCCGCTGCTGGGGCTGGACCCGTTGGCCGTGGTTGATCCCGGCACGGCGGTGATGCGCAACCATGGGCTTGATCTGTGGGCCAGCGCCCGCCCGCTGCGCCAGCTGGAATTGGCCGGCAGCCTGGCGCTGCAACAGGCGCGCTGGCAGGGCGCCGCGCCGGCCGGCGGGCCGCCCCGGCCGCTTCATGCCCCCGATGTCAGCGCCGGGCTGTCGGCGGCCTGGCACCAGCGGCTGGCCGGCGCCGGCGCCGATCTGGTGCCACGGGTGACGGCGCGGTGGCGCAGCGCCATGCAGGTGGCGGCCGCCGGGCTGTTGCAGGCCCCGGGCGGGCTGGCCCCGGCCGGCTGGCAGATCGATGCCGCCCTGCAGCTGGACATCAGCGAGGGGGGCTGGCTGGTCAGCCTGGAGTGCGAGAATTGCCTGGATCAGCTGATGGTGGACGGCGCGGTGGCCGGCGGCGCCACCCTGAACCGGCCGCGCTGGTGGCAATTGCGCTTCCTGCGCCGCTTTTGACAGGCAAACTGGTTGCAGTTTTGTCACGTTAGCGGGGCTTTGGCGGCTGTCGGCGTGGCATTCACGCATTTTGGGCTTGCGCTGTCACGCTGAACCCCGCTTTAAGCCATGCATCAGGGTCAATCTGATGTGATCGGCCGATATTCGGCCAGCAACAACGAAGGGGACTGGAATGGCCAAGGACGCCAAGCCCGCGGGCAAGAAGATGGACGCGTTGATGAAGCCGCTGACGCCGCAGGGCCCGCTGGCTGCCGTGGTGGGCAATGATCCGCTGCCGCGCGGCCAGGTGGTTGCCAAGGTGTGGGATTATATCCGCGCCAACAACCTGCAGAAGCCGACGGACAAGCGCATGATCGTTGCCGATGCCAAGCTGAAGGCGCTGTTTGGCAAGGATGAATGCTCGATGTTCGAAATGAACAAGTTCATCTCGGCCTATCTGAAGTAAGCCACTGCGCTGAACCGGATGCAAAAGGGCGCTGCGCCGCGAGGGTGCAGCGCCCTTTTTCGTGGCCGCTGTTCGGGCTGCCCGGCGTTCAGGCTGCCCGGCGTTCGGGCAATCGCGCCACCACCAGTGCCGCCACCACCAGCCCGGCGCCCAGCAGCTCGGCCGGGCCGGGCACTTCGCCAAAGCGCACCGCCCCGATGAAGGCGCTGATCGCCGGCTGCACCAGCAGGGTAAGGCCGACCACCAGCGGTGAAAGGTGGCGCACGGCATAGACGATGAGACCCTGGCCGATGACCTGGCTGCCGATGGCCAGTGCCAGGATCGGTGTCCAGTCCGTTGGCCAGAAGCGGCCGGTGGCGGCCAGCGGGGCCAGCGCCAGCGCCGATGCCAGGGTGGCCAGGGCCAGGGCCGGCATCGCATCCAGCGTGCCGCGCAGCTTTTCGATGGCGATCAGATAGACGGTGTAGAAGACGGCCGCGGCCAGGCAGAGCAGATCGCCGGCAAGATGGGTTGCCGATACTTCCGCACTGCGGCCCAGCAGCAGCGCCATGCCGGCCGCCGCTGTTGCCAGCGCCCACCATTGCGGCCGGCTGAGCCGCTGGCGCAGGGCGATCAGGCCATAGAGCGGCAGCAGGAAGGTGGCGGCATTGGCCAGCAGCGTGGCGTTGGCCAGCGTGGTGCGAACAATGCCAAGATGCCAGACCGACAGATCGGCGGCAAAGGCGACGCCGGCCAGTGCCGCCAGCGCCAGCCCGCCGCGCCCGGCCGCCGCCAGGCCACGCCCGCCCGGCGCGCGCATGGCGAACAGCAGCAGGAACGGCACGGCCAGCGCCTGGCGCCAGAAAGCAGAGGCCAGCGGCGCGACATCGGCCAGCCGCACCAGCCAGGGCCCGAAGGCGAGGCACGCCGATCCGGTGACCATGGCCGGGAACGCCAGCCGCCCGGCGGCGGCAGGAGTGGAATTGCTGCCCATTGGCCGGGCTTAGGCGCTTGTGCCGGCGATTGCAGCCATGAAAACCGGCAAGTCTGTCGGAAATTTACAATATGGCCCGGGAAATCGCGTCTATCAGGATGACGCGACCCGCGGACTGGAGCTCCGGCTCCGGTCCCGAAACTTGGCGGCTCAGGCAGCAATGCCTGGGCCGTTTTTTTGCGTCTTGTTTGCAAATTGCGCGTATAAGATGGCGGTGTGACGCCGGCAGGGGGACGGGCCGATGCGTCGGGAGGGGCCGTGATCACGATCCGATATTTCCAGCCGGATCCGGCGCTGAGGGCGCATGTGTCATCCTATTACTGGTTTGAATCGCAGCTGCCGGCCTTTGCCGATCTGATGCGGGCCGAGCTGGGACAGATCCGGCTGGTGGTGGCGGGCACGGCGGTGAACGAATATGGCCAGGGCCGCCAGGTTCAGGGCCGTGGCGCCGTTGTGCAGGGGCCAACCAGTGCGCCGGCGCATTATCGCGCCGCAGGCCGGCTGGCGCTGTTCGGCATCGGGCTGCTGCCGCGCGGCTGGGCCGAACTTGTGGGTGTGCCAGCGGCCGAACTGGCGGACGATGCGGTGGATCTGGCCGGGGTGTGGCCGGCGGGCGGCGTGGCGCGCCTGCTGGATGCGGTGGCCAATGCCGGCAGCGATGCGGCGCGCTGTGCCGTGGTGGATCGGGCGCTGGGCCAGCGGCTGGCGCTTGGGCGCGATGCCCATGCCTGGTTCACCCGGCTGGCCGATGACTGGTTGACCGGCAGCACCAACCCGGCCGTGGATGCGCTGGTGGCGGCATCGGGCATGTCGGCGCGATCGGTGGAGCGGCTGTGCCAGCGCCTCTATGGCGCCTCGCCAAAGCTGTTGGCGCGCAAATATCGGGCGCTGGGGGCGGCGGTGCGGCTGGCCACCGGCGAGGCGGCGGACTGGGTGGATGCGGCCGGCGACGCCTTTTATGATCAGGCGCATTTCATTCGTGAATTCAGGGCCTTCACCGGGCTTACCCCGGCGCGTTTCCAGATCGAGGCGGCGCCAGTGACGCGGCTCACCATCGCGCGCCGGCGGCAGTTGCCGGGTTTGCCCCGCCTGGCGTTGATCGCCTGAAGGCGCGGGCTGCGGCATGACCGCCACACCGGCCCGGCAAACTTGACTATTCGGGGCAGGCGGACCATAACCCGACCAGATTTGTCCACTTTGCCCGAGCGTGGCGGGGAAGCCTTGATTCGACTGACCAATCTTGCCGATTATGCCGTGGTGGTAATGGCTGCCGCCGCGCGCGAACCGTCGGCGAAATTGTCGGCGGCGCGGGTGGCGGAATTGACGATGATCCCGCCGCCCACGGTGGCCAAGCTGATGGGCACGCTGGCCCGTGGCGGGCTGCTCACGGCGTCGCGCGGGGCGGCCGGTGGTTTCACCCTGTCCCGCGAGCCGGCAGCGATCAGCGTGGCGGAAATCGTCGAGGCGGTGGATGGACCGATCGCGCTGACCAGCTGTGTGTCGGGCGATGTGCAGGATTGCGCCATGGAAGGCCATTGCGCCATCCGGGGCCATTGGCCGCCAATCAACCAGGCCGTGCGTGGGGCGCTTGCCGCCGTGTCGCTGGCCGATCTGGTGCAGCCGGCGGCAGCGGCGGCATCCGGGCCAGCCGTGGCCACCGCCACCGCGCTGGCCGATTGAACGAACCGGAAAAGAGTTTGACCATGTCTGATGAAGTGTCTGCCGACACGGTGAACGATGCTGCAGCGCCGGTGCAGGATGCCGAGGCCCGCGCCGCGGTTGAGGATCTGGCCACCTACAAGTGGGGCTTCACCTCGGATGTTGAATCCGAACTGGCACCCAAGGGCCTGAATGCCGACACGGTGCGCTATATCTCGGCCAAGAAGGGCGAGCCGCAGTGGCTGCTGGACTGGCGGTTGAAGGCCTTCGCCAAGTGGGAGGCGATGGAGAGCCCGGATTGGGCCAAGCTGAACATCGCGCCGATCGATTATCAGGATGCCTATTACTACGCCGCGCCCAAGGCCAAGCCGAGCCTGAAATCGCTGGACGAATTGGATCCCGAAATCCGCCGCACCTATGAGAAGCTGGGCATCCCGATCGAGGAGCAGAAGGTGCTGGCCGGGGTGGAAGGCGCGCGGAAGATCGCCGTCGACGCCGTGTTCGACAGCGTGTCGGTGGCCACCACCTTCCGCGAGGAGCTGCGCAAGGCCGGGGTGATCTTCCTGTCCATTTCGGAAGCGGTGAAGGAATTTCCCGATCTGGTGAAGAAGTGGCTGGGCAGCGTCGTGCCCGTCACCGACAATTATTTTGCCTGCCTGAACAGCGCGGTCTTTTCCGATGGCACCTTCGTCTACATCCCCGAAGGCGTGCCCTGCCCGATGGAGCTTTCCACCTATTTCCGCATCAATGCCGCCAACACCGGCCAGTTCGAACGCACGCTGATCATCGCCGACAAGGGCGCTTATGTCTCCTACCTCGAAGGCTGTACCGCCCCGATGCGCGATGAAAACCAGTTGCACGCCGCCGTGGTGGAGCTGGTCGCGCTGGATGATGCCGAGATCAAATATTCCACCGTCCAGAACTGGTATCCGGGCGATGCCGACGGCAAGGGCGGCATCTACAATTTCGTCACCAAGCGCGCCAACTGCCTGGGCAAGAACAGCAAGGTCAGCTGGACCCAGGTCGAAACCGGCAGCGCCATCACCTGGAAATACCCCAGCTGTGTGTTGTCGGGCGAAAACAGCGTGGGCGAATTCTATTCGGTGGCGGTCACCAACAATTGCCAGCAGGCCGATACCGGCACCAAGATGATCCACATCGGCAAGGGCAGCAGTTCCACCATCGTGTCGAAGGGGATTTCGGCCGGCCGGTCGAACGGCACCTATCGCGGGCTGGTGCGGGTGGCGGCCACGGCGGAGGGCGCGCGCAACTTCACCCAGTGCGACAGCCTGCTGCTGGGCAGCCAGTGCGGGGCCCACACCGTGCCCTATATCGAGGTGCGCAACCCCAGCGCCACCATCGAGCATGAGGCGACCACGTCGAAGATTTCGGACGATCAGCTCTTCTATGCCCAATCGCGCGGGCTGGATGCCGAAGCCGCGGTTGGCCTGATCGTCAACGGCTTCTGCCGCGAAGTGCTGCAGCAACTGCCGATGGAATTTGCCGTTGAGGCGCAAAAGCTGCTCGGGCTCAGCCTGGAAGGCTCGGTCGGGTGATGCAGGCCGATGTTCAGGCCTTTTTCGCCGCCTATTCCGCTGCATTTGCCCGGCAGGACAGTGCAGCGCTGGTCGCGGCCTGGTCGTTCCCGGCGCTGATTTCCGGCCCCGGCACTGCCCTTGCCTGTGACGAGGCGCTGTTCCGCCGCAATGTCGAGGCGCTGTTCGGCCTTTATGACCGGCAGGGCGTTGCCAATGCCCGCGCCACGGTGACGGGCGTGGTGCCGCTCGCCCCCGGCGTCGTGCTGTCCCACACCCATTATGCGATGCTGGCCGGCGATGGCGACGTCATCACCGACTGGGACACGCAATATCTGCTGCGTGACCGCGGGCAGGGCTTCCGGGCCTTTGCCGCCGTCAGCGATGGCGAAGTGGCGGCCTGGGCCGCGCGCGGCACGCCCCTGGGGTCGCGGGCATGACGCGCGCCCCCGCCCTGCTGCCGCTGCTGCTGCTCGCCGCCTGCGACGCCGCGCCGCCGCGCGTCGATCCCAAGGGCCAGCAGCTGCGCGCCGAACTGGACAAGCTGACTGCCGATTTCGGCAAATGCGTCGACGACAAGATCGCCGCCGCCGATGTGTCCAAGGATCCCGCCGGCAGCATCGCCATCGCGGCGGTGAAGGCCTGCCGGCCGATCCGCAATGCCCTCACCCTGAAAGTGGCGTCCTTCGACCGCTTTGGCCATCCCAATCACACGCCCAACCAGGCCGAGGCCGTGGCCCAGGCCAGCGTGGGCGTGATCGAAAAAGAAGTGCGCGAAAAGGCGGTGGTCACCATCGTCAAGCGCCAGAACCAGATGAAGTGAGCCCCCACATGCTGATCATCGACAATCTTCATGCCGAAGTGGACGGCAAGCCCATCCTGAAGGGCCTGTCACTCACCGTGAACGCCGGCGAGGTGCACGCCATCATGGGGCCGAACGGCGCCGGCAAATCCACCCTGTCCTATGTGCTGGCCGGGCGTGACGGCTATGCGGTGACCGGCGGTTCGGTGACCTTCCGGGGCGAGGATCTGCTGGCCAAGGAACCGCATGAGCGCGCGGCGGCCGGCCTGTTCCTGGGCCTGCAATATCCGGTGGAAATCCCCGGCGTCTCCAACCTCCTCTTCCTGCGCACCGCGCTCAACGCCCAGCGCACCCTGCGCGGCGAGCCCGAAGTGTCGGGCGCCGAGTTCATGAAGCTGGCCAAGGCGGCCGCCGAAAAGCTGGGCCTGCCGTTCGACATGATGAAGCGCGCGGTGAACCAGGGCTTTTCCGGCGGCGAGAAGAAGCGCAACGAAATGGTGCAGATGCACGTGCTGAAGCCGTGGCTGGCCGTGCTGGACGAGACGGATTCGGGCCTCGACATCGATGCGCTGCGTGTCGTGTCCGAAGGCATCAACGCCATGCGCTCGCCCGATCACGCCACGCTGCTGATCACCCATTATCAGCGGCTGCTCGATTATGTCGTGCCCGATCATATCCATGTGCTGATGGATGGCCGCATCGTCCATTCGGGCGGTGCCGATCTCGCCCACAAGCTGGAGGCGGAAGGTTATTCCGCGATCGCCGCATGAGCGCGCTTCCGACCCGCAGGGATGAGGCCTTTCGCTACAGCGATCTGGCCGCTGTCGCCCGGCATTGGCCGGTCGCCGTTGAACCCGTGGTGGTGCCGGCTGGCGAAACCCATGCCGATCTGATCGTCACCACCGCCGACAGCCCGGTGATCCGCCATCTCGCCATCAATGTCGGCGCCGGTGCCGCCTGCCGCTACACGATCATCGATGGCGGTCGCGATTATGGCCGCATCGCGCTGGATGTGACGCTGCATGATGGTGCCGATTTCCAGCTGGGCTGCGTGCTGATCGGTTCGGCCACACAGACGATCGAGCTGGTCACCACCGTGCGCCACATTGGCCCCAACGCCACCAGCCGCCAGATCGTGCGCGCCGTGGCGGGTGGCGCGGCCACCACCACCTATCTGGGCCAGGTCGCCGTGGCGCGCGAAGGCCAGAAGACCGACAGCAGCCAGTCGTTCAAGGCCATTCTGCTCAATCGCGGCGCCACCGCCAACGCCAAGCCGGAGCTGGAAATCTTTGCCGACGATGTGAAATGCGCCCACGGCGCCGCCATCGGCGAGCTCGACAAAGACGCGCTTTTCTACATGACCAGCCGGGGCGTACCCAAGCCGCAGGCCCGCGGCCTGCTGACCCGCGCCTTCCTGTCAGACGCGCTCGACGGGCTGGACGAAGCGGCGGTCGAAACGCTGGATGCCGTCATCACCGCCCGGCTGGAGGCGGCTGCGTGAGCCGCTCAATCGGCCATGCGCTTGAAGATGTAACCGCCACCGGCGGGGCCCCACACGCGCGTGCCATCGGCGGCAAAGCCGCGATCCCAGTTCACATAGGCGTCGCGCGTCGCCACGCTGCGGCTTTCCATCATCACCGCGCCGCGAAAATTGTTGGTGCAGCTTTCGGTGCCGCCCACGAACACGCCGGTGGCGATGCGCTCCAGCCGGTTGTGGCAGCTGGCCGGTGCGAGATCATCGGGGCTGAGCGTGGCGAGACGGGCGTCACCGGGCGTCAGGTTGAGCCATTTGGCGCCATCCCTGACGCGGAAATTGTCCCGCCGCAGCACGCCCGGCGCGATTTCGACAACGCGGGCGACAAACTGGAAATAGGGCTTCAGCCGCGCCGCCGCCGGCGTCGTGCCCGGCGCGCTGGTGATCGCTTGTTCCTGATACAGCCACACGCCATCCGTGCGTTGCGGCCAGATGCGGGTGATCGCCACCTCCACAACGTCGTACCGGCTGTCGGCGGCATGTTGTTCGGCGCTGGAAAAGCGGCCCGTCGTGGTGCGGGCATAATCCTCGGGCAACGTCACCGGCTGGGTGGCGGCGATCTGCAGGGCGATCAGGGCGGCAAGCATCTTGTCCTCCGGGGGCTGGGCGCATGAGCATAACCGACGCCACCGCCCCGGCAATGCTGGACCTGAAGGGCGATTTTCCCGGTCTGGCCGGTGATTGGGCCTATCTCGACACAGCGGCGACCGCGCAGAAACCGCAAGCGGTGATCGATGCCATCGCGCGCTGTTATGGCCCGGATTATGCGACCGTGCATCGCGGCGTCTATGAACGCTCCGCCACGATGACTCTGCGCTTTGAAGAGGCGCGCGCCCGGGTCGCCCGCTTCATCGGCGCAGCCGATCCCAATGAGGTGGTGTTCGTGCGCGGCGCCACCGAAGGCATCAACCTGGTGGCCAACAGCTGGGGCCAGCGGCTCAAGCCCGGTGACCGCATCCTGATTTCCGCGCTGGAGCATCACAGCAACATCGTGCCCTGGCAGATGCTGTGCGAACGCGCCGGCGCCATGCTGGATGTGGCCCCGATCACTGGCGATGGCCGCATCGACGAGGCGGCGCTGATTGCCATGATCCGGCCGGAAACCCGGCTGGTCAGCATTGCCCATGTTTCCAACGTGCTGGGTGGCACCGCCGATGTGCGCCGCATTGCCGATGCCGCCCATGCGGCGGGCGCGCTGCTGCTGGTGGACGGCTGCCAGGCCGCGCCGCGTCTCGCGCTCGACATGGCGGCACTGGGCTGCGATTTCTATGTCTTCTCCGGGCACAAGCTTTATGGCCCCACCGGCATCGGCGTGCTGTGGGCGCGGGCGGACCTGCTGGATTCGATGCCACCCTGGCAGGGTGGCGGCGCGATGATCGAAACGGTGACGTTCGAACGCACCAGCTATGCCCCGCCGCCCGGCCGTTTCGAAGCCGGCACCCCGCACATCGAAGGCGTGATCGGCCTGGCCGCCGCCATCGATTATGTGGAGGCCATTGGGCTTGAGCGCATCCATGCCCACGAGGCGGCGCTGGTGCGGCAGGCGCGCAGCGCGCTGCAGGGCATCAACAGCCTGACCCTGCATGGCCCTGACGACAGCGCCGGCATCCTCAGCTTTTCGATGCAGGGGGTGCACCCGCACGATATCGGCACCATATTGGATGAAGCGGGCGTGGCGATCCGCGCCGGCCATCATTGCGCGCAGCCGCTGATGCACATCCTGGGCGTGCCCGCCACCGCCCGCGCCAGTTTCGGCCTCTATTCCAGCCCGCGCGATGTCCAGCGGCTGGTTGAGGGGCTTGCCCGTGTCTCCCGCATTTTTGGGGTGAAATGATGACTGAACGCAGCTTCGAGGTTGAGGAAGTGAGCGAGGCCAAGCCGGTGGCAAAAGCCCCGCCGCTGCGGGCCGCTGCCGAGGCGGCGGCTGCCGAAGCCGGGCCCCGCCAGCCGGATTATCTGGACGGTTTCCTGAAGCAGAAGCCGGAACCAGTGGCGCCCGAAGCCCCCGGCGGCGACCTGTATGACGAGGTGATCGCCGCGCTGCGCCAGATCCACGATCCCGAAATCCCGGTGAACATCTATGATCTGGGCCTGATCTATGGCGTGGAAATCAGCAATGGCCACGCCATCGTGACGATGACGCTGACCACGCCGCATTGCCCGGTGGCCGAATCCATGCCGGGCGAAGTGGAAATCCGCGTCTGCGCCGTGCCGGGCATTCAGAGCTGCGATGTCTCTCTGGTGTGGGATCCGCCTTGGGATCCGGGCAAGATGAGCGACGAGGCCCGGCTGGAAATGGGAATGCTGTGATGGAACAGACCACACTCACCCGCCGCCCGCGCCCCGCCCCGGTGATCGTCACCGAAGGCGCGGCCAATCGCATCGCCACCATCCTGAAAGACGCGCCGGCCGATGCCGTGGGCGTGCGCCTGTCCACCCCGCGCCGCGGCTGTTCGGGCCTCGCCTATGATCTGGCCTATGTCACCGCCGCCAAACCCGGCGATGAGCGCATCGACACGCCGGGCGGCACGCTGTTCATCGACGGCGGCAGCCTGATGTATCTGATCGGCAGCACCATGGACTGGCGCGAGGATGATTTCACCGCCGGCTTCGTGTTCAACAACCCGAATGCCAAGGGTTCGTGTGGCTGCGGGGAAAGCTTCACCGTCTGATCGCGCGCGCCGCGACACCATCGCCGCTGCCCGCCTGCCTGCCGGCCCGCTATCGCAGCCAACATGCGCTTCCCCCTTACCCGCACCGAAGCCCTTGCCCGGCTGACCGAATTCCTGCCGCTGGCCGGCCGTGCCTATGCCGCGCGGCGCAACCATGATGGCGGGCCCGATGGCCGGGCCACCACCTCGCTGCTCTCTCCCGCCATCCGCCGCCGGCTGGTGAGCGAGGCGGAGGTGGCCGCGGCCGCCGTGGCCGCCCATGGCTTTGGCGGGGCGGAGAAGTTCGTCCAGGAAGTGTGCTGGCGCACCTATTGGGTCGGCTGGCTGCAGCAGCGACCCGAAATCTGGGCGCGCTGGCAGGCCGATGTGGTGCGCATGGAGGCGATGCTGGCCGAGGATGGCAAGTGGCAGCGTCGATACCACCAGGCCATGGCCGGCCAAACCGGGATCGACTGTTTCGATGCCTGGGTGGCCGAACTGCAGGAAACCGGCTGGCTGCACAACCATGTGCGGATGAGCTTTGCCAGCATCTGGTGCTTCACGCTGCGCCTGCCCTGGCAGCTGGGCGCGGCCTTCTTCTACCGCCATCTGCTCGATGCCTGCCCGGCTTCGAACACGCTGGGCTGGCGCTGGGTGGTGGGGCTGCAGACGGCGGGCAAGACCTATCTGGCGCGTGCCGATCTGATCCGCGACCTGTCGGGCGGGCGCTTTCAGGTGGCGGCGCCGCTGGCGCGCGAGGCAGCGCCCTGGCCAACCGATATCATTCCCCCGCCAATCCCGCCGGCGCCGGTGCAGCATGCCGATCCGGCCCTGCGCACCGGCCTGTTCATCACGTCGGAGGATGTGAGCCTGGAAACCTTGCCGCTGCCTGCCAGCCCGGTGGCGCTGGCGGCGACCAGTGGCATCGGCGGCGCGCCGGCACCGCTGAAACGGCGGGTGGCCGATGCCATGCTGGCCGATGGCGTGGACCGTGCTGCCCACCGGTTGGGGCTGGCGCCCGAACGGCTGGATGAAGCCGATGCGGTGGAGGCAATGCGCGCCTGGGCCGCCCGCCACCGCCTCGCCCAGATCATCACCGCCGATGCACCGGTGGGCCCGGTGAAGGACCGGCTGGATGTGCTGGCGCCCGTGCTGGCCGGCGATGGTGTGCGGCTGGTCCGCCTGCGCCGGGCCTGGGATGATGTGGCCTGGCCGCAGGCGAAGAAGGGTTTCTTCCCGTTCAAGGCCGCCATCCCGAAACTGCTGGCGCTGCCGCCCGCTGCTCTGGCATGAGGTGGGGATGCGCATCCTTCTCCTGCTGCTGCCCATCGCGCTCACCGGCTGCAGCGTGGCGCGGGCGGTGATCACCGCGCCGATCAAGGCGGGAGAGGCAATTTACGACGCCGCGACCGAAAGCCAGGAGGAGGCCGACATCAAGCGCGGCCGCGCCGCCCGCAAGGCAGAGGAAAAGGCCGCCCGCGATGCCCGCAAGGCCGAAAAGGCCCGCGATGCCGAGGGCCGGCCCTATCGGGTGGGTGGGCCGAGATAGAGATCGGCGATATCGTCGATGAAGCGCTGTGGATTGGCGCCGGCCAGATTGGTGAGCACCACAATGGCCAGCCCGTGATCGGGATAGACGAAGAAGGCCGAACGCGCCCCGCCAATGCCGGCCAGGATGCGGCGCTGGCGGCTTTCCAGCACCGGCCAGCCCATTGCCCATTCACCGGGCTTGCCATCGGCGAGCCGGTCGCGCTGCCACATGCGGGCGCGGGTGGCAGGCGCCATCAGCCGGCCATCCTGCAGCGCGATCAGCCAGCCCGCCATGTCGGTGGCGGTGGTGACGATACCGGCGCCGGTGCGCATGAAGGGTGGAAACATGTCCCGCCAATGGCCCAGCACGTCGCCCTTGATCTCTGTGCCGCCGCGCAGCTGGCGATAGAAGCTGTAGCTTTGGGCGCGGCCGGGGATGATGTCGTCGCTGTCGCCCAGCAGCGTGCGGGCCATGCCGGCCGGGCCAAATTGGCGCTGCTGGAAGAAGGCCGGGAAACCGCCGCCGGTCTGGGCGGCGATGATGCGGCCGAGCAGGGCATAGTTGGTCTGGTTATAGGCAAAGCGGGCGCCAACCGCGGCCTCTGGCGGTTTGGCCATCACCTGCCGCCACGCCTGGGCCTCGCTGGCGGCGATCACCCAGTCGCCATCGATGATGTCGGGCAGGCCGGATTAGTGGGAGAGCAGCTGGTGCAGCGGGATCGTGGCCCAGGCCGGCGGCAGATCGGGCAGGTAGCGGCCGATGGGCGCGTCGAGATCAAGCCGGCCGGCCTCCACCAGCTGCATCACCGCAACGCCGGTGAAGCTCTTGGTTGCCGAATTGATCGAGAAGCGGGTTTCCGGTGTGACCTTGCTGCCCTGTTCCAGATTGGACATCCCCAGCGCGGCGTTGAGCAGGATGCGGCCATCCTTGACCACGGCGATCTGCAGGCCGGGGATATGGTCGTTGGCCATGCGCGCCGTCAGCAGATTGATCGCGGCGGCATTGCGGGCCGGGTCAGGCGCTGCGCTGGCAGGCGTCTGGGCCCTGGCGGCCGGGCCGGCCAGCAGCGCGAGGGCGGCGGCGATGAGCATCAGGCGCATGGGAATCTCCGGCAGATCTGCGACAGTGTGTCGACTACAATCGTAATCGTCAAGGCCCGGCTTGCGCGGGGCGCGGTGGCCGTTCACGGTGCCTGCAATGGGGGAACGGCGCGAGATTGGCGGCCATCCGGCTGGGTTGGCCATTGTCACGGTGGCAGAAGCGGTGCAGGCCGCCGGCATCTATGGCGTGCAGGCGCTGCTGATCCTCTACATGGCCAACGCATTGTTCACGCCGGCGATGCTGGACAGTGTGGGCGGTTTCACCGCCTGGCGCGCCCTGCTGGAAAGCCTGTTCGGGCCGATGAGCCTGCAGGCGCTCGCCACCCAGACGATGGGGCTGTATCTCGGGCTGTTCTTCCTCACCCCACTGCTGGGCGGCTGGCTGGGCGATCGGGTGTGGGGCCCGCGCCTCACCTGCATCATCGGCGCCGCCCTGGCGACGGGCGGCATGGTGATGGTGATCCTGCCCGCCACCTTCCTGCCCGGCCTGCTGGTCAGCGCGCTGGGCGCCGGCGCGCTGCGCTGCAATCTGAATGCCCAGACCGGCCATCTTTATGCCCGCGATGATGGCCGCCGCGATGCTGCCTTCTCGATCCTGGCGGCGGGGCTCAACACCGGGGCGTTCCTCGGGCCGCTGCTGATCGGTGCGCTGGGGGAACGGGTGGATTGGCAATGGGGCTTTGCCGTTGCCAGCGGCTGCATGGCGCTGGCGGCGATCACGCTGATGGCCGGCAATGGCCTGATGCCGCCCGACACGCCGCACGCGGCCCGGCGCAGCGCCCGGCTGCAGCACGGCGATGGCCGCACCATCGCGGCGCTGGTGATGGTGATGCTGTTCACCAGCCTGTTCTGGCTGGCGCAAAGCCAGGTGTGGAATGTCTATGCGCTGTGGGGCCGCGATCATCTCGATCGGCTGGTGCTGGGCCTTGAGGTGCCGGTCAGCTGGCTGCAGGCGTTTGACAGTCTGGCCCCGATCATGGCGGTGCCGCCGGTGCTGGCGCTGTGGCGTGCCCAGGCGGCGGCCGGTCGGGTGCCCGGCGAACTGGGCAAGATCGGCATCGGCATGGCGCTGATGGGCGGCGCCTTCATCTGGCTGGCGCTGGGCAGCGGCATCTTGCTGGGGCAGGGGCAAACGCCCATCCTGTGGGTGGTGATGTTCCACCTGATCCTGAATGTCGGTTGGCTATATCTGGTGCCCACGGTGAACGCGCTGTTTTCGCGCACCGCACCGCCGGCGGTGACCGGCGTGATGCTGGGCGCGGTGCAGTTCGGCGTGTTCATAGGCAGCACCATGTCGGGCTGGCTGGGCCGGTTCTATGAACGCATGGCGGCGGCGGATTTCTGGCTGCTGCATGCCGCCTTTCCGCTGGCCGGGGCGGCGCTGCTGTGGCTGGTGCGCGGCCGGCTGGCCAAGGTGCTCCGGCTCTGAACGGCAAAATGGGAGCTGATGTCGCCATCAGCCCCCACTGTGTCGTGCCATTCGCTTCGGTCGGCGCCTGCGCTCACGGCTTCGTCAGCTGGAGCTGCGGCGGCTGGCCTTCCGCGAGGTCGCGGCACTTTCGCATCCGGTGGAGGGATGGCGGTTGCCCGCCACCTCGCCACCGTTGCCGGACCGTTCGTCCCAGCACGCCTTCGTCCTGATCCCCGCTGCGGTCCCGGCTTGCGCCGTTCCTGCTGGCTGTGGCCTCGCCTTCGTCCGGTGTTACCCGTTTCCGGCTGCGTCACGGTCCTTCGGGGTTCACCGCTGCGGCTGGCGCCGTCGCGGCTGACCTTGCGTGCGGGCCTGGCGGCCCCCGGCTGCTGCTCTCACCCGCTGCGCGTTTCGCCCGCTGGCTTGCGCCGTTGGATTGTTCGCGCGTGGGCTGGCGTTGCCGCCGGTTCCGGCCCTGCCCGGCTGGCGCTGGTCTGGCCCCAGGTTGCCCTGGATCCGGGTTGCCCCGTCTGTGGGTTGCCCCACCGCCTCGCCTTGCCTGCCGGCTTCCGGCCGGTTGGGCTGGCGCTCCGTCCCGGTGGTGGGAGAGAGGCTTGCGCCTGTCTGCCGCCATGCTCCGGGCTGGCCTTCCTGCCCTGCCTCTTCCTGGTTTCAATTCCCCGCGGTTAAGCGGGATGGTCTCCAGAAACTGGCTGTAACCCTTTCATTTCCTTTGGCATTTCTGCCACCGTCAATTCCCGGCTACAGGTGAATGCTCTCACCGATCGGGTGAGTCGTCAAAATGAAATATTGGCCATCAGGCCTGTGGATAACGGGGATAACGGGGATGGAATCTGACCGCGCGCCGATACCCGCCCGAATCAGGCCGCCGTCCAGCCGCCATCCATGCTGATGTTGGCGCCGGTGATCTGGCTCGCCGCGTCGCTGCACAGGAAGATCGCGGTCTGCGCCACTTGGGTTACCGTCACGAACTGGCGTGTGGGCTGCGCCTTCAACAGCACATCCTCGATCACCTGTTCGCGGGTCAGGCCGCGTGCGGCCATCGTGTCGGGGATCTGCTTTTCCACCAGCGGCGTCCACACATAGCCGGGGCTGATGCAGTTCACCGTCACGCCGTGGGTTGCCACCTCCAGCGCCACCGCCTTGGTGAAGCCGGCAATGCCATGCTTGGCCGCGACATAGGCCGACTTGAACGGCGAGGCGACCAGGCTGTGCGCCGAGGCGGTGTTGATGATCCGCCCCCAGCCGGCCGCCTTCATGCCCGGCACCGCCGCCCGCGTGGTGTGGAACGCGCTCGACAGGTTGATGGCCAGGATCGCGTCCCACTTCTCGGCCGGGAACTCCTCCACCGGCGACACGAACTGGATGCCGGCGTTGTTGACGAGGATATCCACCCCGCCAAGCTGCTCCTGGGCCGTCGCCATCATGTCGGCAATCTCGCCGGGCTTGCTCATGTCCGCCCCATGATAGAGCGCACCCCCCGCTTCGGCCTGCGCCGCCGCGATCTGCGCCGCATCGCCAAAGCCGTTGATCATCACCCGCGCGCCGCCTGCGCTGAGCGCCTTGGCAATGGCGAGCCCAATGCCGCTGGTCGCCCCGGTGACGAGCGCGCGCTTGCCAGCCAACGGCATCAGATGCGCTCCACCGCGATGGCGGTCGCCTCGCCGCCGCCGATGCACAGGGCCGCCACCCCGCGCCGGCCGCCGGTCCGCTCCAGCGCGGCCAGCAGGGTGGCGACGATGCGCGCCCCCGATGCACCAATCGGATGGCCCAGCGCACAGGCGCCGCCATGGATGTTCAGCTTCTCGTGCGGGATGTTCAGATCGTGCATGGCGATCATGGCGACGGCGGCAAAGGCCTCGTTCACCTCGAACAGGTCCACATCGGCCACGCTCCACCCCGCCTTGGCCAGCACCTTCCGGATCGCCGGCACTGGGGCGGTGGTGAACTTCGCCGGCTCATGCGCGTGGCCTGCGTGCGCCACGATGCGTGCCTGCACGGCCAGGCCATCGCGCGCCGCCACGCTCGCCCGCGTCAGCACCAGCGCCGCCGCACCATCGCTGATGGAGGAGGCATTGGCCGCCGTGATGGTGCCATCCTTGGCAAAGGCGGGTTTGAGCGTCGGGATCTTGTCCGGCCGGGCCTTGCCGGGCTGTTCATCGGTGTCGATCACCATCTCACCGCCGCGGCCGCTGATGGTGACCGGCACGATCTCGGCGGCAAAGGCACCACCCGCAATCGCCGCCTGGGCGCGGGCAAGGCTGGCGATGGCAAAAGCGTCCTGCGCTTCCCGCGTGAACTGATAATCCCGCGCCGCTTCCTCGGCAAAACTGCCCATCAGGCGGCCGGGATCATAGGCATCCTCCAGCCCATCCAGATACATCGAATCCTTTATCGCATCATGGCCGATCCGCGCGCCGCCGCGATGCTTGGTCAGAAGATAGGGCGCATTGGTCATGCTCTCCATGCCGCCGGCCACAATCACCTCCGCACTGCCGGCCGCCAGCGCATCATGCGCCATGATCATCGCCTGCATGCCGCTGCCACACATCTTGTTGACCGTCGTCGCCTCGACACCAAGCGGCAACCCCGCCCCCAACGCCGCCTGCCGCGCCGGCGCCTGGCCCAGCCCAGCCGGCAGCACACAGCCCATCACGATCTGCTCCACCCTGTCCGCCGCCACCCCGGCCCGCGCAACCGCCGCCTTCACCGCCGCCGCCCCCAGATCGGTGGCCTTCACGCCGCTCAAGGCGCCCTGGAACCCACCCATCGGCGTGCGGGCATAGCTGGCGATGACAACGGGATCAGACATGGCAGGGACTCCGGTTGATTTGCCGGCCTTTTACGAGTGTGGGGTTGCAGGCGGAAGGGAGAAAGCGGCGAATCACATTGGCGATGCGGCCCACCTTGTTTTGACACAATTGACAGATTCAACGGGAGTCAGCGTTGTTCTGGTTGGTGAAAACGGTTTTCAACGACGCATCGCACCCGGCAACAGACCGGCAAAAGCGGGATTTGCAGCGCGATGATCATGACAGGAATGGCCTGTGTAGGACAGGGATTATGGTTCAGAAGAAGGAGGCCTCCGGCGGGCAGGGACTCGTCCCTGCACCCATTTGTTTTCTGGCAGGGCTTGATGACTGGCTTGCGTTGGCTGCAACAACCCGCCTACCGACTGATCATAATGGCCCTGATGGATGCAATCTGTCGCCTGGCGTTCGCAGCGGCCTCAAGCTGTACGTGCTTCAGGCTGGCATTGGCGGGTTCAGCACATTCGACAATTGTGCTGGATTTTTCGTAGGCAGCATCCGCTTCTGAAATGGCAAATTGGGCGGAGAATGGGGTGCCTGCCAGGTCCTCCTTCAAGTTTGCCACGGCGTCGGCAACTGATCGAAAGACCTCCTTATTGGAGGCCGATGCCACCACAGAGCAGCCTGGATCAATGTAAAGCAACAAGTTGCGGGTGAGATAGCGAAACACTGGCGCAGCCCCGGCGATGCCCTTTGGGTCGATTGGAAGGGGACGAAGAGATTGGGCCAACGCGCCCAGCCTGGGCAAAGTTTCGGCCACCACCGCCTTCGTCATTTCTACGTGCAGCTGCGCCCACTTGGGTGAATCGTCTGCCCAGCATCCATTTTCGCGAATGAGCCTGTATCGGGCATCCTGTCTGGCGACCAAGAGGTGCGACGGTCGCGTCCCGGCAGGTGGTGTAGGTTATGAGGGTAGC
>NZ_NOXT01000103.1 GCF_002251755.1 Sandarakinorhabdus cyanobacteriorum
CCTGACAGGAAGGCTCATGAATAAGGCGGGCTAAACCCGCCGGCCGAACACCCCGCCAATCGCGCCCGTCACCACGCTGCTGCCGGTGCCCAGCGCCAGCAGGCTGGCCGGCACATCGCCCAGCGCCACCGACACCGCGATGCCGATGGCGGCGCAGATGCCGCCTGCCGCCGCGCCCTGCCCGGCGCCGGCGCCTAGGCCCAGGCTTGCCCCCCGCGTCGCCAGCCAGCCGGCCAGCGCCGAAAGCCCCATGCCGCCGATGGCGAAATTCTCGGCCACGGCCGGCACGCTGTGCCCGGCGACCACCATGGCGATCTGCGCGGCGCTGCCGATGATGGTGGCGGTTGCCAGTTGTTTCATGTGACCCCCCTGTTCGGGAGGGCCCCTCCACCGCCGTGCCGGCGGTCCCCCTCCCCAAACAAGTTTGGGGAGGAATGCGGCCTCAGGCAACCGTGCCGCGGAAACTGTCGCGCAATTCACGTTTCAGCACCTTGCCGATGTGGCTGCGCGGCAGCTCGTCGACCAGCACCAGCGCCGCCAGCCGCTGCGTCTTGCCCAGCTTCGCAGTGGCCGCCGTGCGCAAAGCCTCGGCGTCACCCCCCAAGGGACCTTCGCGCGCCACCACAAAGGCCACCGGCGTTTCGCCCCACGCCTCGCTGGCCACGCCCACCACGGCGGCTTCCACCACGCCCGGCAGGGTCAGCAGCACGGCCTCAATATCAGAGGGGTAGATGTTGAAGCCGCCCGAAATGATCATGTCCTTGGCGCGGTCCATCAGGGTGAGGAAGCCGTCTTCGTCCAGCCGGCCGATGTCGCCCGTGCGCAGCCATTCCTTGCCGGTTGGGTCGATCCAATAGGCTTTGGCGGTGAGATCCGGCCGGTTCCTGTAGCCATTCATGGTCGCCGGCGATCGGCCGACAATCTCGCCCGGCGTGCCCGGCGGCACGTCGTTGCCATCCTCATCGATGATGCGCACCTCGTGCCCCGGCTGCGGCTGGCCCACAGTGTGCAGCTTGTCGGGATGCTCGTGCGCCACCAGCATGAAGCCCACGCCGCCTTCGGTCATGCCGAAAAACTCGATCAGGCCGCCCGGCATGCGGCGCAGCACCTCGGCCTTCAACTCGGCGGCAAAGGGGGCGGAGGTGCAGAATTTCATCTGCAGCGATGAAAGATCGGTGGCATCGAACCCCGGATCGGCCAGCAGGCGGCGATACTGCACCGGCACCAGCATGGCATGGGTGACCCGATGGCGCTCGGCCAGCCGCAGCCATTTGGCGGTGTCAAACTTCGGCATCAGCACCACCGTGCCGCCCCAGGCCAGGGTGGGAATGAAGCTGACCAACGTGGTGTTGGAATAAAGCGGCGTCGAACACAGCGTCACGCAATCGGGGCCATAGCCGATGCGGCGGCCGCCGGTGATGTGCAGCGAGCGCATGGCGCAGCTTTGCACAATGCCCTTGGGCGTGCCGGTGGTGCCGCTGGAATAGATGATGTTGAAGCCGGCCTGGGGATCAAGCGGTGCCAGCTTCGGGGCCTGCGCGGTGGGATCGATGAAGCCGTCCAGCCGGTCCAGATCGACCAGCGTCTTGCCATCCAGCACGGCGCCGAATTCGGCCCGGTTGGGCGCATCCACAAACACGAAGCGCGCGCCGGAATCGGCGACCATCGCGGCAATCTGGTCGGGGGTGGAGGACGGGGCCAGCGGCGCCATCGTCGCCCGCAGCCGCAGCACGGCAGCCCACAACACGGCATAATCCACCGAGGACAGCGCGATGCTGGCCACCGAATCGCCGGGCTTCACGCCATGATCGGCCAGCGTGCCGGCCAGTTTCTCGGCACGGGCCACAAATTGCCGCCAGCTCAGCTTGTCCTCCCCGCAGATGACAGCGGGGTGATCGGGCCGGGCATCGGCGTTGGCCGCCAGCGCGGCGCGAAAATCAAAGGTCGCGTCGGTCATGGCCGGCAGGGTGCGCACACCCGGCCGGCCTGTCCACTGGTGAAATCAGGCAGCTTCGGCCAGCGGCGCGGTTTCCGCGGCCGGAGCCGGCGGCACGCCTGCGCCCAGCTGGGTCAGCGCGCGCACATGGGCGGCATATTGGGCCGAAAGGCGGGCCAGGTGCAGCGGGTCATGGCCATTGCGGGCGATGGCGATGGCCAGCGCTTCAGTGCCGGCGGTCAACTGCGCGATCTGGCGCTGCTTGCGGCCATCCAGCTGGCGCGGCACCAGAATGCCGGCCCAGGCGAGCACGCCCATCAGGGTGATCCAGGAAAACACGATCATCAGGATCGTGACGACATTGTTGGCAAGCATGTGGGGGCTCCGGGGCAGCGCCGGCAACAGGCGGGCGCGCGTGGCGGCGGGATGACAGGTTGGTAAGATTGGCAACAGCGGCGTCAGCGCCGCAGGCGCACATGCCGCAGTGCAGCATGCGCCAAAGCGCTGGACAGCAACGAAAAAGGGCGGCAGCCCTGCGGCCGCCGCCCTTCAATTCGTCAACCGGTCAGCCGATCAGATCGCCTGCAGGTTCACCGCAGCCTGCTTGCCGCGACGATCTTCTTCCAGCTCGAACGACACACGCTGGCCTTCGTTCAGGTTGGAGAAGCCGGCGCGTTCCACGGCCGAGATGTGGACAAAGGCATCCGGCGCGCCATCGTCGCGCTGGATGAAGCCAAAGCCCTTCTGGCCGTTGAAGAACTTCACCGTGCCATCCACGCGGGTGCCATCGGTCACCGGGGCGCGGTCACGGCCGGACGGGCGACGCTCAAAGCCGCCTTCGCGCGGGCCACGATCTTCGCGCGGGGCGCGTTCGGCGACCGGCAGCGGCTCGCCTTCGATCTTCAGCTCGGTCGCGGAAATGCGGCCGTTGCGTTCGACCAGGGTGAATTCCAGCGGCTGGCCATCGGCCAGGCCGGTCAGGCCGGCAGCTTCCACCGCCGAAATATGCACGAACACATCTTCGCCGCCGTCTTCACGCACAACGAAGCCGAAACCCTTCTGGGCGTTGAAGAACTTCACGGTGCCACGGCCGGTGCCCACGGTGATGCCGGGGGACATTTCACGGCGCGGGCCGCCGAAGCCGCCACCACCGCCAAAGCGACCACCGCCGCCACCGCCGCCGAACCGGTCACCGCCGCCGCCGAAGCCACCACGGCCGCCGCCGCCACCGCCGAAACGGTCGCCGCCGCCAAAGCCGCCGCCACCAAAGCGGTCACCACCGCCAAAGCTACGACCGCCACCAAAATCGTCGAAGCTGTCAAAGCCGCGCTCGCGCTTGTCATTCCCACCGCGCCCCGGACCACGTCCGCGTCGATCAAAGCTCATATCGTTCCAAATCTTCCTGTGTTTTCGTTCCTGGAGCTTGTTCGGGGATGCAGTTGAGGATGTTCAAGGCAGCCGGCCGACGATGCGCCGATGTTCACCATAGTCGAAAACGTCGCACCTTGCGAGTCGATTGTTGATAACTACCAGCGACGCTGCGTGACGGCCGCTGCCAGCACTCCGGCCAGCACCGCCGCGACGACGGCGGCAAGGCCATAGGCCAGGCTGTGTTCGCGCGCCATCAGATAGACCCAGCGTTCAAACCCGGATTTGCCAATGCTGAACGGCGCCGACGTGCTGGCCACCACCCGCCCCCGGTCAACCAGATGAATTTCGGCGGTATATTCGCCCACCGGCACCGCCGCCGGCAGCGCGATGCGGGCGGAATAGAGCACGCCGCGGGTGATCTGCACCCCGCCTGGCCGCTCGGCAAACAGGCCGGCGCGGCTGCGCGCCGCGATCAGGCCGGCTTCAAAGGCGCGGGTGGTGGCATCATCGGCGTTGCTGGCCGGGGACAATTGCAGGTTGCGCGTGCCGATCTCGTAAATCGCCGTCATGCGTTCATCTGCCAGCCGATCGACCGGGCGGGTGGCGGCCACCGCATAAAATCCCGGAACCGATTCGAAGCGTACCGCCTGGCCATTCACCCAGATTCCGGCCAGCCGTTCCCGCCGCCTGACCGTCACCGGCGCGGCCGGCCCGCGCACCACCACGGCGATATCGGGCGTGCGGCCAGGGGCGGCGCCGCCGGGATATTGGATGGCGCCAAACACCAGCAGCTCGGCGCCACGAAAGCTGGTGTTGATGTCGATGCGTGCCGTGCTCAACTGGGTGATCAGCCGCACCGGCGCGGCCCCGGCCAGCGCCAGCCACAGCAGCACGGGCAGGATCAACCGCGCCATCACGCGCCTTCAAACAGGGCAAAGGGTTCGGCCGGCGTCCAGGTCAGGCCGATGAACAGGCGCAGCGCCACGCCCAGCACGATCAGGGCCAGCGCCAGCCGCAGCCGGTCGGGCGACAATTTCTGCGCCGCCCGCACGCCCAGCTGCGCGCCCACCACCCCGCCCAGCAGCAGCAGCAGCGCCAGCACGATATCCACGGTTTTCGATGCGGTGGCGTGCAGCAGCGTGGTCGCCGCCGTGACAAAGATGATCTGGAACAGCGATGTGCCCACCACCGCCTGCGCGCGCATGCCCAGGATATAGACCATCGCCGGCACCATGATGAAGCCGCCACCAATGCCCATGATCTGGGTGAGCATGCCCACCAGCGCCCCCAGCAGCATCGGTGCCAGCGGCGAGATATAGAGGCCGGAACGGGCAAAGCGCATCTTGCCGGGCAGCGCCGCCACCCAGGGCAGATGCCGCGCCCGCCGCGCCGGCGCCGCCTGCCCGGCCCGCGCCGCCCGCAGCGCCCCCACCGCATCCTTCAGCATCAGGCCGCCGATGACCGACAGGAAAATCACATAGATGAGCGCGATGACGATATCGACCTGCCCCACCGTCTGCAGCGCCGAAAAGATGATCTGGCCAACGCCGGCGCCGATCACGCCGCCTGCCACCAGCACCAGCCCCATGCGGATATCCACCTGCCCGCGCTGCAGATAGGCAAGCGCGCCCGACACCGATGATCCGGTGATCTGCGTGGCCGACGATGCCACCGCCACCGCCGGCGGGATGCCATAGAAAATGAGCAGCGGCGTGGTGAGAAAGCCGCCACCCACACCGAACATGCCCGACAGAAACCCGACCCCACCGCCCAGCAGGATGATGAGCAGGCTGTTCACCGACATTTCGGCAATGGGCAGATAGATGTCCATGCAGGCGGCAGGTTACGGGCTGGGCGGGGAAAAGGGAATCCCGCACGTGACAGCGGTCATGGCCGGTGGTCATGGGCGCCAGCAAAATCAGAGCCTCGGACCTTTGGAGGCGTGCGCCTACAGCGCAATCACCGACAATTGCCGCCCATAATCCGGCTCCGCCCGGTGCGTGGTGCGGCGGAAGCTGAACCAGCGGTCTTCGTCCGCGTAGGTGTCCACCCCCATCGCCACCACCGTCTTCACCCCCGCCGCGGCCAGCCGCGCGGCGATGAAGCCTTCCAGATCGAACTGGGCATGGCCCGGCTTGCCGGCGGCAAAAAACGCCTCATTCTCCGGCGCGGCGGCGCAAAACCGCTCCACAAAGGCCAGGTCCACCTCATAACTCGCCCGCGCGATCGTCGGCCCGATGGCCGCCACGATGCGGCCCCGGCATGCCCCCAGCGCCTCCATCGCCGCCACCGTCGCCGGGCCAATATCGGCCAGCGCCCCCTTCCAGCCCGAATGCGCCGCGCCGATCACCCCGGCCGCGACATCGGCGAGCAGGATCGGCGCGCAATCGGCGGTGAGGATGCCCAGCGCCAGGCCCGGCGTCGCCGTCACCATGGCATCGGCGGGCGGGCGGGCATCATCGGGAAAGGCCGCCGTGACCGGCACCACCGTCGCCGAATGGACCTGGTGCAGCGTCACGAGGCGACCACCGGGGGCCACCGCGTCCATGGCGCGGCGGCGGTTTTCCAACACGGCGGCCCGGTCATCGCTGCTGCCCAGGCCAACATTCAGGCTGGCAAACAGCCCGGCCGACACGCCGCCCCGTCGCGTCACAAAGCCATGGCGCGTGCCAGCCAGCGCCGGAACGGTCAGAAACTCTACAGCGTCACCCGGCACAAGATATCCTCGTCAGCTTGGGTCCCGACCATGAAGTGATAGGGCGCCACCTCCACAAAGCCGTGCCGGGCATAAAAGCGCCGGGCGCGCGGGTTTTCGGTGAACACACTGAGCCACATCTCCGGCGCGCTACGGATGCGCGCCTGATCCTTGGCCCACTCGGTCAACACATCGGCAATCTTCAGGCCGTGCCAGGGCTTGTAGAGATAGAGCTGGCGCAGCTCCATGGCGCCCGGTGCCGGTTCGGGGGCCGGCAGCTTCAGGCGGCTCACCTTGCAAAAACCGATGGCGACATCGCCGATCATCGCCAGCCGCACCTTAATGTCGGGATCGGCCAGCTCGGCGCCATAGGCCGCCGCCGTATAGCCGGCGATGAAATTGTTGAGATCCTCCAGCTTGTAGAGCGTGCCAAAGGTTTCGACGAAGGTCGCCGCCGCCAGCCCGGCCAGCATGGCGGCATCGGCGGGCGTGCCATCACGATAGGCAACGGCAAGGCTCATGGCCGTTCCATGGCAAATCCGGCTGGCACTGGCCAGCCCGGCGCGGTCAGCCCCAGCGCCTGAAAGATCGCGCCCATCTGTTGCGGCGCCGTCAGCCGCAACAGCGCGGCGGTGATCGCGGCAGCATCGGCCGGGCCCTTGCCCTGTTTCAGCGCATCGGCCCGCGCCCCGATGCCCAGCGCGCCCAGAAACGCCCCCTGCGCCACCGGGCCATGGGCGGCCAGCCCGCGCGCACCCGCCACAGCGGCCAGCGCGGAAAAATCGACATGTGCGGTCAGATCATGCTCACCGGGGTTCAGCCATGGGCTGACATACTGGCCGCGGTGCACCGCCTGCAGCGTGTCCGGCCCGTTCAGGCCAGCGTGCGCATAACCATAATCGATGAACAGGGCGGCACCGCCCTGCCGCGCCAGCCGCCCGGCCAGGTGCCCGGCGATGGCCAGCGCATCGTCACACCATTCCGCATCCGCACCGTCAGCCGGCAGCCAGCACGGCCCGAACAGGCCATCGGCGAAATCGACATGCAGCTCGCAGCCCTGCCGGCGCTGGCGAATGGGCAGCGCATCGAAAAATTCGTTGGCGATGATGATCAGCGGCCGGTCATCGGGCAGCTGGTCCACCCGTTCGTGCCAGTGCGCATCCCGCCCGGCGAGCCGGCTGCGCTGCACGGCGCGCAGGGCCAGGCTGGTTTCCACCAGATGCAGCTGCAGCGCCGCCGCACAGCCCGGCAACCGGTCCAGCAGCCGCAGCGCATCGGCCAGCAGCGTGCCATGGCCGGGGCCCAGCTCCACCAGATGGCAGGCCGGCTTGCCGGCGCGCAGCCACAGATCGCCGATCCAGCCGCCGATCACCTCGCCAAACATCTGGCTGATTTCCGGCGCGGTGGTGAAATCGCGGCACAGCGGGTCTTCCCCGGCATAATAGGCGCTGTTGCAGGCCGCCATCCAGGCATCGAGGCGCAGCGGGCCATCGGCCGCGATGCGATCCCGCAGCTGCTCAGCCAGGCTCATGCCGCAACCGGCTTCCTCACCAGCGCCAGCACCAGCAGCAGCAGCGCCGCCAGGATCAACGGCAGGCTCAGCGTCTGCCCCATGGTCAGCCCGCTGTCCAAAATGCCGAGCTGGCGATCGGGTTCGCGATAATTTTCAACGATATAGCGCGAAAGCCCATAACCGATGCCGAACACGCCGGACAGCAGGCCCGGCCGCAGCCGCGCCGGCGTGAACCAGAACAAGAGGGTAAGGACAATCAGCAGCACGCCGCCCTCCAGCCCCGCCTCATACAATTGGCTCGGGTGGCGCGGCTCCGGCCCGGCATCGGGGAAGATGATACCCCAATCCGTGCCCGTCGGCCGGCCCCACAACTCGCCATTGACGAAATTGGCGATGCGCCCCACCCCCAGCCCCAACGGCGTGACGGTGGCGACATAATCGAGCAGGCGCAGGCCCGAATAGCGCGCCGCCCAGCCGTGCAGGAAACAGGCAGCGATCACCCCGAAACAGCCGCCATGGAAACTCATGCCGCCATCCCACAGCCGCAAGATCTCCACCGGATCGGCCAGATATTTCGCCGGGTTGTAAAACAGCACATAGCCGATGCGCCCGCCGCCGATCACGCCCAGCGTCACCCAGGTGATGAAATCATCCAGCTGCCGTTCCGTCACCGGCGCGCCCGGCCGGCGGATCATGCGGGTCAAAAGCCACCAGCCACCGGCAATGGCAACGATATAGGCCAGGCTGTACCAGCGCAGCGCAAACGGCCCCCATTCGCTGCCGCCCAGGCTGAATGCCGGGATGGTGAGGGCTTCGGGCCGCACCGGCAGGGTGGAAAAATCCACGGCAGCGAGAAAATCGGGGAGCATCGTGCCTCTACATCATCTGCCAGCTTTGCTGGACGGGCGGGCCGCACCATAAAGCGGGGTGAAGATTTTTCCAGTGGGAGTGGCTGATGTCTGACCTTGACGCTTTCCGGGCCGAAACCCGGGCCTGGCTGGAGGCCAATTGCCCGGCCGACATGCGCGAGCCGATCCGCGGTGACGATGATGTGTGCTGGGGCGGCCGCAACTGCCAGTTCAAGAGCGAGGGCCAGCGCCTGTGGCTGGAACGCATGGGCGCCAAGGGCTGGACGGTGCCGGAATGGCCGGCCGAATATGGCGGCGGCGGGCTCAGCCGGGCCGAAGCCAGGGTGCTGGCCGAGGAGATGAAGCGGATCAAGGCCCGCTCGCCGCTGTCGAGCTTCGGCATCTGGATGCTGGGCCCGGCGCTGCTGAAATATGGCAACGAAGCCCAGAAGAAGGAGCATCTGCCCCGCATCGCCCGCGGCGAGATCCGCTGGTGCCAGGGCTACTCCGAACCCGGCGCCGGCTCCGACCTCGCCAGCTTGCGCACCTCGGCCGAAGATATGGGCGACCATTATCTCGTCAACGGCTCCAAGGTGTGGACCAGCTACGCCGACAAGGCGGACTGGATCTTCTGCCTTGTCCGCACCGATCCGGCCGCGCCCAAGCATCTCGGCATCAGCTTCCTCTTGTTCGACATGGCCTCACCTGGCGTGTCGACCAGCCCGATCAAGCTGATTTCCGGCTCCTCGCCCTTCTGCCAGACCTTCTTCGACAATGTGAAGGTGCCCAAGGAAAACCTGATGGGCACTGCCGGCAAGGGCTGGGAGATCGCCAAATATCTCCTCACCCACGAGCGTGACATGATCGGCGGCAGCGATTCAACCGGCGGCGGCCAGCGCGATTCCGTGTCCAACATCGCCAAGCGGCTGATCGGCCTCGACGCCGCCATCCTCGCCGACACCGCGCTTCGCACCGACATCGCCCGCCACGAGATCAACGCGCTGGCGTTCAGCCTCACCATGGAACGCGTGATGGCCGAAACCAAGTCCGGGCAAGGGACGGGCGCCCTGTCCTCCATGCTGAAATATTACGGCACGGAGCTGAACAAGGAGCGCATGCAGCTCCTGATGTCGATCCGCGGCAGCGACGGCCTGACCTGGGAAGGCGAAGAGAAAGGCGACGGCGACCTCGCCCGCTCCTGGCTCCGCAGCCGCGCCAACTCGATCGAAGGCGGCACCTCCGAAGTGCAGCTGAACATCATCGCCAAGCGCGTGCTGGATTTGCCGGGGGCGTAACGTCTCCCTTCCCGCCATTCCCACCCCCGACCCCTCCCGCAAGCGGGAGGGGAGGAGACAGACGAAATGCCGCTCATCCTCACCGACGACCAACTGATGATCCGCGATTCGGCGGACGGCTTTTTCAACAGCGAAGCCCCCGTCGCCCAGCACCGCGCCCTGCGGGACGCCGCCGATCCGGTTGGCTTCAACCGCGATGTCTGGGCCAAGATGGCCGAAATGGGCTTCACCGGCGTGCTGGTGCCCGAAGCCCATGGCGGGGCCGACATGGGGCACGTGGCGGCCGGCATCATCATGGAGGCGATGGGCAAGAATCTCTCCGCCGCGCCCATGCTCTCCACCGCCGTGCTGGGGGCGACCGCGCTCAAACACGGCACGCCCGAACAACAGGCCAAATATCTGCCGCTGATCGCCCAGGGCGCGCACCTGTTGGCGCTCGCCGCCGATGAAGCCGCCCGCCACAAACCGGCGCACATCGCCACCACCGCCACCCCGTCGGGCAACGGCTTCAAGCTGAACGGCAGCAAGGGCTTCGTCCTCGATGGCGCTGCGGCCGACACGCTGATCGTCGCTGCCCGCACCAGCGGCGACACCAATGACAGCGCCGGCATCACCCTGTTCCTGGTCAACCCCAAGGCCGATGGCGTAAAGATCGACCGCCGCTCGATGGTGGACAGCCGCGGCACCGCCCGCGTCACCCTGAACGATGTGCAGGTCGATGGCGCCGATGTGCTCGGCAGCGTTGGCGAAGGCCATGCTATCCTCGAAAAGGTGCTGGATGCCGGCCGCGCCTGCCTTGCCGCCGAAATGCTTGGGCTTTCGGGCACCGCCTTCACCATGACGGTGGATTATCTCAAGCAGCGCGAACAGTTCGGCCAGAAGATCGGCAGCTTCCAGGCCCTGCAGCACCGCGCCGCCCATCTGTTCTGCGAAGTCGAACTCGCCCGCTCCGCCACGCTGAAGGCGCTGCAGGCATTGGACGAAGGCAGCGACCGCGCGCCGATGTATGTGTCGCTGGCCAAGGCCAAGGCCGGCGAGGTCGCCATCCTTGCCACCAACGAAGGCGTGCAGATGCACGGCGGCATCGGCATGACCGATGAATATGACATCGGCTTCTTCATGAAGCGCGCCCGCGCCGCCCAGGAAACCTTCGGCGACGCCGCCTTCCACAGCGACCGTATCGCGCGCACGCTGGGTTATTGAACCACGTCAGATCCTCCCCCTCTGGGGGAGGATCACCCCCCACAAATCCTTGCACTTGCAAGCATCCACCAGCGTGGCATGAATAAGCCGTAACAGAAGCCGCCACAGCGGCCGAATTCGCCCCTGGGAGGACCTATCGTGACGAAATCCGCGCTCGACGCTGCGCTTGATGATGTGATTGCCGGCATCACCGCCCCCGGTGGCCCACTGGGGGTTGGCGAAGCCAATGTCCACGGCGTCACCCTGCCGGTGTTCAGCGCCGCCCCTCCCACCATGCGCGAATATCTGGCGATGTTCTTCGCCGCACAGGGCCCGAAGGAATTCCTGGTCTTCGGCGACGAACGCATGACGTTCGCGCAAGTCTATCAGAAGAGCCTGCACTTCGCCGCCATGCTGCAGCACCGCCACGGCATCGCCAAGGGTGACCGGGTCGGCGTTGCCATGCGCAACTATCCGGAATGGATCATCGCCTATTGCGCCATCGTCCACATGGGCGCCGTCTGCATCCCGATGAACGCCTGGTGGACAGCCGAGGAAATGGACTACGGCATCCGCGATTCCGGCGCACGCCTGGTCATCGCCGACGAAGAACGCGCCCGCCGCCTCTCGACCCTTTCCTGCACCGCCAATGTGCTCACCGTGCGCACATCGGCCGATGTCGCCGCCGGGCTGGGCTTTGCCCGGGCCGAGGATGAGCTGGCGCAAAGCCCCGAGACCATGTGGTATCTGCCGGAACTGCTGCCGGAAGATGATTGCACCATCATGTACACCTCGGGCTCCACCGGCGCACCCAAGGGCGCCGTCTCCACCCACCGCGCCCAGGTTTCGGGCTCCATGAACTATCTGGTCATGGGCCTCGCCCTGCTCGATCTGTCGGCCAAGGCCGGCGTCGCCCCGGCCGAACAGCAGGTGATGCTCCTGAACGTGCCGCTGTTCCACATCACCGGGCTGGTGCCGGTGCTGCTCGTCTCCATCGCCATCGGCCGCAAGATGATCATCATGCACAAATGGGATGCGGGTGAGGCGCTGCGCCTGATCGAGAAGGAGCGTTGCACCTATTTCGTTGGCGTGCCGACCATGAGTCTCGAGCTGATGCAGCATCCGGACCGGCACAAATATGATCTGTCCACCCTCGTCGACATCGCCTCGGGCGGCGCGCCGCGCCCGCCCGAGCATGTCGACCGGCTGGCCAAGGAATTCGAAGGCAAGCACCCGGTGCAGGGCTATGGCCTCACCGAAACCAACGGTGTCGGCGCCGGCAACATCCGCGAGAATTATCGCAACAAGCCCGCCTCCACCGGCCGCGCCAGCCCGCCGCTGATGGAAATCCGCGTTGCGTCAGGCGACGGCCCGGTTGGCCCCGCGCTGGCCCCCGGCGAAGTTGGCGAGGTCTGCCTGCGCTCGGTCTGCAACTGCCGGGGATACTGGAACAAGCCCGAGGCAACGGCGGCCGCCTTCGTCGGCGATGGCTGGTTCCGCAGCGGCGACCTCGGCTATCTCGACGAGGAAGGCTATCTGTTCATCGTCGACCGCAAGAAGGACATCATCATCCGCGGCGGCGAGAATATCAGCTGTCAGGAAGTGGAATCCGCCATCTATGCCCACCCGGCGGTGGCCGAATGCAGCGTGTTCGGCCTGCCCGACGAGCGGCTGGGCGAAATCGTCGGCGCCGTCGTCTATGCCAAGCCCGGCGAAGTGGTGGAGCCTTCGGCCCTCACCGATTTCCTGAAGGCCAATCTCGCCGCCTACAAGATCCCCGCCAAGGTCTGGATCAGCAGCGATCAACTGCCCAAGCTCGGCTCCGCCAAGATCGACAAGGTCTCCTTGCGCAAGCATTATCGGGATGTCTGGGCCGCGAAGGCCGCCTGAGTCGTTTGTTGTTGGGGGCCGTGCCGGCCCGCGCCCCCGCCCGACCGCCCCCATGATGCCCGGACTGGCCGGGCGGGGGCACTGACCGGCCCTAGTGATGACGGGGAGGGAATCAGATGTTCACCACCATGCTGGAAGGCACCAAGGCCGACTGGATGCACATTGCCGCCGAGCATATGAAGCACCAGCAATCCACCGCCGCGACCCAGATCATCGATTCGCTGAAGCGGCTGGAGGCGATCGAGGTCGGCTTCGGCGCCAACCAGCTGGTCCACAGCCTGATGACCGCCACGCTGGCCCGCCGCGACGGCGCCAGCGACGAGGAAGTGGTCGCCGCGCTCTGCCATGATCTCGGCAAGCTGTTCAGCATCCCCAACCACGGCGCCATCGCCGGCGAAATGCTGAAACCCTATGTGTCGGACGAGATTTATCACGCCATCGTCCACCACCAGGATTTCCAGGGCCGCTATTATTACGAGCATCTGGGGAAAGACCCCAACGCCCGCGAAAAATTCCGCGGCCAGCCCTGGTTCGAAATGGCCGAAAAGATCGTCGACCGCTGGGACGCCCCGGCCTTTGATCCGGCCTTCGACATCGACCCCCTCGAAAGCTTCGAACCCGAAATCCGCCGCGTCTTCGCGGCGCCGAAGCGGGGGATCTGACCAAAAAGATCCTCCCCCCCTCTGGGGAAGGTGGCAGCCGCAGGCTGACGGAGGGGGCCCGGCAAGCCCCCAACCCACCCGCCCGACAGCCCCGACGACGCCACAAATCTGTGCCACACCACGACGGGCGCGCGCCCTCCGCCTCCCTACGGTCGGCACCTCCCCCAGAGGGGGAGGACCTCCAAATCCTCGCCCTCTGGGGGACGTGGCGCCGAAGGCGACGGAGGGGGCCCGGCCAACGAGCCCCCCGACTCACCCCCGCACCGGCAACCCACCCGCCATCGCCACCACCGCAGCGACCACCGCCACCACATCGGCCAGCACATCAGCGGCCGCCACCCGCATCACCGTCACCCCCTGCCCGGCCAGCCAGGCATCGCGGGCCCGGTCACGCTCGGCCTGCCCGGCAAAATTGTGGAACGCGCCATCCACCTCCACCGCCAGCCCCCGGCTGCTGCAATGGAAATCGAGGACATAAGGCCCCAGTGGATGCTGCCGTCGAAAGCTCAGACCGGCAGGCGAACGGCGCAGATGCTGCCACAACAGCACCTCCGGCAGGCTCATCGCGCGGCGCAAGGATCGGGCGCGGTCGCGGGTGGGGCGGGGGACATTGGGCACGCGGACAGCCTGCTCCCTGTTGACGGGCCTGCGCAAGCAGCAAAGGCGCGCCCCCTCCGCCTCGCTGCGCTCGGCACCTCCCCCAGAGGGGGAGGACCTCCAAATCCTCCCCCTCTGGGGGAGGTGGCGCCGAAGGCGACGGAGGGGGCCAGCAAGCCCCGCCGCAGGGGGCAAAACCCAAAAATCCTCCCCCTCTGGGGGAGGTGCCGGGCGCAGCGAGGCGGAGGGGGCCGGCCAGCGCCCGCCCTACAGCCCCGGCGGCGGCGCCCCGAACTGGTCGCCCGGCACCGCAGCGCCCGGCGTGCCGGCCACCACGGCGGCATAAATCTCCGCCCCCACCGGCGTCGCCGCGATCAGCCAGCCGGCCGCCAGGCCCACCAGCGGCGCGGTGAGGCCGATGGTCCGGGCCTTGTGCCAGCCTTCGCCAGCACGCACTTCGCGGATTGCCAGATAGAGCGGGAACAGCAGGCCCGGCAGGGTGGTGATTTCCATCGCCCAGGGGATCAGGAAGGGCGACGGCATCAGCCGGCCGAACGCCGGGCCCATGATGCTGGCCAGCGCGCAGATGTGCAGGCGGCGATGCCATCCGGTGTCGCGGCGCAGGGCAATGGCACCCAGGGCCAGGCCGGCAAACACCAGCAGGCCCAGCGGGTTCTGCATCATGAACCACTGCGGCCGGAAGAAGAACGGCGTGCGCCCGGCCTGGGCCACCGCCACCGTGATGGCCAGCCCGGCGCCGACCATGGCGATGATCCACACCAGCCCCAGCCAGCCAAGACGGCGGTGCCATGCCAGCCGGCCGCTGGCGGCAAGGCCGGCCTGCAACAGGCTCAACGCCACCCAGCCAAAAAAGATGATGCCATGGATGTGCCAGACCGCCGGCATGGCAAAGGTGGAGCGGCCCATGGCCAGGTGAAAGCTGAAGGCCGCGGCCAAGATCAGGGCCATCACGCCCGTCACCCGTGCCTGTGATGCCAGCCAGTCGTGGCCCGTTGCCGCCCGTGTCGCCATGTCCGTTCCCCCCCGAAAACTGGCGCGATGCTATGGCCAAAGCCGGCCCACGTCCATCTTTTCGTCAGCTAGGCGGCGCGGCGCGGCTGGGCCAGCCTGCCCCGGCAAACACGGGAGATGAACATGATCGGCGTTGTCGCAACCATCCGCATCCAGGACGGCAAGGCAGAGGAATTCGAAGCGGTGTTCCGCACCCTCACGGCCGCGGTGCGTGCGAACGAGCCGGGCAACATCTGCTACCAACTGACCAAGTCGAAGACCGAGGCCAACACCTACAAGGTGCTCGAACTTTATGCCGACGCCGATGCGCTGAAGGCCCATGGCGGGTCGGACCATTTCAAGGCCGCCGGCCACGGCATCGGCGCCTGCCTCGCCGGCCGGCCGGAGATCGAGTATCTCGACGGCGTGGCCTGACACTCGGCCACCCGCTTCAGGGGCGCGGCCTCAGCCAGCGCCGTTTGCCCAAGCCCGCTCATGCCGAGCTTTTCGAGGCACGCACCTCACGCTGCATTTGGTGGAACGGGCGCAGTCACCCGCTTCAGGGGCGCGGGCACTGGCGGCCGGGCTGCGGTCACAGCGCGCCTGAACGCGGTCACCGCGCAGGCAATCGCGGCCACGTTTTTGGCCGCTTTTGCCACGCCATTCCGGCAGCGAATCCCACAAACCACGGCCCATCACCGGCAGCAGCAGACATTATCGCTTAAGTTTCAGAGACTTGATTGCCGCCCTGTCCTACAAGGCGGCAAATCGGCAAAATGGCGCCGTTCCTTGAAAATCTGCAGTCTCAGGCCAGCGCCGCCTTCAGCGCAGCGGCCAGATCGGTGCGTTCCCAGCTGAAGCCGCCATCCGCATCCGGCGTGCGGCCGAAATGGCCATAGGCCGCCGAACGCTGATAGATCGGCCGGTTCAGGCCCAGGTGGGTGCGGATGCCGCGCGGGGTGAGGGCAAAGCCAAGGCGGGCCGGATCGGCGAGCACAGCTTCCACCGCGCTTTCCGCCACCGTGCCGGTGCCGTGCAGATCGACATGGATCGACAGCGGGGCGGCCACGCCAATCGCATAGGAAAGCTGGATGGTGCAGCGCCGGGCCAGGCCGGCCGCAACGATATTCTTGGCCAGATAGCGGCAGACATAGGCGGCCGAGCGGTCAACCTTGGTCGGGTCCTTGCCGCTGAAGGCGCCGCCGCCGTGGGGGGCCGCGCCGCCATAGGTATCAACGATGATCTTGCGCCCGGTCACGCCGGCATCGCCATCGGGGCCGCCTATCTCGAACTTGCCGGTGGGATTGAGGTGGATGACCGTGTCAGCCGTGACAAAGCCGGCCGGCAGCACCTCGTTCAGCACGCCAAGCACATAGGCGCGCAGCTGGGCATATTTGGCCGCGTCGCCGCCCTTCTGGCCATTCTTTTCCCAGGGCAGGCAATAATCGGGCTTGTGCTGGGTCGAAACCACGATGGCGGTGGCCGCCACCGGCACCTCGTTCTCATAGGCCAGGGTCACCTGGCTCTTGGCATCGGGTTCCAGGAACGGCGCCGCGCCGCTGTGCCGATCGGCCGCCATGCGGGCCAGGATGCGATGGGAATAATAAAGGGTGGCCGGCATGAAATCGGGCGTTTCATCGGTGGCATAGCCAAACATGATGCCCTGATCGCCGGCGCCTTCATCCTTGTTGCCGCTGGCGTCCACGCCCTGCGCGATGTCGGATGACTGCGGGTGAAGATAATTTTCGAACGTGAGGTTCTGCCAGTGGAAACCGGCCTGCTCATAACCGATGCGCTTCACCGTCTCGCGCACGGTGCGCTGGATTTCCTCCTGCGCACCCGGTTCCCAATTGCCGTTCAGATCGATCATGCCACGGCCGCGCACCTCGCCAGCCAGCACGACCCGGTTGGTGGTGGTCAGGGTCTCGCAGGCCACCCGGGCTTCCGGGTCCTTGGCCAGGAACAGATCGACGATGGCATCGGAAATCTGGTCGGCCACCTTGTCGGGATGGCCTTCCGACACGCTTTCGGAGGTGAACAGATAATGGGAACGCATGCTCGTCTCTCAACCGGCGGATGCGCCCGCCTTACCGGCAGCCACCGGAGCGCGCAAGCGGTATAAGGAAAGCTTTATATCTGATCCGCGTTGATGCCGATGTGGCGGAACCGCTGCAAAAAGGCCGCCACCGCCCCCAGGAAGATGGCGAACAGCATGGTGACCAGCGCGCCGCCGCGTGGGAAGGCCGGCTGCGGCAACGGCGGCGGCAGGGTGACCACCAGCGTCTCAGGCCCATTGCCAAGCGAACGCGCCAGCAGGCGGCCATAACCATCGATCACCGCCGAGGTGCCATTGGTGGTGGCGCGAATGACCGGCAGACCTTCCTCGATGGCGCGCAGACGGGCTTGCGCCAGATGCTGGGGCGGGCCCCAGGCGCCAAACCAGGCGTCGTTGGAAATATTGGCGATCCAGGCCGGGCGGTTGGCTTCGTCCACCACCGCGCCGGGGAAGGCGATTTCATAACAGATGACCGGCGACATGCCGAGGAAGCGGCCAGGCATCACCAGGGTGCGCGGCCCGGGGCCAGCGGCAAAATCGCTGCCGCCCGGCACCAACCGGGCCACACCCAGCGGCTCCAGCAGGCTGCGTGCCGGCACATATTCGCCCAGAGGCACCAGGTGCGCCTTGTCATAACGGCTCAGGATACGTCCTTGATTATCCAGCACAAACAGGCTGTTGGAATAGGGCGTGGCCGGCGTTTTGGGGTTGTAACCGGCACCGCCGGTCACCAGCACGTCGCCGGGGCGCAGCACCGCCGCCAGCCGGGCACGCAGGGCCGAATCCTGTTCCAGCAGATCATCGATCGCCCCTTCCGGCCACAACACCAGAGCCGGCACGGTTTCGCCCGCACGGCGGCCGGTGACCGGGTTATTCTGCTGCTGCTGAGTCTGGATGGCGTTGGAATCGCCCAGGCCGGCCGCCAGCGTGTTCTCGATCTGGCCGGTCACCTTGCTGGTGCTGGGGCGCAGCGGCGAATCAATCTCGGGCGCCCGTTCGATATTGGCTTCCTTGATGGTCACATCGGGCAGTTCGGCGCGCTGGGTCTCGTCAGCCCGCTTCAAGGCATCCCGCGTCAGGTTCAGATAGGTTGTCAGGTGACGCGCGGCAGCGGCCGGGTCATAGCGTTCGTCCTGGCCGATCCCGGGCTGGATCACCAGGATGGGCGGGCCCAGAAAGCCGCTCTGCACCACCCGGCTGTCCCCCACCCAGCCGGCCACGGCCACCGCCGCCACCACGCCGCCACCCAGCAGGCGGTGCAGCATCGCAGGGCCAATGGCCATCCAGACCAGGCCGCTGGCTGCCAGCAACAGCACGGCGGACAAGCCGATGCCGCCGATTTCGGCGGCCCATTGGTGCACGCCCGGTGCGCCCAGCCACACGATGCCCAGCGGATTCCAGGCAAAACCGGTGAACAACACACCGCGCAGCCATTCCGCCGGCAGCCACAAGGCAATGAACAGCAGCATCCGCGACACCGGCCGCGTCGCCAGTGCGGCAAGCCCGGCCGGGATGGCGACATAGAGCGCCAGGAACAACGCCAGACCCGCCACCGTGACCCAGCCCAGCACCGCCGGCATCTTGGCCTGATAGGCAAAGCTCTGCGCGATCCAGTTCAGGGATATCAACGACATGCTGGTGCCAAAGGCCAGGCCCGACAAGGCCGCCGTGCCCCAGCCCGCACTTGCCATCACGATCCAGATCAGACCCGCCACCGCCACCAGCGTGGCCGGCCACAGATCCAGCGGCGCAAACCCCAGCGCGGCAAGCGCGCCCAGGCCCAGGGCAAGCATCGGCAGCATTCGGTTCGGCATGGCGCATGGGTTAGCCTGTGCACCGATGATGCGCCAGTGGGGATTTGCAGGCTGGCAATTGTGTCGGCCTGTGCCACAACATCCCGGTGAACGGGGCGCCCTTTCTCGAATGTCGCGGCCTCCGCCTGATACTGGGCGGGCAACCGGTGCTGGGCGGGATCGATCTGGCCGTGCCGGCTGGCGCACTGGTGGCCCTGGTTGGCGCATCCGGCGCGGGCAAGACCAGCCTGCTGCGGTTGATCAACCGGCTGCTGGCCCCCGACGCCGGGCAGATCCTGATCCAGGGCCAGGATATCATGGCGCAGGACGCGGTGGCGGTGCGGCGCGGCATCGGGCACGCTGTGCAGGGCGGCGGCCTGTTCCCGCATTGGACCGTGGCCGACAATATCGGCGCCGTGCCCTGGCTGCTGGGCTGGGATCGGCAGCGTCGGCAGGCCCGCGCGCTGGAACTGATGGCCATGCTGGAACTGCCAGCCCATCTCGCCAGCCGCTTTCCCGGCGAATTGTCGGGCGGGCAGGCCAGCCGGGTTGGCCTCGCCCGGGCGCTGGCGGCATCGCCGCGCCTGCTGCTGCTGGATGAACCCTTCGGCGCGTTGGATCCCGAAACGCGCGATGCGCTGGCCGATCGGCTGCACGCCCTGCACCGGGCCCAGGGTCTCACCACCCTGATCGTCACCCATGATCTGGCCGATGCCCTGCTCCGCGCCGATCTGATGCTGGTGCTGGATCAGGGGCGCATCATCGCCAGCGGCCCGCCCACCGCCATCGCGGCCAATCCCCACCCGGCGGTGCAGGCGCTGCTGGCCGCGCCGCTGGCCCAGGCGCGGGCGCTGGCGGGCCTGACGCCATGACAGCGGCGCAAGGCCTGCCCGGCGCGCTCGCCGCGCATCTGGCGATCAGCGCGGCGGCCCTGCTGCTGGCGGTGCTGGTGGCGGCACCCCTGGTGCTGCTGATGCCCGGCCGGCCGTGGCTGCAGCGCAGTGTGATGGGCATAGCCAGCGTGGTGCAAACCGTGCCGGCGCTGGCGCTGCTGGCGCTGTTCTTCCCGCTGCTGGTGCTGGTGCGTAACCTCACCGGCCTGCCGGTGCCGTCACTGGGCCTGTTGCCGTCATTGCTGGCGCTGGCACTTTATGCCCTGCTGCCCCTGCTGCGCGGCGGTGCCGGCGGGCTGGCCGCCATCCCCGAAAGCGTGCGCGACGCGGCCCGTGCCATCGGGATGACACGGTGGCAACGCCTGTTCCACGTGGAGCTGTCACTGGCCGCGCCCGTGGTGTTCGGCGGCCTGCGCACCGCGGCGGTGTGGACGATCGGGGCTGCGACGCTCGCCACCATGGTGGGCCAGGAAAGCCTGGGCGATCTGATCTTTGCCGGGCTGCAGCTGCAGGATTGGCGGCAGGTGCTGTTGGGCTGCGCCGCGGCGGCCGGGCTGGCGATGATCGTCGATGCCGGACTGGGGCTGGTGGAAAGTGGCATCGCCCGCCGGCGGCGCGGGCCCGCGCTCATAGGCCTGATGGTGCTGGCACTGCTGGCGGCAGCCGTGAGCGGCTGGTGGTGGCACAGCCGGCCGGCGAGCCAGGCGGCACCGGTGGTGATCGGCACCAAGACCTTTTCCGAACAATATATACTGGCCGAACTGATCGCTGCCGATCTGCGCCGCAGCGGCCAGCCAGTGGCGGTGCGATCCGGCCTCGGGTCGGGCATCGCCTTTCAGAGCGTCAAGGCCGGCGGCATCGATATCGGCATTGATTACAGCGGCACGCTGTGGACGCAGGCGCTGGGGCGCAGCGATGTGGTGCCGCGCGGGGAGATGTTGGCCATCCTGCGCCGCGAATTGCAGGCGCGGCACGGCGTGACGGTTGCGGCCAGCCTGGGTTTTGAAAATGCCTATGCGCTGGCCATGAAACGCGATGCAGCCCAACGGCTTGGCGTGAAGACGATTTCAGATCTGGTGCGGGTGGCCCCGCAGTTGCGGCTGGCCACCGATCTGGAATTCCAGTCCCGCGCCGAATGGGCGGGCCTGCAACGGGCCTATGGCCTGCGCTTTGCCGCCATCCGGGCCTATACGCCGGTGCTGATGATGGCGGCGCTGGGCGACAACAGCGCCGATGTCATCACCGCCTACAGCAGCGATGGCGCGCTCAGCACCACCGATGTCGTGCTGCTGGTTGATGACCGCGGTGCGTTGCCCGCCTATGATGCGCTGCTGGTGGTGGCGCCGGGCCGCGACGCGCTGGCGAAGCGGTTGGCCCGGTACGAAGGGCGCATCCCGGTGGCGGTGATGCGCGCGGCGAACTGGCAGGCGGATCGACCAAGTGACAAGCGCAGCCCGGCAGACGCCGCACGCTGGCTGGCGACACAGACGGGGTTGAAGTGATGCGGATGGCTGCGGCAGCCGCCGCCGGATTGCTGGCCACAAGCGCAGTCGCGCAAACGGTCCCTACCAATTCGGCGGCCGACGCCCCGATCTGCACCGACCGACCGACCAAATCCAACTTCGCCTGCACCGTGCCAAAGGGGCTGGTGCAGATCGAGGCGGATGGCTTCAACTGGCTGAGCAGCCATGCCAGGGGCAGCCGGACCGATCAGCTGCTGTTTTCCAACCCAACCATCAAATACGGCCTGTCGGGCAGCAGCGACATTCAGCTGAACTGGGTGCCGTTCACCCGCGTTCGCACCCGCAATGCCGCCGGACAGATCACCACATTGTCAGGCATCGGCGATCTCACCATGCGCTTCAAGCAGCGGCTCACCAACACGGACGGCGCGTTTCAGCTGGCGCTGCTACCGTTCGTGAAACTGCCAACGGCGCCTGCCGGGATCGGCAATCGTAAGCTGGAAGCTGGGCTGGCCGTGCCGATCAACATCAGCGCACCCGGCGGCTGGACAGTGACGCTCGGGCCGCAACTGGATGTGCTGGCCGATTTCGATGGCCGCGGCCGGCATCTTGGCGTCACCGGCCTCGTCAACATTGCCAAGCAGCTGGGTCCCTTCACCGTCTACAACGAGATCTGGACCAGTCAGAATTTCGATCCGTCAGGCAGCGTGCGGCAATATAGTTATGACGTTTCGCTGGCCTGGCTGCCCGATGCGCGCTGGCAATTCGACATTGGCGCCAATATCGGCCTCAATCGCGACACGCCCGATCTGGTGGGCTATATCGGCCTTTCCACACGGTTTTGAAGGATGGTCCTGATCATGCGGCGATTGTTGCTGGCTCTGGCCTTGCTGATGGTGGCGGTTCCGACACTGGCCAGCATACCGGCGGACCTGCACGCCCTGTTCGCCGATTGGCGGCGCTTCCATGATGCCCGGCCGGCCAGCGGCGTGCCGGATTATACGGATGCGGCAAATGCGGCGCGGGCCGAAGGGCTGAAGCGCTTCCAGGCGCGGCTGGCCGCGATCGATACCAGTGGCTGGTCAACGGCCGACCAGGTGGATTGGCAACTGGTGCAGGCCGAAATGAACGGCCTGAAATTCGATCTTGAAGTGGCGCGCCCCTGGGCGCGCGATCCAGCCTGGTATGTGAGCCTTTGGGCAGCGCAGAGCGACACGCCCGCCCACGAAGGCCCGGCGCACATCGCGCCGGTGGAGTTGTGGCAATATCACTTCCCGCTCACCAAGGCCGATGCGGCAGAGCTGGCTGGGGAACTGGCGCACATCCCGGCGCTGCTGGCCCAGGCGCGCGGCAATCTCACCGGCAATGCCGCCGATTTGTGGAATGCCAGCCTCGTGCCGCTGGGCGAGCAGGCTGACGCGCTGCGCGAGCTGCAAGCCAGGGTGAAGGGCCACAAGGCCGCCGAACAGGCGACGGCTGCTGCCCTGGCTGCCACCCTCGATTTCATCGCCTGGGTGAAGACCGAGGCGCCCACGAAAACCGGGCCGTCGGGCGTGGGGATCGAGGCCTACAACTGGTATCTGAAGCATGTGCAACTGTCACCCTACACATGGTCGGACGAAGTGGCGATCCTGAGCCGCGAACTGGCCCGCGCCCACGCCGGCCTGCGGCTTGAGGAGAATCACCACAAGGCGCTGCCGCCGCTGACCAGCCCGGCCAACCAGACCGAATGGGACGCCAGGAGCCTGGCTGCCATCAACCATTTCATCGCCTTCATGGCCAAGACGGGGGTGGCGACCATCCAGCACTACATGCACCCCGAACTGGCAACACGGATCGGCAAATGGGTGCCGCCCGAGCAGCAGAATTTCTTCGCCATCGCCCAGGGCCGCGCCCCCAACAGCCTGTTCGCCCACTTCTATCACTGGTGGGATCTGGCCGAGATGCACGACCGCCCGCACCCGTCGCCGATCCGCCGTGGCCCCTTGCTCTACAATATCTGGGTGAGCCGGGCGGAGGGCAATGCCACTGCGATGGAAGCGATGATGCTGGATGCCGGGCTGTTCGATCACAATCCACGCGAACGCGAAGTGGTGTGGATCATGCAGGCCCAGCGCGCCGCACGCGGGCTGGCTGCGCTCTATGCCACCGCCAATCAGATCGATCTCAAGACCGCAATGGCCATGCAGGTGGCCCGAACCCCAAATGGCTGGATTAGCCCCGATCTGCCGCTGCTCGGCTTTGAACAGTCACTCTATCTGCGCCAGCCCGGCTATGGCCCCAGCTATATCACCGGCAAGGCCCAGATCGAACAGCTCTTCGCTGAACTGGCCGAGCAGGAGCGCGCCGGCCTGCCCGGTGACCGCTTCACCGTGAAGGGTTTTTATGACCGGTTGGGCAGCTTTGGCCTCATCCCGGTCAGCCTGATCCGCCAGCAATGGCTGGGGCTGAAGCCGGGCGAGCCAATCATTTCGGTCCGCGCGGAATGAGCATCAGCTGCGTCTGCCGGCCATCAATCCAGCGGAAACTGCTGCCGTTCCAATAGCCGTCCACCTCCAGCGGAAAGCGCACTTCGGCGCCACCCCACTCCGGCACCTTGTGCAAGGCCGCAAGCTCGATCGACCAGGCCGTGTCGGGATAGATGCGATATTCGCCGCGGCCGGCAATCGGGTTCTGGTTTTCCCAGCTGCCGATCCACGGCCCGGCGCCATGGCCATGCAGGCCGATCGAGTGAGTATAGATGATCGGATTGGTGCCGGCGGCAATTGCTTGTCTGCGGGCGGCCATCAGCACCTCGTTGCCGGTCAGCCCGGTCTTGAAGCTGGCGACCAGCGCATCCTGCACCTTGTTGGCTGCCGCCATCCCGGCCTTCAGGCCGGCCGGTGCGTCGGTTTCCCCCGGCTTCAGCACATAGGCCAGCTGCTGCGTGTCGGTCTTCAGGCCCAGCATGCCGGCGCAGAAATCAACATGGAGCAAATCGCCCGGCATGATCACCACATTGTCGGGCAGGGTCTGGCGTCCCGGCACGATGCCGGGACCACTGGCGCGCTGCACCGTCACTGATGGCTGGCACCAGGCATCCTGGCGCAGATCGGCCAGCCGCTCGCGATACCACCACACCACATCCTGCGTGGTGGTCACCCCAGGCGTGATCACCTTTTCCGACAGGCCTTCGGGGATCAGACTATGGGCCACCCGCATGATGCCCTGGTACACGTCCATATCCTCAGGCGTGCGGGTTTCCAGCACCCCCAGCGCCAGCCGGTCATGGCTTTCCAGCCGGCTCGCCATCGGCCCGAGTGCGGTGACGAGTTGGCGATACTCGCCGGTGGCCAGCCCATCGGCGAGGGCGAAATCACGGCTGATGTTGGCCGCGATGCGCTTTGGATTGCGCTCCGCAATCACCTGGGCGACGCGGGCCCATTGTTCGGGCTGCTGTTCCGGGTTCCACAGCGACGGGAACAGATCGCCAACCGGATAGCGGGCGATGGCCAACCGCTCCACACCCTGTTCCGGCCCACGATCAAAGAAGATCAGCACCATGCGCCGCCGTGCCGATGCCCAGGTGGCCGGCAGCATCGCCTTCACCACCGGATCCTCGTTATATTCGGATGCCACCAGCACCCACATGTCGACACCCACCTCGCGCATGATGCGCGGCACCACCCGGTCCAGCCGGGCCTTCACCAGCCGGTCGTGCGCGGCAACCCGGTCGCGCAGAGAGGGCACGGCCGGGCGCTGATAATCTTGCGCGGCGGCCACGCTGGCGCCGGCCAGCAGCAGCGATGCGATGAACGTCTTCATGTCCCTCTCCCCTTTGCGGGAACGGGTCTAGGCCATGCCGGCCCGCACGGTAAAGGGCAGCGATGCCTTGTCGGGCGCGACCCAGCCGCGCCGGGCGGCCACCGAAAACAGCAGTTCGCGCGTCCAGAAACGCTCCGGCCAATATTTGTCGCCCAAAAGGCCGGTGAGCAGCTCGTTGACTCGGCGACCAATCGGTCCATCGGGTGCCAGCGCGAGGCCGGCGCGCACGGCCGCCAGCGAAGCGAGGGTGATGCTGTGGTGATAGCCGGCCGTGTCGCTGTTCACCCCGCCGGTGGCCAGATTGTAGCGGCGGATGATCCCCGGCATGTCCGCCTCCGCGTCCAGATCGGTGCGGGCAGAAAGGATATAGGCCGCCGCCGCGACATGGGCCGCATGGGTCCATTCCGGCTTGGGCAGGGTACAGTTGATCAGCCCTTCGCCAATGCGGGCGATATCGGCATCGGTGAACATCAGGCGGCTCCGGTGGGCAGGATGGTGCTGTCCTTTGCGCTTTCCAGTGCGATCAGGGTTTCGGTGCGAATGACGCCGGGCAGCGGCTTCAGCGTCTCGGCCAGAAAGCGTTGCAGGGCGGCGGTGTCGGCGACACGCAGCTTGATCAGCCAGTTGTGCGGCCCGGTGATGTGATGGGCTTCCAGCACATCGGGCGCTGCAGCCATGGCGGCAGCGAATCCGGCCTCATCACTGCGCGGTTCCAGATCGACGAACAGAAACGCCAACAGGTTGCGGCCCAACGCCGCCGGGGCGAGGATGGCGCGGTTGGCAGCAATCACGCCACTGGCATTCAGCCGCCGCAGCCGATCATTGGCCGCCGACGTGGACAGGCCGACCGCTGCGCCAAGTTCGGCCGCGGTGATGCGGTTGTCCTGCTGAAGCAGCCGCAAAATTTCCGAATCAATTCCGTTCATGCCGGTATTTTACCGGCACAACCGATCCATCAAAGTGAAAAAAGCGAAACCCCCGGGGATGAGCCGGGGGTTCTGCTGTTTCTGCGGGGCGGTGGTGCTGCCGGGGAGGATTGAACTCCCGACCTCAGCCTTACCAAGGATGCGCTCTACCACTGAGCTACGGCAGCACGCCCCGGATTGGCCCGCACGCATGCGGGAAGCGGCCCTATGGCCAAGGCCCGATGGCCTGTCAAGCACTGACGCGCCGGCCGTGATGCGCTATGGCAGGGCCATGACCGACAAATCAGCCAAGAATGCGCGGGCGGAGCGGTTGGCCGCGGCGCTGCGTGCGAACCTCAGGAAGCGCAAGGGCCTGGGCGATACCGGGGACCCGGCGCGCAGCCAGCACCCTGATCACGCCCAGAAGCCTGATTAGCCCTTCGCGGCCAGCGCCTTCTGCACCGCCGCCGTCACTTCCGGCGAGGTCGGCGTCGTCTTGGTGCCGAAGGCGGCAATCAGCTTGCCATCCTTGCCGATCAGATATTTGTGGAAATTCCACTGCGGGGTATTGGCTTCGCCCAGCGTGGCTGCCGCCCACTTGTAGACCGGAATGGCCTTGGGGCCCTTCACGACCGCCTTTTCGGCCATCGGGAACTTGATGCCGAACTTGCTTTCGCAGAACTGCTTCACTTCGCCGTTGCTGGCGAATTCCTGGTCGCCAAAATCGCCCGACGGCACACCAACGACGGTGAAGCCCTTGGCCTTGTAGCTGTCGTGCAGGGCCTGCAGGCCTTCATATTGCGGGGTGAAGCCGCACATGGACGCGGTGTTGACCAACAGCACCACCTTGCCCTTGTACTGCGCCATCGGCATCGGCTTGCCATCGATAGTCTTCAGATTGAACTGGTGCAGGCTCTGCGGCGCCGGGGCTGCAGCCACCAGCGCACCAAGGGCGGCGGCAGCAAGGGTCAGGTGCTTCAACATCATGCGTCTCCCATCATTATGCCGGGATGCGATACCACGGCTGCCGTTCGCTGCGAAGGTGAAGGGTGACGCACCTCAAAGTGGTGCACAGGCTTCGGCGAGCCAGGCCTGATCGGCCGCATCCGTGATCAACGGACCAATCTCAGCCGCCACGCGGGCGTGATAGTCATTCCACCAGGCGCGCTCGGCAGGGGTGAGCAGGTCCAGATCCACCAGCCGCTTGTCGATCGGCGCCAGCGTCAGCTCGCGGAAGCCAAGCAACTCGCGCTCCGCCCCTTCTGCCTGCCGCGGTTCGACCAGCACCAGATTCTCGATGCGGATGCCATATTCACCGGTCTTGTAATAGCCGGGCTCGTTCGAAAGGATCATGCCCGGCTGCAGCGGCTCGTCGCCGCCTGGCTGTGCCGACCAAGCTGCCGCGATGCGCTGCGGCCCTTCGTGAACCGAAAGATAGCTGCCAACGCCATGCCCGGTGCCGTGGTTGTAATCCAGCCCCGCCGCCCACAGATGCTGGCGCGCCAGCGCATCAAGCTGCACGCCCTTGGTCCCGGCCGGGAACAGGGCAGAAGCCAGTGCAATATGGCCCTTGAGCACACGCGTGAAACGGTCCTTCATTTCGGCCGTTGGCGTGCCCACCACCATGGTGCGGGTCACATCGGTGGTGCCATCGCGATACTGGCCGCCCGAATCGACCAGATAAATGCTGTCCATGGTGATCGGCAGATTGGTTTCAGCGCTGACCCGGTAGTGCGGCAGCGCCGCATTGGGGCCGGCGGCCGAGATCGTGTCGAACGACAGATCCTCCAGGCTGTTGGTTTCATTGCGGAACTGGCGCAGCCGTTCGGCCGCTGACAGTTCATCAAGCCCACCCTTGGGCGCCTCCCGGTCAAACCAGGCCAGGAAGCGGGTGAGCGCGGCACCATCACGCACATGCGCTGCCACCGTGCCGGCCATCTCCACCTTGTTCTTGATCGCGCGTGGCAGCACGCATGGGTCACGCGCTTCGACGATGGTGGCGCCACCGGCATCCAGCGCATCAAAGATCGCCGCGACGCAGCTCTGCGGATCAGCCGACACGCGCCGGCCGGCAAAGCCCTTGAGCGCGGCCTCGAACCCGTCCCGCGGGTGGCAGCGCACGTCAGGCCCCAGATGGGCGCTGAGCGCCGGGGTGATCTTGGCCGGCGCGGTGAACAGATCAACGCTGGCATCGGCATGCACAATCGCAAAGGCCAGCGCGACCGGGGTGCGCGGCACATCGCGGCCGCGCACATTGAGCAGCCAGGCCACCGAATCGAGCGCGGCGATCACCACGGCGTCGCAGCCACTTGTCCCCAGCCAGGCCGCAACCTGAGCGCGCTTTTCGGCGTGGGACTGGCCGGCAAATTCATCGCCATGCACCTCGATCGGCGCCAGCGAGGGCGCCGGGCGATCGGCCCACACCGCATCGATGGGATTGTCGGCCACCGCCACCAGTTCGGCGCCCTTGGCCTTCAGCAAGGCCGTCGTTCCAGCCGCCCAGGCGCGGGTGTGCAGCCAGGGATCATGGCCAAAGCGCTGGCCAGCCTGCGCCTGTTCCGCCAGCCACTGCGCGGCGCTGGTCTTGGGCACATCCTGATAGCTGAACAGATCAGCCGGCACCTGTTGCCGCACCTGCACGGTATAGCGGCCATCGGTGAACATGGCGGCCTGGTCGGCCAGCACCACTGCACTACCGGCCGAACCGCCAAAGCCGGTCAGCCAGGCCAACCGCTGGGCATAATCACCGACATATTCGCTCATATGCTCATCGGTGAGCGGCACGACAAAGCCATCGAGGCCATTGGCGGCCAGCCTGGTGCGCAACGCCGCAAGCCGGGCAGAGGTGGTGGACATGACACGCTGATCCCCTATTGATGCCGCTCCAGATAGGCGCAGGCGCGCGCCGCCTCAAGCGCAGGATTTCACCATAAAGGCGCTGATTGCCCTCACCATGCTTGCAACCGCTTCCGGAGCACTGGCCCAGATGCAGCCCCCGATTGCCGCCACCCGTCCGCACAGCTTCACCCACCACGGCATCACCGTCGAAGACCCGTATCACTGGCTGAAGGACCAGAGCTATCCAACCGTCGATGATCCCGACGTGCTGGCCTATCTGAAAGCTGAGAAGGCCTATTTCGAGGCGCAGATGGCGCCCACCGCCGCCCTGAAGGACCGGATTTATGAGGAACTGAAGGGCCGGGTGAAGCAGGATGATGCCTCGGTGCCAGTAGCCGACGGCGCCTTCGAATATTGGTGGCAGTTCAAGCCGGACGACCAGTATCGCACCTGGATGCGGCGGCCGAAGGGAGGCGGGCCGGAGCAGATGGTGCTGTCGGAACCCGAACTGGCCAAGGGGCTGAATTATTTCCGGCTTGGTGCCCAGGCGATCAGCCCCGATGGCAAGCTCGTCGCCTATGCGACCGACAGTGATGGCAGTGAGCGCTTCACCATCCGCATCCGCGACATCGCCACCGGCAAGGACATCGAGACCGTCACCAAGGTGAGTGTGGGCGCGGTGGCCTGGAGCGCCGATTCCCGCGCGCTGATGTGGACCGAGGTCAACGAGAACTGGCGGCGCATCAAAGCGCGGCTCCACCTGCTGGGCCAGACCAGCGAGGACCGGGTGGTTTATGAGGAGACTGAGGACAAGGGCTTTGGCGTCTCGGTCGGTCACAGCCAGGATGGCCGCTGGTTCATCATCACCACATCCGATCATGCCACCAGCGAGGTGCGGCTGTTGCCCACGGCCACTCCGGCTGCTGACCCGATCCTCGTCAAGCGGCGACAGGCCGGCGTCACCTATGATGTCGATGTGCGCGGGCAAAGCCTGTTCATCCGCAGCAACGACACCCACGTGAACTTCCGGGTTGCCACCGCCAGTCTGGCCACGCCGGGCGAATGGACCACGCTGATCGCCGAGTCGGACCGCGATTATATCACGGGAATCGCAGCCTTTTCCTCCTATCTCGCCGTGCAGGGCCGCAGAGACGGGCTGGATCGGATCGTGCTGCGCCGCGATGATGGCCGCGAAACCGAAATTCCCTTCAGCGAGGCCGCCTACACCGCCAGCATCGGCAGCAATCTGGAACCCGATGCTCCGCTGCTGCGGCTGAGCTATGCCTCCATGGTCACCCCGGCCACCGTCTATGATTATGATGTGAAAACCGGCCAGCTGATCACCCGCAAGGTGCAGCAGGTGCCGTCGGGCTACGACGCCAGCCAGTATGAAAGCCAGCGGTTGTGGATCAACGCGCGTGATGGCGTGAAGGTGCCGGTGGCCATTGTTTACAGGAAGGGCTTCAAACCGGATGGCAGCGGCCGGCTGCATCTTTATGCTTATGGCGCCTATGGCATCCCGACCATGCCGAGTTTTTCGGCCAACCGATTGAGTTTGCTGGATCGCGGCGTCGCTTTTGCCATTGCCCAGATCCGTGGCGGAGATGATCTGGGCTATCAATGGTATCTGGATGGCAAGCTCAAGAAGCGGACCAACACGTTCAACGATTTCGTCGATGCTGCCCGCGGGCTGGTGCAGGCGGGCTGGGCGGCACCGGGGCAAATTTCGGCCAGTGGCGGGTCGGCCGGTGGCGAATTGATGGGCGCGGTGGTCAACCAGGCGCCCGAATTGTTCCGCGCCGTGGTCGCGCACGTGCCGTTCGTGGACGTTTTGAACACCATGCTTGATGAAAGCCTGCCGTTGACGCCGGGCGAATGGCCGGAATGGGGCAACCCCATCACCTCCAGGGCGGATTTCGAATATATCCGTTCCTATTCGCCCTATGACCAGGTGCGCCCCCAGGCCTATCCGCCCTTGATGGTGACGGCCGGGCTCAATGATCCGCGCGTCACCTATTGGGAGCCGGCGAAGTGGGTGGCCAAGCTGAGGGCCACCAAGACCGACAGCAACCCCCTGATCTTCAAGACCAACATGGGGGCTGGCCATGGCGGCAAATCCGGGCGCTTTGCGGCGCTGGAGGAGCTGGCAGAGGAATATGCCTTCATCCTGAACCAGTTCGGCATCGCCAACTGATGCCGGCGCCGGCTGATCGCCGCAGCTTTTCTATGCCGGTCAGCGTGCAGCCGGCCGACATTGATGAGCTGGGGCATGTCAACAATATCAGTTACTTGAAGTGGGTTCAGGATGTTGCCACGGCGCATTGGCGTGCCGTGGCGGCGCCCGAACATATCGCGGCCTATATCTGGGTCGTGACCAGGCACGAGATTGATTATGTGAAGCAGACCCTGCTGGGCGAGACGCTGACCGTCACCACCTGGGTCGGCACGCCCAAGGGTGCCCGCTTTGACCGGTTTGTTGAAATCTGCGGCAGCACTGGCGATGTGCGTGCCCGCGCGGTGACCACCTGGGCCCTGCTGGAGTCCGCAACCGGGCGGCTGGTGCGCGTTCGGGCCGATATCGCGGCGCCCTTCATTGCGGCCGAACCAGATTGAACAGATGCACTGCGGCAAACAGCGCCGTGGTCATGCCGACAAAGGCCAGCCCGTTCCACGGCAGATGCGCGTGCCAGGCCAGCGGCGCGCGCCGCCGCGCCCAATCGCCGGCAGCGCCCAGCGCCGCCAGCGCCAGGCCGATCACAAAGCCGATCAGGGTGGTATCTGCATCCATGGCCGGCCCTTGGCAGCCGGTTCAGCCTGAGGCAATGTCCTGACTTGCACTGGGCAGCACTGCACAATAGCGATTTGCAACACCCCCAACGGAGACTGACCCGATGATCCGCACCCTTGCTGTTGTTTCGGCGCTGGCCGTGGCCACCATTGCCGCCCCCGCCATCGCCGCCGGCCCGTTCGATGCCGCTCTCGCCGGCCCGTGGCGCAGCGACGCCAACAAGGCCCGCGACCAGTATCGCCACCCGGCCGAAACGCTGAAATTCTTTGGCATCAAGCCCACGGACACGGTGGTGGAAATCTGGCCGTCAGGCGGCTGGTACACCGAAGTCATCGCCCCGGCGCTGAAGGGCAAGGGCCAATATATCGCCGCCCACAACAACCCGCTTGCCTCCATGGGCGCCGCCAAGAGCGTGGAGACGTTCAAGACCAAGTTTGCCGACAAAACCGTGTTTGGCGACATCAAGGTGACGCCATTCGGCAAGGACGCCTATGACATTGCCGCCCCGGGCAGTGCCGATGTCGTGGTGAGCTTCCGCAATGTCCACAACTGGCACATGGGCGGCTTTGACCAGGCCGCCTTCGATGCCTTCTTCAAGGCGCTGAAGCCGGGCGGCACGCTGGGCATCGTTGAACACCGCCTGCCGGAAGACCGGCCGGATGCCGCGATGAAGACGAGCGGTTACATGAAGGTGTCTTACGTGAAGATGCTGGCGGAAAAGGCCGGGTTCAAGTTTGTCGGCGCGTCCGAAGTGAATGCCAATGCCAAGGACACCAAGGATTATCCCAAGGGCGTCTGGACCCTGCCGCCCAACTATGCGGAAGGGGACACCGACCGGGCGAAATATGCCGCCATCGGCGAGAGCGACCGCATGACGCTGAAGTTCGTGAAGCCGAAGCAGTGAGCCGCCCTGGCACAGCAGGTTGATTGATCCTCCCCCTCCGGGGGAGGTGCCGACCGAAGGGCGGCGGAGGGGGCGCGACGAAGCAAATGGTGCACGTCGGCCCCCTCCGTCACGCGTGCCGCGTGCCACCTCCCCCAAAGGGGGAGGATCTGTTCAGCGATAGCGCCGCACCACGGGTTCATCGGCGCCGGCCCGTTCCATCACGTCGGCCAGCGGTTCGGTCACCACCGCCATCCAGTGGGCATTGGCGTGGCACAGCCGGTCGCCATCCAGCAGCAGGCCGACATGGCCGGGCCAGAAGATCAGATCGCCCGCCTCGCGCGCGGCGAACTTGACCGCTTCGCCCTGTTCGCGCTGCAGATCGGTGTCGCGGCGCAGGGCGATGCCTTCAACGCTCAAGGCCTGCTGCACCAGGCCGGAGCAATCGACACCATCCGGGCTGCGCCCGCCCCAGAGATAGGGCGCGCCGGCGAAGAGCGCGGCGGCGGCGAAGCGGTCAACCGGCATGGCTTCGACATGGCGGCGATGGACGAAACCGTTGCCGGCGAGAGCGAGGAAATTGCCGTCCAGCTCTCCCGCCACGCGGGCGCCAAAGGGCAGTTCCTGTTGCACCGCCGCCTTGATGCTGGCGGCGGAAAAGACGGGCGCGCGGCGGGCGGTGATGCGATGGCTGGGTTCAGCCGCCGGCAGCGCCAGCGCAGCGAAATCCACCCAGCCGATGTAGCGATCGTGGCAAGACCGGCCGAGCGCGAAACCGGCCTTCACCTCGGCAATCTCGAACCGTTCGCCAAACAGCAGCTCGCTCACCGCTTCGGCTGCCGCATCGGGGGCAGAGCGCACGGTCACGCGCGGCGCGGTGCAGGTGAGCGGCCTCGGATCAACATAGCGCACGGCGCCGACATCGCCGGCCAGCGCCAGTTCCACCACCTCTGGCCCGGCGAACCATTCGCGCGGTTCAAAGCGTTGCGCGGGGCCCTTCAAAACCCAGCTCATCCGAAACGGCTCCGCAGCATGGCCCAGGTGGCGCGCAGGCCCAGCGCCTCGCCGCCCTTGGGGCGGCCGGGGCGCGGCGCGGCGTTCCAGGCGAAGGTGTCGAAATGCAGCCAGGGCGTGCCCTGCGCCACGAATTTTTCCAGGTAGAGCGCCGCCGTGATCGCCCCGGCAAAGGCGCCTTCGGCACTGTTGACCATATCGGCAACGCTGGATTTCAGCATGTCGTGATAGGGTGCCCACAGCGGCAGCCGCCAGGCCGGATCGCCAACGGCCATGCCGGCGGCCAGCACTTCGCTGGCCAGCGCATCATCATTGGCAAACAGCGCCGGCAATTGCGGGCCCAATGCCACCCGCGCCGCGCCGGTGAGGGTGGCGAAATCGATCATCAACACCGGGTTGTGCTCGGCCGCCAGGGCAATGGCATCGCACAGCACCAGCCGGCCTTCGGCATCCGTGTTGGTGATTTCCACCGTCTTGCCGGCGCGCGTCGCAATCACGTCACCGGGGCGCAAGGCATTGCCGGAAATGGCGTTCTCGGCCGCCGGGATAATCAGGTGCAGCCGCACCGGCAGATTGGCCGCCATCACCAGCCGGGCCAGCGCCAGCGCGTGCGCCGCGCCGCCCATGTCCTTCTTCATCAAGGCCATGCCGCTGCCCGGCTTGATGTTGAGGCCGCCCGAATCAAAGGTGATGCCCTTGCCGATGATGGCAAGGCGCGGGTGGGCAGGGTCGCCCCATTCCGCCTCGATCAGGCGCGGCTGCGCCGCCGCCGCCCGGCCCACCGCGTGGATGGCCGGGAAATTCTGCGCCAGCAGCGCCTCGCCGGCCACCACGCGCACATCGGCGCCAAAGGGGCGAACCACGTCGATCACTGCCTGCGCCAGTTCGGCCGGGCCGAGATCGCTGGCCGGCGTGTCGACGAGATCGCGCACCAGCGCCACCGCCTGGGCTTCGGCCACCGCGCCAGACATGGCGCTGAGGCTGGTGGTGGCCAGCACGCGCGGCCCTTCGGGCTTGGCGCGGCGATAGCGGGTGAAGCGATGCTGGGCCAGGCACCAGCCCAGCCCGGCCTGGCCAAGTTCACCCTGCAACAGATAACGGCCGGCCGGGAGCTTGGCGGCCGCAGCCGCCAGTGCCCACGGACCGAGCGGGCCAGGCGCCACGCCCACGGCGGCAAACCAGTCGGCGGGGCCATCGCCGGGGATGATGGCGATGCTGTCAGCCGCAGCGGTGAAGGCTTGCGCGGCGACGGCCGTGCGGGTGCGCTCGCCCTGCGCCTTCAGCCATTCGTCCAGCCCCGCCGCCGTGACCGGCACCAGCGGCACCGCGCCTTGCGCATCGGCAGGCACCAGCAGGCTGGCCAAATCCATCAGACAGGCACCCCGAACAGATCGGCCTCGTCCGAATCCTCGATTCTTGCCGGCACGATGTCGCCCGGCTTCACCCCGCCGGCATCGCGCAGATGCACCATGCCGTCGATTTCGGGCGCATCATATTTGCTGCGCCCCGACGCGCCGCCCTCGTCATCCACCTCGTCGATCAGCACGTCCAGCGTGCGGCCGACCTTGGCGGCAAGCCGCTGTTCGGAAATGCGCGACTGCAGCGCCATGAAGCGGTGCCAGCGGTCTTCCTTCACCTCTTCCGGCACGGCGCCGGGCAGGGCATTGGCCTGGGCGCCTTCCACCGCTTCATATTTGAAGCAGCCGGCGCGATCGATCTGCGCCTGTTCCAGCCAATCGAGCAGATATTGGAAATCGGCTTCCGTCTCGCCGGGGAAGCCGACGATGAAGGTGGAACGGATCGCCATGTCGGGCACAAGCCCGCGCCATTTCTGGATGCGTTCCAGCACCTTGGCCTCGTTGGCCGGGCGCTTCATCGCCTTCAGCACGGATGGCGAGGCGTGCTGGAACGGAATGTCGAGATAGGGCAGCAGCAGGCCATCGGCCATCAGCGGGATCAGATCATCGACATGCGGGTAGGGATAGACATAGTGGAGCCGCACCCAGGCGCCCAACCCGCCCAGTTCGCGCGCCAGATCCTGGATATGGGCGCGGCGCTCCACCCCGCCCAGCGTCGAGCGTTCGTGGCGCAGATCAACGCCATAGGCCGATGTGTCCTGGCTGATGACCAGCAATTCCTTCGCACCGGCCTTTACCAGCGCTTCGGCCTCGCGGGTGATGGCGGCCGGCGGGCGGCTGGCGAGACGGCCGCGCAACGACGGGATGATGCAGAAGGCGCATGTGTGGTTGCAGCCTTCGGAAATCTTCAGATAGGCATAATGGCGCGGCGTGAGTTTCAGGCCGGCATCGGGCACCAGATCGATGAAGGCGGAGCGGACCGGCGGCGCTGCCTCATGCACCGCGCTCACCACCGCTTCATATTGCTGCGGCCCGGTGACGGCGAGCACATCCGGGAAGCGGGCGCGGATGGCGTCGGCCTCGTGCCCCATGCAGCCGGTGACGATCACCTTGCCGTTTTCGGCTATCGCCTCGCCGATGGCCTCCAGGCTTTCGGCCTTGGCCGAATCGAGGAAGCCGCAGGTGTTGACGATCACCACATCGGCGCCGTCATAATCGCCGGACAGCGCATAGCCATCGGCGCGCAGCTGGGTGAGAATGCGTTCGGAATCGACCAGCGCCTTGGGGCAACCCAGCGACACCATGCCGACCCGCGGGGCCGAAGCGGGAGAAACGGTCATCGGCGGGGGCAGTGCGCTGTTCGGGCCAAAAGTGCAAGTGGGAAGCATGCGGCACGGTCGCTGCCCCTCCGTCAGCCTGCGGCTGCCACCTCCCCAATCAGAGATTGGGGAGGACCATGTCGATCCTCCCCAAACTTGTTTGGGGAGGTGCGCGCGAAGCGAGCCTGCCCCGGCGACGGCCGGGGGAGGGGCAAAAGTGGCCCCTAGCGCCCGCCGATCAGCGTCCCCCGATCACCCGGGCCGGATCCTGCGGGGCGCGGCCCTTGCGCAGTTCGAAATGCAGCTGGGGTTCGGCGACCGCCCCGGTCTGCCCGGCGCGGGCGATGACTTCGCCGGCCTTCACGCGGGCGCCGCGCGCCACCAGCAGCGCCTCGTTGTGGGCATAGGCCGAGACCCAGCCGCCGGCGTGTTTCACCAGCACGAGATTGCCGAAGCCCGGAATGGCATCGCCGGCATAGGCAACAACACCATCACCGGCAGCGCGCACTGGCTCGCCCGGATTGGCCTTGAGGTTGACGCCATCGTTGAACCGGCCGCCGGGCTTGGCGCCAAAGCCCGAGATGATGCGGCCGGGCAGCGGCCAGCGGAAGCGCGGGGCATTGCCGGTGACGGCGGGCAGCGGCGCCGGCGGCTCGGCGGCGGGTTCGGCGGCCGCCGGCCGGGCAACACTGGGCGTGACCGGGGCCGCCGGCTGGCCACCGGTGACGACATCATCGATGGACAGGCTGAAGGCGCGGGCGCGCTCCTCCAGGCTCATGGCGGCGACCTTGGCGGCGGCGATCTGGGCATCGGGCAGGCGCAGCCGCTGGCCGACGGCGAGGACATAGGGTTCCTTGAGGCCATTCAGCGCGATGAGGTCGCGCCACGGCACGCCATAGGCACGCGCGATGGCGATGCCGGTCTCGCCGGAGCGCACAAGGTGGAAACGGCCCTGCGGGGTGGCGACCGCGTTGGGGGTGACCGGGCGGGCGACCCAATCGGTGCGGGGCGGGGCAGTGCGAACAGGGGCGGGGCGGGCGGGCGCTGGCCGTGGCGCCGGCGGCGTCTGGCGGGTGGGGGCCGGCTTGGGCGGCGGCACCCGGGTGGGCACCGGGCGCGGGGTTGGCCGGCGCGCCGGTTCCGGGCGGCCGATCATGTTGGCGCAGCCCGACAGCGCCAGCAGCAGCAACAGGGCTGCCGCGCGCCGCATCAGCCCTCCGCCAGATCGGACAGCGCCGCCTTCAGCGTGGCGATGGACTGATAATGCGTCATGTCGAGATGCAGCGGCGTCACCGAGATGCAGGCTTCGTGCATCGCCTTCAGATCGGTTTCATGGCCGGGCGCCGGCTTTTCCTTGCCAAAGCCGTGCCAATAATAGGGGAAGCCGCGCGGATCGATGCGCTTCACCAGGTGGATATTGCCATAATCGCGGAAGCCCTGTTCCGTGACGCGCACGCCCTTCACGTCGCCGGCCAGCACCGGCGGGAAGTTGATGTTGATCAGCACGCCTTCGGGCCAGTCCTGGCCGATGATGCGGCGGATGATGGCGGCGCCGTGGGATTGCGCGCAGGAAAAATCCTCGTTGCCGGCCGTATAGTCCATCATCACCTGGGACAACGCGATGGAGCGGATGCCGGCGAGGCAGCCTTCCATGGCGGCCGAAACCGTGCCGCTGTAGGTCACATCCTCAGCCAGGTTGCCGCCACGGTTGACGCCGGACAGGATCAGATCGGGCTTCCTGTCTTCCAGCACCGCGCCCAGCGCCAGCATCACGCAATCGGTGGGCGTGCCCTTCACGGCAAAGCGGCGCGGGCTTATTTCGCGCAGCCGCACCGGCTGGCTGAGCGTGAGGCTGTGGCCGGCGCCTGATTGCTCCTCGGCCGGGGCAACGACCCAGACATCATCTGACAGTTCGGCGGCAATCGCCTCCAGCGCGACCAGGCCGGGGGCGTTGATGCCGTCGTCATTGGTGACAAGAATGCGCATGGGATCCTTTCAGCTACAGATCCTCCCCCTTTGGGGGAGGTGCCGACCGCAGGGAGGCGGAGGGGGCAGCAAGGACCGCGTTTGGCAAGCCCCCTCCGCCCTTCGGGCACCTCCCCCAGAGGGGGAGGATCGTCACGGCCGTCATCATGCCGGTATCAGCCGGTCAATGCCGGCCATGTAGGGCCTGAGCACATCGGGAATGATGACACTGCCATCGGCCTGTTGGTAATTTTCGATCACCGCCACCAGCGTGCGGCCGACAGCGAGGCCGGAACCATTGAGCGTGTTGACGGCAGGCAATGGGCCCTTGTGGTTGCGTGGTCTGTACGTCGCCTTCATGCGACGGCCTTGAAATTGTCCGCAGTCGGAAACCGAGCTGATTTCGCGATAGGCGTTCTGGCCGGGCAGCCAGACCTCGAGGTCATAGGTTTTCCGGGCCGAGAAGCCCATGTCGCCGGCGCAGAGCAGCATCCGGCGATAGGGCAGATTCAGCGCCTGCAGGATGGCTTCGGCGCTGGCCAGCATATGCGCATGCTCGGCCTCGGCCTGCTCGGGGGTGCAGATCGCCACCAGCTCGCACTTCTCGAACTGGTGCTGGCGGATCAGGCCGCGCGTGTCGCGCCCGGCGCTGCCGGCCTCGCTGCGGAAACAGGGGGTGAGCGCGGTCATGCGGATCGGCAGGGCGGCCACGTCGAGGATCTCGCCGGCAACAAGGTTGGTCAGGCTCATCTCGGCCGTGGGGATCAAATAGCGGCCGTCGGTGGTCTTGAAGACATCCTCTTCCATCTTCGGCAGCTGGCCGGTGCCAAAGGCCGCCTCGGCCCGCACCAGCAACGGGCCATAGACTTCGGTGTAGCCGCGCGCACCGGTCTGCGCGTCGATCATATATTGGCCCAGGGCGCGCTGCAGCCGGGCCAGCGGGCCCTTCAGCACGGCGAAGCGTGCGCCAGCGATGCGGGCGGCGGCCTCGGGATCATAGCCCAGGCGGGCGGCGATGATGTCGTGCTCTTGCGCGGGGAAATCGAAGGCACGCGGGGTCCCCCAGCGCATTTCCTCGACATTGCCATGCTCGTCCAGGCCATCGGGCACCTCGGCGGCCGGCAGGTTGGGCAGGCGGGTCAGCAGCGATTCGGCAGCCTCCCCGGCCTCACGCGCGGCGGCTTCCAGCGCGGCAATCTCGTCCTTCAGGCCGGCGACTTCGGCCTTCAGCGCCTCGGCCCTGGCATGATCCTTGGCGGCCATGGCGGCGCCAATCTCTTTCGAGGCGGCATTGCGGCGGGCAAGCGCTTCCTGCGCCCTGGTTTCGGCGGCGCGGCGGGCTGCATCGGCGGCCAGCAGCGAGGCGGCGGCATCGGTCACGCCGCGCCGGGCAAGCGCTGCGGCAAAGGCATCCGGATCGGCGCGAAGGGCTTTCAGATCATGCATGGTCCAGCCTTTGCCTTGGCTGATGCCCACGTGCAAGCGCCCCCTTTCGCGCACGCCCCGGCCTGCTTATGGTGGCCTGGTGATCGTCACTTGTCCCAATTGCAGCACCGCCTATCGGCTGGATGTGGCCACCGTCCTGCGCCGGCCCAAGCTGAAATGCGCCAAGTGCCAGCATCGCTGGGTGCCGGCCGAAGAGGTGGACGAGGACGAGGCCGTGGCCGCCGTGCAGGAAGAGCTGCGCGCCGCCCGGATGCCGCCGCCCCCGCCGCCCGAGCCGGAGCCCGAACCGGAACCCGCACCCGAAGCCCCGGCCGAACCCGAAGAGCCCCGCGTGCCGGTGCTGAAATGGCTGCTGGCGGTCGCGCTGGGCGCCGCCTTCACCACCGCGTCGGTTGGCCTGTGGATCGGCCGCATCGATCCGGCCGCCATCCCCGGCGTGGCCGATGCGCTGGCCCAGGTGGCACCGCCGCCGCCGCGGCTGGACGTGGCAATGCAGGGCAGCGTCAACCGGCTTGGCGGCGCCAGCCTGCTGGAGGTGACGGGCGTGATCAGCAACCCCGGCAAGGCCAGCGTGGTGGTGCCGCCGCTGAACGCCCGGCTGATGGTCGGCGGCGAGCGGCTGCGCGACTGGACGATCCCGCCGCCGGCCGCAATGATCAAGCCCGGCCAGCGCCTGGCCTTTGCCTCCACCATCACCGATGTGCCGGCCGGACCGATTTCGGTGCAGATCCGCTTTGGGCGTTAGCCGGCCAGCGTCAGGGGCAAGCGCAGGAAGCGGCGGCCTTGGGCATCGGGCGGTGGGAGTTCGCCGGCGGCGATGTTCACCTGGAGGCTGGGCAGGATCAGCGCTGGCGGGGCCAGCGTGGCATCGCGGGCGCGCCGCATGGCGATGAAGCTGGCGGCATCGATGCCGTCGTGCACATGGACATTCCCGGCCTTTTGGGCGGCCACACTGGTTTCGCAGGCATATTCGCTGCGGCCCGCCGGCAGATAATCATGGCCCAAGAAGATCCGGGTTTCGGGCGGCAGCGCCAGGATCGTCTGGATCGAGGCATGGAGTGTGGCGGCATCGCCACCGGGGAAATCGCAGCGCGCCGTGCCGTAATCGGGCATGAACAATGTGTCGCCCACAAAGGCGGCATCGCCGATGACATATGTGAGGCAGGCCGGCGTGTGGCCCGGTGTGTGCATCACGCGGATGGTCAGGCGGCCCAGCGGCAGCGTTGCGCCATCATCGACCAGCACATCAAACTGGCTGCCATCGGTGGCCAGATCATCAAGGCCAAAGCGCGGGGCAAATTCCCGCTGCACATCGGTGATGTGGGAACCGATGACCAGCGGTGCGCCGGTGCGGTCGCGCAGCCAGTGGCCGCCGGCCAGATGATCGGCGTGGGCGTGGGTTTCCAGCACCCAGCGCAAGTGCAGCTGCCGCTGTTCAACCTGGTCCAGCAAGGCGGCGAGGCCGGCATGCGAGACACGCGCGCTGCGCGGATCATAATCCAGAACGGCATCGATGATCACGGCATCACCGGTATCAGGATCGGCCACCAGATAGGTCCAGCTGTTGGTGGCGGCGTCGAAGAACGGGGTCACATCCGGGCGGCTCATGCCAATCTCCTTTCCCCGTATATTAGGCACTGCTAAATTTTATGCAAGGGCGCGATTGCAGCCTGCCTGTGCCCCTGCGGTGCCATCTCAACCCGATGCGGCCTATTCCGGCCGCTCGCCCGGTTCCCGCCCCAGCTCGGGCTTGGTGAAGGCATAGACGGCGAGGCAGGCCAGCGCCGCGGCGCCCAGCCAGTAGGTGAGGGTGTGGCCAAGCTGATACAGGCCGATCCCCACCGCCGGGGCAAAGATGAAACAGCTGCCGTTGACCGAGGTGACAGCGCCGGCCACGCCGCCCTGCTCCGCGCGGGTCACCGCGAGGCTGGCCCCGGCCGTGAAGCCGGGGCGCGCCAGACCATAGCCCAGGCTCATCAAGGCGAAGGCAATCACCAGGCCGTGCAGATCATGGGCCAGCGCGATGCCGGCGGTGCCGACGGCCGCGATCAATGTGCCCCAGCGCATCAGTGAAGGCGGCGTGAGGCGCAGCTGCGGGATCAGGCCCCATTGTGCCAGCAAGGTGGAAAAGGCGCCGGCCATGAAGATGACGGCGATTTCCTGCTGGGATTCCAGCGCATTGCCGCCCAGCGTGTCGATCACCAGAAAGCCCAGCGCCTGGCCGGTGGCCGCCTGGATCGATCCTGAGACAAAGCCGAAGATCATGAAGGGCAGGATGCGGCTGTCCTTGATGCTGAGCCGCTTTGGCCGGCCGGCCGCCGCCGCGCTGACACTGGCACCGGTGCTGCTGCCCGCCACACTGGGTTCCGATGACGGCGCGCCGCTGCCGCCCTGGGCAGCGAAGTGGGTGGGATCATCATCGGGCAGCACCCGCGCCACGGCCAGCGTGACCAGGGCGGCAATGGCGGCAAAGGCAAACATCGGCCCGGCAAGTCCAAAGGGTGCCAGGATGAACAGCGGCGCCACCGCCGGCCCGATGATGGTGCCAAGGCCGAAGGCGGAGGCCAGGCTGGACAGCGCGGCGGTGCGATCCTGTTCATCGGTGCGGGCCGCGACATAGGCCTGGGCCGCCGGGTTGGAGGCCGAACCGAAAATGCCGAACAGGCTGCGCAGCGTGGCGAACAGCGCGAAGGTGGCGATCGGCACCAGCCAGCCCTGCAGCCCGGCATAGATGGCGATGCCGCAGCCCGCCATGGAAACCATGAAGCCCAGCGTGCCAACCAGCATCAGCCGCCGCCGCCCCCGCATGTCGGACTGGCGGGCCCAATAGGGGGCACTGAACGTCCAGAGCAGCGCGGAGAAGGAGAAGATGATCGCCACCAGCATGTCGGGGATGTGGATCACTCGGGCGATGGCGGGCAGCACGGTCTGCAAGGCGGTGTTGCCAGCGGCCACGGTGAGCAGCGCCACGAACAGCACGGCAAATTCTCCGCGCGGCAGCGACGAAGCCTTCAGGCCGGCAAAAGGATTGGGCGTCTGCACCTCGCCCTTTTGGGCCGGCGGCGCGGCAATGCCAACCCGTTACTTTTCCCCCACCAGCGACGCGAGGCGGTGGACATCGGCGACATAGTCCGCCTCCGACAGGCCGGCATGTTTCAGGCCCGTGGCGGCGTTGGTGATCATGCGGGCCAGGCCGGCATCGCCCAGCCGCCGGGTGAGCAGCGCGATGAAGCGGGCGGCGCTGGCCTCGTGCAGGTCGGCGGTCAGGCTGGCGGCGACCGCCAATATCTCATCGGCATGCGGGCTGGCTGCGCACAGGCGCTGGATCGGCAGATCCTTGGCCAGGATGGCGGCGGCCAGGCCAGTGGCGAGCGCAATCCCTTCGGGCCAGGCCAGTTCGGCAGCGATGGCGGCATCGGCCAGCAGGGTTTCGGCAACGGCGCGGAACAGCTCCTCCTTGCCGCAGAACATCAGATAGAGGGCCGGGCGCGACATGCCGGCGGCGGCCGCCACATCGCCCATCGTGCAGCGGCGATAACCGTGACGCGAAAAGGCCTGGATCGCCGCCTGCACCACACGGGCGCGTCGGTCTTCGCTGGCAGTGTTTGACAAAACAGACGACATTTGTCAGTTTGTATCACGTCGCAGGGCAGGGAGACAAGCTGATGGGCGGCGAATCGCAAAAGGGCAAGGTGCTGGTCACCGGCGCCTCGGGCTATATTGCCGGCTTCGTGATCAAGGCACTGGTCGCCGATGGCTGGCAGGTGCGCGGCACCATTCGGAACCTCGCGCGGGCCGCCGAAGTGCGCGCCACCCTGGGCCTGCCCAATCTGGAGCTGGTCGCCTGTGACTTGATGAGCGATGCCGGCTGGGCCGAGGCCATGGCCGGGGTGGACTATGTCCAGCACATCGCCTCCCCGATTCCGGCCGGCGAGCCCAAGGACCCGAACGAGTTGATCGTGCCGGCCCGCGAAGGCGCCCTGCGTGCCTTGCGCTTTGCCCAGGCCGCCGGTGTGAAGCGCGTGGTGATGACCAGCAGCATGGCCGCCATCGCCTATGGCCACCCCGATGGCAGCCCGCCGTTCACGGAGGCCAACTGGTCCAACATCGATTCGATGGATGCCTATGCCTATATCAAGTCCAAGACCCTGGCCGAGCGTGCCGCGCGGGACTGGATGGCGGCCCATGGCGGGGCGATGGAATATGTCTCGATCAATCCGGCCGCCGTGCTGGGTCCGGTGCTGGGGGCGGATTTCTCGACCAGCCTCGAAGTGGTGAAGAAGCTGCTCGATGGCGCCCTGCCCGGCCTGCCCAACCTGGGCTTTGGCGTGGTTGATGTGCGCGATGTCGCCGCCCTGCATGTGCAGGCGATGGTGACAGCGGGGCTGAACGGTGAGCGTTTCATCGCCCAGGGCCGCTTCATCTGGATGCGCGAGGTGGCCGAAGTGCTGAAGGCCGGCCTGGGCGCGAAGGCAAAGCGCGTGCCGACGCGTGGCCTGCCCAACTGGCTGCTGAAACTGCTCGCCAATTTCGATGCCACGTTGAAGATGGTGGTGCCCGAACTCGGCCGCCGCCGCGACGCCAGCGCCGTCCATGCGCTGCAGCTTCTGGGCTGGAAAACGCGGGACGAGGCGACGACCATCCTCGATTGCGCCAACAGCCTGATCGAAAAGGGACTGGTGAAGGGGTGACAAGGGTCCTCCCCATGCTTGCATGGGGAGGTGGCAGCCGCAGGCTGACGGAGGGGCGGTGCGGCACCAATGCCCCTCCACCGTCCTGCGGACGGTCCCCCTCCCCAAACAAGTTTGGGGAGGAGCTTACTTGCCGCCGTTCGCCACCCAGCGATCGATCTTGGCCTCCAGCACCGCCATCGGCAGCGCGCCGGTCATCAGCACCTGGGCGTGGAAGCCCTTGATGTTGAACTTGGGTCCCAGCGCGGCCTCCGCCTTGGCCCGCAGCCGGCTGATGGTGAGCTGGCCGATCTTGTAGGCCAAAGCCTGCGACGGGATGGCGATGTAGCGCTCCACCTCGGCCACGGCATCGGTGCGGCTCATGCTGCTGTTGACCAGCATGTAATCGATGGCCTGATCGCGGCCCCAGCCCTTGGAATGGATGCCGGTATCCACCACCAGCCGCATGGCGCGCAGCATCTCGTCCTCATACCGGCCCTGCAGCTGATACGGATCCTTGAACATGCCCAGTTCCGGGCCCAGGCTTTCGGCATAGAGGCCCCAGCCTTCGGCAAAGGCAGTGTTGCCGCCAAAGCGCTGGAAGGCCGGCAGCTTGTCATTCTCCTGCGCCAGGCTGATCTGGAAATGATGGCCCGGCACGGCTTCATGGAGATAGAGGGTTTCGACGCCATAATTGCTGCGCGACGGCAGGTCATATGCATTGTAATAGAAGATGCCCGGCCGGCTGCCATCGGGCGTGCCGCCATTGTAACTGCCGGCGGCGTCGGTCTTTTCGCGGTGCGGCGGCACCGGTTTGATCTCCAGCGGCGACTTGGGGATGGTGTCAAACAAATTGCCCACCACCGCATCGACCCGCTTGCCGGTGGCGCGGAAGGCATCGCCCATGGCCTCAGCCGTGGCGAACTTGAACTGCTTGTCGGTGCGCAGAAATTCGAAGAAGGCCTTGCGGTCACCCTGGAACCCCACCCGGGCCTTCACCTCGTCCATCCCCTTCAGGATGCGGGCCACTTCGCTCAGGCCAATGTTGTGGATCTCGTCCGGGGTCAGCGCCGTGGTCGTGCTGCTGGCGACCAGATAACGATAAAGCTCCGGCCCGCCCGGCATGGCGCCCAGGCCGGGTGCCTCGCGCGCCACCGGCAGATATTCGGTTTTCAGGAAATCGCGCATCCGGATCAGCGCCGGGTTGACCCGTTCGCCCACCATCCAGGCATAAGCCGCCTTCAACCGCGCCTGATCGGCCGCGCTGATGCCGTCGGGGAATTTCTGCACCGGCTTCATCATGATGGAGCCTTCGGTGCCGCCCGCCGTGAGGTTGTTCAGCTGATCGATGATGTTGTTCACCACCAGCTTCGGCTGCACCACGCCGGTCTGCATGCCCTGGCGGAAGCGCAGGATGGCGAGATCGAGGAGCAGCACGAACTGTTCATGCCGCTTCAGCGCGTCCTCATAATCCTTCACCGTCTTGAACGGCGCCGCACTCTCCCCCGATTGCAGCTCGGCGACGAAATTGTGGAAGCCAAAGAAATGATCGATCGGCCGCGGCGCCGTGGCGGCGATCAGCGCCGGCGACAGGCCGGCCAGATCCGTCTCCCGCTGCCACTTGAACGTGTCATAACTCACCTGTTCGTCCGGCGTCAGCGCCGCGCGGTCAATCGCGGCCAGCGCCTTCAGCTCGTTCTCCGCCGCCCGCTTCTCGGCGGCATAGGCCGCATCGGTGATCAGTTCGCCCATCTGATCCGCCGCCGACGTGTCGCCCCGGAACAGGCGATAAAGCGGGTTGCGCTTCAGATTGTCGGCATCACTCTTCGCAAACAACGCCGCCAACCGGGCCGACGGGCTCTCCGCCGCCTGGGCCGGCGCCGGGGCCGCAGTCTGGGCCAGCGCCGGGGTGACGGCAAACAGGCTGACCGCAATCAGCAGGGCAGAAGCGCGCATCGGGATACTCCATTGGGACGAGAGGCATATTGCTCCCATAAGACGCCGGGCGACACAGTCAATGATGTTGCGCGCCGCCCTTGGCGCCGTTCAGCGCCGCGCTGATGTCTGCACCCCTGGCGGCCTTCAGCGCCGCGCACTGGCCGATGCGTTCCCTGGTTTGCGCCAGTTCCAGATCGCCGCCGCCCAGGGTGGCAAGGTTGGGCCGGATCAGGGCTTCAACGCGGGTGACGGCATCGGGGCTGCAATAGCCGCTGAAGAAGCCGATGATGCCGGTGCGGGCAAAGCCGGGGAAGCTTTCGACCACGCGGGTGAAATTGGCCGAGACGAAGGCCGTGGTGGCATCGCGGCTGGCGCGGTTGGCGGCCAGATTGCCCAGCACGGTGGTGCGTTCCAGGCTGAGCAGGCCATCCTGCATGGCAAGGCGCTGGACATGGGCGACACTGGCATCCCCCTCCACCCGGCCGAGCGCGGTGGCCGCCTGGCTGCGGAACAGCGGATCGTCAGAGGCCTTCAGCGCGGCATAAAGCTGGTCCGCCGCCGCCATGCCGCCATCCTGCACAAACACCGACAGGGCGGTGCGGCGGAAATTGGCGGCCAGGGCGCCGCTGTTGCCGGCAAGATACTGGCTGGCAGCGGCCTTCAGCCGAGCGCGCACATCGGCATCACGCGCCTCCAGCGCCACGATCGGCACCAGGGATTCGCGCAACGAGGTGGTGGCGGCCGTTTCACCGGGCTGCGCGCCCACGGCCGGATCAAGACCCAGCGCGGCGAGGCGCGGGGTGAAAAGCCGGCCCATCAGCGCGCGATAGGCGGCCTGATCGCCCTGTTCGAGCAGGCTGTTGGCCAGATCAGCCAGTTTCACCGCCAGTTGCAGCGCCGGCAGGCGGCCGCTGTGCCCGGCCAGCGCTTCGGCGGCCCGCGCCACCCGGGCGAAATCCAGCCGGCCCGCGGCGAAATCGGCCCAGATGGAATCGGCGGCCACCATGGCTTCGCGTTCGGGCAGGGCGGCAAGGCCGGCGATCAATGCATCCCAACCGGCCGGATCAAGCGTGAAGCGATAATAGCCGGCACCATCGGCATTGGGCACGATCGGGCCGGCGCCAGCCAGGGCGGGCACGGCCATCTGTTCATCGGCCAGCAGATGGCAGGCGGTGCTGCCGCTGCGCGCCAGGCACACCGGCACCTGCCAGCGCCGGGCCAAGCGATCAGCGGCAACGCCCAGCGGCAGATAGCGCGACTGTGACAGGGAAAGACCGCTGCCCTGGCTGCCCACAGTCACCAGCGGCACGCCGGTCTGATCGGTGAAGCTGCGCAGCGCCGGCACCAGCGCGGCATTGCCGCTGGCCTCGCCCACACTGGCAAAGAAATCCTCCGCCGTGGCGTTGCGATAGGCATAGCGGTTGAGGTGCAGCTGCACGCCCTTGCGGAAGGCTTCGGCACCCACGAATTTCTCGAACATCGAGACGGTTTGCGCGCCCTTGAGATAGGTGATGGAATCAAAGGCGCTGATCACCTGGTCATTGCGGGTGATGGGCTGGCGGATCGGCCGGCCACGGCCCAGCGAATCCGTGTCCATGGCATAGAAGGCATCGGCGACTTCGCCGGCGGCAATGCCCAGATCGGGCCGCCAGCGGTTGGCGGCCTTGTTGCCCATCCATTCGGCAAAGCTCTCGTTCAGCCAGATGTCGGTCCACCAGGACGGGGTGACCAGATCGCCAAACCACTGGTGCGCGACCTCATGCGCCACCACGGTGCCAAAGCTGCGCAGTTGGCTGGGCGGAGCCGCCTTGTCCAGCAGAATCAGCGTGTCCTGATAGACGATCAGGCCGGCATTCTCCATGGCACCGCCCATCACCGGGGAGGCGATGAAATCCAGCTTTTCATAGGGATAGGGGATGCCGAAATAATTCTCGAGGATGGTGACGATCTTCGGCGCTTCGGTCAGCGTCGTGTCCATGCGGCTGGCCTGGCCCTTGGTGGCAATCACCCGGAACGCCAGCGGCGTCTTGCGCACCTCATTTGCCGGGATGCTGGTCTCGCGGACATCGAAATCGCCGACCCCCACGGCCACCAGATAGGTGGGCAGCGGTTTGGATGGCGCAAAGCGATGCGTGGTCCAGCCGGCTCTCGTCTCCGCCGCCACCTCCGGCGTGTTGGCAAAGGCCTTCAGCCGTTCCGGCACCGTCAGGCTGATGGTGAAGGGCAGCTTGAAGCCGGGCTCGTCAAAGCCGGGGAACATGCGGCGCGCATCGAGCGGTTCCATCTGGGTCCAGGCATACTGCTGCCCGCCCACCTTGGCGCGGAACAGACCTTCGGCGCCGTCGCGAAAGCCGGTGCTGTAATCAAAGCGCAGCGTGACCTTGCCGGCGGCCAGCGGGCCATCCAGATCAAGCCGCGCCACCCCCGATGCGTCCACCTCGGCATAGCGGGCCGGCAGGGTCTTGCCGCCGGCCACCACATCGGCCCTGGCCATCTTCAGGCCAAGGCCATGCAGGAAGATGCTTCTGGTCGCCGTGGTCACCTCGGCGTCGATCTCGACATGGCCGCTGTATTCTGCCTGCTCGGGATCAACCTTGAGGTCGATGCGATAGGCGGTTGGCTTCACCGTATCGGGCAGGCGGCCCAGCGGCACATCCTGCGCCAGGGCCGGCGCGGCCAGGGCACTGGCGGCAAGCGCCAGGCGACGGAGATGGTTCATGATCACTCTTTCGAGGGGTGCGCGGTGGCGGGCCGGGCCTATTTCAGCGCCTCGTCATACCAGGCCGCCACATCGTCCTTCATCTTCGCCAGTTCGGATTCGGCCAGATAGATCATGTGCCCCGACTGGTAATAGGTGAACTTGATGTTCCGGTTCAGCTCCGCCGGCAACAGCATGTGGGCGGCATCAAACTCGGCGCCATAGAAGGGCGTCGCCATGTCGTAATAGCCGTTGAGGAACAACAGCTTGAGCTTGGGATTGGCCCGCATCGTATAGGCCAGATCAACTGCGGTGTTGGGCGTCGTCTGCACGCCGCCGCGCGGCGGCCGGTGCGACCAGTCCCAATTCCAGCCCGGCTCGCGGGCCGAAAGCTTGTAGGGCAGGTCGGTCTTCACCCCCAGCGTCTTCACCGCATAATCATGGAAGGCGGCGACATAGGCGCCGGTGATGGCGGTGGAGGCCGGATCCTCATCCGGGCTGGCGGCGTTCAGATCCGTGGGCGGCAGCGTGTAGCGCGCGTCGAGCCGGCCAACCGACAGGCCGCGCGGGCGCAGCAGTTCGGTCATGAAGTGGGGCAATTCCACCCGCAGCTGGGCGCGCTTGAGGAAATCGACCGGCAGGCCGGTATAGGCGTGCATCTGCCTCGCCACCGCGTCCATTTCGGCGGCCGAAATCGCGCTGCCCTTGGCGAGGGCGGCGGCATAGGGCCCGCTCACCCAGCCGCGCACCTCGTTCACGAAGGCATCAAGGTCAGCCGGCTTCTGGCCGGGCAGCGTGCTATGATACCAGGCGGTGGCGGCATAGCCGGGGAAGAGCGTCAGATAATTCTGGTCATAGCCGGCCTGGCGCACGCCATGGTTCATGATGGTCGACAGCAGCGCGACGCCGTGGAGCGACACCCCGCGCTCCTCCAGCAGGCGCGCCACCACGCCAGACCGCAGCGTGCCATAGCTTTCGCCGAACAGGAATTTCGGCGATCTCCAGCGGTTGTTCCGGGCGACATAGCGGGTGATGGCGCGGGCGAAGGCATCGCCATCCTGATCCACCCCGTTGAAATCCTTGCCCGTCTTGTCTCCCAGCGGGCGCGACCAGCCGGCACCCGGCGCATCGATGAACACGATGTCGGTCTTGTCGAGCAGGGTCCAAGGGTTGGGCGTCACCGCATATTGATCGGGCGTCACATAGACCGGCTTGTCGGTCTTCACCCGCACCGGGCCGAAGCTGCCCATGTGCAGCCACACTGTCGCCGAGCCCGGACCGCCATTGTAGAAGAAGGTCACGGGCCGGTTGGCACCATCGGCGGTGTAGGCGGTGTAGAAGATGCTGCCGGTCGGGCGGCCATTGTCATCGCGGATGGTCAACGTGCCGGCGGTGGCGGTGTAGGCAATCGCCTTGCCCTTCACCGTCACGCTGCCCTTGGAAACAGCCGCCTGCTCCTCCACTGGTGCCCGCGCAGTTGCGGCATCGGCATCGGCGATCATGACGTCCTTCGGGCTCTTGGCCGCCTGGGCCATAGCCGGATGGGCAACAGCCAGCAGCAGGCCGGCGATCAGCAGTTTGTTCACCTGATACTCCCCTCAAAACAGCGATGTCGTGATGGCATGGCCGCGCCCTGCCCTCAAGTCATGCGGTCATTTCGCCCAGCCCGCGCAGCAAGCTGCCATCGGGATCAACCAGCGCAAACATGAACAGGTCATCAACGATTGGGCGAATGGGTTCCAGCCGCGGGATGCCATGGCCGGGTAGGCCGGCAATGCTGAAATTGTCAAAAAGCTCGGCCAGATCATCCACCCGGATGCAGGCGGAAAAGCTGCTGCTGGCCGGATCAAGATCGGGATAGGGGAAGATTCCAGCTCCAGCGGCCCGCGCTCCAGGATCAGCCAGTGGGCATCGCGATAGGCCGGCACAAAGCCGAGCCGGCCATAAAAGGCGATGGTGGCATCAAAATCGCGGCTCGGCAGATTGGCAGTAATGCGGTCGCTCATTTGCGCCCCCGCCGCACCCCCGGCGGCACCCGCGATTTGCCCGGTCGCGGCGTGAAGCCCTTCGGCCGCGTGCGGTCACGGCGCTGGGCGGGCGGGCTGCCGCCGTCGGGCAATTCATAGCGCAGCGCGCCGGTGATCGGATTGGCTTCGGCCAGCCGCAGTTCCAGCCGCTGGCCAACCTCGTATCGGGTTCCGGTCGAGACACCTTCCAGAATGCGCGCGTCCTCATCAAACACGAAGCGTTCGGCGCCGAGGGTGGAGACGGGGACAAGGCCATCGCCGCCCAGGCCATCGACGGTGGCAAAGAAGCCGAACTTGGCCACCCCGGTAATGCGGGTCTTCACCACCTCGCCGACCATGGTGGAAAGATAGGCCGCCACATAGCGATCGATGGTGTCGCGTTCGGCCTCCATGGCGCGGCGTTCGGTCATGCTGATATGGTCGGCGGTCTTGGCGAGGCCCTTTTCCTCTTCCTTGTGCAGCCCACCCTCGCCCAGCCGGTAGGCGGCGGCGAGGCTGCGGTGCACGACGAGATCGGCGTAGCGGCGGATGGGCGAGGTGAAGTGGGCATAAGAGCCCAGCGCCAGGCCGAAGTGGCCGACATTTTCGGGCGTGTAATAGGCCTGGGTCTGGGTGCGCAGCACCTGTTCGGAGACCTGCTCATAATTCTCGCCATCCTTGGCGCGGGCGAGGATGCGGTTGAAGATGGCCGGGCGCGCCACCTGACCCATGGCGAAATTCTGGCCGAGGGTTTCGAGATAATCCCTGAGCGCCACCAGCTTCTCGCGGCTGGGCGCCTCGTGGCAGCGGAAGATGCAGGCGCTCTTCTTCTTCTCCAGCGCCTTGGCCGCCGCCACGTTGGCAGCGATCATATAATCCTCGATCAACTGGTGGGCGGGCAGATGCTGGCGGATGGAGATGCCGGCGATGCGGCCAGCTTCATCGAGGACGACGCGTTTTTCGGGGAGTTCGAGGGCCAGCGGCTCGCGGGCGTCGCGGGCGGTCTTGAGGGCGGCCCAGCAGGCCCAGAGCGGCTGGAGGATGGGGAGATATTGGCCTTCGCCGCTGTCCATCGTGGCCTGGGCCTGTTCATAGGCGATGTTGGCGACGCAGCGGATGACGGCGCGGGTGAAGCGCCAGCTGAGCAGCTTGCCATCGGGCGCGATGTGGAGGTGGCAGGCCATGACGGCGCGGTCTTGCCCTTCGACCAGGCTGCAGGCATCGGCCGACAGGATTTCGGGCAGCATGGGGACGACGCGGTCGGGAAAATAGACGCTGTTGCCGCGGCTGCGGGCGGAACGGTCGAGCGCGGAGCCGGGGCGGACATAGAAGGACACATCGGCGATGGCGACGACGGCGCGGAAATGGCCTTCGTTGTCAGGGTCGGGGGCGGCCCAGACGGCATCATCATGATCGCGGGCGTCGGCGGGATCGATGGTGAGGAAGGGCAGGCTGCGCAGATCCTCCCGGTCGCCCAGTGGCTGGCGGGCCATGCGTTCGGCCTCTTCGAGCACGGAGTCGTCAAAGCGGTGGGGGATGCCCTTGGCGTGGATGGCGATCAGGCTGAAAGCGCGGGGCTGGAAGGGATCGCCGAGCACCTCGACGACGCGGCCGGACACACGCGGCGGGCGGCCGCTGGGTTCGGCCAGGACGAGATCGCCGGGCTGGCCGTCGCCGGGGTCGCTGATGGCGAGATCGGTCCGGGCCTTCTTGTCCACGGGCACCAGGCGCCAGCCCAGGGGTTCCTTGCGCAGGATGCCGAGGACGAATTCGGCGGATTTGGCCAGCGCCTTCATGGGGAAGGCGAGGTAGCCGCTGCCCTGTTCCTCGATGCGGGCGAGCACGCGGTCTCCCAGGGCGAAGGCGGCGCGTTTGCGGCTTTCGATGACGCGGATGCGGGGCGGCGGCGTGGCATGGTCCCAGCGGTCGGGCACGGCGATGGCAACGCCGTCGGCCACATCGGCGATGCGCAGCACGGTCACCTTGGGCAGGCCGCCGCCCTTGTGGACGGTGCGGCCGGGGCCAAGCTCCAGCTCGCCAGCCTCCATCATCTCTTTCAGGAGGGATTTCAGGGCGATCTTGTCTTGTGCGTGGAGGCCAAAGGCCTTGGCGATCTCGCGCTTGCCGACGCTCGATTTCTGGGTGGCGATGAAATCGAGGATGGCCTGGCGATCGGGGAGGCCAGGCTGCGGGCGGTTGCGGGGGATGCGGGGCATGATTGGCACCATGGGCCTTTGGCGGCAAGCGGGCAAGTGTGAGGCGAAACTGCCCATTGTCGGGCGGGCGCGTGCGGCCCATATGGCTGGCATGCAATCGCTCGCCACCGCGCCGCCCAAGGGCGATGCCGATCTGAAGACGCTGAAGCGCTTTTTGCCCTATCTGTGGCCGGCGGGGCGCGGCGATCTGAAATTGCGGGTGATCACGGCGCTGGTGCTGGTGCTGCTGGCCAAGGGGGTGGCGCTGGGCATGCCCTATGCCCTGAAGCTGGCGCTGGACCGGATGGCGGCCGGCCTGCCCGACGGGCTGGGCGTGGCGATCGCGCTGGTCAGTTCCTATGCGCTGGCGCGTTTTGCCGGGGTGTTGTTCGACAATTTGCGCAACGCCGCCTTTGAACGGGTGGGGCAGGAGGCGGCGCGGCGACTGAGCCTGGATGTGTTCAGCCATATCCACCGGCTGTCGTTGCGCTATCACCTCGAACGGCGCACCGGCGCGCTGACCCGGCTGATCGAGCGCGGGACGAAGAGCATCGACACCATGCTCTATTTCCTGCTGTTCAACATCTTCCCGACCGTGATCGAGCTGACGGCGGTGTGCATATTGTTCGGGCGCGGCTTTGGCTGGGAACTGGTGGTGGCGACGCTGGGGACGGTGGGCGCCTATATCCTCTACACCCAGCGCATCACCGATTGGCGCGCCGGTTTGCGCCGGCAGATGGTGGAAAGCGACCAGAAGGCGACGGCGCGGGCGGTGGACAGTTTGCTGAATTACGAAACGGTCAAATATTTCAATGCGGAAGCGCATGAGAATGCCAATTATGGCCGGGCCATCAAGCGCTACACTGATGCCGCGACCAAATCCGAAGTCAGCCTGGCCTGGCTGAACATCGGGCAGAGTTTCATCACCAACCTTTTGATGGGTGGGGCGCTGGCCTATGTGGTGTGGGGCTGGAGCCGCGGGCAGTTCAGCATTGGCGATATCGCCTTTGTGAACGGCCTGTTGATGCAGTTGTTCCGGCCGCTCGATCTGCTCGGCATGGTCTATCGCGAGATCCGCCAGGGCCTGATCGACATGGAGGCGATGTTCCGCCTGATCGACACGCCGCCGGAAATCGCCGATGCGCCGGGCGCGCCTGATCTGCAGGTGACCGGTGCCGCCATCCGCTTTGACGCGGTGGATTTTGGCTATGACCCGCGCCGGCAGATTTTGCACGGCGTGTCGTTCCATGTGCCGCCGGGCGCCAAGCTGGCCGTGGTCGGCCATTCGGGCGCCGGCAAATCGACGCTGAGCCGCATCCTCTATCGCTTCTATGACATCCAGGGCGGGCGGGTGACCATCGATGGCCAGGATATTGCCGGCGTCACCCAAAGCTCGCTGCGCCGCGCCATCGGGATCGTGCCGCAGGATACGGTGCTGTTCAACGACACGATCCGATACAATATCGCCTATGGCCGGCCCGACGCCAGCGAGGCGGAGATCGTTGCGGCGGCGCGCGGGGCGGCCATCCATGATTTCATCCTGGGCCTGCCCGATGGCTATGACACGCAGGTGGGCGAGCGCGGGCTGAAATTGTCGGGCGGGGAAAAGCAGCGTGTGGCGATTGCGCGCACGATCCTGAAGAACCCGGCCATCCTGATCCTCGACGAGGCCACCAGCGCGCTCGATTCCGCCACCGAAGCCAGCATCCAGGAGGCGCTGGGCGGGGTTTCGGCCGGGCGCACCACCATCGTGATTGCCCACCGGCTTTCCACCATCACCGATGCCGACGAGATCATCGTGATGGACGCCGGGCGCATCATCGAATGCGGCCGGCACGAGGTGCTGCTGGCGCGCGGCGGTGCCTATGCCGACATGTGGGCGCTGCAACAGGCCGAAGAGGCGGAAAACGGCACGCTGGTTGCCTGATGTATTTTCTGTCCTGCGCGCCTGAGCCGCAGGCATGTTTACGATTTGGCTACACTTGCCATGGTAGGCTAAACTTAACCCGGATTATTCACCGGCCGGGTGATTTCGGGTT
>NZ_NOXT01000106.1 GCF_002251755.1 Sandarakinorhabdus cyanobacteriorum
AACGCAACACTCAAAGCCTCCACGGTTGCTTGATCCGGGGTCGGACGAGTCAAAAAAGGCGGCCTGTGGGGGCCGCCTTTTTCGCTCGCCGTCCGCGCTTGCGCGAGTCGGCAAATAGCGCCGCTATTTGCTCGCCGCGCTACGCGGCGAACTGATTCATCGTGTTGTGCACGCCGCCAGCCTTCAGCGCCGCCTCGCCAGCGAAATATTCCTTGTGATCATCGCCAATGTCGGAACCCGACATGTTCTGATGCTTCACGCAGGCAATGCCCTGGCGGATTTCGGCGCGCTGCACATTCTTCACATAACCCAGCATGCCGGCATCGCCGAAATATTCCTTGGCCAGATTGTCGGTGGACAGGGCCGCGGTGTGATAGGTCGGCAGGGTGATCAGGTGGTGGAAGATGCCGGCGCGGGCGGCGGCATCGCGCTGGAAGGTGCGGATGCGCTCATCGGCTTCGGCGGCCAGTTCGCTGCCGTCATAATCCACGCTCATCAGCTTGGCGCGGTCATAGGCGGTCACGTCGCGGCCATCCTTGGCCCAGGCATCATAAACCTGCTGGCGGAAGTTCAGCGTCCAGTTGAAGCTGGGCGAATTGTTATAGACCAGCTTGGCGTGCGGCACCACCTCGCGGATGCGGTCCACCATGCCGGCGATCTGGCCGATGTGGGGCTTTTCCGTTTCGATCCACAACAGATCGGCGCCGTTCTGCAAGGAATTGATGCAATCCAGCACGCAGCGGTCTTCACCCGAACCCGCGCGGAACTGGAACAGGTTGGACGGCAGCCGCTTCGGCCGCAGCAGCTTGCCGTTGCGCGAAATCACCACATCGCCATTGCCCACCTGGGACACGTCGATCTCGTCGCAATCCAGATAGGAGTTGTACTGGTCGCCAATGTCGCCCGGCTCGCGGCTATAGGCGATCTGCTTGGTCAGGCCGGCACCCAGGCTGTCGGAGCGGGCAACGATGATGCCGTCCTCCACGCCCAGCTCCAGGAAGGCGTAACGGATGGCGCGGATCTTCGCCAGGAAGTCCTCGTGCGGCACCGTCACCTTGCCGTCCTGGTGGCCGCACTGCTTCTCGTCCGACACCTGGTTCTCGATCTGCAGGGCGCAGGCACCAGCCTCGATCATCTTCTTGGCGAGCAGATAGGTCGCCTCGGCATTGCCGAAGCCGGCATCGATGTCGGCGATGATCGGCACGACATGGGTCTGGAAATTGTCGATCTGGTTCTGCACGGCCTGGGCCTTCACATTGTCGCCGGCGGTGCGGGCGGCATCCAGTTCGCGGAACAGGCCGCCCAGCTCGCGGGCATCGGCCTGGCGCAGGAAGGTGTACAGCTCCTCGATCAGGGCCGGCACGCTGGTCTTCTCGTGCATCGACTGGTCGGGCAGCGGGCCGAACTCGCTGCGCAGCGCCGCGACCATCCAGCCCGACAGATAGAGGTAGCGACGCTCGGTTGAACCGAAATGCTTCTTGATCGAAATCAGCTTCTGCTGGCCGATGAAGCCATGCCAGCAGCCGAGCGACTGGGTGTATTTGGCCGGATCGGCATCATAGGCGGCCATGTCGCGGCGCATGATCGCGGCGGTGTATTTGGCGATGTCCAGGCCGGTCTTGAACCGGTTCTGCAGGCGCATGCGCGCCACGCTTTCGGCGCTGATCGATTCCCAGCCGGCCTTGCCGGTGATGGCGGTGGCGGCGGCGTTGACTTCGCTCTGATAGCTCATGGCGGGGCTCCTCTCACGTCTGTTGCAGCGCGAACCTGCAGTAAAACTTGTCAACGCCCTGCGCCTGCGCTAGGGCCCGGTCAACAGATTCTGTCAAAGAATCGTGTGTAAATGTGCCGTTTTCGCCGCGAGAGCCTGTGAAGTTGTAAATCTTTTGACAGACCAAGCCGCCTCGTCCGCTGTGGCGCTGCCCGATAACCTGGGCGGCGGGCGCAAGATCTTTGCCGGCGCGCGCATCCGCCGCCTGCGCAACCAACGCGGCCTCACCCAAACCCGCATGGCCGGCGATCTCGGTGTTTCTGTCAGCTATCTCAATCTGATCGAGCGGGATCAGCGGCCGCTGTCGGCCAGCTTCCTGCTCAAGCTGGCCGAACATTATGATCTCGATATCCGCAGCCTCACCGGCGGGGACGACGGCGGTCTTGTCGATGATTTGTCAAAACTCTTCACCGATCCGCGCCTGATCGGCATTGATGTGCCGAAATCCGAATTGCGTGATCTCGCTGCCCGTTCGCCGGCCATCGCCCATGCCCTGCTGCGACTCGCCGCCGCCACGCCGGCCGTCGCGCCGGAACCGCCGCCGCCGGGGCCGCTCGCCGCCGTCGCCGCCATGCTGGATGCCGCCGGCAATTATTTCCATGGCCTTGATGAAGCCTGCGAGCGACTGGCCGACGAGCTTCGGCTGTCTGGCGCCGATCTCAATGCCGCCGTGATCGAACGGCTGCGCGCGCGCCATGCCATCACCGTGCGCGCCCTGCCGCTGGAGGTGCTGCCCAGCCATTTGCGCCGATTGGATCTCCACGCCCGCCAGCTGCAATTGTCCGAATCGCTGGATGCCGCCAGCCGCGGCTTTGCCGCTGCCGTGCAGCTGGTGCTGATCGAGCTGAAGGCCGAAATTGCCGCCGCCATCGCCGCCGCCGGCATCAGCGATCCACTGGCCAGCCGCGCCGCCACCGTGGCGCTGGGCAAATATGCCGCCGCCGCCACGCTGATGCCCTATGCCCGCTTCCTCAGCGCCTGCGAGGCGACGGGTTATGATGTGGAGCTGCTGCAGGCCCGCTTTGGCCGCGGCCTCGAACAGGTGGCGCATCGGCTCACCACCCTGCACCGCCCCGGCGCGCGCGGCGTGCCCTTCTTCTTCCTGCGGGTCGATCGCGCCGGCACCATCTCGAAACGCTTCGCGCCCGGCCCTTCACCCCTGCCGCTCGCTGGCGGTTGCGCGCTCTGGCATGTCTATCACGCCTTTGACCGGCCGGGCGAAATCCGCCGCCAGCTGGTTGAGCTGGAGGACGGCCAGCGCTTCCTCACGCTCGCCCGCACCGTGCGCACCGCCGCCATGCCCTGGGGCAGCGACCGGCCCAGCTTTGCCATCGGCATCGGCTGCGACATCGCCCATGCCCCTGCTCTGTCGTGGAGCGCCGGCATCGATCTGAACGGCCCGGCCGCCGCCATCGGCCCCGGCTGCCCCGCCTGCCACCGCGCCACCTGCCGCCAGCGCGGCCTGCCGCCCGCCAATGCCCACCTGGCCTTCGACGAACGCCAGCGGGGCCTCACCCCGTTCCGTTTCACCGATGAATAGGCCGCCGCTACAACTGGAGATTGGATGCGTGCAGGTGCAGGATGCGCCACACGCCCTCTCGGCGCACCAGCACGATGGTGCGGCGGCCCAGCCGGTCCGGGTTGTCGAAATGGAAGCTGCAGATCGCCACATCGCCCACCAGCTGCACCAGCAGATCCTGGATCAGATCGGGCCGGTGATAGGGCGGGCCCGGCCGCTCCTTGGGCAAGGTCTGGGCAATGCGGCGCATCAGGGCCGGCATGCCCGGGGCGCGCTTCATGCTGGCTATGGTCGGCAAGGACGCGCCAGCGCTGGCGGTCAAGGCATCAAAGCTGGTCGCGTCTGGCGCAAAGGCCGCTTCCATGGCGGGCAAGTCACAATTGGCGAAGCTGCGCAGGAAGGCGCGCAAAGCCGCTTCGGCTGCGGCGGCATCATCCGGCCCGCTGGCCGCCGCCGGAGCCGCTGCCAGTGCAAGCCCCAGGCTGCCACCCAATCCCAATGCCTCACGGCGGTTGGCCCCGGCCATCTGTCCCTCTCGATTTCGTTCCTGTTTCAACATCCTGACCTGAAAGGCCTGTCATGACCAGCAACCCCGCCCAGAGTCACCCGGAACTTGCCGGAGTCGAGATCAAGGGCGCCCTGCAGCCCGGTTACGACACGATCCTCACGCCGGATGCGCTGGCCTTCGTCGCCCAGCTGCACCGCATGTACAATCCGACGCGCCTCGCCCTGCTGCGCGCCCGTGATCAGCGCCAGGCCTGGATCAACGCGGAAGGCTTCATCGGCTTTGCCCCCGAATATTCGTCCATCCGTGATGACCGCAGCTGGCAGGTGCGCCCCGCCCCGGCCGATCTGGCCGATCGCCGCGTCGAAATCACCGGGCCGTGCGACCGCAAGATGGTCATCAATGCGCTCAACAGTGGCGCCTTCTGCTTCATGGCCTGCCTCGAAGACGCCTCCGCCCCCACCTGGGACGTGATGGTGCAGGGCCAGATCAACCTGCGCGATGCGGTGGCCGGCACGATTTCCCTCGAAGACAAGGGCAAGAGCTACAAGCTCAACGACAAGACCGCCGTCCTCATCTGCCGCCCGCGCGGCTGGCATCTCGATGAAGCGCACATGATCGTGGATGGCGAGCGCGTCTCGGGGTCCATCTTCGATTTCGGCCTCTATTTCTTCCACAATGCCAAGGCCTTGCTGGCCAAGGGCAGCGGCCCCTATTTCTATCTGCCCAAGCTGGAACATGCGCTGGAAGCCCGGCTGTGGAACAATATCTTCATCACCGCCCAGTCGATGCTCAATCTGCCGCTGGGCACCATCCGCGCCACCGTGCTGATCGAAACCCTGCCCGGCGCCTTCATGGCCGAGGAAATCCTCTATGAACTGCGCGATCACATCACCGCGCTGAACTGCGGCCGCTGGGATTATATCTTCAGCTATATCAAGACCTTCCAGAAGGATGGTTCCAAGCTGCTGCCCGACCGGGCGCAGGTGACCATGAAAGTCCCGTTCATGGCCGCCTATGCCGCCCACGTGGTGCGCGTCTGCCACCGGCGCGGGGCCCATGCCATGGGCGGCATGAGCGCCTTCATCCCGGTGAAGGACGATGAAGCCGCCAACCAGGCCGCCTTCGCCGCCGTGCGCGCCGACAAGGAGCGGGAGGCAACGCTCGGTCACGACGGCACCTGGGTCGCCCACCCCGGCCTCGTCAGCGTGGCGCGCGAGGTGTTTGACCGGCTGATGCCCACCCCCAACCAGCTGCACGTCATCCCGCCCGGCGAAGCGACCTTTGACGATCTGGTCACCCCGCCCGAAGGCACCCGCACGCTGGCTGGCCTCACCAACAACATCAATGTCGGCATCGGCTATATCGCTGCCTGGCTGCGCGGCCAGGGGGCGGTGCCGCTGCACAATCTGATGGAGGATGCCGCCACCGCCGAAATCAGCCGCACCCAGCTGTGGCAATGGAAACAGGCCGGCGCCACGCTGGAGACGGGCGAAGTCGTCGATGCCGCGCTCATCACCCGCGTCACCGAAGAGCAGCTGGGCGTCTACAAGGCCCAGGTGGGGGACAATTTCTTCAGCGCCGGCAAATATACCGAAGCCGCCGAGCTGTTCCGCACCCTGGTGCTGGCCGACAAGCTGGAACCCTTCCTGACCAACCCGGCCTACGACTTCTACTTCGCGCGTTAAGAAAAATCCTCCCCCACTGGGGGAGGTGCCCGCAGGGCGGAGGGGGCCGCCTCTCGCTATCCCCAGCTGTCACGCCGGTGGCGGCTGGGGCACAGCAAGGCCAAGGGAGACGCGCAGATGGTCAAGGCGGTGATTTTCGATTTCGGCGGGGTGATCACCTCCTCCCCGTTCGAGGCCTTTGCCCGTTATGAGGCGGCCAACGGCCTGCCGGCCGGCTTCATCCGCACAGTCAACGCCACCAATCCGGATCACAACGCCTGGGCCCTGCTGGAAAGGAACGAGATCGACACCGCAGCGTTCGACAGCCGCTTCCGCGCCGAGGCGCAGGCGCTGGGCCATGATGTGCCGGGCAGCCACGTGCTGCCGCTGCTGGCCGGCGATGTCCGCCCCGGCATGGTGGCCGCGCTCAAGGCCTGCAAGGCGGAGTTCAAGGTGGGCTGCATCACCAACAATGTCGCGAGCGAGGAAGATATCGGCTGGGGCCGCAGCGTGAAGGACATTCTCGCCCTGTTCGATCATGTCATCGAAAGCAGCAAGGCCGGCGTGCGCAAGCCCGATCCGCGCATCTACCTGATGATGTGCGAGGCGCTCGGCGTGTCACCGGCGGATTGCGTCTATCTCGATGATCTGGGCATCAACTGCAAACCGGCTGCCGCACTGGGCATGCATGCCATCAAGGTGACCGGCGAGGCCCAGGCGCTGGCCGATCTCGCCGCCGCAACCGGGATCAGCCTTTCGGCTGGATGAGGGCAATGCGGTTGCCCTCGCTGTCCTCGAACTCGCCCACCCAGCCGGCCGGGCCAATATCCTTTTTCGGATACAGCACGCGCCCGCCCGCCGCGACGGCGCGGGCCAGCACCGCATCCACATCCTCCACCCGGAAATAGAGGATGGGCCCGGCCTTGCCCGGCACATAGACATCGCCCTTGACCAGCGCGCCTTCCGGCCCATCCGGGCCGTCAAACATGGCCATGGCATAGCCATCCACCGTGTCGTTGGTCAGCCGCCGGCCCAGCACCGCCGCATAGAAACGGCTGGCGCGGGCCAGATCGGTCACCGGAATTTCAAACCAGCCAATCATCGGTGGGGAAGCGGCCGCCACCGGTGCAGCCGCCAGCGCCAACGCAACCGCCAGCCACTTCACGCGCCAGCCGGCGCCTCACCAATGCCAGACCCTTGGCCCGTGCCACGCCGGCCGGCCTTCGGAATCGCCGCCCCCGAAGCCGACGGGCGCGCCACCGCCGTGGTGGTCGCACTGCCGCGATCGATGGTGCCGCCTTCCATCACCGTCTTGATCTCGTCGCCGGTCAGCGTCTCATATTCCAGCAGGGCGCCAGCAATGGCATGCAGCTGGTCGATATGATCGTTCAGCACCTGCTTGGCGCGGTCATAACCGGCATTGACGATGGTGCGCACCTCGCTGTCGATCAGCCGGGCGGTTTCTTCCGACATGTTCTGCGCCCGCGTCACGCTGTGGCCCAGGAACACCTCTTCCTGGTTCTCCACATATTTCAGCGGGCCCAGCTTGTCCGACATGCCCCACTGCGTCGCCATCGAACGGGCGAGATCGGTGGCATAGCTGATGTCCGACGAAGCGCCGGAGCTGACCTTGTCATAACCGAAGATCACTTCCTCGGCGACACGGCCGCCCATGGCCACCGCCAGGTTCGCATACATCTTGTCACGGTGATAGCTGTACTGGTCACGCTCCGGCAGGCGCATCACCATGCCCAGCGCGCGGCCGCGCGGGATGATCGTGGCCTTGTGGATCGGGTCCGACGCCGGCTCGTGCAGCGAGACGAGCGCATGGCCGGCCTCGTGATAGGCGGTCATCTTCTTCTCGTCCTCGGTCATCGCCATCGTCTTGCGCTCGACGCCCATCAGCACCTTGTCCTTGGCGTCTTCAAATTCGCGCATCGACACCAGCCGCTTGCCGCGCCGCGCCGCCAGCAGCGCCGCCTCGTTCACCAGATTGGCCAGATCGGCCCCGGCAAAGCCCGGCGTGCCGCGCGCAATGGTGCGGGCGTTCACATCGGGGGCCAGCGGCACCTTCTTCATGTGCACCGAAAGAATCTTCTCGCGGCCTTCGATATCGGGACGGCCCACTACCACCTGCCGGTCAAAACGGCCGGGGCGCAGCAGGGCGGGATCCAGCACATCGGGCCGGTTGGTGGCGGCGATGATGATGATGCCTTCATTGGCATCGAAACCGTCCATCTCCACCAGCAACTGGTTCAACGTCTGCTCGCGCTCGTCATTGCCGCCGCCCAGCCCAGCGCCACGGCTGCGGCCAACCGCGTCGATTTCATCGATGAAGATGATGCACGGCGCGCTCTTCTTGCCCTGTTCAAACATGTCGCGCACGCGCGATGCACCCACACCCACGAACATCTCGACGAAATCCGAACCGGAAATGGAGAAGAACGGCACATTGGCTTCGCCGGCAATGGCGCGGGCGAGCAGCGTCTTGCCGGTGCCCGGCGGGCCAACCAGCAGGGCACCCTTCGGGATCTTGCCGCCCAGCCGGCTGAACCGGCTCGGGTCCTTCAGGAAATCGACAATCTCCTGCAGCTCCTCGCGCGCCTCGTCGATGCCGGCAACATCGTCAAACGTCAGCCGGCCTTCCTTCTGCACCAGCATCTTGGCCCGGCTCTTGCCAAAGCCCATGGCGCCGCGGCCGGCGCCATTCTGCATCTGGCGCATCACGAAAATCCAGATGCCGATCATCAGGATGAACGGCAGCATGTTGAAGAACAACTGTGCCAGCAGCGAGCGGCTTTCCTCCGGCTTGGCGTCAAAGCGCACGCCCTTCTGGCGCAGCCGCTCGATCAGCACATTGTCACCGGGGTTGTAGGTCTTGAACTCCTCGTCGCTGCTGGTCTTGCCAACAATCTCGTCGCCCTTGATTTCCACCGATTTCACCGCGCCATCATCAACGCGGGCGAGGAAATCCGAATAGGCGATGGTGCCCGCGCTGCTGCTGCTGCCCGAACCCTGCATCAGGTTCACTGCCACGGCGAGACCGATGAGGATAACCAGCCACAAGCCCAGATTGCGCAGCCAGGGGCTGGGCGGTCGCTTGTTGGGGCCTTCAGACATGGGCAAGTTCCTGTGTTACGCGCGCCGGCCATGCACAGAACCGGCGCCTGTCACCAAAATAGGGCGGATTGGCCATGTTGCAATTGGCCTGTGCTGTTCTGCCCCGCCTCACATCGCCATTATCGGCGTGTTCATGGCTTTTTTTGGGGCACCCGATGCGCCGGGGCCGCAATCACCTGCCAGCGCACGCCCTGCCCGGGCAACACGCGGCAGCGCACCCCCGCCAGCGTGCCGGCCTGCCCGGCCCCGAGTCGCGCCGCCAGCCGCGCCACCGCGCTGCCCCGCGCCGGGGCTCCGCCGCTCTGCGACACCGCCCGCGCCAGCAACCGCTGCACCAGCGCGGCCGGCAGGCCCGCCACATCAAGGATCAGCGCCGGCCCCGCCGCCTCCACCCGGCTGCGCCAGGCCAGATCGGCGGCCCAGGCCAGCGCCTCGGCCTCGGCCGCCAGATGCGCTGCTGCCGCCGCCAGCGCCGCCGCATCCAGCGCCGGCGTGGCCGCCAGCAGCGCCCGCACCGCCGTGCGATCATGGCGCGGATCATGGTTGGCCGGATCATCCACGCTCTGCCAGCCGGCCGCCGCCGTGATCGCACCCAGTTCGGCACGGCGCAGCGCCAACAGCGGCCGCACCAGCAGCACGCCGCCCAGATCGCGCCGCGCCCGGATGCCGGCCAGGCCATCGCCGCCGCTGGAGCGGTTCAACCGCATCAACAGGGTTTCGGCCTGATCATCGGCGTGATGCGCGGTCAGCAGCAGGCCATGGCCATGGGCGCGGCACCAATCGGCCATCAGGGCATAGCGGGCGGCGCGGGCGGCGGCCTGCACATTGGCGCGGATCGGTGGGCCGTCGCGGTGCAGGATCACCTGGGGCAGGCCGCGCGCCGCGCATTGCGCCGCCACCCCGGCGGCTTCAGCGGCCGCGGCAGCGCGCAGGCCATGATCCACCGTCAACGCCGTGATGCGGCCAGGAAAGGCGGCGGCGGCCAGCGTGAGCAGCGCCAGGCTGTCGGGCCCGCCGGAAACCGCGATGGCCAGACGTTCATCGGGCCGCACCGGCCGGCCCAGCGCGTGCGCGGTCAGCGCGGCGGCATCGGGCAGCGTGAATGCGGGCGCTGGCGTCAGGCCGGGCACTTGGCCTTGGTGCGCTGGCGGCCGGCATCGGCCTTCTGCGTGTCGGTCAGCTTGGCGCCATACACGCTGTCCAACTCGCCGAGCACCTGGCAGGCATCCTTGGGCTTGGCCATGGCATTCAATGCGCCAGCCAGCCCGATCAGCGCATCCGGCGCCGGGGCCGATCGCGGCGCCGTCTGATACACATCCAGGAACGCCTTGGCCGCCTGCGGCTGCTGATTGCGGGCAGCAAAGCTGCGGCCCAGCCAATATTTGGCCTGCGCGACACGCGGCGATTTCGGCCAATCGGCGATGAACTGGGTCATGGCGGCTTCAACGCCCGGCCAGTCCTTGGCCGTCACCTTGGGATAGGCGCCAGCCCAGGCCGCATCGGCGGTTTTCGGCGCAGCCGCCGGCTTGGCCGGGGTAGCGGAGGCAGCGGCCGGCTTGCCCGGTGCGGCGACGGCGGCAACCGGCCCGGAGGCAGCAGCACCCGCAGCCGGCGCAGGCGCGGCGGCATCGGCGGCCGGTTCCGGCGGCTTTTCCAACGCGTTCAGGCGAAATTCGACATCGCCCTTCATGCGGCGCTGCGCGTCTTCCAGCGCCCGCAGCTTGTATTCGATGGCTTCGATCTGGCCAGTCAGGCCCTTCAGGCTCGATTCCAGCCCCTCCACCCGCGCAGTCAGGTCAACAATCGGGCTGGTGGCCGGTGCGGCTTCGGGGGCCGGAGCCGGCGGCGGTGCTTCAGTGGGGGTTTCCGGCGCGAAAAAGCGATTGTCGTCGCCCGGAAACACCTTGCGCTGCACGGCGCGCATCTCGGACTCCAGCTTGCCGACCCGCTTGTCCAGCTTGCCGACATCCACCGCCTGCGCCGCCAGCGGAACAGGCACGGCCAGGATCATCAGGGCAGGCAAAACGAAACGCACGGGGTTCAGGCTCCGGGATTGGCGGGTTGCGGCGACACCGCGGCCGGATTGGCGGCGGCTGGCGCCTGATTTGCCGCCGCGGGCATTGCCGGCACCTGAACAGGCGCACGCCGCGGGCGCACCACCGGCGGCGGCAGCGGCGCTGCGGGATCAAAGCGCGCCGCCAGCGCCGCCGCCGTCAGCACCACGCCATCAATCGTCTGCACCGGCCCGCCCAGCGGCGGCAGCTTCACGCCAGCAACGCTCACCTCGATCACCCCGGCCTTGCCGGCACGCAGCACCAGGTCCGAACCGGCCGGCACCGCATAACGCTCCCCGGCGGCCAGCACGCCCATGAAGGCGCGGCGGCGGGTGGTGCGGTCATAAATCTTCAGCCACACATCCTCACGCGCCAGCAACACCACCGGCCCGGCCGTGGGAATGGCCGGTGCTGCGGCAGGTGTGGCAGCCGGATCCGCCAGAGGTTCGGCCATATGCACTGCACCGCCATAGGACGGCGCAGCGGCAACCGGCGCAGGCGCAAATGGCGCAGGCGCGACATTGTCGGGGCTGGCCACCGGCGTCGGCGGTGGCGGCGGCGCATCAAACACCCCGGCACCATACAGGCCCAGGCCAATCACCACGGCCGCCAGCAGGCCCAGGCTGCCCCAGGCCAGGCCGCGCGACGGCAACCGCGCCTCATCCACCGGGGGCGATTCCGGCACGCTCGGCACATGCGGCATCAGGCTGGTTTCTGCCCGGAACTGGGCCGCCACCGCCTCGGCATCCAGGCCGATGGCGCGGGCATAATTTTTCACGAAACCCAGCGCATAGGGCAGCGCCGGCAGCGCGGCATGATCATCGGCCTCGATCGCCATCAGGTGGCGCAGCGGCACCCGGGTTTCGCGGGCAATATCCACCAGCTCGCGCCCCAGGGCGGCACGGGCCTCGGCAAGAACGGCGCCCGTCGTCATGGCCGGCCCGCCCGGCCCGGACACAATTGTCTTGAGCGGTGAAGGTGTCCCTTCCGCATCATCCTGTTCCACTGGGCGACCCTCCCCTGGGACGGGGAAGCTCTCGCATGATTCGCTGGCGAGTCAATCAGGCCATTGTCTTGATTCGGGCAACCGGAATTTTGCGTCGCAGCAACGAATCTTGCCCAATTCCCGGCCTTGCCCTATGGGCGCAGCCGATTCTGCCGGCGTGGTGCCGGTGATGCCCCCACCCGCTGTCCGGAACATTCCACATCATGACCACCCGCAACATCGCGATCATCGCGCACGTCGACCATGGCAAGACCACGCTGGTCGACCAGCTGTTCCGCCAGTCCGGCACCTTCCGCGACAACCAGCGCGTCGCCGAAAGGGCCATGGATTCCAACGATCTGGAAAAGGAACGCGGGATCACCATCCTGGCCAAATGCACCAGCATCGAATGGAACGGCACCCGCATCAACATCGTCGACACGCCCGGCCACGCCGATTTCGGCGGCGAGGTGGAACGCATCCTGTCGATGGTCGATGGCGTGATTCTGCTGGTCGATGCCGCCGAAGGCCCGATGCCGCAGACCAAGTTCGTCTGCGGCAAGGCGCTGGCGCTCGGCCTGCGGCCGATTGTCGTCGTCAACAAGATTGATCGGCCCGATGCCCGTGCGTCGGAAGTGCTCGACGAAGTGTTCGATCTGTTCGTTACCCTTGATGCCAATGATGACCAGCTGGATTTCCCGGTGCTCTATGCCTCCGGCCGTGGCGGCTATGCCGGCCCAACCGATGATGTGCGCTCCGGCGATCTCACCCCGCTGTTCGAAAAGATCGTCGGCCATGTGCCGTCGCCGTCGGGTGATCCCGATGCGCCGTTCCGCATGCTGGTCTCCCTGCTCGATCGCGACAATTTCCTTGGCCGCATCCTCACTGGCCGGGTCATGTCGGGCACGCTGAAGGTCAACAGCCAGATCCACGCGCTGAACCCGGACAACACGGTGGCCGAAGTCGGCCGCGCCTCCAAGATCTTCGCCTTCCGTGGCCTTGAGCGGGTGCCGGTGGACGAAGCCAAGGCCGGTGACATCATCGCGCTCGCCGGCCTGACCAAGGCCACCGTGGCCGACACCATCGCCGAGCAGAGCGTGACCGAAGCGCTGGCCGCCCAGCCGATCGATCCGCCCACCCTGTCGATGACCTTCAGCGTCAATGACAGCCCCTATGCCGGCAAGGATGGCAGCAAGGTCACCAGCCGCATGATTGCTGACCGGCTGGCCCGCGAAGCCGAAGGCAATGTTGCCATCCGGATCACCGAACTGCCGTCGAAGGACGCGTTCGAAGTCGCCGGGCGCGGCGAACTGCAGCTGGGCGTGCTGATCGAAACCATGCGCCGCGAAGGCTTTGAACTGTCGATCAGCCGCCCGCGCGTGATCTTCGACAAGGATGAAGCCGGCAACCGCACCGAGCCCTATGAAACCGTCGTCATCGATGTGGACGAGCAGTTCAGCGGCACGGTCGTCGAGAAGATGGCCCAGCGCAAGGCCGAGATGACCGACATGCGCCCCTCGGGCGGCGGCAAGACCCGCCTCACCTTCTCCGCCCCGTCGCGCGGCCTCATCGGCTATCACGGCGAATTCCTGTCCGACACGCGCGGCACCGGCATCATGAACCGGCTGTTCGAGAAATATGGCCCCTACAAGGGCCCGATCTCCGGCCGGCTGAACGGCGTGCTCATCTCCACCGACAATGGCGAGGCCGTGGCCTATGCGCTGGGCTATCTGCAGCCGCGCGGCACGCTCATGATCGCGCCGGGCGAGGCCGTCTATCAGGGCATGATCATCGGCGAGAACGCCCGCGAGGAAGACCTGGAGGTCAACCCGCTGAAATCCAAGCAGCTGACCAACTTCCGCGCCAGCGGCAAGGATGACGCCATCCAGCTCAGCCCGCCCAAGAAGCTGACGCTGGAACAGGCCATCGCCTATATCGACGAGGATGAGCTGGTGGAGGTGACGCCCAACCACATCCGCCTGCGCAAGATCCACCTCGATCCGCACGAACGCAAGCGCGCCAGCCGCGCCCGCGCTGCCGGCTAACCGCTTCGTCACTTGGCATTGTGGGCTGCGGCGCCGACTGGGCGCCGTGGCGCGGCTGCGACAATGGCGCGATTGTGGCCAGGGCCAGATGCGCCTAGGCCGCGCGCTCCCTGTCTAAAGTCCCGCCGCAGCGGGCCAGGCTGATGCCTCAAGCTGGAGTTTTCCCCATGACCTCCGCCATTTATGACGATGATGCCCCGATGGACGCACCGGCTCCGGCCGATTTCGTCACCATCCCGCAGGCCGAAGCCGAAGAGGCGGTGCGCACGCTGATCCGCTGGACTGGCGATGATCCCACCCGCGAAGGCCTGCTCGATACGCCCAAGCGTGTCGCCAAGGCCTGGCGCGAATATACCAAGGGCTATGCCGAAGATCCCGGCCAGCATCTGTCCCGCACCTTCGCCGAAGTCGGCGGCTATGACGAGATCGTGATCCTGCGCGACATCCCGTTCCAGTCCCACTGCGAACATCACATGGCCCCGATCATCGGCAAGGGCCACATCGCCTATCTGCCGCGCAGCCGCGTCGTCGGCATTTCCAAGCTGGCGCGCGTGCTGCACGGCTATGCCCGCCGCCTGCAGGTGCAGGAACGCCTCACCGCCGAAGTCGCCGATTGCATCCAGACCCATCTTGATCCGGTCGGCGTCGCCGTGGTGATCGAAGCCACGCACGCCTGCATGTCGGCGCGCGGTGTGATGACCCCCGGCGTGGTGATGACCACCAGCCGCATGATGGGCGTGTTCCGCGACGAACCGAGCAGCCGTTCCGAAGTGCTGCGCCTGATGGGCAAATAAGGCCGCTCAGGCCGGCAGCGCCCGCCGCTGCCGGCGCAGCGCCGCACCCGCCAGGCCAAAGCCGGCCAGCATCATCGCCCAGCTGGCCGGTTCCGGCACAGCCCCGGCAAAGCTCTGGGCATAATTGGCCCCGGTGGCGCCTGTGATATTGACGCCGGTGACGACATTGCCGTGCTGGTTCAGCACCTGCGAAACCCCGCCCCAGGTCACGGTGTGGGCAAAATCGCAGGTGCCCCCGGCCGTGTCCCCGATGTTGCGCGTCTGCGCAAACACCGCACAGGTGAGCGAGACCTTCACCGTCTGGCCCACCAGCGTGTCGAACGGGATGCTGAAGTTGAACGTGCCGGTGTAAGGCCCGCCGTATCGCATCCCGTTCAGGCTGCCGGCGCCGCCCACCACGCCATTCTGGTTGCTCGCCGTGTAATTGAAATCAAACACGGTGGTGGCCAGATCCGGCAACTCCACCTTGATCTCGAAATTGGGATAGCCGCCATTGTCGCTCAACGGCACGGACGATGCCCGCGGCGACAGCAGGCCATCGATGATCAGGCTGGCAACAAAACTGCCCGACGTCAGCCCCGGCGCGCTGACCGTCAGCACATCGGTGAAGCTGACCACGCTGGTCATGCCGGACACCGTGTACATGCCGGTGGTGTTCACCGGCAGGTCGCTGGTGATCGAGGATTTCAGCACACCGGCCGCAGCAGCCGCCACATAATCGCCATCCGGCGTGCTGCCACTGACCGGGTCCCGCGGGCCAGGCCCACTGTTGTTGGCATAGGTGCCCGACTGGCCCGACACATAGATTGATGTGGTCACCGCCATCGCCGGCGTGGCCATCAGGCCCAGGGCGGCCGCCATCATGATGCTGCGCATGTTGTTTCCCCCGAAACGGGCGCGGCTGCGCGCCCCAGTGCAGAACCCCATTTTGCGGCGGTAATTGCCCCGGTCAACGTCATTTGCCTTTGCCCGGTTTGCCCACCGCCGCCGGCCCCTGTATGAGCCGCCGGCAACCACAACCGAGTATCACATCATGGGGCAGGCCCCCGATCACCCCCAGGCGGCCGGTTCCGGCCTGCGCGCGCTCGTCACGCTGGCGGCGCCGGTGGTTGCGTCGCGCCTGGGCATCATGGCGATGGGCCTTGTCGATACCATCGTCGTCGGCCGCCACAGCTCGGCTGATCTCGGCTATCACGCGCTGGCCTGGGCGGTCACCGGCGTGGTGCTCACCACCGCGCTGGGCCTGCTGCACGGCGTGCAGGTGATGACCAGCCAGGCCATCGGCGAAGGCCGCGCGGCCGACACCGGCGCCATCCTGCGCCGCGGCCTTGTCTATGCGCTGTGGATTGCCGTCGCCTGCGCCAGCTTCCTGGCCCTGGCCGGCGGCCCGATCCTCACCGCCTTCCACATGGCGCCGGGCCTCGCCGAAGGCGCCACCCCGGTGCTGCAGGTGCAGGCGGTCTCGCTGATTCCGATCATCATCGCCGATGCCGGCCTGTTCTGGCTGGAAGCGCACGGCCGCGCCCTGCCCGGCACCATCGCCATGTGGCTGGCCAACATCATCAACCTCGCGGTCAATCTGTGGCTGGTGCCCGGCGGCAATCTGCTCGGCGTCGAAGGCGCCGTTGCCAGCGCCTGGGCCACCTTTGCCAGCCGCGGCTTCCTGCTCATTGCGCTCGCCATCATCATCATCCGGTGGGACAAGGCGCGCGCCTATGGCGTGTTCACCCGCGCCCCCGATGATCCGGCCGCCGCCCAGGCGATGCGGCGCGTCGGCTATGGCGCGGCCGGCAGCTATTTCATCGAGTCGTTGGCCTTTTCGGCCATGGCGGTGTTCGCCGGCTGGATCAGCGCCACGGCGGTCGCGGTCTGGGCCGTCGTCATCAACGTGGCAGCGCTGATCTTCATGGTGCCGCTCGGCCTGTCAGTCGCCACCTCGGTGCTGGTCGGCCGCGCCTATGGCGCGCGCGACCGGGCGGCGATGCTGGCCTCGGCCGGCCAGGGCTTTGCCCTCACCACCGTGCTGCTGCTGCTGGTCTCGGCCGGCGTCTGGCTGGTGCCGGATCTGATCGCGTCGGCCTATTCGCGCGATCCCGCCGTCATCGCCGGCATCGCCAGCGCCATGATCCTTTCCAGCCTCTTCTTCCTCGCCGATGGCCTGCAGGTGGTCGGCGCCCAGTCGCTGCGCGCCCGGTCCGACATCGTGGTGCCCACCGCCACCCACATGTTTTCCTATGTGGTGGTGATGATGCCGCTGGCCTGGTGGCTGGGGGTGAAATCCGGCGGCGGGGTGGATGGCCTGATCTGGGCGATCATCGCCGCCAGCCTGCTCTCGGCCCTGCTGCTGTCGGGCCGCTTCATCCTGCTCGGGCGCCGGCCACTGCCGCCGCCGGCCGAACCCGCTTCGCCCCTCGCCTGATCTCGGCGGCCAGATCGGCCACATAAGGCTCGAAATTCACCTGCATGGTGTGGCGGCGGCTGGCATAATAATGGCCCTGATATTTCTTCCCCTCGGCCACGATCACCCGGGCCATCTCGTCCGGCGGCGGCAGCGCATAGCGGCCGGTCAGCCACGCCACCAGCAGCTTTGATTGCTGCTCCGACAGGTTGACCAGTGTCGGCAGCGTCTGCGCCAGGCCCATGAACCACAGGCCGTGCAAGGCCGGATCAGCCTGCACCATGCGCTTGAACAGCGGGATATGATTGTCCACCACCGGCGCGTCGTCGGGGTTCAGGAACGGAAAATCGATGTTGTAACCGGTGGCGGTGATGATCGCGTCCACCGCCTCGCGGCTGCCATCGCTGAACAGCACGCCATCGCCGTCCAGCCGGGCAATCGCCGGGCGCACGACGATGTCGCCACTGCCCACCCGGGTCAGAAACTCGCCGCTCACCGTCGGGTGCGCGTCCAGCGGCTCGTGATCGGGCGCCGGCAGGCCATAATCTTCCATATTGCCCACCAGGCTCTTCACCTTGCGCCGCCCGATCCAGCGCGCCAGCCCCAGCGGCAGCCAGGGCGGCGCCGCCTGCTTGTCGGCCGGCACGCCGTTGAAATATTTGGGCAGCACCCACACGCCGCGCCGGGTCGAAACAATGCAGCGCGCCGTGATGCTGCGCTGGCCCAGTTCCGATGCGATATCGACCGCGCTGTTGCCCATGCCCACCACCAGCACGCGCTTGCCGATCAGATCCAGCGGCGCGAACGGCGTGCGATAATCATGGGCGTGGATGATGGGGCCATCAAACGCCCCGTCCCACACCGGCCGGTTCGGGCTCCAGTGATGGCCATTGGCCACCACCACGGCGCGATAGGCGCGGGTGCCATGCTTCGTGGTCACATCCCAACCGCCATCCCCCCGCCGCGCCACCGCCAGCACCGGCGTTTCAAACTGCACCCGCCCCCGCAGGCCGAAATGATCGACATAGGCGTTGAAATATTGGTTGATCAGGCTGTGGTGCGGAAAATCCGGCCAGTCCGCCGGCACCGGAAACTCCTCGAACTGCAGCCGCCATTTCGACGTGTCGATGTGCAGCGATTGATAGGCGCTGCTCATGCCGTTGGGATTGTCATATGCCCAGTTGCCGCCAATCCGGTCCGATGTTTCGAACCAGTCAAAGGCGATGCCTTCGTCCACCAACCGCTTGGCCGTGGTGAAACCGGAACAGCCGGCACCGATCAGGGCAACAGGGCGCATGTTCATGGCCGCAGTCTATGGCCTGCACGCGCCTGCGCCACCTCACGCTTTGCATACGAATACCCGTGCGCCCACCATTGCCGGCCCCGCCCGGCCATGGCACCCGTTGGGCAAAAGGGGATGGATCAACATGGGGCAGGATGTGTTCGCGCGCGGGCTGGCCGGGCTGGATTGGGCCGTGGTCGCCGCATATGCGCTGGTGGTCATCGGGCTGGGCCTGTGGGCCGGGCGCAAACAGGCCAGCGGCACCGATTTCTTCCTCGCCAGCCGTGACAGCTCGTGGCCGGTGATCGGCCTGTCGCTGCTTGCCTCCAACATCTCGTCCGCCACGCTGATCGGGCTGGCCGGGGCGGCCTATGCCAACGGCATTGCCGTCTACAATTATGAGTGGATGGCCAGCGTCATCCTGGTGTTCTTCTGCATCTTCTTCCTGCCGTTCATCATCCGCGCCCAGGTCTATACCATGCCGGAATTCCTCGAACGCCGCTTCAGCCGGGGCACCCGCGCCTATTTCTCCGGCCTCACCATCTTCCTCAGCGTGTTCGTGGACAAGGCGGCCACCCTCTACGGCGGTGCGCTGATGCTCTCCCTCATCTTCCCCGGCGTGCCCTTGTGGCAGATGATCATGGCATTGGCCGTGCTGGCCGGCATCTACACCATCATCGGCGGCCTGAAGGCTGTGCTCTACACCGAAGTGCTGCAGGCGGTGATCCTGCTCGGCGCCGCCGTGGTGCTCAGCATCGCCGCCTTTGATGCCGTTGGCGGCTGGCACCGCATCGTTGAGAGCGTGCCGGCCTATAAACTCTCGCTGATCCGGCCCATGAATGATGCGTCGGTGCCATGGACCGGCCTCATCACCGGCGTGCCGATCCTGGGCTTTTATTTCTGGTGCACCAACCAGTTCATGGTGCAGCGCGTGCTGAGCGCCCGCAACCTCGATCATGGCCGATGGGGCAGCCTGTTCGCCGGCCTGTTGAAGCTGCCGGTGCTGTGGCTGATGGTGCTGCCCGGCACCTGCGCCATTCTGCTCTATCCGGCGCTGAAAACCCCCGATCTCGTCTATCCCACGCTGATGTTCGATCTGTTGCCCACCGGCCTCCTCGGCCTCGTCGTCGCCGGCTTCCTGGCCGCGATCATGTCGGCCACCGCCTCCACCTTCAATTCGGCCGCCACCCTGTTCACCATGGATTTCGCCCGCCACTGGAATCCGGATCTGGATGGCAAGCGGCTGGTGCTCACCGGCCGGCTGGCCACCTGCGTGTTCCTCGCCATCGCAGTCGTCATCGCACCGCAGATCGAACGCTTCGGCAGCGTGTGGCAATATCTGCAAGGCGCCCTCAGCTACACCGCGCCGCCGATCGTCGCAGTGTTCCTGATCGGCCTGTTCTGGCCGCGCGCCAACGCCCGCGGCGCCGCCGCCGCCATCATCGCCGGCCTCGTCATCGGCATCGGCATGTTCTTCGCCATCAATGTCACCGGCAGCCTCCAGATCCACTTCCTGCACGTGGCGCCGATCCTGCTCGCCGCCTCGGCGCTCGCCATGGTCATCGGCTCGCTCTCCGCGCCGCCGCCGCCGCCGGAAAAAACCGAAGGCCTGTTGTGGAACCGCGGCTTCTTCGATGCCGAAACCGCCGCACTGGCGGGCACGCCGCTCTGGGCCAATTATCGCGTGCTGGCCATCGCCCTGCTGGTGGCCACCGCCGTGATCGTCTGGCGCTTTGCCTGATGCCCAAATGACGTTTATGCAATGCGGCCGATAGGGATGGGGCCAGCATCATGACCACCGGCGTGCACGCCAACGAAGATCTGTTGTTCAGCGTGCTGATCCAGTTGATCATCATGATCGGCGCGGCGCGGGCGCTGAACATTGTCGCCCGCCGCCTGGGCCAGCCCGGCGCGGTGGGTGAGATCATCGCCGGCCTGATGCTGGGGCCCTCGCTGCTCGGCGCGCTGGCGCCCGATCTGTCGATCAGCCTGTTTGGCGCCAGCCCGGCGCCGGCCATCACCATCATCAGCCAGATTGGCCTGACGCTGTTGATGTTCCAGATCGGCAGCGAATTCGAATTTGGCCATCTGGAAAGCCCGCAGCACCGCAAGGGCGCCGCGCTGATCGCCGCCGCCTCGGTGCTGGTGCCGCTGGCCGGCGGGCTCGCGCTGGGCTGGATCACCGCGCCGATCCTGGCGCCCGGCATCGACCCCACTCTTTATGCGCTGTTCTTCGGCAATGCGCTGGCCATCACCGCGCTGCCCATCCTCGGCCGCATCCTCGCCCAGTTCGGCCTCACCGACAAACCGGTTGGCGTTGTCGCCATTTCGGCCGCCGCGGTGAATGATGTCGCCGGCTGGGTGATGCTCGCCTCCATCTCGGCGCTGGCAGCGGCACGTTTTTCCGGCGGTGCCCTCGCGCTGCAACTGGCCGGCATCGGCACGCTGCTGGTGCTGGCGCGCTTCGTGCTCGCGCCGCTGGCCAGCCGGTTGGTGGCGGCCTTCCCCACCACCGGCGGACGCATCGATCCCACGCTGATGGCCGCCATGCTGGCGCTGGTGTTCGGCCTGGCCATCTGCACCTACAAGCTGGGGATCTTCGCCATCTTCGGCGGCTTCCTTGGCGGCCTCATCATGCACCGCCACACCGGCTTCGTGGCGGCGTGGAAGGGCCAGGTGGGCGGCTTTGTCCTCGTCTTCTTCCTGCCGGTCTTCTTCACCTACACGGGCTTGCGCACCAATCTGCTCGGCCTTGGCCCTGAGGATCTGTCGTGGCTGGCGGTCGTGCTCGCCGTGGCCATCCTGGCCAAGATCCTCCCCGTCTATGGCGCCGCCCGCCTCGCCGGCTACACCCCGGCCGAATCCGCCGTGCTGGGCAGCCTGATGAACACCCGCGCCCTGATGGAGCTGATCGTGCTGAACATCGGCCGCGATCTTGGCGTCATCCCGCCCAATGTCTTCACCATGTTGGTGGTGATGGCGGTGGTCACCACCATCATGGCCGGGCCGCTGCTGAAATCCCTGCTGCCCAGGACCGGCCACATCATCCCCAGGGGGGTGGAGGCGTGAGGGACGACAATATCCGGTCCGTCTGCATCGTCGGCGGCGGCTCCGCCGGCTGGATGGCAGCCGCCGCGCTCGCCCGCAACCTGCCCCACGGCGTTGCCATCCACCTGGTTGAATCCGAAGAGATCGGCACCGTCGGCGTCGGGGAAGCCACCATCCCGCCGATCAAGCTGTTCAACCAGATGCTCGGCCTCAATGAAGCCGATTTCGTCCGCGCCACGCAAGGGTCGTTCAAGCTCGGCATCGAGTTTGTCGGCTGGGGCAAGGCCGGCCACCGCTATTTCCACCCGTTCGGCACCTTCGGCGCCGATTTCGACAGCGTTGCCATGCACCATTGGTGGAACCGGCAGCGGCTGGCCGGCGATCCAACCCCGCTGGATGATTATTCCATGGCCTGGGTCGCGGCCAAATCCAACCGCTTCGCCCCGCCGGCCCAGGATCGCCGGCTGGTGCAGTCCACCTTCGATTATGCCTATCATTTCGATGCCGGCCTCTATGCCCGGGCCCTGCGCGCGCTCGCCGAAAACCTGGGCGTCACCCGCCACGAAGGCCGCATCACCGGCGTCGCCCGCGACGGCGAAACCGGCCAGGTCACCGCCATCACGCTGGCCGATGGCCGCCAGATCGATGCCGAATTCTGGATCGATTGTTCCGGCTTCCGCGGGCTCCTCATCGCCGAAACGCTCGAAACGCCCTTCATCGACTGGACGCACTGGCTCCCCTGCGACCGGGCGCTTGCCGTGCCCTGCGCCCACGCCAATGGCACCGATGGCGCCGGCTTTACCCCCTACACCCGCTCCACCGCGCACGCCGCCGGCTGGCAATGGCGCATCCCGCTGCAACACCGCATCGGCAACGGCCACGTGTTTTCCAGCGCCTTCATGGGCGAGGATGAAGCCGCCGCCATATTGATGGCCAATCTCGACGGCCCGGCGCTGGCCGATCCCCGCCTGCTTCGCTTCACCACCGGCCGCCGCGCGCAAAGCTGGGCCCACAATGTCGTCGCCATCGGCCTTGCCGCCGGCTTCATGGAGCCGCTGGAATCCACCTCGCTCCACCTCGTCCAATCCGGCCTGATGCGCCTCCTCGCCCTGTGGCCCACCCGCGCCATGGACGCCCATGTGCGTGACGAGTTCAACCGCATGTCGGCCACCGAATGGGAACGCATCCGCGATTTCCTCATCCTCCATTATCACCTGAACAGCCGCGACGAGCCGATGTGGCGCCACTGCGCCGCCATGCCCATCCCCGACACGCTGGCCAACAAGATCGCCCATTTCGCCAGCCACGGCCGGCTGGTTTCCGATGGGCCCGAACTCTTCCTCAACGCCAGCTGGCTGGCCGTGCATGTCGGCCAATTCAACCTGCCCCGGCGCCATGATCCGCTCGCCGATGCCCGCGCCACCAATGTCGACGCACCGCGCCTCTTGTCAGGCCTCGCCCGCGTCATGCGGGAGGCGGCGGCCGAAATGCCCACCCACGCCGCCTTCATCGCCCGCCACTGCGCCGCCAACTGATCCTCCCCAAACTTGTCTGGGGAGGTGGCAGCCGCCGGCTGACGGAGGGGCCTTCGCGGCCGGCCCCTCCTTGCTCAGCTCGATCCCCGCACCACCAGCCGCGCCGGCAGCGCCTGCGGGCTGGGCACATCACCGCGCAGCCGTGCCAGCAGGGTTTCCACCAGCACCGTGCCGGCATGGCGGGCATCCTGTGCCACCGTGGTCAAGGGCGGGCTGGTCAGGCTGGCGGCCGGCTGATCATCAAAGCCCACCACCGCCACATCATCGGGCACGCGCCGCCCGGCTTCGGCCAGCGCCCGCATGGCGCCAATCGCCACCAGGTCGCTCACACAGAAGATCGCATCGAAATCCGCGCCGCTGGCCAGCAGGTCACGTGTCGCCTCCAGCCCTTCCTCCTCGCTGCTGCTGGCGCTGCGCATCAGGGCCGGATCGGCCACCAGCCCGGCTTCGGCCTGCGCCGCCCGCCAGCCTTCGGCGCGGTCCAGAAATTCCGGCGCGCCGTCGTTGGCGGTGCCGATGAAGGCGATGCGCCGCCGCCCGCGTTCGATCAGGTGGCGCGTCGCCGCCAGCCCGCCGCCCAGATTGTCGCTGCCGATGGTGGTGCCCAGCTGGCCGGGCCGCAAACTGCCCCAGCGCACGAAATGCGTGCCCTGCGCCACCAGCTGCTGCAGCCGCGGCAGATATTCCAGATAATTGCCATAGCCCAGCAGGATCAGCCCATCGGCCCGCCGCGCATCCTCATAATCCACGTGCCAATTGCCCGACAGCTGCTGGAAACTGATCAACAGGTCATAGCCATTGGCGGCGCAGGCCTTGGTGATCGATCCCAGCATCGACAGGAAGAACGGGTTGATCTGCGTCTCGCCCGGCGCCGGATCCTCGAAGAACAGCAGCGCCAGCGTGCGCGTCGCCTGCCGCCGCAGGTTCGATGCGTTCTTGTCCACCTTGTAATTCAGCGCGGCGGCAGCGGCGAACACCTTGGCCCGGGTTTCATCGGAAACCGCCGGGTTGCCCGACAGCGCGCGCGACACCGTGGGCTGTGAAACCCCGGCCAGTGCGGCGATATCGAAACTGGTCACCCGTGCCATCGGCCCGTTCACCCTCCCCCACCATATCAATTGCATACGTATGCTTTTGTTAGCGAAAGACTAGCGTGACATAATTGCCACGTGAATACGTATGTCCGGACATGCGGCGATATTGCGCCCCATGTTGCAGTCACGTCACAAATGCCCTGCTGAAACACCGCATGTGTGAAAGGCCCCTGAAGGGCCGGTGCGGCGCTTTTGGGGGGATGAAACCAATGCGAACCGATTTTGTGCGCGCAACCCTGCTGGCCGGTGCGGCCAGCCCGTTGCTTCTGATTGCCGGGGCCGCCCAGGCTCAAACTGCTGCCCAAACTGCTGCCCAGCCCGCTGAACCGCAGGCTGCCGCTGCCGACACCGATGCCGAGGAACTGGTCGTCACCGGTTACCGCCGCTCGCTGCAGGTGGCACTCACCAACAAGCTCAACAGCGACCGCATCGTCGAATCGGTCAGCGCCGAAGACATCGGCCGCCTGCCCGACAACTCGATTGCCGATGCCATCGCCCGCCTGCCCGGCCTGACGACGCAGCGCCTGAATGGCCGTTCGCAGGTCATCTCGATCCGCGGCTTCGCCCCTGACTTCTCGTCCACCCTGCTCAACGGCCGCGAACAGGTCACCAACGGCGACAACCGCTCGGTCGAATTCGATCAATATCCGGCCGAAGTCATCAACCAGGTGCTGGTCTACAAGACCCCGGATGCCAGCCTGATCGCGCAGGGCCTGTCGGGCACCGTCGATCTGCAGACCATCCGCCCGCTGTCCTATGGCAAGCAGGTCATCTCGGTCGGCGCCCGCTATGAATATACCGACAATGGCCGCCTCAACGCCGGTTCCAAGCAGTTCGGCTGGCGCGGCTCGGCGCTCTATGTCGACCAGTTTGCCGATGGCAAGGTCGGCGTGCTGCTCGGCATCAGCCATATCGATTCGCCCACGCAGACCGAACGCTTCAACGCCTGGGGCTATCCCAACGCCAACGCGTCGAACACCGTGATCGGCGGCAGCAAATCCTATGTGGACAGCGTCCGCCTGCAGCGCACCGGCGTCACCGGCGCCCTGGAATTCAAGCCGTCCGAAGATCTGACCATCGCGTTCGACGGCTATTACAGCAAGTTCAAGGAAGACCAGATCCTGCGCGGCATCGAACTGCCGCTCTTCTGGTCCGCCGCCCAGCTGCAGCCCGGTTTCCAGACCGCCAATGGCCTCATCACCGGCGGCACCTTCAACGGCGTCAAGGGCGTTGTCCGCAACGATCTCAACAAGAAGGAAGCCGATCTCTATTCGGGTGGCATCAACCTGAAGTGGGAAAATGATGATTGGCAGGTGATTGGCGATGCCAGCTATTCGGGCATCGACCGGTCGGAACTGGTGCTGGAAACCTATGCCGGCACCGGCCGCAACGCACTGGGCGCCACCGACAATCTCGGCTTCACCATGACCGATCGCGGCGCCACCTTCCGCCCGACGCTCAACTATGGCGATTACAGCCTCATTCGCCTGACCAGCCCGCAGGGCTGGGGCGGCGATGTCGCCAATCCGGGCGGCCAGCCCATCCGGAACGGCCAGGATGGCTATTACAACGACCGCCAGGTTTCGGACGAGCTCTATGCCTTCCGCGCCCAGGTGGAGCGCAAGCTCGATGGCCCGATCAGCGGCATCCAGGTTGGCGTGAACTACACCAACCGCGAAAAGAGCCTGACCCCGGATGAATTTTTCCTGGGCCTGCGCGCCAACACCGATGGCCTGACCAGCGTCACCATCCCCACCGAAGCCCGGCTTGGCACCACCAACCTCGGCTTCCTCGGCCTGGGGCCGATGGTCAGCTATGATCCGCTCGCCATGCTGAACAGCGGCGTTTACAACCGGGTGCGCAACCCCAACGCCGATGTGAACACCAAGGGCTGGACGGTGCGGGAAAAGGTCTTCACCGGCTGGGTGATGGCCAAGATCAATGCCGATGTCGGCGATGCCAAGCTGACCGGCAATATCGGTGTCCAGGTGGTCAATGTCGATCAGGATTCGACCGCGCTGGTCTCGTCCAACATCGGCAATGCCATTGTTTCGACACTGCGCACCGATGGTGCCAAATACACCGATGTGCTGCCGTCGGCCAACCTGTCGCTGCGCCTGCCGGATGATGTGGTGGTCCGCCTCGGCGTCGCCCGCCAGCTCGCCCGCCCGCGCATGGACGACATGCGCGCCGCCATCAACTACAACTTCAACCCGGCCCTGGGTCAGACCCCCGGCGTCACCCCCTGGGGCGGCGGCGGCGGCAATCCGCAGCTGCGGCCGTGGCGCGCCAACGCCATCGACCTTTCGGTTGAAAAATATTTCGATGGCAAGGGCTATGTCGCGCTCGCCGGCTTCTACAAGGATCTGAAGAGCTACATCTACGAAGTGGCGCAGCCGTTCAATTTCGCCGGCTTCCCGCTGCCGCAGGGTGTGCCGGAACCGCTGACCCGCCAGGGCTTTGTCACCCAGTGGGTGAACGGCAACGGCGGCCAGCTCTATGGCGCCGAACTGTCGGGCCAGCTGCCGTTCAGCAGCTTCACCCCGGCGCTGGATGGCTTCGGCATCAACGGCTCGGTGGCCTGGACCAAGTCCAAGGTGGCGCCGGCGCCGGGCGCCAATCCGGATGATCTGCCGGGCTACTCGCGCTGGGTCACCAACCTGACCGGCTATTATGAACAGGGCGGCTTCTCGGCCCGCGCCTCGATGCGCACCCGGTCGTCGTTCCAGGGTGAACTGCGCGGCTTTGGCGGCGGCAACCAGCGCCGCCGGGCCGATGGCGAGCTGATCCTCGACACGCAGATCAGCTATGAAATCCAGGGCGGCGCCCTGAAGGGCCTCACCCTGCTCGCCCAGGCGCAGAATCTGACGAACGAACCGTTCGTCACCTTCAACCCCGGCCGTCCTCAGGAAATCATCGACTACCAGGATTATGGTCGTCGCTTCCTGATCGGCTTCAACTGGCGCTATTGATCGCGCAATGATGGCGGCCGGCAAAGGTGTTCGCACCTTGGCCGGCCGCCTTTTTCATGCGCAAATGCGATGATGCCCGATCAACCCTTCCAACGGCTTGTCATCGCCGGCGGTGGCACCGCCGGCTGGATGACCGCCGCAGCACTCGCCCGCTTCTGCGGTCCGGCGTGGCAGATTCATCTGGTCGAATCCGATGCCATCGGCACCGTGGGGGTGGGCGAGGCAACCATCCCGCAAGTCCGGCTGTTCAACGCCGGACTGGGCATTGATGAAGCCGATTTCCTTGGGGCAACCCAGGGCACGCTGAAACTCGGCATCGAATTTGTCGATTGGTGGCAGCCCGGCCACCGCTACATGCACAATTTCGGCGAGGTGGGCCGCGGCCTTGGCGTCGTGCCCTTCCAGCATTGGTGGGCCGCCGCCCGCGCCGCCGGCGTGGCCGCCGATTATGGCCACTACAGCCTGAACGAACGCGCCGCGCGCATGGGCCGCTTTGCCCCCTTCGCCGGCGACAACACGCTGCCGCCGCTGGTCTGGGCCTATCATTTCGATGCCGGCCTCTATGCCGCCTATCTGCGGCGCTATGCGCAGCAGCGCGGCGTCACCCGCCACGAAGGCCGTATCGCCCGCGTCGAAACCCAGGGCGAAACCATCCTCGCCCTCCACATGGACGATGGCCGCCGCCTCGCCGGCGATCTCTTCATCGATTGCTCCGGCTTCCGCAGCCTGTTGCTCGGCGAAACCCTGGCCAGCGGCTGGCACGACTGGTCGCACTGGCTGCCGTGCGACCGCGCCGTCGCCGTGCCCTGCGCGCACGCGCCGGGCGGCCCCCTCGCCCCCTATACACGCAGCACCGCCCGCGCCGCCGGCTGGCAATGGCGCATCCCGCTGCAGCACCGCATCGGCAACGGCCATGTGTTTTCATCGGCCCACCTCAGCGAGGATGAGGCGACCGCCGTGCTGCTGGCCAATCTTGATGGCCCGGCGCTGGCCGAACCGCGCAGCCTTCGCTTCCAGGCCGGCCGGCGCGACCGCGTCTGGATAGGCAATTGCATGGCCATCGGCCTGTCCGCCGGCTTCCTCGAACCGCTCGAATCGACCTCCATCCACCTCATCCAGTCGGCCATCGCCCGCCTGCTGGCGCTGCTGCCCGGCGATGCCGGCGAACTGCCGGTGCTGGCAGCCGAAGCCAACCGCCAGGCCGCGCGCGAGATGGAATGGATCCGCGATTTCATCATCCTGCACTACAAGGCGACCGCGCGCGCCGACACGCCGTTCTGGGCCAAGATGCAGGCGATGGACGTGCCGCCCGATCTGGCGGATCGCATCGCCCTGTTCCAGGCGACGGGGCGCATCCGCCGCGACCATGATGAACTGTTCACCGAACTGGCCTGGGCGCAGGTGCTGATCGGCCAGGGTCTGCCGCCCGCCCGGCCGCACCCGCTCACCGGCGGCATCGGCCGCGATGATCTGGCCGGCTTCATGACCAGCCTGGATCGTGCCATCGCCGCCGGCGCCGCCGCCCTGCCCGGCCATGAAGATTGGCTGGCCAAACATGCTCCCGCCCGCGAGGTCCGATCATGATGCGCTCGATTGTCACCGCCGCGCTGCTCGCGGTCACCGCCGCCACGCCTGCGGCCACCCGCGCCCCGGTTGCGGTCACCGTGGCGCCGGATGCGGCCACGCTTGCCGCCGTCCGGGCCCGCCCGCCGCAGGATGAACTGATCTATTTCCTGCTCGTCGATCGCTTCGCCAACGGCAATCCCGCCAATGATCGCGGCGGGCTTTTGGGCGGCCCGCTGCAGACCGGCTTTGACCCCACGTCAAAGGCCTTTTTCAACGGCGGCGATCTGGCCGGCGTGCTCCAGAAACTCGATTATATCCAGGGGCTTGGTGCCACCGCCATCTGGCTCGCCCCGGTGTTCAAGAACAAGCCGGTGCAAGGCGGCCCGGGCCAGGAATCGGCCGGCTACCATGGCTATTGGATCACCGATTTCACCCAGGTGGACCCCCATCTGGGCAGCAACGACGATCTGAAGCGCCTGGTCGACGCCGCCCATGCCCGTGGGCTCAAGGTCTATCTCGATATCGTCACCAACCACACCGCCGATGTCATCCAGTATCGGGAATGTGTTGGCAAACCATGCACTTACCGCAGCCGGGCCGATTATCCCTACAGCCGCCAGGGCGGCCCGTCGGGCGGGCAAATCAACCCCGGCTTTGCCGGCGACCACATCGCCACGCCTGAAAACTGGGCCAAACTCACCCGCCCCGATTTTGCCTACACGCCGTTCATCACGCCCGGCGAGGAACGCATCAAGGTGCCGGCCTGGCTCAACGATCCCATCTATTACCACAACCGCGGCGAGACGGTTTATCGTAATGAATCCAGCCAGTTCGGCGATTTCGTCAGCCTTGATGACCTTGCCACCGAACATCCCCGCGTCATCGACGGGATGATCGAAATCTATGGCAACTGGATCGAAAAGCTCGGCATCGACGGCTACCGCGTCGACACCGCCCAGCATGTGAATCCCGAATTCTGGCAACGCTTTGTGCCGGCCATGCAGGCCCGGGCCAAGGCCGCCGGCATCCCCAATTTCCACATCTTCGGCGAAGTCTCGGTGGACGAGGTGGATGTTGGCCGCCTCGCCCGCAACAGCCGCATCACCGGCATGGAAAACGTGCTTGATTTCGCTCTGAAAAACGCCGCGATGGAGGCGATTGCCGGCACCGCCCCCACCTCGGTTCTCGCCCGCCTGTTCGCCGATGATGTGCTGTATCCACAAGGCGAAGCCACCGCCGCCACCAACGCCAGCTTCATCTCCAACCACGACGGCGGCCGCTTTGCCTGGTTCGTCCGCCGCGCCAATCCCAATATCGACACCGTCGAACTGGCGCAGCGCACCTTGCTCGCCCACGGCTTCCTGCTGTTCTCCCGTGGTGTGCCAACCATTTACGCCGGCGACGAGCAGGGCTTCATCGGCACTGGCAATGACCAGCTCGCCCGCCAGCCGCTGTTCGCCAGCCTGGTGCCCGAATATCGCGCCATGCAGAGGCTGGGCACCAGCGCCGGCCACACGGTTGCCAGCTATGATCCCGCCCACCCCTTCTACCGCGCGCTGAAGGCCATGGCCGCCGTGCGCGCGGCCGATCCCCGCCTGCGCCACGGCACCACCCGGGTGCGCGCGGCCGGCGATGCCCCCGGCCTGTTCGCCTTTTCCCGCCAACTGGCTGGAAAACCTGGTGAAACCCTGGTGGTGATGAACACCGCCAACACCCCCCTCACCGCCAATGTGATGGTCGATCCCGCCCACCGGGACTGGACCAGTCGCTTTGGCACCTGCCCCGCCACGGCCGCTGCTCCCGGCACGTTGGCGATCAGCCTGCCGCCCCTCGGCATTGCCGTGTGCAGCAGCGATGCGAGTGACAAGTGATGCCTGATGCCGCGCAGCCCGCACCCGAAGCGCACGCCCCAGCCGCCGTCCCCTGGTGGCAGGGCGCCAGCATCTACCAGATCTATCCGCGCAGCTTCCTCGACAGCAACGGCGACGGCATCGGCGATCTGCCCGGCATCACCGCCCGGCTCGATCATGTCGCATCACTGAATGTCGATGCCATCTGGCTGTCGCCCTTCTTCACTTCGCCGATGCGCGATTTCGGCTATGACGTCGCCGATTATCGCGGCGTCGATCCCATCTTCGGCACGCTGGCCGATTTCGATGCGCTGATCGCCCGCGCTCACCAGCTTGGCCTGAAAATCATCATCGATCAGGTGTGGAGCCACACATCAGACCAACACGCCTGGTTCCAGGAAAGCCGCCAGAACCGCAGCAATCCGCGCGCCGATTGGTATGTCTGGGCCGATCCCAAGCCAGATGGCACCCCACCATCCAACTGGCAGTCGGTGTTCGGCGGCCCGGCCTGGACCTGGGACGCCCGCCGTCAGCAATATTATCTGCACAACTTCCTGAATTCGCAGCCCGATCTCAACATGCACAACCCGGCGGTGCAGGATGCCATCCTGGATGTCGCCCGCTTCTGGCTGGATCGCGGCGTTGATGGCTTCCGTATCGATGCCATCAATTTCGCCATGCATGATCCGCTGCTGCGCGACAATCCGCCGGCCAGCGGCAACCACAAGCGCACCCGGCCTTTCGATTTCCAGCGCCGCATCCACAACATGTCCCACCCGGATATCCCCGGCTTTCTGGAGCGGGTGGCCGGAGTGATCGCCGCCTATCCCGATCGCTTCACCGTCGCCGAGGTGGGCGGCGACGAGGCGATTGCCGAGATGCACGCCTTCACAGCCGGCACCCGACGCCTCAATTCGGCCTATGGCTTCAACTTCCTCTATGGGGAGCAGCTCACCCCGCGCCTGGTCGCCGATGCGCTGGCCGAATGGCCAGAAACGCCAGGCACCGGTTGGCCCAGCTGGGCCTTTTCCAACCACGACGCCCCGCGCGCCGCCAGCCGCTGGCACGGGCCCTGCGCCCATGATGATTATGCCCGGCTGATCATGCTGTTGCTCGTCGCGCTGCGCGGCAACATCTTCCTCTATTATGGCGAGGAACTCGGCCTCACCCAGGCCGAAATCGGCTTTGCCGATCTGCAGGACCCCGAAGCCATCGCCAACTGGCCGCTCACCCTGGGCCGCGATGGCGCCCGCACGCCGATGCCCTGGCTTGCCGGCCAGCCCAACGCCGGCTTCTCCATGGCCCGGCCTTGGCTGCCGCTGGGCGCCGATCATGCCGCCCGCGCCGTTGACCTGCAGCAGGGCGACCCGCAATCGATGCTGCACTGGACCGCGGCGCTGATGGCCCTGCGCCAGCAGCAGCCCGCCCTCAAGCGCGGCAGCGCCCGGGTTGTCGTGGCCAACGGCGATCTGCTCATCCTGCACCGCACGCTGGGCGATGCCACCCTGGTTTGCGCCTACAACCTGGGTGCCGAGCCCATCGCCGTCGATCTGGCCATCGGCGCGCCCTTTGCCAGCCACGGCGGCGCCACCGACCGGCGGCTGCCGCCCTATTCGGGACTGATTGCACCATGCGCCTGATCCTTGCTCTCCTGGCGCTGCTGTGCGCGCTGCCGGCGCTGGCCGAACCGGTGCTGCGCTCTCCCGATGGCCGCACCGAAGTGCGCATCACCGGTGATGGCGATGGCCGGCTCTATTGGCAGGCCAGTCGCGACGGCAAACCACTGCTCGCCGCCGCACCGCTCGGCTTCATCCTGGCCGACGCGCCCAAGCTTGACCGCAAGCTGGCCGTCACCGGCGAAGAGGCCAGCCGCAGCGACACGACCTGGGATCAGCCCTGGGGCGAGCGCGCCCGGGTGCGCGACAGCCACAACCAGCTCATCCTCCACATCGCCGAAACCAGCGTGCTGAAACGCCGCTTCGATCTGGTCATCCGCGCCTTCAACGATGGCATCGCCCTGCGCTATGCCTTCCCGGAACAGTCCAATCTCAAACAGTTGCGCATCGTTGCCGAGCTGACCGAGTTCCGCATCGCCGATGCCGCCGGCGGCCGGGCCTGGTGGATCCCGGCGCTGGAATGGAACCGCGAGGAATATCTGTACCGCCAGACCGGCATCACCGAAGTCGGCCTCGCCCAGACGCCACTCACGATGTTTGTGCCCGCCGCCAAGGCGACGGAAGGGAAGACCGCGAACGGCACCTGGCTGTCCATCCACGAAGCCGCGCTGATCGATTATGCCGGCATGAACCTGCAGCCGGCCGGCAACGGCATTTTCCGTGCCGCCCTCACCCCGTCGGCCAGCGGGTCTGCCGTGGTCGTCGCCGCGCCCTTTGCCACCCCGTGGCGGGTGGTGATGATCGGCGATGATGCGCCGGCATTGGCCAACAGCAGCCTGATCCTGAACCTCAACGAACCCAACAGGCTGGGCGATGTCGCCTGGGTCAAACCCTGCAAATATGCCGGCATCTGGTGGTCGATGCACCTCGACACCGATACATGGGCAACGGGGCCCAGGCACGGCGCCACCACCGCCAACGCCATCCGCATGATCGATTGGGCCGCCGCCAACGGCCTGTGCGGCCTGCTGATCGAAGGCTGGAACAAGGGCTGGGATGGGGACTGGTTCGCCAACGGCTGGGATTTCCGCTTTTCCGAACCGACCGCCGATTTCGACATGGCGGCCATCGCCGCCCACGCCCGCAAGAAGGGCATCGGCCTGATTGGCCACCACGAAACCAGCGGCAATCTCGCCAATTACGAAGCGCAGCTGGACGCCGGCATGGCCTATTATGCCAAAAACGGCGTCACCATGGTGAAGACCGGCTATGTCGCCGATGCCGGCGGCCTGCAGGTGCCGGCCACAACGCCCAAGGACGGATTTCTGGGCATCGACATGAACGGCCAGCCGCGCGCCCTCACCTATGAATGGCACGAAGGCCAGGCCAGCGCCCGCCACCATGTCCGCGTGCTGGAAGCGGCCGCCAAACAGCGCATCAGCGTCAACAGCCACGAACCGATCAAGGACACGGGCCTGCGGCGCACCTACCCCAACTGGGTCAGCCGTGAAGGCGCGCGCGGCATGGAATTCAACGCCTGGGGCAACCCCAACAACGGGCCGGAGCATGAGGCGACGCTCGCCTTCACCCGCCTGCTTGCCGGGCCGATGGATTATACCCCCGGCATCGTGAGCCTGCAGGGCCGCGGCCAGAAAATCCCCTCGACGCTCGCCAAGCAACTGGCCCTCTATGTCACCATCTATTCGCCGCTGCAGATGGTCGCCGATCTCCCGGAAAATTATGCCAAGGCACCCAAGGCCGCGATGGACTTCATTCGCGCCGTGCCGGTGGACTGGCAGGAATCGGTGACGCTGGCGGGCGAGCCGGGCAGCCATGTCGTCACCGCCCGCCAGCGCCGCGGCGGCCAGGATTGGTGGCTGGGCGCCGCCGGCGGCAAGACGGCGGTTGCCGCCGATGTGCCGCTGAGCTTCCTCACCCCCGGCACACGTTATCGCCTCACCCTGTGGCGCGATGGCCCGGCCGCCGCAGCCAACCCGCTCGATCTGGCCGTCGAAACCCGCATCGTCACCAGCACGGACAGGCTGGCCCTGCAGCTGGCCGCCGGCGGTGGCGGCGCCGCCGCCCGGTTCGAGCCGATCAAGTGATCTGCCGCCGCGCGCTGCTGGCCGCCGCCCCGGCATTGCTGGCCAGCCGGGGGCGGGCCGGCGAGTCCATCCAGTTCCGCCGCCACGCCAATCTCGCCGGCCCTGGCATCCTGCCCCGCCATGTCGATGTGTGGGTGCCGCCCGATGCGCCCGCCGGCCATCCGCTGCCGCTGCTGTTGATGCACGATGGCCAGAATCTGTTCGAGCCGGCCTCGGCCTATGGCGGTGTCTCCTGGCGGGTGGCCGAAACCATCATGGCCGGCATGGCGGCCGGCACGCTGCCACCGATGATCGTCGCCGGCGTGTGGAACAGCGGCGTGCAGCGCTGGGGCGATTATGTGCCGGCCGATCTGGTGGCGCGGCTGCCGGCGCCGCTCGCTGTCCGCTTCAACCAGGTGGGCGGCGGGCCGTCACGCTCCCCGGCCTATCTGGCCTTCCTGGCCGATGTCGTGCTGCCGCTGCTGCGAAATTCCTATCCGGTCGCGCCGGGCAAGGCGTTCATCGCCGGTTCTTCAATGGGGGGCCTCGCCTCCCTCAACGCCCTGATGGAGCGGCCGGATCTGTTCCGGGCCGCCGGCTGTCTTTCGACCCACTGGCCGGTGCTGGCCCCGCAGCCCGAACCCCAGGCCGGCGAAGTGCCGGCGATCGAGGCCGCCATCGCCGGCTGGATACATGATCGGCTCGGCCCGCCCGCCGGCCGTCGCCTGTGGCTGGACCATGGCGATCAGGGGCTGGACCAATATTATGCCCCCTTCCAGGCGGTTGCCGACAAGGCATTGCTTGAAGCCAAGTGGGTGCAAGGGCAGGATGCCGTATCGCGTGCCTTTCCCGGAACCGGCCATAACGAGGCCAGCTGGGCCGCAAGGCTTGCGTTAACGTTCACATTCCTGTTCAAGGGTCAGGCATGACCATCGCTACGTCCCTGTTGCTGTTCGGTGCCACCGGCGATCTGTCGCGCCGCATGCTGCTGCCATCGCTGTTTGGCCTGTCAGCCGATGGCCTGCTCCACCCTGATCTGAGGATCATCGGCACCGCCCGCAGCGCGCTTGATGCCGAAGCCTTCAAGGCCATGGCCGCCAAGGCGCTGGAACAATTTGTCGAGGCCGAACGCCGCCCGGCCGGTGCGGTTGCCGCCTTCCTCGACCGGCTGGCCTATGTGCCGCTGGATGCCACCAGGCCCGAGGGTTTTTCGGCGCTGGCGGCCGAGGTCGGCGATCCCTGCCGGCTGGCGATCTTCCTGTCGACGGCGCCCAGCCTGTTCGGCCCCACCATCGCCGGGCTGGCCGGGGCGGGCCTGGCCTGTGCCGGGGCGCGCCTCGCACTGGAAAAGCCGCTGGGCCATGATCTGGCCAGCAGCCGCGCCATCAACGATGCCGTTGCCACCGCGTATCCCGAAAGCCAGATTTTCCGCATCGATCATTATCTCGGCAAGGAAACCGTCCAGAATCTGCTGGCGTTGCGCTTTGGCAACATATTGTTCGAACCGCTGTGGAACGCGGGCGGCATCTCCTCGGTGCAGATCACTGTCGGCGAAACTGTCGGCCTGGAAGGCCGCGCCGATTATTACGACGGCATGGGCGCCCTGCGCGACATGGTGCAGAACCACATGCTGCAGCTGCTCGCCCTGGTTGCCATGGAGCCGCCGGCACGGCTCGACCCGGCGGCGGTGCGGGACGAAAAGGTGAAGGTGCTGCGTTCGCTGCGGCCGATCACCGGTCGCGAGGTCGAAAGCCACAGTGTGCGCGGCCAATATGGCGCCGGCTCCAGCGGCGGCCAGCCGGTGAAGGCCTATGCCGAGGAACTGGGCCGCCCATCAGACACCGAAACCTTCGTGGCGCTGAAGGCCCATGTCGACAATTGGCGCTGGAAGGGCGTGCCCTTTTATCTGCGCACCGGCAAGCGCCTGCCCGAACGCATGAGCGAGATCATCGTGCAGTTCCGCCCCGTGCCGCATTCGATGTTCGGCGATGCCGCGATGAAGCCCAACAAGCTGATCATCTCCATCCAGCCCGACGAGAATATCGGCCTGCAGATGATGGCGAAGGTGCCGGGGCTCGATCGCGACGGGCTGAAGCTGCGCGCCGTGCCGCTTGATATCGGCATGAAGAACGCCTTTGCCGATGTGCGCCGCCGCATCGCCTATGAACGGCTGATGCTCGACCTGGTCGAAGGCCGGCAGACCCTGTTTGTCCGCCGCGACGAGGTGGAGGCACAATGGACCTGGATCGACGCCATCCGCGCCGGCTGGGCCGAAACCGGCATGGGCGTCAAACCCTATGCCGCCGGCACCTGGGGTCCATCGGCGGCGATCGCCCTGACCGAACGTGACGGAGTGAGCTGGCATGACTGAGCTTGTGGCGGCCGACATCGGCGGCACCCACGCCCGCTTTGCGCTGGCCCGGCTGGATGCCGCCGGTCGGGTGGTGCGGCTGGACGAACCGATGGTGCTGCGCTGCGCCGATCATGCTTCGCTGCAAATGGCGTGGGAGGCGTTTGGCGCCGCGCTCGGCCACCCGCTGCCGCGCGCTGCGGCCATCGCCGTTGCCGCCCCGGTGGTTGGCGAAGAGCTGAAGCTGACCAACAACCCCTGGGTGATCCGCCCGGCGCTGGTGAACGAGAAGCTCGGCCTTGATGCCCATGTGCTGGTCAATGATTTCGAGGCGGTGGCCTATGCCGTCGGCGCCTGCGGGGCCGACCAGTTCCGCCACCTGTGCGGGCCCGATCAACCGCTGCCCGACAGCGGCACCATCTCCGTGCTCGGCCCCGGCACCGGGCTGGGCGTCGGCCTGCTGGTGAAGAACGGCGGCGATGATTGGCAGGTGCTGCCCACCGAAGGGAGCCATGGCGATTTCTCGCCGGTGGACAGCCTGGAAGATGCCATTCTCGCCCATTTCCGCCGCCGCTTTGGCCGCGTGTCGGCCGAGCGGGTGATTTCCGGCCCCGGCCTTGCCGATATCCACGCCGCGCTCGCTGCGCTGGAAGACCGCGCCATCCAGCCGATGGACGACAAGGCGCTGTGGACCCTGGCGATGAGCGGGGAGGACAGCCTCGCCACCGCCGCGCTCGACCGTTTCTGCCTCGCCCTGGGCACCTTTGCCGGCAATATCGCACTTGCCCATGGCGCCGGCGGCGTGGTGATTGGCGGCGGGCTGGGCGCGCGTCTGGCCGATCTGTTGCCCAAATCCGGCTTTGCCGGCCGCTTTGCCGCCAAAGGCCGCTTTGAAAATCTGATGCGCAGCCTGCCGGTCAAGCTGATCACCCACCCGCAGCCCGGCCTGTATGGCGCGGCCGCCGCCTTTGCCCGCAAGCAACCGAAGTGACCGTAATGACCGTCGATGAACTCATGGGCCTTGCCCCCGTCATTCCCGTGTTGGTGGTGGACGATGTCGCACACGCCAAACCGCTGGCCGAAGCTCTGGTGGCCGGCGGCCTGCCGGTGCTGGAGGTGACGCTGCGTACCCCGGCCGCGCTCGACGTGATCCGCGAGATGGCCAGTGTGCCTGGCGCCGTTGTTGGCGCCGGCACCGTGCTGTCGCCGCAGGATCTGGCCCTGGCCAAGGCCGCCGGCGCGCGCTTCATCGTCTCCCCCGGATTGACCGCAACGCTGGGCGCCGCCGCGCGCGGCAGCGGCCTGCCCTGCCTGCCCGGGGTCGCCACCGCCAGCGACATCATCCGCGCCCTCGAACTGGGCTTCACCCGGCTGAAATTCTTCCCCGCCACCGCCAATGGCGGCCTGCCGGCGCTGAAGGCCATGGCCGCCGTGTTCGGCGCCGTGCGCTTCTGCCCCACCGGCGGCATCACCGAAGCCAGCGCGCCCGAATGGCTGGCCGAACCGTCGGTCGCCTGCGTGGGCGGCAGTTGGATCGCCAAGCGCGGCGAGACCGACTGGGCGGCCATCACCGCCCGCGCCCGGGCGGCAGCCGCGCTCAGCCGTCCGGCCTGACGCGAAACCACCACACCCCGGCCAGCAGCACCCCCGGCACCGCGAACGCCGCCAGCACCCACAGGCTGCCGGCCAGCAACAGTTGTGTTGCCGCCGCCAGGCTGCCCAGCACGATGAATTCGCCCAGCGCCATCATCAGCGATGACCGATAGCGCTGGCGAAAGGCGCTGCGCTTCATCGGCTGGCGCGTCCAATATTGCAGCGCCGCCGTGCTCAGCCCTGACACCAGTGCCATCGGCAGCATCAGCGCCGCGGCCAGCGGCTGGCGCACCACCACCAGCGCTGCCACAGCCAGCACCAGCAACAACGGCGGCACCAAGGCCGCCCCCAGCTTGGCGATCAGCACCTGCCCGGCCGGCACCGGGGCGGACGCGATCAGATCGGGCGCATCTTCGGCCGCAATCACCAGCCAGGCCAATGACGAGGCCAGCGCCCCGCCAACAAACACCCCCGCCGCCGCCAACCGCCCCGGCGTGATGGTGCCGCCGCTGAAGATCAGCGCGACAATCGGCACCATGAACACCAGTTGCTGGCCAATCTGCGCCACCAGTTCGGGGTCGCGCCGCAGCAGCCGCCATTCCTTGCCAAACAGCACCACCAACGGGCTGCCGCCAAAGCGGGCCGATTGCCCTTGGCGCGACACCACCACCGGGGCCGGGGCCGCCTCCAGCCGGCTGGCCGCCAGCTCGGCCGCCGCGCGCGCCGCCAGCACCGCCAGCGCCAGCATCGCCATCAACGCGGCCGGATCGCCAAACAATGCCCGCGCCGGCACATCGAACGGAAAGGTCGGCGGCCGATAGAGCGCCCCCATATGCGCCGCAAACCATTGCGGCGCGAAATTCGGCGTCTGGCCCAGCACGAACATCGATGCGCCCAGCAGCACCCCGGTCAACTGCGCCGCCAGCCGCGCCCGCGCCGGGCCCATCAGCCGGTCCAGCCCGGCCGCGATCATCAGCGCCGTTGCCGTTGCCGCCAGTGCCACGGCCACCACCACCAGCGGCCCGGCCAGCCACGGCCAATGGCCAAACAGCGCCGACGCGACAAAAAAGGGCGTGGTCAGCAACAGAAAGGGCAGCGCCACCATGGCGTTGATGCTGGCCGTGCGCATGATGATCGCCCGCGCCGCCGGGATCGGGGCCGACAGCAACAGCTCCAGCTCCCCCCGGTCGCGCCCCATGCGCAGCACATGGGCATAGGCCGAACTCAGCATCACCAGCGCCATCGCCGCCATCGCCGCTGCCACTTGGCCCAAATTCTCCACCGGCAGCATCGCTGTCCCGCGCCAGCGCCAGGCCAGCATGGTGCCCACCACCAGCGGCAGGATGGCCAGCACCAGCACCAGCACCGCCTTTGTCAGCGTGCCCTGCTGGCCGCGTGCCCGCACCCGCACATCGTGCAGCACCAGCCAGGGCAGGCTGGCGGGTGCCAGGGCGGCCATCAATCCAGCCATCACGCCGCCGCCAGTTCCAGAAATACGTCTTCCAGCGTGGTGCCGGCGCCGCGCCCGGCCGCCAGCTCGGCCATTGTGCCCTCCGCCACCAGCCGCCCAGCCCGGATGATGCCGATGCGTGCCGCCATGCGCTCGGCCACTTCCAATATGTGGGTGGTGATGATCACCGTCGCCCCGGTGCCGACAAACTCGATCAGCATGTCCTTCACCACGCGGGCCGCCGCCGCATCCAGCCCGGTCAACGGCTCATCCAGGATCAACAGGCGCGGCTCGTGGATCAGGGCGCCGGCCAGCGCCAGCTTCTGCTTCATGCCACGCGAAAAGCCTTCGCAGCGGGCATCGCGCTTGTCCGCCAGGCCCAGCCGCGCCAGCAGCCGGTCGGCCCGCGCCGCCGCCACATCGGCCGGCACCCGCCACAGCCCGGCGATGAAGGCCAGATATTCCGCCGCCGTCAGCTTGTCATACAACAAGGGCTCATCCGGCAGCCAGGCCAGCATCTGCTTGGCCGCGATCGGATCGGCCAACGCGTCCACCCCGAACAGGCGGATCGATCCGGCATCGGGCCGTGCCAGCCCGGTCACCATGCGCAGAGTCGTCGTCTTGCCGGCACCGTTGGGCCCCAGCAGCGCATAGATTTCACCCGCCGGCACCACGAGATCCAGCCCGTCCACCGCCCGCATCCCGGCAAAGCTCTTCACCAGGCCGGAAATCACCAGCGCCGGCGGATAAACTGCAGGATCGGGGGGAAGAATCGCATGCATGGCAACACACGCTAACAAAGCCCTGTCCCCATGGCGATGAACGCCCATTAACCCGCCCGATTGGGGCTTGAGCATTGGCTCTGTTCGGGGGAAGCTGCGTCGAAATAACCTTGGGGATCCGAACCATGCGCCGCCTGCTCACCACCATCACCCTGGGCCTGCTGGCCAGCACCGCCCCCCCGGCCATCGCCAAGACCATCCATGTCGGCCCCGGCGGCAACGCCCAGGAAAAACTGCAGACCGCCTTCATCGAAGCCCAGCCGGGGGACATCATCCATATTGCCGCCGGCCGCTATGCGCTGGCCGATGGCCTGTCGCTGGATGTGGACAATGTCACGGTGAAGGGCGACGGGCCGGGCGCCACCATCCTCGATTTCACCGCCCAGAAAGGTTCGGGCGAAGGCGTGCTCGTCACGTCCGATGCGGTGGTGATCCGCGATCTGGGGGTGGAAAACCCGGCCGGCAACGGCATCAAGTCCAAGGGCAGCGACGGCATCGCGCTCGTCAACCTGCGCGTGGAATGGACCGGCGGGCCCAAATCCACCAACGGCGCCTATGGCCTCTATCCGGTCTCCTCGAAAAATGTGCTGATCGACCGCAGCCTAGTGAAGGGCGCATCCGATGCCGGCATTTATGTCGGCCAGTCGCAGAACATCATCGTGCGCAATTCCCGCGCCGAAATGAACGTCGCCGGGATCGAGATCGAAAACAGCTATGACGCTGACGTGGTGGGCAACACCGCCACCAACAATGCCGGCGGCATATTGGTGTTCGATCTGCCCGATCTGCCGCAACAGGGCGGCCGCAATGTGCGGCTGCGCGGCAACCAGGTGATCGCCAACAACCACCCCAATTTCGCTGCGCCCGGCAACATCGTCGCCGGGGTGCCATCGGGCACCGGCGTCATGGTGATGGCCAACAGCAATGTCGAAGTGAACGACAATGATATCAGCGGCAATGCCGGCAATGGCGTGATGATCGTCGCCTATACCCAGAAATTCACCGATGCCGCCTACAACCCGCTGCCGCGCAATGTTCATGTGGCCGGCAACCGCTTCAGCGGCAACGGCAGCAACCCGGCCTTTGCCGGCGGCAAGGAACTGGCCGCCGCGCTGGGCGGCACGGTGCCGCCGGTGATGTGGGATGGCATCACCCGCTATGTGGTTCCGGGTGTAGCCGAGCGCGCCGATGGCGGCAACATCAGCAGCGACGCCCCCGGCATCAGCCTCAACCTCGGCCTGCAGGGCACCCCGCCCACCAAGGCGCAGCCCGCGCCCCTGCCGCAACAACTGGTGATCAGCAACCGGCCCGCCATCACCCTGCCCGCCGAACTGGAAGCGCGCAGCCGATGAAGCGTCCGCTGGCCGCCCTGCTGCTCCTCGGCGCTGCTCCTGCACCACACGTCAACGCCGATCTGCTGCGCACCACCGATGCGCCGCGGCTGGCCGATTATGGCCTGTTCGATGCCGCCGGCCGGCCAGCGCCGGGCGTGCAGCGCTACACGCTCAACACCCCGCTGTTTTCCGATGGTGCGGAGAAAACGCGTTATGTCTGGCTGCCGCCGGGCACCCGTGCCGATTATCGCGCCAGCGGCCCGCTGGCCTTCCCGGTCGGCACCGTTCTGGTCAAACGCTTCGCCTTCCCGGCCGATGCGCGGGCCCCTGGCACCAATCTCACCCCCATCGAAACCCGCCTGCTCATCCACCGCCCGGCCGGCTGGGTGGCGTTGAGCTATGTTGAGGAGGGCGGCGAGGCTGTGTTGAAGCGCGCCGGCAAGCGCGTTGCCGTCAGCACCACCGATGCCGCCGGCCGGCCGCTGACCATCGATTATGCCGTGCCCAACCAGAACCAGTGCAAGACCTGCCACCAGTCCGGCGAGGCGATCACCCCGATCGGCCCCACGGCCGCCAATCTGAACGATGGCCGGCAGCTGCTGCAATGGCAGGCCAGTGGCCGGCTGGCCGGGCTGCCGGCGGCGGGCATTCCCCGCCTGGCGCGCTGGGATGATGCCGCCGCCAGCCTGGATGCCCGCGCCCGCGCCTATCTCGCGGTCAATTGCGGCCATTGCCACAACCGCGCCGGCTTTGCCTCCAACTCCGGCCTGTGGCTGGATCCCGACGAACGCGAACCGGCGCATATCGGCATCAACAAGCGGCCGGTGGCCGCCGGGCGCGGTTCGGGCGGGCTGGAATTCTCGATTATGCCCGGCCAGCCCGACCGGTCGATCCTGCTGCACCGCATGCTCAGTTCCGAACCCGGCGTGATGATGCCGCAGTTCGGCCGCAGCCTGATCCATGCCGAAGGCGTCGCGCTGATCCGCAAATGGATTGCCGCTATGCCTGCCGATCCAGCCCCTGCAGCGCCGGCAACAGCAGCAGCACCGTCAGGCCGCTGAGCGCCAGCACCGGCACCACGCCCAGCCCGGCGCCCACCGCCGCACCGGCCGCCAGCACTGCACTCACCTGAAACAGGCTGTTGATGATGTTGTTGGCGGCAATGGCGCTGGCACGGTTTTGCGCCGGCCCGGCGGTTTGCAGTACGGCATAGAGCGGCACCGAAAACACCCCGCCGGCCAGCGCCAGCAGCAGCAGATCGGCCAGCACGCGCCAGCTGGCAGCCAGTTCGAAGAACAGTGCCAGATCCTTGGGCGTGCTGCCCACCGCCGGCACCGAAAACCACAGATCGCCGCCGGCCAGCGCCATCACCAGCCCGGCCGCTGCACACAGCCGCGTGCTGATGCGGCCCTTCAGCCAGCGGCCCACCGCGACCGACCCCACTGCAATCCCGATCGAAAAGGCCGCCAGGAACAGCGTCGACACCGCTTCATCGCCGCCCATGACATTCTTCGCCATCGGCACGAACTGGCTGGTGTAGATGGCGCCCAGGGCCCAGAACCAGCTGATTGCGAGGGTGGCCACCAGCAGGCGCCGGTTGCCAAAGGCGGTGGCCAGCGCCGCCCGGCTGGTCGAAAGCGGGTTCCAGTCCAGCCGCTGGCCGGGCTGTTCGGGCGGAGCCGGCGGAATCGCGCGTGCGGCCAGCCAGCCGATGCCGGACAGCGCGCAGGCAATCGGCCCCACCGCCTGCGTGGCCAGCAGGCCGCCGGCGACCTGGCCCAGCAGGATGGAAACAAAGGTCGCCGCCTCCACCAGGCCGGTGCCGGCGATCAGCTCCTCATCGCGCAGATGCTGGGGCAGGATGGCATATTTGACCGGCCCGAACAGGGTGGAATGGCACCCCATCAGGAACACCACCGCCAGCGCAAGTTCCAGTGATCCGATCGCCAGCGCCGCCCAGCCCAGCGCCATGAAGCCGATTTCCAGCAGCTTCACCGCCCGCGCGATCGCCGCCTTGTCCCGCCGGTCGGCGGCGCTGCCGGCCAGGCCGGAAAACAGCACGAACGGCAGGATGAACAGCCCCGCAGCGGTGGAGGCCAGCATCGCCGCCTTCTCGGGATCGGCCGCCGCCACATCATAGGCGACGATGAACACCAGCGCGGTGCGGAACAGATTGTCGTTGAAGGCCCCCAGGAACTGGGTGACAAACAGGGGGCCAAAGCGCCGCGTGGCAAGCAGGTTCCACATCTGGCATTGGGTGTGCCCGTTTCTGTCCCTCCCGTCCAGACTGGCTGCGGCAGGCGAATCGGCTTATTGAGAAGGTTTGAGGAGCAGCAGCCAGGTGCCACGGCAGAAGCGCAGCGATGATTGGGGTTTTCCGCGCTGGCGCGATTACGGCAGCGGGGCGGCGGCCGCGAACGTGCGCCTGTGTGATCGCGATGGCTGCACCAACGTTGGCGACCGGCCAGCGCCCAAGGCCCCCAACAGCCCGGAACGCTGGTGGTTCTGTCAGCAACATGCCGCCGAATACAATGCCGGCTGGGATTATTTCCGCGGCCTCACGCCCGAAGAGGCCGCCGCCCGCGAACAGGCCGAAGCCGGCCAGCGGAAATATCAGCGCTCCAAACATTGGCAGTGGGGCCATGAGGGCGATGGCAGCCGCAGCCGCGCCGAACTGGATGCGCTGAAGGTCCTCGGCCTGGACACGGATGCGGACATGACAGACATCCGCGCCGCCTGGCGCAGCGCCGCCAAGGCCAGCCACCCCGATGTCGCCGGCAACAGCCCCGAAGCCGCCGAGCGCTTCCGCGCCGTGCAGGCAGCCTGGGATGTGCTGTCCGCCGCCGATGCCGCCCGCAAGGCCGCACAGCAAAGCCAGACTTGACAATAGCAAAGAAAAGCCGGGTTGCCGGGGGATGGCAAAACCGGTTTGGGGGAATGATGATGAAGCACCTGTCCACCTTGTTCGCCGCCAGCCTGCTGGCCACCACCGCTGCAGCTGCCGACTTGAATGGCCAATGGCGGGTCAGTTTTGATGGCCACCCCGGCGGCCCGCTGCCCTTCACCCTTGAGGTGAAGCCCGGCAAGACCGGCCCGCAGGCCTGGATCATCAACCAGCCCGAACGGCTGAAGGTGGAACAGGTGACGGTGACGGGCGACAGCATCACCCTCGTCTTCCCCAGCTACAACAGCCGGCTCGAACTCAGCGCCGCGGCCGATGGCAGCCTGTCGGGCGCCGCCACCGTGCTGCGCTCCACCGGCACCGTCACCCTGCCGGCCCGCGCGGTGCGCGGCGGCTGGCGCTTCACCCCCGGCGCGGTCAAGCCCGCCGGCAATGTCACCGGCCGCTGGAATCTCAGCTATGGCGACAACAAGGTGAAGGGCCTGCTCATCCTGAAGCAGATGGGGTCGCAGGTCTCTGGCACGGTCCAGCTGCCAACCGGCGACATGCGCTACCTGTCGGGCGAGCTCAACGGCACTGTCCTCAAGCTCTCCACCTTCGATGGCAGCTTCACCAACCTGTGGACGGGCACGCTTGCCGGCGACACGCTGAAGGGCGCCCAATTCGCCGCCACCAGCCGCGCCACCGGCAACCCGTTCGAAGCGAAGAAGGAAAAGCTGGCCACGATGGAAGCCGTGGCAGTGGAAAAGCCGGGCGGTGACCGCCTGAGCTTCCGTCTGCCCACCCCCGATGGCCAGATGATCAGCCTCGCCGATGCCCGCTACAAGGGCAAGGTCGTCGTCATCTCCATCGGCGGCGCCTGGTGCCCCAACTGCCACGACGAGGCCCAGTATCTCGGCCCCTATGCCGCCCGCCGGCAGAAGGAAGGCCTGGAAATGATCGGCCTGCAGTTCGAATATGGCGCCGATGAAGCCCGCGCCATGCGCCAGATCAGCAGCTTCAAGAGCCGCTACAAGCTGATCTACCCGATGGTCTATGCCGGCCAGCCCAACGCCGACGACACCAAGAAGGTGCTCGGCAACCTTGCGCCGGTGAAGGTGTGGCCCACCACTATCTTCATCGGCCGCGATGGCCGGGTGAAGGAAGTCCATGTCGGCTGGGCCGGCCCTGCCACCGGTGCACTGAACGTCAAGGCCAAGAAGGAGTTTGACGAAACCGTCAGCCGGTTGCTGCGCGAACGCGCCTGATCGCCCGATTTCGTCCACAGGCGGATTGGCCCACCCACTACCGCCGCGCCGGTGGCCCTGCTAGAGAGTTGGCATGGCCAATGTCCGCATCGCACCGTCCATCCTGTCGGCGGATTTCGCCCGTCTGGGCGAAGAGGTGCGCGCGATCAGCGCCGCCGGGGCGGACTGGATCCATGTCGACGTGATGGATGGGCATTTCGTGCCCAATCTCACCATCGGCCCGATGGTGGTGAAGGCGCTGCGCCCGCATTCCAGCCTGCCGTTCGATGTGCATCTGATGATCAGCCCGGCCGATCCCTATCTGGAGGCCTTTGCCGAAGCCGGCGCCGATATCCTGACCGTCCACCCCGAAGCCGGCCCGCACCTGCACCGCACCGTCCAGCGCATCAAGGCGCTGGGAAAACAGGCCGGCGTCTCGCTGAACCCCGCCAGCCCGGTGGAGCTGGTCGAAACCGTGCTGGGCGACATTGATCTGATCCTCGTCATGAGCGTCAACCCCGGCTTCGGCGGCCAGAGCTTCATCACCAGCCAGCTGAAGAAGATCGAGCGCCTGCGCCGCCTGATCGACGACAGCGGCCGCACGATCCATCTGGAGGTTGACGGCGGGGTGGATGCCGCCAACGCCGCCACCGTGGTCGCCGCCGGCGCCGATGTGCTGGTGGCCGGCACCGCCAGCTTCAAGGGCGGGCCCAGCCAATATGCCGCCAACATCGCGGCCCTGAAGGGCCATTGATGGCCGACGCGCCGCCGCCCGATGCCGCCGAAGCCAGCCTGCGGCGCGATGGCGGGGAACGCGGCCTGTCGCTGTCGGAACGCGCCGCCGCCGGGCTGGCCAGCCGGCTTTATGCCACCCCGCTGCACCGCTTCCGCCTGCGCGGCCGGTTCCCGCTGAAACTGCTGGGCGTGCCGGCCGATCCGGTGCCCGGTGATGCCCACCTGGCCGAACGCATCATCGCCGGCCGCCTGATCCACGCCGGCCACACGGTGATGATCCGCGATCTGGATTTCCGCACCGTCACCGCGCCTGCGGAATGGCAGCAATGGGCACAGGGCTGGGGCTGGCTGCGCCATCTCGCCATCCTGCCCGATCGCAAGACCGCGATCGCCGCCGCCGAAGCGCTGGGCCAGCGCTGGCTCAATGCCTATGCCGATTATGATCCGTTGGCCTGGCGCGCCGATATCGCAGGTACCCGGCTGTTGATGGTGCTGGGCCATGCCCCGGTGATCCTGGGCAGCGGCAACCAGATTTTCCGCTCCGCCGTGCTGTCCGCGCTCGCGACCTGGGCCCGCCACCTCGATCGCGCCGCCCCGCGCCTGCCTGATGGCCTGGCCCAGGCCCGCGCCTGGTGCGGGCTCTATGCCGCCGGCACCCTGATCCCCGGCGGCGAGGTGCGCGCCGCCCGCGCGCTGGCCGGGCTGCAGGCGCTGCTGGGCCGGCTGGTGCTGCCCGATGGCGGCATCGCCAGCCGCGCGCCCGGCGACGCGCTGGCGCTGGCCGAACTGCTGCTGTTCACCGCCAATGCCCCCGAATGCATCGGCACCCGCGCCCCGCCGCTGTTTGCCGATACGCTGGCCCGTCTGGTCCCCACGCTGCGCGGCATGGCGCTGGGCGATGGCCGCATTGGTGCCTGGCACGGCAGCGCGGTGATCGGCGCCGATGCGCTGGATCGCCTCGCCCGCAAGGCCGCCACCGGCACGGAATTGCGCCGCGGTGGCCGCTGGAGCGGCTTTCACCGTCTGTCGGCCGGCCGCAGCATCGTCATCCTCGATGCCGGGCCGCCGCCGCCCGCGCGCCTGTGCGGGCATGGGCATGCCGGCACCCTGGCCTTTGAAATGAGCGACGGGGCCGAACGGCTGATCACCAACTGCGGCGGCGCTGCCGGCCTGCCCCAGGCGCTGGCCCCAGCGCTGGCCGCCGGCCTTGCCACCACCGCCGCCCACAGCACGCTGGTGATTGCCGACACCAATTCCACCCGCATCCGCGATGATGGCACGCTGGCCGGCGGGGTGGAGGAGGTGGCGATGGCCTATCGTTCCACCGGCGAAGGCCAGCTGATCGAAACCAGCCACGATGGCTATGCCCGCCGCTTTGGCATGCTGGTGCGCCGCCGGCTGTTCCTCTCCCCCGACGGCAACGAACTGGCGGGTGAGGATGTGATCGAAGCCGCCCCAGTCAAGCTGCTGCGCCGCCGTGGTGACCGGCCGTTCGATCTGCGCTTCCACCTTGGCCCCGGCGTGTCGGCCACCCCCACCGCCGATGGCCTGGGCGCGCTGCTGAAAACCCCGGCGGGCCGCATCTGGGCCTTCAAATGCCATGCCGAAGGCGGCAACGGCTGCCGGCTGGCCATCGACCAATCGCTTTGGGTCGATGAAGCCGGCACCATCCACCGCACCCAGCAACTGGTCATTTCCGGCCAGACCGCCAAGGCCGCCGCCGATCTGGCCTGGAGCCTGCGCCGCGCCGGGAAATAGGGCTGACATTTGGCGCGCAAGCCGCTAGGGCGCCCGGCATCCCGTGCCGCAACGCCAGCCAGCGAAAGCCCCGCCATGACCGATCTCGTCCGCATCCGCCGCGCCCTGTTGTCCGTCTCCGACAAGGCCGGGCTGGAACCGCTGGCCGCCGCTCTTGTCGCCCACGGCGTCGAACTCGTCTCCACCGGCGGCACCGCCACCGCCTTGCGCGCGCTTGGCCATGCGGTGAAGGATGTCGCCGAACTCACCGGCAGCCCGGAAATGATGGACGGCCGGGTGAAAACCCTGCACCCGCGCGTGCACGGCGGCCTGCTCGCCCTGCGCGACAATGCAGAGCATCAGGCCGCCATGGCCGCCAACGGCATCGGCGCCATCGATCTGGCGGTGATCAATCTCTATCCCTTCGCCGCCACCGTTGCCCGCGGCGCACCGCGCGAGGACATCATCGAGAATATCGACATTGGCGGCCCCGCCATGGTCCGCTCCTCGGCCAAGAATCACGAATTCGTCGCCATCCTCACCAGCCCCGATCAATATGATGGCTTCATCGCCGCCTTGACCGAGCATGATGGCGCCACCCCGCTCGCCCTGCGCCGCCAGCTCGCCGCTGCCGCCTTTGCCCACACCGCGGCCTATGATGCCGCGGTCGCCAGCTGGTTCGCCTTTGCCGATCAGGGGGAGCAATTCCCGGCCGTGCTGCCGCTGGCGCTGACCCGCAAGGATGTGCTGCGCTATGGCGAGAACCCGCACCAGAGCGCGGCGCTCTATCTGCCGCAAACCGGCGCGCGCGGCCTTGCCGCCGCAACCCAGCTGCAGGGCAAGGAACTCAGCTACAACAATTTGAATGATGCCGATGGCGCGCTGGATCTGATCGCCGAATGGAAGGGGTTCGGCCCGGCCTGCGCCATCATCAAGCATGCCAACCCGTGCGGCGTCGCCACCGGCACCAGCCTTGCCGATGCCTATGAAAAGGCCTTCCGCTGCGATCCGGTGTCGGCCTTTGGCGGCATCATCGCCGTCAACCAGCCGCTGGATGGCCCCACCGCCGAAGCCATCACCCAGATTTTCACCGAAGTGGTGATCGCCCCGGGCGCCGATGATGATGCCCGCGCCATGTTTGCCGCCAAGAAGAATCTGCGCCTGCTCATCGCCGATCTGCCCGATCCGCGCCGCCCCGGCCTGATGCTCAAGCCCGTATCGGGCGGCATGCTGGTGCAAAGCCGTGACAATGGCGCCGTCAGCCGCGACGCCTGCCAGGTCGTGACCCGGCGCGCGCCGACCGAGGCCGAATGGGCCGATCTGCTGTTCGCCTGGACGGTGGCGCGCCACGTCAAATCCAACGCCATCGTCTATGCCAACGGCGGTGCCACCGCCGGCGTGGGCGCCGGCCAGATGAGCCGGCTGGATTCCACCCGCATCGCCGCGCGCAAGGCCATCGATGCCCAGGAAGCTGCCGGCTGGCCGCAACCCAAGACCATCGGCAGCTGCGTCGCATCCGATGCCTTCTTCCCCTTCCCCGATGGCCTGATCGCCGCCGCCGATGCCGGCGCCACTGCCATCATCCAGCCCGGCGGCTCCATCCGCGACAAGGATGTGATCGCGGCGGCCGATGAACGCGGCCTCGCCATGGTCTTCACCGGCATGCGCCACTTCCGCCATTGAGGATTGCATATGATCCTCCCCCTCTGGGGGAGGTGCCCACCCCGGCGAAGGCCGGGGGCGGCGGAGGGGGCCGCCCGCTGGCCGCTTGAGTCCGCTCCGCCCGCCAGACATCTCCCCTCCCCTTCAGGGGAGGGGCCGGGGGTGGGGAAGTGCGATACGAATGGGCATGCCAGCAAAGGATCAGCCCATGCGCGACCGCATCATCCACGCCCTCGAAACCAGCCTTGCCGCCGGCAACATCCCCGGCGCCGTCGTCACCATCGGCAACAGCGCCGGCACGCTGGTCGAGGCCGCGGTGGGCAGCAAGGGCCCTGGCGGGCCGCCCCTCAATCAGGATGATCTGTTCCAGATCGCGTCGATGACCAAGGCCATCGCCAGCGTTGCCGCCATGCAGTTGGTGGAACAGGGCCGGCTTGCCTTTGATGATGATCTGGCGCCCCTGCTGCCGGCGCTTGCCAACCCGCAGGTGCTGGAAGGCTTTGATGAGACAGGCAAGCCGGTCCTGCGCCCGGCCGCCGGCCCGATCACGCTCAGGCAGCTGCTCACCCACACCTCCGGCTTCGGCTATGAATTCATGTCGGCCGAACTCACCCAGTGGCGGCTGCACAACCCGGCCAACCCCGGCACGCTGGCCAGCCTGAACCAGCCGCTGCTCGCCGATCCCGGCACAGCATGGATCTATGGCATCTCCACCGATTGGGTCGGCCAGGCGGTGGAGGCGGTGTCGGGCATGCGGCTGGGCGAATGGCTGGCCCGCCATGTCACCGGCCCGCTGGGCATGACGGAAACCACCTTCGCCTTTGATGATGGCATCAAGGCCCGGCTCACCCCGCTGCATGCCCGCACGCCCGATGGCGGGCTGATGCCCTTCCCGGTGCATTTCGGCGGCGGCGAGAATGCCGAATATCACGGCGCCGGCGGCGGCCTGATTTCAACCGCGCGCGATTATCTCAAATTCTGCCGCATGATCCTGAACGGCGGCACGCTGAACGGCGCCCGCATCCTGAAAGCGGAGACCGTGGCGATGATGGCAACCAACCAGGTGCCGATGCCCGCCGGCCGCATGAGCACCAACATGCCGGGCCTTTCCACCGATTTCGATCTGTTCCCGATGATGGATTGCGGCTGGGGCCTGGGCTTCCTGATCAACCCCGAAACCGGGCCCGACGGCCGCGCCCCCGGCACCCTGGCCTGGGCCGGCATCGCCAACAGCTATTACTGGATCGACCGCGCCAGCGACATCGCCGGCGTCGTCTGCATGCAGCATCTGCCTTTCGGCGAACCCGCCGCGGTGGACGTGCTGCGCGCCGTGGAACGGGCGGTGTACGCGGACCAGACTCGATTGGAGCTTGATTGAACCCACGCATGCCGAGCTTGTCGAGGCACACTCCAAGTGCGGTCGCTGCCTCGACAAGCTCGGCATGAGCGGGTTTGGGATTTCCAGCAAACCCCAATCGACCACAGCCCCCCTTGCCCTTTCCCGCCAACAGCGCCAGCATTCCTGCAATCCCGGGGGCAACACGCATGACCATCGATCGCCGCACGCTCTTGGCTGGCCTTGCCGCTGCACCCGCTCTCGTCGCCGCGCCCGGCCTTGCACAGCCTGCCAAACCCTATCTGCCCAGCGATATCGGCACGCTGAAACGCGTGCTGATGCACAGCGTGGTTGCCACCGATCGCGGCGGTGACCGGCTGGACGGCAATCTCCTGCCCTATGCCGAATCCGACATGGAGGCGATGGTGGCCCAGCAGGCCGGGCTGGTGAAGCTGCTCAAGGCCAATGGCGCCGAGGTGGTGGAGCTGCGCGATGCGCTGGCCGCCGCCATCGCCGCCACCCGCAAATCCGGTGTCTTCGCGGCCTGGCTGGAGGCCAGTTTCCCGCTGCTCGGCGCCGATCCCGACAGTGTGACCGCCGACACCATCCTGGGCCGCGACCCGCGTGTGCGCAACCGGCTGGGCCCTGACGGCAACTGGCGCCATTTTGCCGACGACAACAATGGCAGCATGATGTGGACCCGCGACAGCGCGATCATGACGCCGGGTGGCCTCGTCATGGGCCGCTCCGTCTCGCTGCGCCGCCGCCGCGAGAGTCATCTGCTGCGCTTCTGCTATGCCCATTCGCCGCTGCTCAGTCGCTATCCGGTGATCTTTGACGCCATGGAGGAAGGCATTGGCCTGGAAGGCGGCGATTTCACCGTGGTCGATCGCAACACCATCTTCCTCGGCAACGGCAACCGCACCGATCCGCGCATTGCGCCGTTGCTGGCCCAGCGGCTCAACATGGATGTGCTGGCGGTGCAGACGGTGAAGCGCGATTTCATCCGCCCGGCCCGGATGGGCAGCGCCGCCCAGATGCTGGAGCTGCAACTGCTGCTGCTTCACCTCGATACCTATTTCACCCTGGTCGCACCCAAACACGCGCTGACGGTGCCCTATCTGCTGGAAAAGGACTTTGCCGAGACCAGCCCGCTCGCCCGCTATATCCGCGGCGCCCGCGCCCAGAATCTTCTGGAGGAAGAAGAGGCCGAAAAGGGCCTGACCATGTTGAAGGAGTTCGGCAAGATCACGCTCTATCGCGCCGGCACCGGCAATCGCGAGGATCTTGGCGATGCCAAGCTGGTCGATCATCTGAAGGGCCAGGGCTATCGCTTCACCTGGGTCGGCGGCGCCCGCCCCGACGGCGATCAGGCCGCCTATGAGGCGTTCATGGAGCGGGCCTATCCCGAACTGCGCCGCCAGGCCTCCAACATCGTGCAGGCAACGCCCGGGCGGGTGATTGCCTATGCCGGCAACCCGGCCACCAAGGCGGCGCTGGAAGCCGACGGCATCGCCGTCGACACGTTCCCGGCCCGCGAACTCTGGGCCTGGCACGGCGGCCCCCATTGCCTGACCCAGCCGCTGGAGCGTCTCTAGATTCGATTGCCGTTTGATTGAACCGCTCATACCGAGCTTGTCGAGGCACGCTCCAAGTGCGGTCGGTGCCTCGACAAGCTCGGCATGAGCGGGATCCCCCATCCCGGTCAGGGGGGCGGGGCCAGGGACGTCCCGCCCTACCCCAGCCGCAAGCGGATCGATGCGGCGTGCGCCGCCAGCCCTTCCACATCGGCAATCGCCGCGCCGGCCGGCCCGATGGCGGCCAGCCCGGCCGGCCCGCAATCGAGGAAGGTCGTGCGCTTCATGAAATCCACCACCGACAGGCCGGACGCAAAACGCGCCCGCCGGCCGGTGGGCAGCACATGGTTGGGCCCGGCGAGATAATCGCCCGCCGCCTCCGGCGTGTGCCGGCCCAGGAACACCGAACCGGCATGGCGCATCCGGGCGAACAGCCAGTCCGGATCATCCACCATCAGCTCGGCATGCTCGGGCGCCAGCGCGTCGAGCAGCGGCAGCGCCTCGGCCAGATCGCCGATCACGATGATGGCGCCATGGTCACGCCAGCTGGCACTGGCAACGGCGGCCGTGGGCAGGGTTTCCAGCTGACGGGCGACGGCGGCTTCCACCGCATCGGCTTCGGCCGCACTGGTGGTGATCAGGATGGATTGCGCCACCGGATCATGCTCGGCCTGGGCCAGAAGATCAGCCGCGATCCAGTCGGGATTGGATTTCCCGTCGGACACGATCACCACTTCCGATGGGCCGGCCACCATGTCGATTCCGACCACGCCATACAGCTGGCGCTTGGCCTCGGCGACATAAGCGTTGCCGGGGCCGGTGATCACGTCCACCTTGGGAATGCGCGCCGTGCCAAAGGCCAGCGCCGCCACCGCCTGCGCCCCGCCAACGCGGAACACGCGGGAAACGCCGGCCACCCGGGCGGCGGCCAGCACCAGCGGGTTGGCCTCCCCGCCCGGCGTTGGCGTCACCATGATCAGATCGCGCACCCCGGCCACCACCGCCGGAATGGCGTTCATCAGAACCGATGATGGATAGGCCGCCCGCCCGCCCGGCACATAGAGGCCGGCGGCGTCCACCGGGCTCCAGCGCACGCCGGTGCGCACCCCGGCGGCATCGGTGGCATCATTGCCGGTGGGCTTTTGCCGTTCGTGAAAATCGCGGATGCGCGTGGCGGCCAGATCAAGCGCGGCCCGCAGATCAGGTGCCAGGCCGTTCAGTGCCGCGTCCAGTTCCGCCGGGCCGATTTCCCAGCCGGCCGCATCCAGATCGACGCCATCAAACTTCGCGGTGAGCTCGGCCAGCACCGCGTCACCGCGGGCGCGCACATCGGCAATGATGGCGGTCACCGCCGCCGCGACTGCGGTCACCGGTTCGCGCTCTGCGGCCACCAGTGCCGCGAAATCGGCCACGAAACCGGGGTTTTTCGCCTCAAGCCGCAGCGGCATCGCCACGCTCCACCAGGCCGCGCATGGCATTCACCAGCTCAACCACCCGGCCGTCGGTCTTGAAGGCGGCGCGGTTGGCGATCAGGCGGCTGGTCACTTCAGCGATCACCTCCACCTCCTTCAGGCCGTTCTCCGCCAGCGTCTTGCCGGTCGAAACCAGGTCGACAATCCGGCTCGACAGGCCAACCAGCGGCGCCAACTCCATGGCACCATTCAATTTTATCACCTCCGCCTGCAGGCCCCGGGCGGCAAAATGCCGGCGGGTGAGCGCCGGATATTTCGTCGCCACCCGCACGTGCGACAGGCGGGTCAGGTCCGGGTCCAGCCCATCCGGCTGCGCCACGCTCAACCGGCACTTGCCAATGCCCAGATCAACCGGGGCATAAATCTCTGAAAAATCAAACTCCATCAGCACATCATTGCCGGCAATGCCCAGCTGCGCCGCGCCAAAGGCCACGAAGGTCGCCACATCGAAACTGCGCACCCGGATCACCTGGCAATCGGGCCGCGACGTTTCGAACGTCAACTTGCGGCTGTTTTCATTGGAAAAATCCGGTTCCGGCACAATCCCGATGCGCGCCAGCAACGGCAGCGCCTCCTTCAGGATGCGGCCCTTGGGCAAGGCGATGATCAGCGGCGCGGTCATGATGCGCTGCGGCATAGCGCGGACCGCGCCGAAACGCCACCATCCGGCGCAGCGTCAATTTGGCGGATTATGCTTCTCCAGAAAGGCGATCTGGGCTTCCAGCATGGCCGTGCGGGTTGCCGGCCGCGACAGATAATGGTCCTCGCCGGGCAGCACCAGCAGCGCCGCCGGCTTGCCCGCCGCCTTCAGGGCATCGGCCATGATCTGGCTCTGCTCTAGCAGCACCACACTGTCATCCTTGCCGTGGATCAGTTGCAGCGGTGCCTTGATATGGGCGACCTGCCTGGCCGGGGAAAAGGCATCGATGCTGGTGTCATTCTTGTCCTTGGCGCCCATGAACCGCTGCCAGTACCGCAGGGTGGCATTGTTGCTGCCCCCGGCATCCCGCGCCTCGGTCACCAGCATGCGCCGCAGATCCGACACGCCAGCCACCGCCGAGGCACAACGATAGACCGTCGGATCCAGCGCAACGCCGGCCATCGCCGCATAGCCGCCATAGGAGGCGCCCGCGATGCACACCCGCGCGGCATCCACCGTGCCTTTCTTCACCAGATCCCGCACGCCATCCGACAGATCGGTCTGCATCTTGCGGCCCCATTGGCCATAACCGGCCTGAAGATGCGCGTCGCCAAAGCCATCCGACCCGCGGAACTGTGGCTGCAACACGGCATAGCCGCGGCTGGCAAGGGCCTGGGCCCACCAGTCAAACCCCGGCGTGTCACGCGCGGCCGGCCCGCCATGGGCCAGCACGATCAGCGGCAGGCCCTTGGCCTCCCGGCCGCGCGGCAGCGTGAGATAGGCCGGAATGTCGAGCCCGTCCGCCGCCTTGTAGGTGAACGTGGTCACCGGGTTGAGGTCATCGGGGCCGATGCCGTTGTAGCGCAGCGCCAGTGGATTGGCCGTGCGGCGACGGCGATCGATGAGGAACAGGCCCACCCCGGTTTTCGGGCCATCCACGCCCACGATGATGGTCTGCCGGTCGTCGCTCCAGCTTTCCATCTGCACCTGTTCGCTGGGGAAGGATCGGGTCAACCCGCGCCACAAGGCGGCATCGGCGGCATCGAAGAAGTTATAGTCAACCCGGTCGAGCCTGGTATCGATGGTGCCCACCACGGTGCGGGTGCGCCGGTCGGTGATCACCCTATCACCGCGATAGGCGGTGGTGGGTCCGCTGATCTTGCCATCGGCCAGCGTGACCTCATATTCCTCCCATTCGCCCGATTTGTGGCTGCCAAACAGCAGGGTGTTGGCATCGCGCCCGAAGCCGAACACATAGGGCCGATCAAGCGGCGCCCGTTCGGTATAGACGGCGCGATAATCGGTGCCCTGGCGCGCCATCAGACGCCAATCCCCGGTGGTGGTGGTGTAATCGATACGCGCGGCCGGCTTGCCATCGGTGCCGACCATCCAGCCAACCGTGTCTGACGTGCCGAAGAAGGTGATATAGGCCTTCTGGCGAACCAGATCGACCTCGGCCAGCGACAGGGTGTAGAGTTCGTTGCGCGCAAAGAACACGGGCACCACGATATAGGGCCGGCCATCGCGGATTACCGGGCGGGGAATGCCGGCCGCCTGGCGAACGGCATTGTGCAGATCGCCAAGTAACTGTTTCCACTTGCCGCCCTGGGCCAGATCCAGATCGAGCAGATGCACGCTTTCCACCGCTCGGTTGTTCAGCGTTGCCAGGCGATCGGTGGTGGAGATGGTGGCGATCAGATGATCATTGCCCACCCAGGTGATGTCGCGCAGCTTGGATTTTTCGGCCGGCGAAATGGCCAGCAGCTTGTTGTCGGCCACGGCCCGCACCTGGATCTGTGCCGATGTCTCATCGCCCATCACCGCCGCCCACTTGCTGCCATCGGGCGACAATTCGATGGTCGACACGTTGGGCAGCTGCCCGAACAGTCTGATGGCGGGTGGGGCCGCCAGCGCCGGGATCACCGGCAGGACCGCAAGGGCAAGGGCCAACAGCCACGGCATCTTCATCGGCATCATTCCTCGGGTTCCATGGGGGGCGTGTTCATGGCACCGGATCCGGCGGATTGTGCTTTTCCAGAAAGGCGATCTGCGCCTCCAGCATGGCCGTGCGGGTGGCGGGGCGGCTCAACCAATGGTCTTCGCCGGCCAGTTCCAGCCAATCGACGCTCTTGCCGGCCGCCTGCGCCGCCTCGCGCATCAGGCGGCTCTGCTCGATCGGCACCACCGTGTCGTCCTTGCCGTGGATCAGTTGCAGCGGGACCGAGAGCTTGCCGGCGAGCCGCGCGGGCGACCAGGGATCAATGCTGTCATCGCTGGCATTCCTCGCCCCCATGAAGCGCTGCCAGTATCGCAGCGTGGCATTGTTGCTGCCGCCGGTATCGCGGGTTTCCCACACCAGCATGCGCCGCAGATCCGACACACCGGCCACCGCCGAGGCGCAACGATAGACGCCGGCATCCACCGTCACCCCGGCCATCGCGGCATAGCCGCCATAGGATGCGCCAACGATGCACACCCGGCCGGCATTCACCGTGCCCTTGGCCACCAGATCGCGCACCCCATCCGACAGATCGGTCTGCATCTTGCGGCCCCATTCGCCGTAACCGGCCGCGATGTGGGCCGCGCCAAAGCCGCTGGACCCGCGGAACTGCGGCTGCAACACGGCATAGCCGCGGCTGGCCAGCGCCTGGCTCCACCAGTCAAAGGCGGCGGTGTCACGGGCTTCCGGCCCACCATGCGGCAGCACGATCAACGGCAACCCCTTGGCGGCGCGGCCGCGCGGCAGGGTGAGATAGGCCGGAATCTCGAGGCCATCGGCCGCCCTGTAGCGATAGGCCGTCACCGGATTGAGCAGTTCCGGGCCCAGACCATTGTAGCGATCGGCCATGAACTCGATCTGGCCCTTGGCGCGGTTGATGCGAAACAGCGACACGCCGTTCTTCTCGCCGCGCACCTCGACCACCAGGGTCTGGCGGTCCTCGCTCCAGCTTTCCAGGTCGACCTGTTCGCCGGGAAAGGCCCGGGTAATGCCGCGCCACATCGCCTGGTCCTTCGGATCGAAGAATCTGTATTCATTGCCCGCAAGGCCGGCATCGATCAGGCCGATGGCCAACCCGGTGCGGCGGTCGCGCAGCAGGCTGTCCGCCTCGAACCCTTCCACCTGCGTGATGCTGCCATCGGCCAGGGTGATGGCAAAATCCTGCCACTTGCCGGATTTCCGGCTGTGCATCAGCAAGGTGCCGGCATCCTTGCCAAAGCCATAGACATAGGGGCGGTCCAGCCGCGCCACCTCTTCATACAGCTTGCGGAACGCCCCGTTCATCCGCAGCAACAGGCGATAGGTGCCCGATTTTTCCTCATAATCCTCGCGCGCGACCGCCTTGCCGTCGGCATCCAGCACAAAGCGGATGGTATCGGGCGTGCCGACCAGCCCCACGCTGCCGCCCGCCTTGCCCAGCTTCACCTCGATCAGGGAAACGGTGCCATTGCCGCTTTCAAAGCTGATGCCTGGCACCACTAGCACCTGCTGGCCATCCCGCAGCGCTGGCCGGGGCGGACCGGCGGCGACGTTCATCGCATCGGGAATCCCGGTCAGCAGGGGCCGCCATTCCTTGCCGCGCGCCAGATCAAGATCGAGCAGCATATACCATTCGCGCTTGGGGCCGCCGGCGGTCTTGTCAAAGGGCTGGGTGGTGGAAATCGTGGCGATCACATGATCATTGCCGGCCCAGGTGACGCCGCGCACCTTGGACGTCTCGGCCGATGTCACCGAAAGCAGCTTGTTGTCCACCAGCGTGCGGACCTGGATCTGCGCCGCCCGTTCATCCCCCATCACCGCCGCCCATTTGCTGCCATCGGGGGACAGCACCATGCTCTGCACGTTGGGCAACTGGCCATAGAGGCTGATCGGCGGTGGCGCTCCGATAGTGGGTACCGCCATCAGCATCAGGGCCACCCCAGCCACAACAGGCTTCATCGCGACAACACTCCTTGCGTCAGTTCGGTGGATTGTGGGTGTTCAGAAAGGCGATCTGGGCTTCCAGCATGGCGATGCGCGTTGCCGGCCGGCTCAGCCAATGATCCTCGCCGGCCATTTCCAGCCAGTCGACCGCCTTGCCGGCCGCCTTCATCGCGTCCAGCATCATGCGGCTCTGGGCGATCGGCACCACCGTGTCGTCCTTGCCGTGGATCAGTTGCAGCGGCACCATGACCTTGTGCGCCAGCCGCGCCGGTGACCAGGCATCGATGCTGTCGTCAGAGGGGCCCTTCGCCCCCATGAAGCGCTGCCAGTAGCGGACCGAGGCGCTGCGGCTGGTGCCGGCATCGCGGGCATCGCTGCCCAGCATCCGCCGCAGATCCGAAACCCCGGCCACCGCCGAGGCGCAGCGATAGACGCCGGTTTCCAGCGTCACCCCCGCCATCGCGGCATAGCCGCCATAGGACGCGCCAACGATGCAGACCCGGCCCTTGTCAACCGTGCCGGCCGCAACCAGGTGGCGAACGCCGTCCGACAGATCGCTCTGCATCTTGCGGCCCCATTCGCCGAAACCGGCCTCCAGATGGGCGCTGCCAAAGCCGCTGGAGCCGCGGAACTGCGGCTGCAGCACCGCATAGCCGCGGCTGGCGAGCGCCTGGGCCCACCAATCAAACCCCGGCATGTCGCGCGAGGCGGGGCCGCCATGGGCCAGCACGATCAGGGGCAGGCCCTTGGCCGGACGGCCGCGCGGCAAGGTGAGATAGGCCGGGATCGCCGGGCCATCGGCGGCCTTGTAGGTGAGGGTGGTGACCGGGGCGATCAGATCGGGGGGCAGGCCGGCATAGCGCAGGGCCAGCGCATCGGCCGTGCCCTTGGCGCGGTTGATCAGGAACAGGCTGGCGCCGTTTTCCGCCCCTTCCACCGACACGATCAGCACCTGGCGGTCGTCGCTCCAGCTTTCCAGCCGCACCACTTCGCCGGGAAAGGCCTTCACCAGCCCGCGCAGCAACCGCTGATCGACGGGATCGAACATCGTGTAGGTCTCGGCCTCCAGCGAGGTGCTGCGCGTGCCGATGACCGTGCGGCTGGCCCGGTCGATCAGCACCTCGTTGCCGGCCAGGGAGGCTTCGGGCCCGCTCATCGCCCCGGTGGCAAGCGTGACCAGATAATCACTCCATTCGCCATCAACCTTGCGGCTGAGCAGCGCCGTGCCGGCATCGCGGCCAAAGGAAACCAGGTTGGGCAGATCGACCAGCGCCTTTTCGGCATGGACCTTGACCATCCGGTCGCCCTGCCGGGCATGCAGTGTCCACAGGCCGGTGCCGGGTTCATAATCGGCGCGGGCGGCCGGTCGGCCGTTGCTGCCCACCAGCCAGTCAACCGTTTCGGGATTGCCAACATCCGTCACCCGAGCCGCACCGGTTTTCATCCGCACCTGTGCCAGCGACAACGCGCCGACATGTTCGACAAAGCGGATCACCGGCACCACCAGCACCGGTTCGCCATCGATCACCAGCGACACCGCCGGGCCGGCAGACACGTTCATCGCGTTTTCCAGATTGCCCAGCAATTGCCGCCAGCGGCGATCGCCGTTCAGATCCAGCGCCATCAGCATCGTCCATTCGCGCTTGCTGGTATCGGCCAGATCGATCACCCGGCCGGTGGTGGTGATGGTGATAACCAGATGGCCGTTGCCCACCCACTGGATGGCGCGCAGCTTGCTCTTTTCGGCGCCGGTGACGGCGATCAGTTCACCATCACTGGTGCGGCGCACCTGGATCTGGGTGCCGGTGGGCGTGCCGATCAGGCCGGCCCAGTGCTGGCCATCGGGCGACACCGCGATGTCGGAAATGGTGGGCAACTGGCCAAAGGCGGCAACGGGCGGAGGCGCGGCGGCCGGCTGGGCCTGTGCGCCAAAGGGGCCGGCGAACAGCAGCAGCACCCCGATTGCCGACGCCAACAGGCGCCAAAGCACAACAAGCCGACACAGCAACAAATTCGCCCCCACCCTTGTCGACCCGGCGTGAAATCAGCCAGTGGCAGGGGCCATTGTCAAGCCGTGGCTCCGCGCAGCAACTTGATGATGCCGGAAAAATCCGTGACCGCGCCACCGTTGTTCACAAACAATTGGTACAGGCTCTGTGCCTCTGCCCCCATCGGCACGGTGGCACCCACGCCCTGCGCGGCTTCACAGGCCAGTTTCAGATCCTTCAGCATCAGGGCGGCCGCAAAACCCCCGGCATAATCCCGGTTCGACGGCGCGGTGGGCACCGGGCCGGGGACGGGGCAATAGCTGGTCATGGACCATGACTGGCCGCTGGCCTTGGCTGCAATGTCGAAGAAGGTCTGCGCGTCCAGCCCCAACTTCTCGGCCAGCACGAAGGCCTCTGCGGTCGCGATCATGGTGGCACCCAGGATCATGTTGTTGCAGATCTTGGCGGCCTGGCCGGTGCCTGCGCCGCCGGCGTGGATCACCGCCTTGCCCATCTGGGCCAGGATCGGCTGCGCCACCGCGAACGCCGCCGCCGGGCCGCCGACCATGAAGGTGAGGGTGCCGGCATCGGCCGCCGCGGTGCCGCCCGACACCGGCGCATCAACCATGGCCAGCCCCCGCGTCGCCGCCGCTTCACCCAGCGCCTTGGCGGTGGCGACATCGATGGTGGAACAATCGATCAGGATGGCGTGCGACGCGGCGGCGGCGAACAATTCGCCCTCATAAGCCGCGCGGACATGGGTGCCGGCCGGCAGCATGGTGATGATCGCATCGGCACCGGTTGCCGCCGCCACCGCGCTGCTGGCGGCAGAGGCGCCCCCGGCCACCACGCGTTCCAGCGCCACGGCCGACAGGTCAAAGGCCCGCACCTGGTGCCCGGCCTTGACCAGATTGAGCGCCATGCCGCCGCCCATGTTGCCCACACCGATGAACGCGATTGTTGCCATGGCCAGTCTCCCGTTTGCGCCTTTTCCCAGAATCCTTGCCATCCGGCGCCGCCCTTGCCAAACGCAGACAAGAGGGAGGCAGGCACCGTTGCGCAGTTTGATCAACCGGCTGGTGATGGGCGGCGACATTCGCGCCTGGCGGATCCGCCACAGCGAGGCTGCCACCCGCGCCTTTCACGATCTTGCCGCCCGGGCGGTTGCGGCGGCGGAGGCAGAGGCGGCGCGGCTGGACTGGGCCAATCTGGCGCTGAACCAACGCGATTTCCTGTCGCACCGGGTCAAGACCCTGCTGCGCGACAATGCCGAGCCGCTGGCCGACACGCTGATCGAGGCGGCGAACCATGATCTCGCCCTGCTGGCCGATGCCGAGGTGATCCGCATCCGCGCCGATGATTATGCCGTGCCGTCCAAGGGCCTGATCCTTGATCTGTCCGAAGCCATGCTGGCCATGCTGCCGATGAACCGCACGGCGCTGCTGCACGAGAAATTGCGCGACTATGTCCACACCAGCCTGATTGCCGGGCCCAAGGGCAAGCCGGCGATCCTGGAACAGTTGCTGAGCGCCTATGCCGAGGCGGCGAAACGGGCGCTGAAGGGCTGAGAAAGAGCGGCCAGTTTTGACACAATTGACGGAATTGCCGGGATTCAGCGTTGTTTCGGCTGATCTTTTTGCATTTCCGCCATCATGCCACAGCCTGCCCGTGTAGGACAGAAAATCCTCCCCCAGAGGGGGAGGTGGCAGCAAGGGCCGCGCCTGGTGGCCCCCTCCGCCCTGCGGGCACCTCTCCCAGAGGGGGAGGATGTTGGCCGCTTATTTCCCGGTCCAGTTGCCCGGCCGCTTTTCCACGAAGGCGGCCATGCCTTCCTTCTGGTCGGCGCTGCCGAACAGCGAATGGAACAGCCGCCGTTCAAAGCGCACGCCTTCCTTGAGCGTCATTTCAAAGGCCGCATCCACCTCTTCCTTCACGGCGATGGCGGCGAGCGGCGCCATGCCGGCGATGGTTTCGGCCAGTTTCAGCGCTTCGTCGAGCAGTTGATCGGTGGGCACGACGCGGGCAACGAGGCCAGAGCGTTCGGCTTCGGCCGCGTCCATCATCCGGCCCGTCAGGCACATTTCCATGGCTTTCGCCTTGCCGATGGCGCGCACCAGCCGCTGCGACCCGCCCATGCCCGGCGTGACGCCCAGCTTGATTTCCGGCTGGCCGAACTTGGCGTTCTCGGCCGCGATGATGATGTCCGCCATCATCGCCAGCTCGCAGCCGCCGCCGAGCGCAAAGCCGCTCACCGCCGCGATCCACGGCTTGCGGGTGGCCGTCACATGGTCATAGCCGGCGAAGAAATTGCCGCCATACATGTCGGCAAAGCTTTGGGTGGACATTTCCTTGATGTCGGCCCCGGCGGCAAAGGCCTTCTCGCTGCCGGTGATGACGAGGCAGCGCTGGCTGGCATCGGCGTCATAGGCGGCAAAGGCGGTGATCAGTTCGCCCAGCACCTGGGAGTTGAGCGCATTCAGCGCCTGCGGCCGGTTGAGCCGCACCAGCGTGACCGCGCCACGGGTTTCCACAAGGATGGTTTCAAAGCTCATTTGTCGTCCTTTGCCGCCGCATAATCATCGGCACCCAAAAAATGGATCGAGACATAGGGCTCGTCGCCCACCACCCAGCTGTCGTGGCCGGGTGGCACATAGAAGATGTCGCCCGCCTTCATCTCGATGATGCGGCCATCATCCATGGCGGCGGTGGCACAGCCCGACACGACCATGCCGACATGTTCGACATGGCAGGAGGTGGCCCCGGCCGCCGCGCCGACATCATCCTTCCAGCGCCAGCCGGGCTGATAGGTGGCGCGGCCGATGGTCATGCCGCCCAGGCGCACGATCTCGAAGCGGCCCTTGGCGAATTCCCGCACCTCGTCAGGCTGTTCGAAGCGCTTGAGGATGACATCCATGTCCATGCGTCACCCCATCGTCGGAATGACAAAGGCGCTGCCGCCGTCGCTGCCGCCATCGGGCCAACGCCCGGTCACCGTCTTGCGCTTGGTCCAGAATTGCACGCCTTCCATGCCGTGCTGGCCGATGTCGCCAAAGGCCGAGCGCTTCCAGCCGCCAAAGCTGTGATAGGCCACCGGCACCGGGATCGGCACGTTGACGCCGACCATGCCGACATTCACCCGCGCCGCGAACTCGCGCGCGGCGTGGCCGTTGCGCGTGAAGATGGCGACGCCATTGCCATATTGGTGCTGGCTGGGCAGGGCCAAAGCGCTTTCGAAATCAGGGGCACGCATGATCTGCAGCACCGGGCCGAAAATCTCGTCCTGGTAGGATTTCATGTGCGGTTTCACATGATCGAACAGGCTGGGCCCGACGAAGAAGCCGCCTTCGTGGCCCTGCAGGGTGAAGCCGCGGCCATCGACGACCAGTTCCGCGCCTTCATCGACGCCCATCTGGATATATTGCTCGATCCGCGCCTTGTGCGCCGCCGTCACCACCGGGCCGTAATCGGCCTCAGGGTCGGTGCTGGTGCCGATGCGCAGCCTGGCGATCGCCGGCAGCAGCTTGGCGCGCAGGGCATTGGCGGTGTCCTCGCCGACCGGCACCACCACCGGCAGCGCCATGCAGCGTTCGCCGGCCGAACCAAAGGCCGCGCCAGCCAGATCGCGCACCACTTGATCGAGGTCGGCATCGGGCATCACGATGGCGTGATTCTTCGCCCCGCCCATCGCCTGCACCCGCTTGCCGCGCGCGCAGCCCTGTGTGTGGATATATTCGGCCACATCGGATGAGCCGACAAAGCTGATCGCCGCGATATCGGGGTGCTGGATGATTGCATCCACCATTTCCTTGTCGCCATTCACCACGCTGAAAATGCCATCCGGCAGGCCGGCTTCACGGAAAACATCGCCCAACAGGTGTGGCAGGGTGGGATCGCGTTCGGAGGGCTTCAGGATGAAGGCATTGCCAGTCGCGATGGCAACGCCGGCCATCCACATCGGGATCATCGCCGGGAAATTGAACGGGGTGATGCCGGCGCCGATGCCGATCGGCTGCCGGAAGGCCCAGATGTCGATCCCCGGCCCGGCGCCGTGGCTATATTCGCCTTTCAGCACGTGCGGGATGCCGCAGCAGAATTCGATCACCTCCAGCCCGCGCTGGATATCGCCGCGGCTGTCGGCCAGCACCTTGCCATGTTCGGAACTGAGCACACGGGCGAGCTCATCCATGCGGGCTTCGACCAGTTCCTTGAACTTGAACATCACCCGGGCGCGGCGCTGCGGGTTGGTGGCGGCCCAGGCCGGCTGCGCGGCGCGGGCGGCGGCGACGGCCTGTTCCAAAAGGTCCATGCCGGCCAGGCGGACTTCGGCCTGAACCTGGCCCGAGTTTGGGTCATACACCGGGCTGGTGCGGCTGCCGGCAACCACGGGTTTTCCGGCGATATGGTGATCGATGATGCGCATGGCGGCGTTTCTATCGGCTGGTGGCGGCGCTGGCCACAGTCGAATCCATCAGTGGTGGTGATGGTCCCTGCCGCCACAGCCCTCGGGCAGGGCCTGGCGGCAATGCGCGTCGCCGGTTTCCACCTGCAGCGTGGCATGGCCGATCTGGAAGCGGTGGTGCAGGGCATGGGCGATGTTGGCCAGCGCCTCGTCCCCCGGATGGCCGGCGGGCATCACCAGATGCGCCGTCAGGATCGCGCCGCTGGTGCCCTGCGGCCAGATGTGGAGATCATGCACGGCGGCCACACCCTCCAGCCCGGTGAGCCAGCCGCGCACGGCGGCCGGATCGATGCCGGCGGGCACGGCATCCATCGCCAGCGCCAGCGATTCCTTCAAGAGGCCCCAGGTGCCCTTCAGGATCACCGCCGCCACGGCGAGGCCCAGCAGCGGATCGATCCACACCCAGCCGGTCTGGCGGATCAGGAGGCCGCCCAGCACCACGGCGGCCGACACGCCGGCATCGGCCAGCATGTGCAGATAGGCGCCGCGAATGTTCACATCGCCTTTTCGGCCGCTGAGGAACAAGAGCGCCGTGCCCATGTTGATCAATATGCCCACCGCCGCCACCGCCATCACCATGTCGCCCGACACCGGCAGCGGCTGGGTGAGGCGGTGCAGCGATTCAAAGATGATGCCGCCGCACGCCGCCACCAGGATCAGCGCATTGGCCAGTGCGGCGAGGATGGGGGATCGTTGCAGGCCCCAGGTGAAGCGGTCGCTGGGCGCGCGCCGGGCCAGCGCGAGACCGCCCCAGGCAATCAGCAGCCCGGCAACATCCGACAAATTGTGACCGGCATCGGCCAGCAGGGCCATGGATTCCACCCACAGGCCGGCCGCCACTTCGATCCCGACATAGAGGAGGTTGAGCACCACACCCACGGCAAAGGCACGGCCATAATCGGCCGGCGCATGCGCGTGGCCGTGGCCATGATGATCATGGCCGCCCAGCGGGTGCGAATGGGCGTGGCTGTGCATCCCCCTGTTATGCACAGGTGCACAGCGCCAAGTCGAGGGGCAGGCTGATGGGCATGACAGATCACCGCATCGCCCTGGAGGCCAGCCTGGCGCTGGCGGTTGACCGGATCGGCGATCCGCAGCCGGCAATCTATGCTCGGCTGTTTGCCCGGCATCCGGCGATGGAAGCGGAATTCTGGCGCGACACATCGGGCCGCATCCGGGGCGAGATGCTGGCGCGCAGCCTGGAGATGGCGCTGGATCTGGCGGCGCCGCATGCGCCCAACGGCGGTTGGGAAAATCAGGGGTGGGGTGGGGCGTTTCTGGCCACGGAGGCAGTGACCCACGATGCCTATGGCATCAACCGGGCCGTGTTCGCCGATTTCCTGCCGATCATCGCGGCGGTGATGGCCGAAGCCGGCGGCGATGGCTTCACGCCGGCGATGGCGGCGGCCTGGGATGTGGTGCTGGCCCGCGCGGCGGCGGTGCTGGCGGCCCTTCCGGGCAGCAGCATGGCAGCGCGCGTGATCGATGTGGAGGATGTGCTGCCGCCGGTTTCCCAGCGCGGCGCGTTCTTCCCCCAGCGCTGATCAGGCGACCGGTTGGCCGGCCTGACGCTTGGCGCGTTCGGCCTGACTTGCAGCTTCGGTGTTGGCGAGTTTCTGCCAGGCGGCCTGTGCGCGCAGATACATGGCGCGCTGGTTGCTGAGCCCGGCGGCTTCGGCCTGGCGGCCGCACAGGCCGATCTGCTGTTCATAGAAATCGGCGGTGGGACGCATGGCTCTGGCTTTCAAATGGGGGGATGCTGCGGGCGGCACCCGGCTGGGCGCCGCCCGCCAGCGCGATCAGGCAGCCTGGAGATTGACAGCCGAGGTCTTGCCACGGCGATCGGTCTCGAGTTCGTAGCTGATGCGCTGTTCCTTGTTCAGCGTGCTCATGCCGGCGCGTTCGACGGCGCTGATGTGCACGAAATTGTCATCGCCGCCATTTTCGGGCGAGATGAAACCATAGCCTTTATCGGCGTTGAAAAACTTGACGGTTCCGGTGATCATATGGGCTTCCTTTCAGGAAAGCACGTGTATCCACCCGCAAGAGCACGGGCAGAGCTGGAGGCGATTGAAAGGAAGAGGAGCCGATCAGCCGAGCTGATGGAGAGCATCAATTTCCGTCGCAGTCGACGATAGCCTGGCTGCATTGGGCGCTTATTGTGGATAAGTCAAGATTGATTGCCGGCAATGTTGGCGGGGCGGGGCCGATTGACCGCGCCGCGCCGCTGTGCCCCAATGGCCGAAAAAAGGGGGGGATTTGATGCGCATCTTGTGGGCGGAAGCGGTGGGGACCTTCTTCCTGTTTGCAACCGTTGTGGGATCGGGCGTGCTGGCCCAGCAGCTGGGCGGCGGCAATGTGCTGCTGGGCGTGCTGGCGGTGACGGTGGCGACCGTGTTCATGCTGCAATTGCTGGTGACGATGCTCGGTCCCGTCTCGGGCGCGCAGTTCAACCCGGTGGTCAGCCTGGTGCTGCGGCTGCGCGGGCAAAGCACATGGGGGGCGACACTGGTGATGGTGGCGGTGCAGGTGGCAGCTGGGGTGGCGGCGGTGCTGGCCGTGCACGCCATGTATGACCTGCCCCTGTTGCAGGTGGCGACCAACGCGCGCGGCGGGGCCGGCCTGATGCTCGGCGAATTCATCGCCACCTTCGGCCTGATCCTCACCGTGCTGCTCACCGGCCGCCACGCGCCACAAGCCGGCGCCACCAGCGTGGCGCTCTATATTGGCGCCGCGATCCTGTTCACCTCGTCGACCTGCTTTGCCAACCCGGCCATCACCATCGCCCGGGCCCTGACCGACACATTCACCGGCATCGCCCCCGCCGACGCGCCGGGCTTCATCGCGGCGCAGTTCGCCGGCGGGCTGGTGGCGCACTGGCTGGAGCGGGTGATTTATCCGGAGGGGTGATCAGGCCGCCGCCAGCCCATCCTCCGAAATCGCGTAGAACAGGCTCGCCCCGCGCATGGCGCTGGCGGCAAGCGCCTGGACCTGGGGCAGGAGTTGTTCGGCGAAGAAGCGGGCGGTGGCGCGTTTGGCCGCCGCGAACTGCGGATCGGGGTGGGCGCGGCTGGCCAGCGCCTGCTTGGCCAGCAGCCAGCCGCCGAGCGTGAGGCCCATCAGGCGAAGATAGGGCGTGGCGCCGGCGGCGACATCATCCGGGTTGTTGGCGGCGGCCAGCCACAGCGAGGTGGTGTGGGCCGAATCGAGCGCATCCTGCAGCCAGGGGGTGATCAGCTTCAGCTCCGCATCCTCGCCCAGATCGGACAGGGTGGCGCGCACCTCGCCCAGCAGCGCCTTCCAGTGCGCACCGCCATCGGCATGCAGCTTGCGGCCGACCAGATCCATCGCCTGGATGCCGTTGGTGCCCTCGTAAATCGGGGCGATGCGGGCATCGCGCAGGAACTGGGCGGCGCCGGTCTCCTCGACATAGCCCATGCCGCCGAAAATCTGCACGCCAAGGCTGGCGACCTCGACCCCGATATCGGTGGCCCAGGCCTTGGAAATCGGGGTGAGCAGATCGGCCAGGCCCTGCCCTTCGGCGTCGCCGGCATGGGCGCGGTCCACCGCAGCGGCGTTCAGATAGACCAGCGCGCGGCTGGCCTCGGTCAAGGCCTTCATCGTCATGATCGTGCGGCGCACATCGGCATGCTCGATGATGCGCACCGGTTCGCGGCCACCGCCGAATTTGGCCGACTGCACACGGGTGCGGGCATAATCCAGCGCGTGCTGGGTGGCGGCTTCGGCCACGGCGACGCCCTGCAGGCCAACCTGCACGCGGGCGTTGTTCATCATGGTGAACATGGCGCGCATGCCGCCATTTTCGGGGCCGACCATCCAGCCGATGCAGGCATCATTGTCGCCAAAGCTCATCGTGCAGGTGGGGGAGGCGTGGATGCCCAGCTTGTGCTCCAGGCCCACACACCTCAGATCGTTGCGGGTGCCATCGGGCAGATATTTCGGCACCAGGAACAGGCTGATGCCCTTGGTGCCCGGCGGGCTGTCGGGCGTGCGGGCGAGGACGAGGTGGACGATATTCTCGGCCGCGTCATGTTCGCCCCAGGTGATGAAGATCTTGGTGCCCTTGATGCGCCATGTTCCGTCCGGGTTCGGTTCGGCGCGGGATTTCAGCGCGCCGACATCGCTGCCGGCGGTCGGCTCGGTCAGGTTCATCGTGCCGGTCCATTCGCCGGTGACGAGCTTGGACAGGTAGCGCGCCTGAAGGTCGGGGCTGGCGTGGGCGGCCAGCGCCTCGATCGCGCCCTGGGAGAGCATCATGCACAGTGCAAAGGCCATGTTGGCGCTGGTCAACTGCTCCTGCACCGCGACCGCGACGGCAAAGGGCAGGCCCTGCCCGCCATGGGCTTCCGGCACGCCCAGCCCGGCCCAGCCGCCTTCGACATATTGGGCATAAGCCTCGGCAAAGCCGGGCGGCAGGGTGACGAGGCCATCATCAAGCCTGGCATGGGTGCGGTCACCCACCTTGTTCAGCGGCGCGAAGACATTGCTGGCCAGCTTGCCGGCTTCGGCCAGGATCGCGTCCACCATGTCCGGGCTGGCGTTGGCATAGGCCGGCAGCGCGGCAAGGCCGGGCAGATCGGCAATCACATCCAGCGCAAAGCGTTGCTCGGTCGTGGGGGCGGTATAGGGCATCGCGGGTTTCCGTTTTGGCGTTTGCCCCGGTATAGACGCGAGCCATGGAAGCCGGAAGCCGCATGTTGCAGCCCGACGCCGCCGGCATTGCCGCAGCGGCGGCCCGGTTGCGCGCCGGCGGGCTGGTCACGGTGCCAACCGAGACGGTGTACGGCCTGGCGGCGCGGGCCGATGATGGCGCGGCGGTGGCCGCGATCTATGCCGCCAAGGGCCGGCCGAGCTTCAACCCGCTGATCGTGCATGTGGCGGATGTGGGCCAGGCCCAGATGTTGGCGCATTTTTCGGCGTTGGCGTTGCAGTTGGCAGAAGCGTTCTGGCCGGGGCCGCTCACGCTGGTGCTGCCGCGCCGGACCGATGCAGCCGTGGCCAGCCTGGTGACCGCCGGGTTGGACACGATTGCGCTGCGCTGCCCCGCGCATGCGGTGATGCAGCAATTGGTGCGCGCCGTCGGGCCATTGGCGGCGCCATCGGCCAATGCATCGGGCAAGATTTCACCGACGCGCGCCGCCCATGTGCTGGCCAGTCTTGCCGATGTGCCCGTGATCGATGCCGGGCCCTGTGCCGCCGGGGTCGAATCGACAATCGTCGCGGTGGAGCAGGACGGCTGGCGGCTGCTGCGGCCGGGTGCGGTGGCGGTGGAGGCGATTGGGTCCAAAGCAGGTGCCCCCTCACCCTGGCCGCCTGCGGCGTCTCTCGACCTCTCCCCCGAGGGGAGAGGTGTTTTGGCCCCCGGGATGCTGGCATCCCATTATGCCCCGGCCCAGCCGGTGCGGCTGGACGCGGTGACGGCGGCTCCGGGCGAATTTCACATCGGCTTTGGCTCGGTGGCCGGCGACGCCACGCTGTCGGCCAGTGGTGATCTGGTGGAGGCCGCCGCCCGCCTGTTCGATTTGCTGCACGCCGCCGAGGCCAGCGGCCGGCCCGGCATCGCGGTGGCGCCGGTGCCAAACCTTGGCCTGGGCCTCGCCATCAACGACCGGCTGGCACGGGCAGCCGCGCCGAGGGGGTAGGGCGCGGCTCCTCCGTCGCGGCCCCTCCACCGCCTTCGGCGGTCCCCCTCCCCATTCAGAGAATGGGGAGGATCTTGTGGGCAGCCGGGTCCTCCCCAAATTTGTTTGGGGAGGTGGCGCCCGCAGGGCGACGGAGGGGCGTTGGCATCACAGCTTGCCGATCTTCTCCGCCGCTTCGCGCAGGATGGCGGCGATGGCTTCGGCGCGTTCGGCCCGAGACCCTGCTGCTGATTCGGCGTCGCGCATGGCATCGCGGGCGGCCTGCCGCACATCGTGCATGGCCTCGCGCAGCGGATCGCCGGCGCGGTCGCCGTTGCAGCGCGCCATGTCAGCCAGCCGCTCCAGCGCTTCCTTCAACTGATCCTCGGCTTCATCCAGCGCGGCGCGGCCGGCATCGGTGATGGCATAGCAGCGGCGGCCTTCCTCACCGGCCACTTCGGCGATCAGCCCTTCATCGGCGAGCATGTTGAGCATCGGATAGATCATGCCCGGCGACGGCGAGTAAAGCCCGGCGGACTTTTCCTCGATGGTCTTGATCAGGTCGTAACCGTGGCGCGGTTCGTCCTTCAACAGATGCAGCAACACCAGCCGCATGGCTTCGGCACCGAAACGGCGACGGCGGCGCGGGCCTTCGGGGCGCGGCGGGCCATCGAAACCATCACCGAACTCATCGGCAAAGGCCTTGGCAAAGGCGGCCCAGCGGCCGCTGCGACGGGACCAGCCGGTGCTGAATTCCTTGTGAAAACCATCGCGGTCAAAGCGGAAACGGAAATGCATGGCGGTGACTCCAGGGGGCAGTGGAAGTCTTAAGATATATCTTTGCTGACTGTATTGCAAGAGTGATACGGATGATGGTCATTATCGCTATTGCAAATCACTCGCAATATGTCATGCTGCAGTCGACTTGGAGGACAAGCTATGTTCGTGCGGCACGAGGCAGAATTTCCCTGGGATGGCGGGCGCGGATCCGGCCCGCAGCAGCCGCCCGATCCGCTGCCGCCACATCTGCGCGATCTTCTGTGGTGCCTGCGCCGCACCGCGATGCTGCGGCCGCTGGGCCAGGGGCGTGATGCCCATGTGCATCTGCTGCTGCAGCGCGGCTTTGGCGACGGCGGGCTTGGGCTGGAGCATCTGTTGCGTTGTCTTGTCGTGGGGCTGGCGCGGCGGGCGACCCGGCCGATCCACCTGCACCAGCCCTGCCGGCCGCAGATCAGCGACGATGAATGGCGTCTGCTGACCGGGCTGGCCGAAGCGGCACGGCCGGACCGGGTGGCAGCGGTGCTGGCACCACTGGTGGGCAGCCGCGGGGCCGAACTGGCACCTGTGCTGGCCGGCATCGCCGCCTTGTTGCCGCGCTGAAGCGGGCCTAAGCTCCCCGCCAACAAGGGGGAGGATGACATGACCCGCATGATTGCACTGGCCGCGGTGCTGATGGCCGGTTCGGCGCTGGCAAAGCCGGTGGTGCTGACGGGTGGCCTGATCGTTGATGGCAGCGGGGCCGCGCCCTATGCCGGCTGGCTGGCCATGGAGGGGGACCGCATCACCGCCATCGGCAAGGGCGCGCCGCCGGCCGCTGTGGCCAAGGCCGCCACCGTCACCGATGTGCAGGGCCAGGCGATTGCGCCGGGCTTCGTCAACATGCTGAGCTGGGCGACGGAGAGCCTGCTGGTTGACGGCCGGGCGCAGAGCGACATCCGCCAGGGCGTGACGCTGGAGGTGATGGGCGAAGGCTGGTCGATGGGGCCGCTGAACCCGGAAATGAAGCGTCTGGGTGTGCAGCGGCAGGACGACATCAAATATCCGATCAGCTGGACGACGCTGGGCGAGTATCTGACCACGCTGGAGAAAAAGGGCATTGCGCCCAATGTCGCCAGTTTCGTCGGCCACACCACGGTGCGCGTGCACGAGGTGGGCGAAAGCGATGTTGATCCCACGCCGGAGCAGCTGGCCCGCATGCAGACGCTGGTGCGCGCCGCCATGAACGAGGGCGCGCTGGGGCTGGGCACATCGATGATCTATGCGCCCGCCGCCTATGCCGAAACGCCGGAGCTGATCGCGCTGGCGAAGGCGAGTGCGGCCTGTGGCGGCATGTATATCAGCCATGTGCGATCGGAAGGCGACCGCATCGAACAGGCAGTGGACGAGCTGATCGACATTGCCCGCCAATCGGGCGGCCCGGCCGAGATCTGGCACATGAAGATGTCGGGCCAAAAGAACTGGGGCAAGCTGGACACGATCATCGGCAAGATCGAAGCCGCCCGCAAGGACGGCATCCGCATCACCGCCAACGTGTATAATTACACCGCCGGTGCCACCGGGCTGGATGCCGCCATGCCGCTGTGGGTGCAATCGGGCGGGCTGGAGGCCTGGATCGAGCGTCTGAAAGACCCGGCCATCCGCGCCCGCGTGAAGGCCGAAATGATGGACGAGAACGCCAGTTGGGAAAATCTCGCCCGCCGCGCCGGCGATCCCGACAAGGTGCTGCTGCTCGGCTTCAAGAACCCGAAGTTGAAACCGCTGACCGGCAAGACGCTGGGCGAGGTGGCACGGATGCGCGGCACCAGCCCGGAAGACACCGCCATCGATCTGGTGATCGAGGATGGCAGCCGGGTCGGCACCGCCTATTTCCTGATGAGCGAGGAGAATGTGAAGCGGCAGACCGCGCTGCCGTGGATGAGCTTTGGTTCGGACGCCGGGGCGCCGAGTGCCGAGGGCGTGTTCCTCCTCTCCCAGGATCATCCGCGCGCTTACGGCAATGTCGCCCGCCTGCTCGGCCATTATGTGCGGGAGGCGAAGACGACCACGCTGGAGGACGCGGTGCGGCGGCTGACCCACCTGCCGGTGACCAACCTGGGCATCAAGGAGCGCGGGCTGCTGAAGCCGGGCTATTTCGCCGATGTGGTGGTGTTTGATCCCAAGACCATCATCGATCACGCCACCTTCGAAAAGCCGGCGCAATATGCCACCGGGGTCGCCCATGTGTGGGTGAACGGTGTGCAGGTGCTGAAGGGCGGCGAGCCAACCGGGGCGGCGGCCGGGCGTTTCGTGAAGGGGCCGGGCGCGGGGAAATGCCCGGTGTAGGGGCAGTCGCCTTCATTGGTAGTTGGCGACAATCAGAGTCGAGCCTCGCGCGTCAGCTCATCCTTTGCTGGCGCCGCGCCGGACCCGCGGCCCAGGTCAACATCCCGGCGCCCGACAGGTTGCAGCACCACAAACGGTCAATTCCGGGCAATCGCCCGACCGCAACCAAAATGATAGGGGATTTCCGTTGCTCGCGTGCGGCGCAGCCAGCCCACATGATGGGGCGTCCGCCGGGAAATCGCTGGTGCCGCAGAAGGGACTCGAACCCCCGACCCCATCATTACGAATGACGTGCTCTACCACCTGAGCTACTGCGGCGACCGGCAAGGTGGGGGCGATTAACAGGGGGCGGGGCGGCTGGCAAGAGGGGCACCTCCATTAACTCAGCTGAGCACCGCGCCGGAAGGC
>NZ_NOXT01000118.1 GCF_002251755.1 Sandarakinorhabdus cyanobacteriorum
AACCGGCCAGAACCGGCCGCCACGGCCGAACCAGACGCGTAAAAACAGCCAGACAGCCTTCCGGCGCGGTGCTCAGCTGAGTTAATGGNTGCGCCATGTCCGACGCTGCATCGCTCCGCATCCGCCCTGCCCTCGCCGCCGAGATCCCGGCACTCAATGCCCTGATCACCGCGTCCGCCCGCCGGCTAAGCCAGGGCTATTACACCGAGGCCGAAACCGAAGCTGCCATCACCCATGTCTTCGGGGTCGACAGCGAGCTGGTGGCCGACGGCACCTATCTGGTGGTCGAATCGGCCGACGGCCTGCTGGGCTGTGGCGGCTGGAGCAGGCGCGCCACCCTGTTCGGCGGCGATGGCTTTGCCGGTCGTGAATCGGGGCTGCTCGATCCGGCCCGTGATGCCGCCAAGATTCGCGCCTTCTTCGTGGCGCCGGCAGCCGCCCGCCGCGGTGTGGGCGCTGCCCTGCTCGCTGCCTGCGAGAATGCCGCCCGCGCCGCCGGTTTCAGCCGTACCGAACTGATGGCTACATTGCCGGGCGAACCCTTCTATGCAGCGCACGGTTATCGCCAAGGCGAACCGGCCATTGTCGATTGCGGCGGCGTGCCGGTGCGTTTCGTGGCGATGGCCAAGCAATTAAGCGCCTGATTCGCAGCCTGCAACGCACAAACTGTTGCGCAAATGCAACGCCAGTAATTGTTTCGTTACGGCAACACCCCTGCGTCCAAATGGGCCCGTGCGTGAATGGCGTATGTCGGTCAGAAGGTCTTTGCGCTTGACGTGCGCTGTCCGGCCAGACCGCAGACATTTGCGGGGTGGCTGCATAGGCATCGGCCCGGCTGTCGCTGCCGGGGTCGATCAACGCGCAAGAATGGCCTTGTGTGCGGTGAGGGCTGGCATCGCTGCGGGGCTGACATGAGGGCTTGATGACGTTCTCAACCAGGGGAAGAAGAATGACAGGTAACTGCGAAAAGGCCCAACGGGTCGAACTGAAGCTGGCAACCTCGCTGCTGGCGCTGGCACTGGCCAGTGTTGCCGCGCCGGCACTCGCCGCCGAGGATCAGCCGGCCACCGCCGCCGCCGAAGAAAAGGAAGACGCCACCATCGTCGTGACCGGCACCCGTCGGACCGACCGCACTGTGGCCGAAAGCCCGGTGCCGATCGACGTGTTCAGCACGGAAGATTTCAAGGCCCAGCCGTCACCGCAGTTGCAAAACATCATCAAGACGCTGGTCCCGTCGTTCAACCAGAACCGCAACCTGCTGGGCGATGCCTCGGCCTTCGTGCGCCCGCCGAACCTGCGCGGCCTGCCCGCTGACCAGATCCTCGTGCTCGTCAACGGCAAGCGCATGCACCGCTCGGCGCTGGTGCAGGTGACCGGTGACGCCCTGAACGTGGGTTCGCAGGGCCCTGACCTGTCGCAGATCTCCTCGCCGGCCGTGAGCCGCATCGAAGTGCTGCGCGACGGCGCTGCCGCCCAATATGGTTCCGATGCCATCGCTGGCGTGATCAACATCGGCCTCAACCGGGCCGACAATGGCCTGAACCTCTCCGCCCGCTATGGCCAGACCTATCGCGGCGACGGTGAAGACCTGCAACTGTCGGCCAACGCCGGCTTCAAGCTGGGCGATGGCGGCTTCTTCAACATCACCGGCGAATTCATCGATCAGAATGTGTTCGATCGCTCGGTGCCGCGTCCCGAAATCGCGCCGTTGATCGCCGCCGGCATCACGCCGCCGCGCCCGACTGGCAACCGGCTCGGCCAGCCGTCCAACCGCGCCTATCGCGTGGTCTGGAACACCGCCGTTCCGGTGGGCGATGGCGATGAAGTCTATGCCTTCGGCAACTATGGCTGGCAGCGCCAGTCCAATGACTTCAACTATCGCCGCCCGATCGGTGTGACGGCGCCGGACATTCCGCTGCGCCCGGGCACCGGCACCTTCTCCAAGTCGATCAACTCGCTGTGGTATCTTGATCGCATCGGGACCGATCCGGTGTCGGGCCGCGCCATTTTCAGCGAAACCGGCCGCACCTTCACCGAAACCTCGATCTTCCCCAACGGCTTCGTGCCGGTCTTCGAAGCCTCGATCGAGGATCTGTCGATCGTCGGCGGCTACAAGGGGGCAACCGAAGGTGGGGTCAAGTATGACTTCACCGCTGCCTATGGCCGCAACCAGATCCGCTATTTCATGTATGACACGCTGAACCCGTCGCTGGGTCCGGCGTCGCCGACGGATTTCTATCTCGGCAAGGTCACGCAGCAGGAATACAACCTCAACGCCGACTTCAGCTATGAAACCGACATCGGTCTCTACAAGCCGCTGTTCATCGCTGCCGGTCTGGAGTTCCGCCGCGAGACCTTCGCGGTAGGCCTGGGTGACCGCGCCTCGTGGGAGCCGGGTCCGTTCGGTTCGCAGCTGGTGCAGCGCGCCAATGGCACCTTCTTCAACGTGACCAAGCCGGTCGGCGCCAACGGCTTCCCGGGCTTCGGCCCGGATTCGGTGGCGGAAGGTGGCCGCAACAACTATTCGGCCTACCTCGATTTCGAAGCCGAAGTGGTTGAAGGCCTCGATCTCGGCCTCGCTGCCCGTTATGACTACTTCAACGACTTCGGCAGCACCTTCAACGGCAAGTTCAGCGCCCGTTGGGCCATCAACGATGTCATCGCCCTGCGCGGTGCCGCGTCGACCGGCTTCCGCGCGCCGACGCCGGGCCAGCAGTTCACGCAGAACACCCAGACCGGCTTCCCGGCCGGCAGCCCGGTGCCGGTGGCAACGCAGACCGCCCGCCCCGACAGCATCTCGGCGCAATATTATGGCGCCCAGCCGCTGCAACCGGAAAAGTCGACCAGCTTCTCTGGCGGTATCGTGCTCACGCCCGGCAGTGGCTTCAATCTGACGCTGGACGCCTACAACATCGTCGTGCGTGACCGTATCGGCATCACCTCGTCGATCAACACCACGGCGGCCGACCAGCAGGCGCTACTGGCGCTGGGCCTGACCACCGCGCTGGATCTGGGCCAGGTGAACTATTTCACCAACGGCTTCCGCACCCGCACACAGGGCTTTGACATCGTCCTGTCGCACCGGGCGGATACTGGCGTTGGCCGCTTCAACTCCAGCCTGGCGGTGAACTACAACAAGACCAAGGTCACCGACCGTCGCAGCATCGCGCTGTCGACGATCCGGCCGACCGACACCCGCGTGCTGAGCCTGATCGACAACACCCGCAAGGGCAATATCGAAGACAGCAACCCGCGCTGGCGTGCGGTGCTGAGCACCAACTACACCAGCGGTGCCTTCGATCTGACCGTGCGTGCCAACTATTTCGGCAAGTTCACCACCTACTTCCTGCCGGTGGCTTCTGTGCCGGCCGGTGTGGACCCGGTGGCCTTCCGCGCCCTCTATCCGGCGCCGAATGCCGCCGCGCAGACGGGTGAATGGGGCAAGACCTTTGGTGCCGAGGTCAGCCTCGACATCGAAGCCGGCTTCACCGTTGCCGAGAATTATCGCCTGGCGGTGGGTGTTGAAAACCTGTTTAACAACTACCCCGATGTGGAAACCCGCAACGCCTATCCGTCGACCGGCGGCCAGGCCAACGGGTCGCTCTACCCCGGCTCCTCGCCGCTGGGTCAGGCGGGCGGCTTCTGGTACGTGCGCGCTACCGCCAAGTTCTGAGGCGAGCACTGGCGATATCGCTTGCCAACAGCGGGCGGCAGGGCAATCCTGCCGCCCGTTCGTTTTTCACTTCACCACAAAGGGGACCCACCATGAAATTGCTCGCTCTTGCCGCTGCGACCCTGGGCCTGGCGCTGGCCGCGCCGGCCGCCGCCCAGAATGTCGAAAAGGTCACCACCACCCCGCCCGGCCGCATCCTCGCCGCCGCCAAGGTGAAGACCGGCGCCACCACTGTCTATCTGTCGGGCCAGCTGGCCTCGCCGGTTGATCCGGCCAAGCCGACCGAATTCGGCGACACCAAGACCCAGACGATCAGCGTGCTCAAGAAGATCAAGGCGCTGCTGGAAGCCCATGGCATGACCATGAAGGACATCGTGCGCATGGATGCCTATCTCACCGCCGCACCGGGCATGGATGGAAAGATGGATTTCGCTGGCTTCAACGCGGGCTTTGCCGAGTTTTTCAACAACGCCGAAAACCCCACCACCACCACCCGCACCACCATGCAGGTCGCCGCGCTCGCCGGCCCGCAGTTCCTGGTGGAGCTGACGGTGATCGCCGCCAAATAAGGCGCCTCATCGCTGCATCCGGGGGCCGTCGCGACACTGCGGCGGCCCCCGTTTTGTTACAGCAGCACCCGTTCCGGTTTGGGCACTTCGTCCAGCACCGTCTCGCCCGTGATGCGCATCAGCGGCTTGATATGGCCGTCCCGCAGGTCATACACCCAGCCGTGCAACGTCAGCTCGCGCCCGGCGGCAAAGGCGGCCTGCACCGGCCCGGTGCGCGCCAAGTGCAGCAACTGGTCGCGCACATTCACCTCAACCATGCGGTTCACCCGCGCCTCGCCTTCCGGCAGGGCCATGATCTCGGGCCGGTGATCATCCAGCACCTGGCGCGCATGCTCCAGCCAATGGGCGATCGGGCCATCGGGTGCGCCGTCCAGCGCCGCCTGGATGCCGCCACAGCCATAATGGCCGCAGATCACCACATGGCTCACCTCCAGCACGTTGATGGCATAGTGCAGCACCGCCATCAGATTGCGATCATCCGGATAAACAAGGTTGGCAATGTTGCGGTGCACGAACAGGCCGCCGGGCACCGCCTGGGTCATCTGGTCGGGCGCAACCCGGCTGTCGGAACAGCCGATCCACAGGAACACCGGGCGCTGCCAATTGATGTTGCGATTGAAGAACTCCGGGTTCTCGGCCAGCATTTCGGCCGCCCACGCCCGGTTGGACAGCAGCAGTTGATCAACTTCCTTCATGGGGGAACAGCCTTCAGGTGGCGCGTGCGCGGGTGATGGGGGCGTTGATCATGGCGGCGCTGCGTTGGGTGTGATCAGCCCGCACCCGCACGCTGATGTCGCGGAACGCCGCGCCGCGCACAAAGCCATTGATCATGTCGATACAATCCAGATCGACATAGCTGGTGGCCGACAGATCGATCAGCACCTCAGCGCCATCGGGCACCTGGCCCAACGCCGCCTGCAAGGCCGGCTTGTGCATGAAATACAGATTGCGCCGGGCCCGCACCATCACCGTGCCGCCATATTCGACATAGGTGATGATGTTGCCGGTGGACCGCCAGATCACAAAGGCAAAGCCCACCGCCAGGCCAATGGCGATGCCAATCAGCAGATCGGTGAACAGGATCGCCAGCACCGTCACCACGAACGGGATGAACTGGCTCAATCCCTGATGCCAGCGCTGGATGAACAGTGCCGGCTTGGCCAGCTTGTACCCGGTGGCAATCAGCACCGCCGCCAGGGCGGACAGCGGAATGAGGTTGAGCAGCCCCGGCACCAGTGCCAGCCCCAGCAGCAGCCAAAGCCCGTGCAACATGGTCGAGGCCCGCGAATCCGCCCCTGATTCGACATTCGCTGATGAGCGCACGATCACCGAGGTCACCGGCAGGCCGCCGAGCAGGCCAGACACCAGATTTCCGGTTCCCTGCGCCAGCAGCTCGCGATTCTTGTCGGTCACCCGCCGCTTGGGGTCCAGTTCGTCCACCGCCTTCACGCTCAGCAGCGATTCCAGGCTGGCCACGATGGCCAGGGTCAAGGCGATGGTCCACACCTTGGGATTGGTGATGGCCGCGACATCGGGCAGACGCACCTGATCGATCAGGGCAAACGGAGTCGCCGAAACCGGCACCTGCACCAGATGGGTGCTGGCCACCGCCAGCTCGGGCACAAAGGCCTGGAAGGCGGCATTGGCACCCACGCCAAACAGCACCACGACCAAGGGGCCGGGCAACAGCTTCAACGGGCCCTGTTTGGGCCGCGCCTTGTCCCACCAGAACAGGAAGATCAGGGAGACGAGCGCAATGATCGCGGCTCCCCACAGGAAATCATTCGACAGCATGTGCGACAGCGCGGTCAGCGTGTTGTCACCATCACGCTGGAAAAAGCCGAAATCGCCTTCCGGATCGCCATCATAACCCACGGCATGGGGCAATTGCTTCAGGATCAGGATCAGGCCGATGGCCGCCAGCATGCCGGTGATCACCGCACCCGGCACGAATTCGGCAATCACGCCGCCGCGGCTGGCGGCAAAGATCATCTGCATGGCGCCAGCCAGGCACACGCTCAGCAGAAACGCCTCGAAACTGGGCAGGCTGGTGATGGCCGCCAGCACGATGGTGGTCAGGCCCGCCGCCGGCCCCGATACCGACAGCGCCGATCGGCTGGCCGCACCCACCACCAGGCCGCCAACGATGCCCGCCACCAGGCCCGACATCAGCGGCGCCCCCGATGCCAGCGCCACGCCCAGGCACAGGGGCAGCGCCACCAGCGCCACCACAATCGATGCCGGCAGATCCTGCCGCCAGCTTGCGGTCAAGCTGCTGCTTTCCTTCATTCTCTCAACGCTCCCACACCATCCAGACACAGGCTAGCAGGCGCTTCACGCCCCGTATCATTACGGAACGGCAAGCTGCCCACGCTTGCGCCGAACCGAACGCTTTGCCATGCACTGCTGCCATGAACGCCAAACCGCCCCTTCAGGCCGTGATCGTGCCGGTCACCCCGCTGCAGCAGAATTGCACCCTGATCTGGTGCACCAAGACCATGCGCGGCGCCTTCACCGATCCCGGCGGCGATCTTGACCGGTTGCTACAGGTGGCCGCCGAACAGGGCGTCACCGTCGAAAAACTGCTCGTCACCCATGGCCATATCGATCATTGCGGGCTGACCGGCGTGCTGGCGCAGCGGCTGGGTGTGCCGATCGAAGGGCCGCATCCGGATGACAAATTCTGGATCGACATGAACCCGGCGCAGGGCGCGGCCTATGGCGTACCCGGCGCCACTGCCTTCACGCCGGATCGCTGGCTGCACGATGGCGATCAGGTGACGGTGGGCGAACTCGTGCTCGATGTCTATCACTGCCCCGGCCACACGCCAGGCCATGTCGTGTTCCACCATGCCCCGTCAAAACTGGCCATTGTTGGCGATGTGCTGTTCCAGGGCAGCATCGGCCGCACCGATTTCCCCAAGGGCAATTACAATGATCTGGTCACCGCCATCACCACCAAGCTGTGGCCGCTGGGCAACGACACCGCCTTCGTGCCCGGCCACGGCCCGATGAGCACCTTTGGCCGCGAACGCCAGGCCAACGCCTTCGTGGCTGATCGGATGCTTGGCTGAACGTCAGACGAAATCGTGCGGGCTGGGTGGCGGCATCACGCCCAGCCACAGCGCCCACAGGCTCAGCCCCAGGATCACCAGCCAGCTGATCAGCGCGCCCGCCACCCGGAACGGGTTGGGCGCCGGCCGGCTCATGCCGATGGCATGGGCAATGCGCGCCAGCACCAGCGCCGCACCAATTCCCCACAGCCACAAGGTTCCATGGCCGGCCGTCAATTCGATACCGCCCATCAGGATCAGCGCCAGCGGCACATGCTCGGTGAAATTGGCGTGGGCGCGGATGCGCTCCAGCATCTGGGCATCACCGCCATCGCCGATCATGATCTTTCCCGACATGCGCCGGCCCACCACACGCAGGGTCAGCGCCATGAACACCAGGCCCAAAAGGCCAGCTGTGATCAGGGTGGCCGGGATCAGCATCAGCCCGCCTTGCGGGGCGCGTCGGGCACCCAACGCTCCACCAGCTTGTAGCTGCGGTCATACCATTTGGAGCCGGGATAATTGTTGCCCAGAACGGCGGCGGCCTTCACCGCCTCTTCCGGAACGCCCATCGCCAGATAGGATTCAACCAGCCGGTGCAGCGCTTCGGGCGCGTGGCTGGTCGTGTCATATTTGTCGATCACGGTGCGGAACCGGGTGATGGCAGCGATATATAGGCCCTGGCTCTGATAGAAGCGGCCAACCTCCATCTCCTTGCCGGCCAGGTGGTCGCGCGCCAGATCGATCTTCAGCCGGGCATCGGCAGCATAATCGGTGTTCGGGTAACGCCGCACCAGTTCGCCTAGCGAATCCAGCGCCTGCTGGGTGACCTTCTGGTCCTTCCCCACCGCCATGATCTGGTTGTAATAGCTCAGGGCCACCATGTAATATGCATAAGGTGCCTCGCGGCTGCCGGGGTGCAGCGACAGGAAGCGCTGCGACGCGCCAATCGCCTCGGCATATTCACCGGCCACGAAATAGCTGAAGCTGCTCATCAACTGGGCCCGGCGCGCCCACACACTATAAGGATGCTGGCGCTCCACCTCGTCAAACTGGGCTGCGGCCAGGCGATATTGCCGCCGGTCCAGCGTCTGCTTCGCTGCGGAATAGAGCGTCTCCACATCCTGGGCGATATAACGCTGGTCCTTCTTGCCCTTGCCCCGGCCGCCGGCGCAGCCAGACAACAGGGCCAGCACGACCAGAGACAGCACGGCGGGGCGGTGGAAACGGGACATGGCTTTACCCTAGCAGGATGAACCGGCGCTTGGAAGTGGCGGCACGGGCCTGAACCGCTTCTGACTCAGCGCCTCACAGATCCTGCGGCCGCCGCCGGATCACCAGATTGCGGATCTCGGTCATGTCTTCCATGGCAAAGCGCACGCCCTCGCGGCCCAGCCCCGAATCCTTCACGCCGCCATAGGGCATGTTGTCCACGCGATAGCTGGGCACATCATTGATCACCACGCCGCCCACATCCAGATGATCCCAGGCCTTCAGCATCTGGAACAGGTCGCGGGTGAAGATGCCGGCCTGCAGGCCGAACTTGCTGTCATTCACGATGCCCAGCGCCTCTTCGAAAGTGCTGACGCGCGTGAAGAACGCCACCGGACCAAAGGCCTCCTCGGTGTTCAGTTTCGCGGCCCTCGGCACATTTTCCAGCAGGGTCGCCGCCAGCATGGCCCCCTCGCGCTGGCCCCCGCACAACAGGGTGGCGCCGCCGGCCACGGCCTCCTGGATCCAGCCGTCCAGCCGCGCCGCTTCCTTCACGTCGATCATCGGCCCGACAAACGTCGCTTCCTCGCGCGGGTCCCCGGCGATCAGCTTCGCCGTGCGCTCGACCAGCTTCGCCTTGAACGCGTCATACACCGCATCATGCACGAGGATGCGCTGCACCCCGATGCAGCTCTGCCCCGATTGATAAAAGGCGCCAAACACCGTGCGGTCGGCGGCATCATCCAGATCGGCATCGGGCATGATGATCACCGCGGCATTGCCGCCCAGCTCCAGCACCACCTTCTTCTTGCCGGCCCGCGCCTTAAGGTCCCAGCCCACATCGGGGCTGCCGGTAAAGCTCAGCAACTTCAGCCGGTCATCGGTGGTGAACAGATCAGCGCCATCCCGGCTCGCCGGCAGGATGGAAAAGGCCCCGTCCGGCAAATTGGTCTCGGCCAGCACCTCGCCAATGATGATGGCGCCCAGCGGCGTGCGGCTGGCCGGCTTCATCACGAACGGGCAGCCCACCGCAATCGCCGGCGCAATCTTGTGCGCGGCCAGATTGAGCGGGAAATTGAACGGGCTGATGAAGCTGCACGGGCCAATCGGCACGCACTTCCACATCCCCTGGTAACCCCGTGCCCGCGCCGAAATGTCGAGCGGCTGCACCTCGCCGCACATCCGCACGCTTTCCTCCGCCGCGATGCGGAACGTGTCGATCAACCGCCCCACCTCGCCGCGCGCATCGCGGATCGGCTTGCCGGCCTCGATGCACAGGGCATGGGCCAGTTCGTCCTGGCGCTCGGTGAAGCGCGTCACGCAATGGGCCAGCACGGCCTGCCGCTCGTAACTCGCCATCGCCGCCATCGGCGCGGCCGCCGCCACCGCCGCTGCAATAGCGCGATCGATCATCGCCGCATCGGCCTGCGCCACCCGCGTCGCCGGCAGGCCGGTGAACTTGTCGGTCACCACCAGGTCGGCGTTGGGCTGCTCCGGCCGATTGGCCACATACAGCGGATACTGGTCTCGCAATGCCATGGCCTCTTCCCCCCGAAATTCGGCGCTGTTCAGATGGTCAGCACGATCTTGCCCAGCGCCTTCCTGTCCATCATCCAGCGGATCGCCTCCGGCCCTTCATCCAGGCTGAAATGGCGCGACACATGCGGCTTCAGCTGGCCCTTGGCATACCAGTCCAAAAGCTCGGCCATATTCTCCAGATGCACCTTCGGCTCGGCCTGGGTAAACGCCCCCCAGAACACGCCGACAATGCTCGCCCCCTTGATCAGCGGCAGGTTCAGCGGCAGCGCCGGAATGGTGCCGGCAGCAAAGCCGATCACCAGATAACGGCCGTTCCAGGCAATGCCACGGAACGCCGGCTCGGCAAAACGGTCGCCCACTGGATCATAGATCACATCGGCGCCGCGCCCACCGGTCAGGGCCTTCACCCGCTCCTTCAGGTCTTCGGTGGCATAGTTGATGACCGCATCGGCCCCCATCGCCTTGCACAGGTCCAGCTTTTCATCCGAACTGGCCGCCGCGATCACTTTGGCACCCATCACCTTGCCGAGCTCCACCGCCGTCAGGCCCACGCCGCCGGCCGCACCCAGCACCAGCAAGGTCTCGCCCGGCTTCAGCTGCCCACGCTGCTTCAGGGCATGGTGGCTGGTGCCATAGGTCATGGTGAAACCGGCAGCGACGTCGAACGGCATGCCCGGCGGCATCTTCACCACCTGGCCGCGATTGGCGATCACCTCTTCCGCCATGGCGCCATGGCCGGTCATAGCGATCACCGATTCGCCCACCGCCACATCGGTGATGCCCTCGCCCACCGCGCTCACCACGCCGGCACACTCGCCGCCCGGGCTGAACGGCAGCGCCGGCTTGAACTGATAGAGATTCTGGATAATCAGCGTGTCGGGGAAATTCACGCCCACCGCCTTCACGCTGATGCGCACCTGGCCCTTGCCCGGTTCCGGCACCGGCACATTGCGCACCACCAGCTGTTCCGGTGGCCCATGCTCAACACACAACACGGCCTTCATCGCTGTCACTCCCCAGATGCGGTTTTCGCTGCCAGCATAGCCGCCGGTTACGGTGCCGCCAATCCTGCCACTATTGCCTCGCCCAGCAGGCGGAACTCGGCTTCGCGCGGGCTCCCCTGCCGCCACACCAGCGCCAGCGTGCGCGCGGCATTGCCAGTCACTGCCCCCGTTACCGGCCGGGCGATCAGGTTGGTGTGGGCGATGATCCCGGCATCCAGCGCCAGCTTGGGCATCAACGTCTGCCCCAGGCCGCCGGCCACCATCTCCACCAGAGTCACCAAGCTGGTGCCCCGATGCGCCGGATCAGACCGCAATTCCGGCCGGCCGCAGGCCGAAAGCGCCTGATCCTTCAGGCAATGGCCATCCTCCAGCAGCAGCAGCTGGTTGGCATCGATCGAATCGGGCGCCACGCTGGGGGGCGGATCGGGCAGATCGCCCGGCGCAAACACCAGGAAGAACGGGTCCTGCGCCAGCGGCAGCACGGTCAAGCCCGGCGTCTCCCACGGCAGCGCCAGCAACACGGCATCCAGCATGCCGCGGCTCAAGGACTCGGTCGCCGGCCCGCTCATCTCCTCGCGCAGATACAGCTTCAGATCGGGATAGTCGGCGCGGATGCGTGGGGCCACGCGCGGCAGCAGGAACGGCGCGATGGTCGGGATCACCCCCAGCCGCAGCGGCCCGGCCAGCGGCTTGTCCCCGCCCACTGTCAGGCCCACCAGCTCATCGGCCTCGCGAAGCACGCCATAGGCCTTGGCCACCACCCGCTCCCCCATCGGGGTAAAGCGCACCACCCGGCGGTTGCGTTCCACCAGCCGCACGCCCAGCAGCGATTCCAGCTCGGCCAGGCCCGCCGACAGGGTGGACTGCGTCACGAAACAGGCCTCGGCCGCTCGGCCGAAATGGCCATGGATGTGCAGCGCAGTCAGATACTGCAGCTGCTTCAGCGTGGGTTGAAAGGCGGTCATCGACAGATTCGATTTGTCACACCGATATTATCGATTGGATTTCTATCTGCGCTGCCGTCATTGCACAACCCGCCAGAACCGCTGGCACCGAGATTCAACCCCAATACAAGGACCCGACCCATGGCGCTGACCGTTGGCGATAAAGTTCCCTCCTTCAACCTGCCGGTGCAGCAGGGCGTTGCCGCGCTGCCGGCCGGCGAAACGCTGGACATCACCACCGCCTATCCCGGCAAGTGGAAGATCCTGTTTTACTGGCCCAAGGATTTCACCTTCGTCTGCCCGACCGAAATCATCGGCTATGGCGAGCTGAAGGGCGATTTCGAAGATCGTGACGCTGTGCTGATCGGCGCGTCGACCGACACCGATTTCGTGCACTTCGCCTGGCGCAAGAGCGACGAGCGTCTGGCCGCCTGCGACTTCCCGTGGCTGGCCGACAATTCGAAGCTGCTGGCTGACGCGCTGGGCATCATCGTGCCGGGCGCCGGCGTGCCGCTGCGCGCCACCTTCATCATCGATCCGGAAAACGTGATCCAGCACATCACGGTCAACGGCCTGAACGTCGGCCGCAACCCGGCCGAAACCCTGCGCATCCTCGACGCGCTGCAGACCGACGAGCTGTGCCCCTGCAACTGGCAGGGCGGCGAAGAGACTCTGAAGCCGGCAGCGTAAGCGCGGCGTGTGGATAGCGCCCTCGGGCGCTATCCACCGACTCGCGCAAGCTCGGCCGGGCGGGCGCGGCGCCTATCTGCGCCGCGAACCGCTTCGACGTCAGCCGCGGCTTTGCCGCGGCCCCCTTCCCCCTTGAACTCACCCTCCCCCGCAGAGGGGAAAGGAACCCCCATGTTGTTTTCCGAACTCGCCAAGACCCTGCCCGATTACGCCAAGGATCTGCGCCTCAACGTCTCCTCGCTTCTCACCGAACAGCTGCTGTCGGATCAGCAGAAGTGGGGCACGCTGGTCGCGGTCGCTCATGCCTGCGCGCACAAGCCGCTGATCGACGCGGTCGAAGCCGAAGCCGCCACCAAGCTGAGCCCCGAGGCACTGAACGCCGCCAAGGCCGCCGCCAGCATCATGGCGATGAACAATATCTATTATCGCTTCACCTACATGGCTTCGCGCCCCGATTACAAAACCATGCCGGCCAAGCTGCGCATGAACGTGATCGGTGCGCCGGGCATCGAAAAGGCCGATTTCGAGCTCTACAGCCTTGCCGTCTCCGCCGTGAACGGCTGCGGCATGTGCATCGACGCGCATGACAAGGTGCTGGCCCAGCATGGTGTCGGCGCCGACAAGATCCAGGCCGCCGTGCGCATCGCCGCCGTGGTCCACGCTGTCGCCCGCACCCTCCAGGCGCTGTGAGCCCGGCGCTGTAACCAATTGCCCGGCCAACATGAAAGGTCAGTCATCCCAACCGGGATGGCTGGCCTTTTGCCGTGAATTGGGTTAAGTGGCACTCAAATCGTCAGCCTGCCCCCCAATGGGCTGCGGAGAGTGACTATGGGTTTGATCGCCTATCTCGATTCGGTGAAGCGCCGCGATCCCGCGCCGCGCAGCCGGCTTGAAATCCTCACCTATCCCGGCATCTGGGCGCTGGGCATGCACCGCATCGCCCATGCCCTGTTCCGCGGCCGTTTCTATTTCCTCGCGCGCCTGGTCAACCACATCAGCCGCTTCCTCACCGCCATCGACATTCACCCCGGCGCCCGCATCGGCCGCAATTTCTTCATCGATCACGGCTTTGTGGTGATCGGTGAAACTGCCGAAATCGGGGATAATGTCACGATTTATCAATGTGTTACGCTGGGCGGCACCGATCCGGCCGGCGGGATTGGCGGCAAGCGCCACCCGACCATCCTTGATGGCGCAATCATTGGTTCAGGGACGCAGGTGCTGGGCCCGATCACCGTGGGCGCCAATGCCCGCGTTGGCGCCAATGCCGTTGTCACCCGCGATGTCGCCGAAGGCGCCACCATGGTCGGCATCCCGGCCAAGCCGGTGGTGATGGCGGCCGAGGATTATGTGAAGCCGTTCCTGCCCTATGGCACACCGTGCGCCCAGAAATTCGATCCCGAAACCCAGAAGCTGGAACTGCTGCGCTGCGAGATCGAGGTGCTGAAAAGCCGGCTCGATGAGCTGACCCGCGAAGAGGCGCACAGAAAGGCCGGTTGACCGGTCCGCCCGCCCGCGCCACTCTGGCGGGCGTGAGCAATGTCATCCCGTTTGCCGTCACCGGCAGCAGCCCGCGCGTCACCCAGGTTGCCTTCACCAGGCAAGAACTTGACCGCATCATGTCGCTCTATGGCCGCATGGTCGCCGCCGGCCTGTGGCGGGACTATGGCCTTGAAATGGGCCCCAAACTCGCGAGTTTCTCCGCCTTCCGCCGCACCGCCGAAAACCCGGAGGTGCGGCTGGTGAAGGACCCGGCGCTGCGGGGCCGCCAGGGCGAATGGATCCTTTATGGCGAAGGCGGCGCCATCCTCAAGCGCGGCCACGAACTCGCCAACGTGCTCGCCGTCCTCGAACGCCGCCTGCTCAAAGCCGTGGAAGGCTGAACCATCGAACATCATCCTCCCCCTCTGGGGGAGGTGGCAGCCGCAGGCTGACGGAGGGGGCCTCCAAGACCGCGCGCGCCGCCCTGTCCTCCCCCCCAAATCTGTCATGCTGCCCGCAACGCTGACCCTGGCCGGTCAGCCAGAACCCCTGAGAGCACCCGCCAAACCCTACCAGGCGCGGAAAAAGCGTAAAAACGGACGGCGGCCACCACAGCCGCCGTCCGCTCTTTCAAAGATGTAATTCCGGTCGGAAATGGCGCCCGCTCAGCGGGCACCCGCCAGCGCCGTCTGCGCCTGCGCGCTGCCATTGTCCGGCACCAGCTCGCCGGTGCGGTCGCTGATCTCGGCAAAGCGCGCCGCCACCGTCTCGGCGGTCATTTCCTCGGCCGAAAGATGGATGCCGCGCGTCAGCGTCACATAGGCCCGCTCGATCCCGCCGCCGCCGGCGTTCAGGATCACATTGGTCGGCGCCTCTTCCGACACCAGATAGACGCTGGCCGGCACCACGGTTTCCGGGCCCATCTTCTCCAGCATGGCGGGCGGCATCAGATCCTCGGTCATGCGGGTGGCGGCCAGCGGCGCGATGGTGTTCACATGCACATTATGCTTGGCGCCTTCCAGGGCCAGCGTCTTCATCAGGCCCACCAGCGCCAGCTTGGCCGCGCCATAATTGGCCTGGCCGAAATTGCCATAAAGGCCGGTGGAGCTGGTGGTCATCAGGATGCGGCCATAGGCCTGTTCGCGCATCAGTTCCCACACCGCCTTGGTGCAGTTCACACTGCCCATCAGGTGCACATCCATCACGGTGCGGAAATCATCCAGTGTCATCTTCACGAACGTCTTGTCGCGCAGGATGCCGGCGTTGTTGATCAGGATGTCGATGCGGCCCCAACGCTCCTTCACGTTGGCCACCATCTTTTCCACCGCCGCCATGTCGGTCACGCTGGCGCCATTGGCCATGGCTTCGCCGCCAAAGGCAGTGATCTCGTCCACCACGGCCTGCGCCGCCGACAGCGAAGCGCCCGAACCATCGCGGGCGCCGCCCAGATCGTTCACCACCACCTTGGCACCGCGCCGCGCCAGATCCAGCGCATAGGCCCGACCCAGGCCGCCACCGGCCCCGGTGACAATGGCAACACGACCCTCAAACGAAATCGACATTTCGGACTTACCCCCGAACAATTGGAATCAGTGCATCCCGCTTAGCCAAGCCGGCGCGGCGTGCAAAGACAAATACGGTCCGCAAAGATGACCGGTTGTTCAGGCCGGTTGTTCAGGCCGCTTGCGCCTCCGGCGTCGCATCCAGCGAATAGCCGGCCGAGCGCACGGTGCGGATCAGATCGGGCAGCTCCTCGCCAGTTGGCCCGGCGTTCACCGCCTTGCGCAGCCGGCGGATGTGCACATCGACCGTCCGCTGCTCCACATAGACATCACGGCCCCACACCGCATCCAGCAGCTGCTCGCGGCTGAACACCCGGCCCGGATGCTCCAGGAAATGCCGCAGCAGGCGGAACTCCGTCGGCCCCAGCTGCACGGTGCGGCCATCGCGGGTGACGCGGTGGGCGGTCGTGTCCATGGCGATGCCGGCAAACTCCAGCTGGCCGCCCTGCAGGGCCGGGCGCAGCCGGCGCAGCACGGCGCGGATGCGGGCGATCAGCTCGCGCGGCGAAAACGGCTTGGTCATGTAATCATCGGCGCCGGTTTCAAGGCCGCGGATGCGGTCGGCCTCGTCACCGCGGGCGGTGAGCATGACGATCGGCAGATTGGCCGTCGCCGGTGCCCGGCGCAGGCGGCGGCACACCTCGATGCCCGACAGATTGGCGATCATCCAGTCGAGGATGACAAGGTCGGGCTTCTCTTCCTCGGCCAGGGTCAAGGCTTCCTCGCCGTCGCCCGTGCGAACAACGTCAAAGCCTTCCTTTTCCAGATTATAGGTCACCAGCTCGATCAGGCTGGCATCGTCTTCAACCAGAAGGATCTTGGCACGCATGGGTCAATCTCCCGGGTTACTGGGGGGCATAGATGGTGGAGGTGAAGTCATTCTTCGGCCGCTCGGCCGGGCGCTGGCCGGTGGCGGTGAAATAGACCATCTCGGCAACCGAAGTGGCATGATCGCCGATGCGCTCCAGATTCTTGGCGACAAACAGCAGGTGGGTCGATGGCGTGATATAGTGGGGATTTTCCATCATGAAGGTGAGCAGCGAGCGGAACAGCGAGTTGTAGAACTCGTCCACCTGCTGGTCGCGCTGCAGGATGGCGCTGGCCTTGGCGGCATCGCGGTCCACAAAGGCATCCAGCGTGTCGCGGATGATGCCAACCACCGCGCGGGCCATTTCCGGGATGATCACCGCCGGCGCAATCGGCTGGGCCTGGGCTACCACCGAAGCGCGCTTGGCGATATTCTTGGCATAATCGCCGATCCGCTCCATCACGCCGGCGATCTTCAGCGCGGCAACAATCTCGCGCAGGTCATCCGCCATCGGCGCGCGCAGCGCGATGATGCGCACCGCCAGCGCTTCGGCCTCTGCCTCCAGCGCGTCCAGGCGCTTGTCATTCTCCACGATCACGGCGGCGGCTTCGACATTGCGGTTGACCAGCGCATCGACCGCATCGGAAATCTGGCTTTCGCACAGGCCGCCCATGCGGGTGATCACCGCCCGCAGCTGGGCGATATCCTCGTCAAAGCTCTTGACGGTGTGGGCGGAAAACTCGGCCATGATAAGCGCCTTTCGAGATCGGATCAGCCGTAGCGGCCGGTGATATAATCCTTGGTCCGCGTCGCTTTCGGATTGGTGAAGATCGCCGACGTGTCATCATATTCCACCAGCGTGCCCAGGTGGAAGAAGGCGGTCTTCTGGCTGACGCGGGCCGCCTGCTGCATGTTGTGGGTCACGATCACGATGGCATAGCGGCCACGCAGCTCGTCGATCAGCTCCTCGATCCGCGCGGTCGCGATGGGATCAAGCGCAGAGCAGGGCTCGTCCATCAGGATCACTTCAGGATCAACCGCAATGGCGCGGGCGATGCACAGGCGCTGCTGCTGCCCGCCCGACATGGCGGTGCCACTTTCGCCCAGCCGGTCCTTCACCTCATCCCACAGGCCGGCGCGACGCAGCGCGCTTTCAACGATATTGTCCATATCGGCCTTGGCGCGGGCGAGGCCATGGATGCGCGGGCCATAGGCGACATTCTCATAGATCGACTTGGGAAACGGGTTGGGCTTCTGGAACACCATGCCCACCCGGGCGCGCAGCTGCACCACGTCCATCGCCGGGGCATAAATGTCCTGCGCGTCGAGCTCGATGCGGCCCTCCACCCTTGCGCCGTCCACCGTGTCGTTCATGCGGTTGAGGCAGCGCAGGAAGGTCGACTTGCCACAGCCCGAGGGGCCGATGAACGCGGTCACATGCTCGCTCGTCACATCGATCGAGACATCCTTGATGGCCTGTTTCTGGCCATAGAACACGTTCACATTGCGCGCCGTCATCTTGGGCACGCTGTTGTGGCCGATTGCAGGGTTCTGGTTCACCAGCGCCTCTCGAAACGGTTGCGAAGATGGATGGCCAGGCTGTTCATGGCGATCAGGATCACCAGCAGCACCAGGATGGCCGCGGAGGTTTTCTCGACAAAGCCGCGCTGCACATCGTCAGACCACAGGAACACCTGCATCGGCAGCACGGTGGCCGGCGCCGTCAGGCCCTGCGGCACGTCGGTGACAAAGGCCCGCATGCCGATCAGCAGCAGCGGCGCGGTTTCGCCCAGCGCCCGGGCAATGCCGATGATGGTCCCTGTCATGATGCCGGGCAGCGCCAGCGGCAGCACATGCTGGAACACCACCTGGATGGGCGAGGCGCCAATGCCCAGCGCCGCATCACGGATCGACGGCGGCACCGCCTTGATCGCCACCCTCGCGGCAATGACAATCACCGGCATGATCATCAGCGCCAGCGTGATCCCGCCCACCAGCGGCGAGGAGCGCGGCAGCCCGGCGATGTTGAGGAAGAAGGCGAGGCCCAACAGGCCGAAGATGATCGACGGCACCGCCGCCAGATTGTTGATCGAAAGCTCGATCAGATCGGCCAGCCGCCCCTTGGGGGCATATTCCTCCAGCCACACCGCCGACAGCACGCCCAGCGGGAATGCGATGATGATGGTGATGAACAGGGTGAACAAGGATCCCAGCGCCGCGCCGCCGATGCCAGCCAGTTCCGGCTCGGTGCTGTCGGCATTGCCGAGGAAGGCGCTGTTGAAGCCAGTGCGCAGACGGCCCTGTTGCTCCAGCCAGCGCCAGGCCGCCACCTCGCGGTCGCTCACGCCGCGGCTGTCAGCCGGGGCAGCCAGATCAAACTTGCCCTTGGCCAAGAGATCGATGGTCGATCGCACCGGCACCCAAAGGGTCACCCGCTTGCCCAGAAGGGCCGGATCGGCCAGCAACTGATCGCGCAAGCCAAGCCAGGCCGCATCCGACAACGTGCCCGATGCCGGGCCAAGACCCTTCGCCGCTTCGTTCATCAAGGCCAGATAATCGGCGCGGGCCAGCACGGCCTTGCCATCGGGGCCGGACACGGCAGCGGGGTCAACCCCCAGCGTCGCCGGCGTGAACGTCACCTCGACCTTGGCTTCGGTGCGCAGGAAGCCGCTCCAGCCGTCGCGGACGATGGTGAACAGCAAAAAGGCCAGGAAGCTGGCAGCGATCACCAGCGCCGCCGCGCCCAGCCGGCGGAAATTGCGCTCGGCGCGATAGCGGGCCGCAATGCGCGATTGCATCGCCGGCGAGGCCCAGTCGGTCGGACGGCGTTCAGGCAAGACGCTGCTCATTCATACGCCTCCCGATAACGCTTCACCACTGCCAGGGCATAGATGTTCAGCACCAGCGTCATGGCAAACAGCACCAGCCCCAGCGCAAAGGCCGAAAGCGTCTTGGCGCTGTCAAACTCCTGGTCGCCGGTGAGCAGCGCGACAATCTGGGTGGTGACCGTGGTCACGCTGCTGAACGGATTGGCGGTCAGATTGGCGGCAAGGCCCGCGGCCATCACCACGATCATCGTCTCGCCAATCGCCCGGCTCACGGCCAGCAGCACGCCGCCGATGATGCCCGGCAGCGCGGCCGGCACCATCACCTTCTTCACCGTCTCGCTCATGGTGGCGCCCATCGCCAGGCTGCCATCGCGCATCGCCCGCGGCACCGCCGTCAACGCATCATCCGCCATGGAGGAGACGAAGGGAATGATCATCACGCCCATCACCAGGCCAGCGGCCAGCGCACTGTCGGAGGAGGCATCGCTCATCCCCAGCGCCACCGCGATGCTGCGCACCACCGGTGCCACGGTCAGGGCGGCGAAGAACCCATAGACCACGGTCGGCACCCCGGCGAGCAGCTCCAAGACCGGCTTCAGCCAGCGGCGCAGGCGGGGCTGGGCATATTGGGTGAGATAGATGGCCGACATCAGGCCCAGCGGAATGGCGACTGCCATGGCGATGATCGCACCGATGAAGATCGTGCCCCAGAACAGCGGCACCGCCCCAAACGCTCCGGTGGAGCCAACCTGATCGGCGCGCAGCGCGGTCTGCGGGCTCCAGGCGAGGCCGGTCAGAAACTCAACCGGCGACACCAGTCGGAAGAAGCGGATCGATTCAAAGATCAGGCTGAGCACAATGCCAAAGGTCGTCAGGATGGCGACCACCGATGCCACCAGCAGCAACACCCGCACCTGGGCCTCGACCCGGTTGCGGGCGCGGAAATCCGGGCGGATGCGGCTGTAACCCCACAAGCCGCCCAGGCACAGCAAGGCCACGGCCAGCGCGCCGGCCAACAGATCTAGATTGGCCTTGGTGGCGGCATAACGCGGGGCCAGCACCGGGGCGAGCGGGTTGAACGCCTGGGGCAGATCGCCCGCCACCAGGCCGCGCACCTCGTTCATCAGGGCGTCGCGGTCAGGGCCCGGGGCCGGCTGGCTGGCCGCTGCGACCGTGGCCAGCACCCGGCCTTCGATCACGCCTTCGCCCATCACGCCCCAGCCGGCGAGCAGCAGCAGCGCCGGCGCCAGCGCCAGCACCGCCACATAGGCCCCATGATAGACCGGCCGCGAATGCACCGCGCCGATGCGCCCCCCGGCAGCCAGCGTCAGCCGCTGCGCCCGGGCGCGGCCAGCCAGATAGGCCAGGCCCGCCAGCGCCAGCACCAGGGCAAAGGCAATCACCAGCCTCATTTCACGCTGCTCTCGTCCATCAGGGTCAGATCGCGGGCCACGCGTTCCCCGGCCCGCCGCACCGCTTCCGGTGCCGCCACCAGCCCCTTGCGCGCCAGATAACCGCCGCGCCCCCAGGTCGATTCCCTTGCATATTCGGCCAGAAACTCGCGCATGCCGCGCACCGCCGGCACATGCTGCGCCTTCACGTAAAGATACAGCGGCCGCGACGCGGGGAAGCTGCCGCCGGCAATATTGTCATAGGTGGCCGCCACACCGCCCAGCGGCACATCCTTCACCTTGTCGCTGTTTTCCTCGACAAAGCTGTATCCGAACACGCCCAGCGCCTGCGGGTTGGCGGCGATCTTCTGCACGATCAGATTGTCATTCTCGCCGCCCTCGATGAAGGCGCCATCCTCGCGCACCTTCTCGCAAATCTGCTTGTGGGCGGCCTGGTCGCTCTTCTTCAGCGCCTTCATCGCCGGCTCGCTGTTGCAGCCCTTCAGCATGTACAGCTCGTTGAAACTGTCGCGCGTGCCGCTGGTCGGCGGCGGGCCGATCACCTCGATGCGGATATCGGGCAGCGCCGGGTTCACATCGCGCCAGGTGCGGGCGGTGTTGGGCCCCTTGCCGAACGGGTTGGCGGCCAGCGCCAGATACACGTCCCGCTCGGTCAGGCCGGGGAAGCTGCCGGCCCGGCTCTGGGCGATCACCAGCCCGTCAATGCCCACCTGCAACTCGATCAGGCCCTTCACGCCATGCTTGGCGCAATCCTCCAGCTCGCTCTTCTTGATCCGGCGCGACGCGTTGGCGGCATCGGGAAACTGCGATCCCAGCCCGGCACACATCAGCTTGATGCCGCCGCCGGTGCCCGTCGATTCCACGATCGGCGCCGGGAATTCCGGCCATTTGCGCTTGAACTGTTCGGCCACGGCGGTGGTGAAGGGATACACGGTGGAGGACCCGACAATGCGGATCTGCGTGCGGCTGCCACTGGTGCACGCCGCCACCAGCAGCGACGTGGCCGCCAGCCCCAACAGGCACAGGCGAACCCGCGCTGCACGGCCCACACGCGAAACTGGCTGCTGCAAGATCGACCTCGTGATGACAGCAAGCCGAATCGGCCCCGCTGCAAATTGCCCCATGGCACCGCCCTAACGACGGCCGATGTGGGCCTTATGACGCTTTGGTGACACTATTGTTACGGCGCGACCGGCAAAGTGAAACTCACCACCGTGCCCTCGCCCTGGCGGCTGTCGATCTCCAGCCGGCCGCGATGCCGTTCCACGATATGCTTGACGATCGCCAGCCCCAGGCCGGTGCCGCCCATGGTCCGGCTGCGCTGCGAGTCGACACGATAGAAACGCTCTGTCAGGCGCGGCAGATGTTCCGGCGCAATGCCGTCGCCAATATCGCGCACGCTGATCCGCACCATCTCGCCGGCGGCGGCCAGTGTCACCGTGATCGGCGTGCCGCTGCGGCCATATTTCAGCGCGTTTGACACCAGATTGTGCAGCACCTGCAGCACCTGGTCCCGATCGGCCAGCACGGGCGGCAGCCCGGCCGCCTCCTCGATCAGCAACTGGCGCTGGTCGGCGTCCAGCCGCATGGCCAGCGTGCGCGCCACCTCGGCAGCGATGCCGGCCAGACCCAGCGGCTGGCTGGGCCGGATGAACTTGTCCAGCTCGATGCGCGACAGGCTCATCAGATCATCGATCAGCCGGCGCATGCGGTCGGCCTCTTGCGCCATGATCGCCAGGAACCGCTGCCGCGCCGGCTCATCCTCGGCCGCCGGGCCCTGCAGCGTCTCGATGAACCCGGTCAGCGTCGCCAGCGGCGTGCGCAGTTCGTGGCTGGCATTGGCGACGAAATCCACCCGCATCCGTTCGGTGGCCTTGGCCTGGGTCACATCATCCAGCAGAACGATGCAGCGGCCATCGCCATCGGCCAGCGCCCGCAGCCGGAAACTGCGATTGCCCCCGCCAAGTCCGCCGATGCCCAGCCCGGTGATCTCGCGCTCGTCCGATGCGCCATCGGCCATCACCTGGTCCACCGCGTCCAGCAAGGCCGGGTGGCGCACGGTCAGGCGGATGTCGCTGCCCACCACCCGCGCGCCCAGCAGGCTGCGCGCCGCGCTGTTGGCGGCCTCGATCCAGGTGCCGCGCAGGATCAGCACCGGGCCATTCAGGCTTTCGATGTGCAAAAGATCGGCCGGCGGCGCATCCGCCTTGGCCGGCACCGGATCATCGACCGGGGGTGGCGGCGGCAGCTCCACCCGCTCCGGCGCCGTCACCCGGCCCAGGAAATAGCCCAGCAGCATCACCGCCAGCACCAGAAGGGCGATTTCCAGCGAGGTCATGCCCGCGGCAAGCCGGCCAGCGCCGGCACCAGTTCATCATAATGGTCGATCAGGGCATCGGCGCCCAGCGTGTCGGCCGGCACATCGGTATAGCCAAAGCGCACCAGCACCAGCGGCAGGCCGGCATTGCGCGCCGCCCCCGCATCGGTGGCCGAATCGCCCACAAAGGCCGCATCCCCGGCCTCGCCGCCGCAAGCCGCCAGCGTCACCATCACATGCGACGCATCGGGCTTGGCCTTCGGTGCCATGTCGTGCCCGATCACGGCGGCAAACCGCCCCTGCCAGCCCAGCGCCGCCACCAGGCGGTTGGCCAGCCCGGTCGGCTTGTTGGTGCAGATGGCAAGCCGGCAGCCCGCCGCCGCCAGCGCATCCAGCGCCGGTTCCACCCCGTCAAACGGGCGGGAGGCATCGGCGATGTGCGCGGCATAATGGTCAAGGAACAGCGGCATCGACGGTTCCACCAGATCGGGCCGGGCCTCCCCCGTCACCTCCAGCCCGCGGCTGATCAACGCCCGGGCGCCATGGCCCACCAGATGGCGCACCATGTCCACCGGCAGGGTGGGCCGGCCCAGACCGGCCAGCACATGGTTCATCGCGCCGGCCAGATCGGGCGCGGTGTCGACCAGTGTGCCATCCAGATCAAACAATATGGTTTTGGGAAGCGTCACGCCGGTGGCCGTGCCTGAAAATTGTTGCAGTTCCGCGTCATCCGTTGCGCCCGGAACCGCCACTTTTCAAGCCCGTGGCATTGTGGCAGGGCTGCCACCGTGACCAGCAGCCCTGCCCCGATCGCCGCCATCATCCTTGCCGCCGGCATGGGCACCCGCATGAAATCCAGCCGGCACAAGGTGTTGCACCCCATCGCCGGCAAACCCATGCTGCGCCACCTGATGGACAGCCTGGCCGAACTGCGGCCATCGCGCACCGTCGTGGTGGTCGGCGCCCTGAAGGAGCAGGTCGAGGCCGAAGTCACCGGCCGCGCCGAAGTGGCGGTGCAGCAGCCGCAACTGGGCACCGGCCATGCCGTGCAGCAGGGCGAAACTGCGCTCGCCGGCTTTGATGGCAAGATCCTCATCCTCTATGGCGATGCCCCGCTGGTGCCGGCCGCCACCATGCAGCGGCTGCTCGATGCGCTGGCAGGCGATGTCGCGGTCGCCGTGCTTGGTTTCCGCCCCGCCGATCCGGGTGCCTATGGCCGCATCATCGCTCGCGATGGCGCCATCGCGAAAATGGTGGAATACAAGGATGCCAGCGCCGCCGAACGCGCCGAAACCCTGTGCAATTCCGGCCTGATGGCCGTGCACAGCCGCGATCTCTTCGCCCTGCTCGCCCGCGTCACCAACAACAATGCCGCCGGCGAATATTATCTGCCCGATATCGTCGGCCTGGCCCTGGCCGATGGCCGGGCGTGCGTGGTGATCGAAACCGCCGCTGATGATGTGGCCGGGGCCAACAGCCGCGCCGAACTGGCCCAGCTGGAAGCGATCTTCCAGCGCCGCCGCCGCGCCGAACTGATGGCGGCCGGCGTGTCGATGCAGGCACCCGAAACCGTGTTCCTGTGTGCGGACACCGCCATCGAAGCCGATGTGACCATCGAACCCTTCGTGGTGTTCGGCCCCGGCGTCCGCATCGCTAGCGGCACTACCATCCGCGCCCACAGCCATGTCGAGGGAGCGGTGATCGGCCCTGATTGCGAGATTGGCCCCTTTGCCCGGCTGCGCCCCGGCACTGTGCTGGGCAGCGGCGTGAAGATCGGCAATTTCGTCGAGACCAAAAAGGCCGTGCTCGGCAGTGGCGCCAAGGCCAATCATCTCTCCTACCTGGGCGACGCCACGGTGGGGCCAAAGGCCAATATCGGCGCCGGCACCATCACCTGCAATTATGATGGCTTCTTCAAATATCAGACCGTGATCGGCGCCGGGGCCTTCATCGGCTCCAACAGCGCGCTGGTCGCTCCGGTCAGCATCGGCAACGGCGCCATTGTCGGCGCCGGCAGCACCATCACCGGCGACGTCACGGCCGATGCGTTGGCCGTGGCGCGCGGCCGGCAAGACGAACGGCCCGGCTGGGCAGCGCGCTTCCGCGCCATCCAGACGGCAAAGAAAGGCAAGCAATAATGTGCGGTATCATCGGCATCCTGTCGGGTGAACCGGTGGCCGACCGGCTGATCGATGGCCTCAGGCGGCTGGAATATCGCGGCTATGACAGCGCGGGCATCGCCACCATCCATGATGGCGTGATTGGCCGGCGGCGCGCCTCGGGCAAACTTGCCAACCTCGCCCGCGAACTGGCCGCCGATCCGCTTGCCGGCAGCATCGGCATCGCCCACACCCGCTGGGCCACGCACGGCGCGCCCACCACCGGCAATGCCCACCCGCATACCACCGAAAATGTCTGCCTCGTTCACAACGGCATCATCGAGAATTTCAAGCCACTGCGCGCCGAAGTCATCGCGGCGGGCCGCACCCTCTCGTCCGACACCGATACCGAAGTGGTCGCCCATCTGCTCGAACTGGCGCTGGCCGGCGGTGCCAGCCCGGATGCGGCGGTGGCCGGCACGCTGAAGCGGCTGCACGGCGCCTTCAGCTTTGCGATATTGTTCAAGTCCCACCCGGATGTGCTCTACGGTGCCCGCCGCGGTTCGCCGCTGGTCGTCGGCCAGGGCCAAGGCGAAATGTTCCTGGGCTCCGACGCGCTGGGCCTGGCGCCCTTCACCAACCGCATCGCCTATCTGGAAGAAGGCGACTGGGTCCGCCTCGACCGCACGGGCGCCGCCATGTTCGACGCCGATGACCAGCCGGTGTCGCGGGCCTTCATCACCTCCTCGGCCAGCGCCGCGGTGATGGAAAAGGGCAATCACCGCCACTACATGGAAAAGGAAATCCACGAACAACCGATCGTGGTGGCGCAAACCCTGGGCGCCTATCTGGATCCGCTGGCCGAAACCGTGGCGCTGCCGCGCGAACTGCCGTTCGATCTGGCCGACGTGAAGCGGGTGCAGATCGTCGCTTGCGGCACGGCGCTGCTCGCCGGGCATGTCGCGTCCTACTGGATCGAAAGCCTGGCGCGCGTGCCGGTCGCCATCGAGAATGCATCGGAATATCGCTATCGCGATCCCGTCTATGAACCCGGCGGCCTGTGCCTGTTCATCAGCCAGTCCGGCGAAACGGCCGACACGCTGGCCGCGCTGCGCCATGCCGCCGCCGGGGGCCAGATGGTTGCCGCCGTGGTCAATGTCGACACCTCGACGATGGCGCGCGAAACCCAGCTGCTGCTGCCCACCCACGCCGGGCCCGAGGTGGGGGTGGCCTCCACCAAGGCCTTCACCTGCCAATTGTCGGTGCTGGCGGCCTTTGCCATCGCGCTGGGCAAGGCCAAGGGCCGGGTGGACGCCGCCGAAGAAGCCCGGCTCGTCCATCTGCTGACCGAAGTGCCGGCGGCGATGAACGTGGCGCTCAGGTGCGAAGAGGCGATTGCCGCCATGGCCCCCACCCTCGCCAAGGCGCGCGACATTCTCTACATCGGCCGCGGCCCGGATTATCCGATGGCGCTGGAAGGCGCGCTGAAGCTGAAGGAAATCAGCTATATCCACGCCGAAGGCTATGCCGCTGGCGAACTGAAGCACGGCCCCATCGCCCTGATCGACGAACATGTGCCGGTGATCGTCATTGCACCTTCAGGCCCGCGCTTTGAAAAGACCGTGTCCAACATGCAGGAGGTGATGGCCCGTGGCGGCCGGGTCGTCCTCATTTCCGATGCCGAAGGCATCGCCAGTCACGGCCAGGGCAGCATGGCGGCCATCACCCTGCCCACGGTCGATCCATTCATCACCCCGCTGATCAGCGCCATTCCGGTGCAGCTGCTGGCCTATCACGTCGCCCTGGCCAAGGGCACGGATGTCGACCAGCCGCGCAACCTGGCCAAGTCGGTGACGGTCGAATAATCAGCCCTTCAGCCGCGCGGCATAGCTCTTGCGGAACTTGGCCAGCTTCGGCCCGACCACGGCGACGCAATAGCCATTCTTGCTGCCGTTGTTCTCGAAATAGCGCTGGTGATAATCCTCGGCCCGCCACCACGGCGCATTGGGTTCGATGGCGGTGACGATCGGATTGTCCCAGCTGGCCTGGTTGCGGGCGATCGCCGCTTCGGCCTCCAGCGCCTGCACGCCATTCTGCGGATAGATAGCCGACCGGTATTGCGTGCCGACATCGCCGCCCTGGCGGTTCAGTGTCGTCGGATCATGGGTGTGGAAAAATATGTCGAGAATCTCGGCATAGCTGATCTCGGCCGGATCAAAGACAATCCTCACCGCCTCGGCATGGCCGGTACGACCAGAACAGACCTGCTCATAGGTAGGTTTGTCTGTCGTCCCGCCAATATAACCCGATTCGACTTCGAGAACACCGCGCAGATCATTGAACACCGCCTCTGTGCACCAGAAGCAGCCACCCGCGATGATTGCAATTTGCTTTTCCATATTTGCCTCGTTGTAAAGTGTTTTTTCACCTTTTTTGGTGAATGATATACATAAAGTCTGTGCATAGGCGCGTAGGCGCAAGGTGGGCAAGGGGCGGGGCCAACCGACAGGACGTCGCAGCGTGGAGCGACGACGGAGGGGGCGTAGCTTTACCATGTTCAACAGCGTGCAGACATTCGTGCGCGAGGTGCGCACTGCCCCAAGCCTGACCGATATCGGCCTGGTGCTGAAGGACGCCACACGCCAGTTCCGCTTCGACCATTTCGCCCTGGCCCAGCAAAGCGCCGCCAACCGCCTCGGCAGCCTGCGGCTGAGCGACTCTCCCGACGCCTGGGTGGAACGGCTGATCGCCAACGACATGGTGGCCCATGATCCGGTGCTGCTGGCATGCGAACGCCAGGTCACCCCCTTTGCCTGGAGCAACCTGCCCGATCTGCTGCCGCTCAATCCCCGCCAGCGCCAATATATGGCCCAGGCCCGGGCCGCCGGCCTTGCCGAAGGCTATACGGTGCCAATCCACATCCCCGGCCAGGCCTCCGGCCTCGTCAGTTTCGTGGTCGCCGGCAACAGTCCTCTGCCCGAAGACAGTCTGCCGGCCGCGCAATATCTCGCCTGCTTCGCCTTTGAAGCCGCCCGCCGGCTGCGGCTGGCGGAAACCGGTGCCAACCCTGCTGCCCCTCGCCTCACCCAGCGTCAGCTCGATTGCCTGGTGCTGGCGGCGCGCGGCAAGTCCAACTGGGTGGCCGGGCAACTGCTCGGCCTGTCGGGCGACACCGTCCACAAATATCTGGAGGCCGCCAAACAGCGTTATGGCGTGTCCAGCCGCACCGAACTGGTGGTGCGCGCCCTGTTCGATGGCCAGATCAGCTTTGCCGATGTGATGGGTGACAGGCGGCAGGACGGCTGATAAGCATTTGCCCCAATGGGCCGAATGGGCCGGCAATTCGGGGTGGATGGGGATGGCCGATCAGGAACTGCCGGGCGCTGAATCACCGGGCAAGGTGCCTGCCGTCGGCGGCCCCTATGCCTCGTATGTGCTGGCGCTGCTGGTGCTCGTCTATGTCTTCAACTTCATCGACCGGCAGATCCTCTCGATCCTCGCCGAAGACATCAAGCGCGACCTCAATCTCAGCGATGCCCAGCTGGGCTTCCTCTACGGCACCGCCTTTGCGGTCTTCTATGCCCTGTTCGGCGTCCCCATCGGCCGCCTGGCCGACAATTGGGTGCGCACCCGCCTCTTGAGCTTCGGCCTCACCCTGTGGTCGGGGATGACCGCGCTGTCAGGCCTCGCTGGCAGTTTCACCCAATTGTCGTTGGCCCGCATCGGCGTCGGCGTCGGCGAGGCGACCGCCGGCCCGTCGGCCTATTCGATGATTTCCGATTGGTTCCCCAAGGCGCGGCGGGCCACCGCGCTCTCCATCTATGCCGCCGGTCTCTATCTGGGCGGCGGCGTGTCGCTGCTGATCGGCGCCGTGGTGGTGAAGGGCTGGAACACCGCCTATCCCGATGGCGGCCCGCTCGGCCTGGTCGGCTGGCAGGCGGCGTTCATGGCGGTCGGTATCCCCGGCCTGTTGCTGGCGCTGTGGGTGGCAACCCTGATCGAACCCATTCGCGGCCGCGCCGATGGCCTGCCGCCGCCGGTGCCGATGCCTGGCCGCACCATCATCCGCAATTTCCTGGCCGACATGGCCAGCGTCATCCCGCCCCTCACCCTCGTCAACATGGCGCTGCTCGGCCGCCGCGCCCTGTTGGAGAATATCGCAGCGCTGGTGCTGGTGGCCGGGCTGGTGGCGACACTGGTGCATTTCACCGGCGAGATCCCGCAATTCCTCGCCGTCGGCACCGGCCTTTATGCCGTGATCAGCTGGGCGCAATCGATCAAGCGGCGCGACAAGCCCACCTATGAGATGATCTGGGGCACACCGGCCTTCGTGCTCACCATCATCGGCTTCGGCTCGATCAGCTTTGTCGGCTATTCCGTCGGCTTCTGGGCCGCGCCCTATGCGATGCGCAGTTTTGTCGAACCCATGGCCGCCAGCGGTGCGCCCGTCCCCTGGTATGGCACAAAGGAAGCGGTTGCCTTCCTGCTCGGCGGCGGCGGCGCGCTCGGCGGCTTCATCGGCACCATCCTCGGCGGCGTGCTCGGCGATGCCGCCAAGAAACGCCACCCATCGGGCCGCATCATCGTCGGCAGCCTGGCCACGCTGGTGCCGGCTCCCTTCATCTGGCTGCAATACACCACAACCGATCTCGCCACCTTCTTCCTCTGCTATGCCCCCACCACCATCTTCGGATCGATGTATGTCGGTGTCGCGGCAGCCACCACGCAGGATCTGGTGATGCCGCGCATGCGCGGAGCGGCCACGGCCACCTTTTTCATCGGCACCACCCTGTTCGGGCTGGGGCTTGGCCCCTGGTTCACCGGCTTTGTCTCGAAACTGTCGGGCAGCCTGGGCACCGGCGTGCTGTCGCTGCTGTTGATGGCGCCGGTCACCATCACCTGCCTGTTGCTCGTGTATCGCTGGCTGCCCGCCGCCGAAGCCAGCCGCATCACCCGCGCCCGCACCGCCGGCGAAATCATCGGAGACGACGTGACATGAAGATCGAAAGCCTGTTCAGCGTGGCCGGCAAGACCGCGGTTGTCACCGGCGGCAGCCGCGGCATCGGCGAAATGATCGCCCGCGCCCTCATCGAAAACGGCGCCAACGTCATCATCACCAGCCGCAAGATTGCAGACTGTGAAGGCCTCGCCGCGCAACTGGGCCCGGCCTGCACCGCCATCCCCGCCGATCTGTCGCAAATGGCCGAGATCGACCGCTTCGCCGCCGCCGTCGCCGCCGTCACGCCCAAGGTCGATATCCTGTTCAACAATGCCGGCGCCTCGTGGGGCGCAGGCTTTGACGATTTCCCCGAAAGCGGGTGGGACAAGGTGATGGACATCAATGTGAAGTCCGTCTTCTTCCTCACTCAGAAGCTCATGCCCCTGCTCGAGGCCGCCGCCGCGCCAGGCCAACTCGCCAAGGTCATCAACATCGGCTCGATCGATGGCCAGCATATCTCTGATCTCGAAACCTACAGCTACGCCGCCTCCAAGGCCGGCGTGCTCCACCTCACCCGCATGATGGCCAAGTTCCTGGCCGGGCGGCATATCGCGGTGAACGCCATCGCGCCGGGCTTCTTCCCGTCCAAGATGACCGCCGGCATAGCCGAGGAATTCCGCGAAGCTTTCCGCGCCGCCACCCCGATGCAGCGCTGGGGCACGCCCGACGACATTGCCGGCGTCGCCCTGTTCCTCTCCAGCCGGGCCAGCGATTTCCTGTGCGGCAGCGTGGTCACGGTCGATGGTGGCTATGCCACCACGGTCTGATCCGACAGCGACCGAATCACGCTGGCTATAGGGAAAATACCGGTGGCGCAGGCTTGCTGATTGTCGCATCAAGCCGGCATCTGGCTGGCGCAGGTTGGCGACCGGCCCTTTTGTGCAGGCGAGAGTTGCTCGTGAAGAAGATCGAAGCCGTGATCAAGCCGTTCAAGCTGG
>NZ_NOXT01000112.1 GCF_002251755.1 Sandarakinorhabdus cyanobacteriorum
TCACCCGGCCGGTGAATAATCCGGGCTATGGGTATGAAACGCGGGATTTCTACTATGTGCTGAGCACAGACATCCGCATGGAAAGCACCTGCAGCGACTTCGCCACCTGTGGCGGCCTGCAAGTCGCCTTCGGCGATCCCCGCAACGATGGCAGCTCTGAACTCAGCGCAGCGCGAAGCGGCTTGGCGTCGCTTGCCGGGCTGCCAAGTTCATACAGCCCGGTGGTTGGCGCAAAATTCGATGCATACAAGATCGAAACGGCGCTTGCACCGCAGAGCGTCCCCGATACCAGGACCGATCCGGTCGCTCCGCCGATCATCTACAGCGGCGTCTTTGTCCCCCCGCCCGGCAGCGTTCCGGAACCGGCCAGCTGGCTGATGCTGATCGCCGGCTTCGGGTTGACCGGTGCTGCCATGCGCCGTCGCCGCCACGCGGTGGTTTGACCCTTGCTTGCCCGGCGATAAGCGGTCAAATGGCCGTGAAACGCAAGGGGATGACATGGGGCAGGGGCTGCAGACGGGCACGAGCGGGCGATCATGCCGGCACCAGACCGCTTGACGGGCCAGCACCCGCCCCGGCCCTTGCTGGCGCTCACTGTAGGCATCACCGGCCATCGCACGCTTGACCCGGCGGTGGAGCCGGCGCTGGCGGCGGCGGTGGGGGGTGTGCTGGCGCGGATGCGCGCCGATGTGGGCCGCATCGCCGAACAGCAGCGTGGCCGCTTTGCCGATGAACCGTCGCGCCTCACCATGGTGTCGGGGCTGGCCGCCGGCGCCGATCAGATTGCCGCCGAAACCGCGCTGGCCCAGGGCTATCGCCTGGTGGCGCTGCTGCCCTTTGATCAGGATCATTATGCCACCACCATGGCGCCGGCCGAACGGGCGCGCATGGCCAGCCTGGTGGCCCGCGCCGATCATGTGTGGACCCCGCCCGCCGGCTCGGTGAGCGGCGATGCGGCCTATGTGCTGGCCGGCGATGTCACCGTGGCGGGCTGCGACCTGCTGATCGCGGTGTGGGACGGAGAGCCCGAGCGCGGGCCGGGCGGCACCGCGGCCGTGGTGGCCGAGGCGGTGCGGCGCGGCGTGCCGGTGGTGCATGTGCCCAGCGACGGCGGCCCGCCCGAATTGCTGTGGGCCGGCCTTGATGCCGTGCCGCCCGACCGGCTGCGGCTGGACACGGTGCCGGCCTGCGAACTGGATGATGCCGCATTGGCCCAGACACTGGCCGTGCTGCTGACGCCGCCGCTGCCGGCGACCGAGCTGGATGATTATCTGGCCGAAACCGAACAGCTGCGGCGCTGGCGGGCGGAATGGCCGCTGCTGCTGGCGGTGACCGGCGTGCAGAGCTTGCGGCGCGGGTTTCTGAAGGCGATGCCCTATCGCGCCGCCAATCGCGAGGATTGGGCCGGCCATGCCGAAGGCTGTGCCGCCGCCGGGGCCGCGCCGCAGGGCCATGACCGGCTGGAAGCGGCCTTTGCCTGGGCCGATGGCCTGGCCACCCATTATGCCCATATCTTCCGCAGCGGGCTGGTGTTCAATTTCTTTGGTGCGTCGGTGGCGGTGGTGTTCGCGCTGCTGGCGGCCTTGCTGCCGGGGGCGAAAATCCCGCTGCTGATCGCCGAACTGCTGGTGGTGGGCGCGGTGGTGGCCAACACCAGCATCGGCAATGGCCAGCAATGGCACCGGCGCTGGCTGGATTATCGCTATCTCGCCGAAACCCTGCGGCTGCAGCGCAGCCTCAGGATGCTGGGCGCCGCCAGCCCGCCGGGGCGCGACCTGATCGGCCCACGCCGCTGGACCGACTGGTATGCGCTGGCGATCTGGCAGGGCCTGCCGCACCCCTGTGCACCGCCCGATCAGGCCGGCTTCACGGCGCTGGCCCGCCACATCGTCGCCCATGAACTGGATGGGCAGATCGCCTATCACCATCTGGTGCATGATCGCATGCACCGGCTGGATCACCGTCTGCACAGCGGCGGCCAGGCGTTGCTGATGCTGACCGGGCTGATCGGGGTGGGCACGCTGGTGGGCCTGATCGTCGCCTATGCCGCCATCAAGCCGTTCAGCCTGGAATTGAGCCTGCTCAGCGCCGCGCTGCCCACCTTGGGCGGTGCGCTGTTCGGGCTGCGCGGTGCCGGGGATTTTGCCGGCGTGGCCCGGCGATCACAGGCCACGGCCGAGCGGCTGGCGCGCGTGGCCGCGCTGTTGCGCCGCGATGGCCTGTCGCCCATGCTTGCCGCCCGCGCGCTGGAGGAAGCCGCAGCCATCATGCTGGCCGATCTGGCCGAATGGCGGTCCAGCTATGCCGATCGCAAGCTGGCGGTGCCGTCCTGATCAGCCGCACGCCACCCGCGCGCGGCCGGCGGGGGTGCAGCGGCTGATCCGCCCGGCCAGTGCCGGCCCCGTGGCCTGGCGCATCACCTGATCAATCCAGTCCTGGTAAAAGGCGACGCGGGTATAGATGCCGGGCACCCCCGGCCGGCCGCAGCCCAGCCCCCAGCTGACCAGCCCGACCAGCCGGCCCTGCAGCGTCAGCGGGCCGCCGCTGTCACCCTGGCAACTGTCCTGCCGTTTGTCGTCGGCGCCCACGGCACAGATGACGCCGGGGCCCAGCGCCTTGGCATAGCCCGGGATCTGGCGGCATTCGTCGGCCGCAACCGGCGTCAGCCGGCCTTCCAGCAGGCGGCCCTTGTCGGGCCCACGCATCGGCAGGCCGCGCACATCCTGCACCTGTTTCGGCTTGCGCTCGCCGGTCTGGCCCCAGCCGGTGATCACCAGCGTGGATCCGGCCGGCACCGCGCCGGTTTCAATTGGAATCGGCTCGGCCCGTGCGGCCACCGCGGGCTGCGTGATGCCATCAATCGGCTGCAAGCGGATCAGGGCGATATCATCGAGCCGGCTGCGCTTGCGCACATAGCCGCCGTGCACCACGGCGCGTTCGATGGCCATTTCGGTGGCCCGGTCCAGCCGGTTGCTGCCCAGCCGCACCCGCAGCTGGCCCACCCGGAAGCTGAACCGGCCTTCGGCATCGACCAGGCAATGCGCCGCCGTCAACGCCCAGCCATCGGCAACCAGCACCGCGCCGCACAGATGATCCTGTTCGGTGCGGTCCATCTTGTCGAAATAACGCTTGGTGCGGTCGCCGGGCGGCTTGGCCCGATCGGCCTGCAGCTCGGCTTCGGGGATGGGCAAGGTGGTGAAGAATTGCACCTGCCAGGGCACGAACTGCGCCGCCGGGGTGCCGCGCACCACCCTTGTGTCGTCCCCGCCGCCGGCGGCGGCCGGTGCCGCCTGTTCGGGCAGCGGTGGTGGCGGCGGCGGTTCCGGTGGCAGCACCGGCTGCGCCAGGCCCGCGGCCAGGGCCAGAGCCAGCCCGATCATGGCAGCACCCTTGCCGGGATCACCACGGCCGACCAGCCATTGATGTCGCCCAGGCCGCCCGACCGGCTGGCGCTGACCGGCTTGCAATAGGCTGCCGCCACCGCCGACAGGCAGGCATCGGCATCGATCACATCGGTGGCCGTCTGTTCCAGCGCGGTGGCATCCAGCGCCAAGTTGGACGACAGCGCCACCACGCGCACATCGCCAAGATCCGCCGGGAAAATGCCCGCGGCATCGCGCAGATTGCCGCCGGGCAGCACCGGTTCATCGCGGCCGCCAAAGGCCGGCAACACCAGGGTCACATCATATTTCGGGCCGACGTAGAACACATAAAGCTGGCGCGGCTGGGGGGAGCGGTTGACGAGGCCCAGCCGGATGGACTTCGTTTTTGCCAGGGTGACGCTGGCCGGCGGCGGGCCGATGGGGCAGCTGGCCGGGTTGTAGCCACGCGATTCGGCATTGCTCACCGCCAGGCACAGGTCTTCGCCGCCGCGCAGGGCCGCCAGCCATTGTTCCACCCGGGCAATCTTGCCCAGCGCCGCCTGCAGCCGGTCGGGAAAGGCCGGATCACCCGGCAGCGGCAAGCGCGCCAGCATCGGGCCGCCGGACCGGGACAGCAGCATGGCATCATCGCCGCGCTGCAGGATCAGGCCGGCATTGGGGGCCAGCCGCACAAAGCCCAGCGCCGCCGCCACCGGCGCCGCCGCCGGATCATCAACCCTGAGCGGCAGCACCCGGCCGCCAAATTCATGGCCCAGCTCGCGCGCCACCAGTTCGGCCGGCAGGTCCGCCGGCGCTGGCCCTTCCAGCTGCAATTGTGCCACCGCGCCGCGCACATTGGTCACCACGGCGCGCATCGCGGTCACGCCATCGCCCGCCAGCGCCGCGCTGGTGCCGGCATAAAGCGCAAAGCGCGAGCCGCGCGTCACGCCCAGCAGCTGGCCGCCGACCAGGAACAGGCCGCTATTGTCGTTCACCACCCGGTACAGCGGCACCTTGATCTCATTGCCCGACAGGCTGGCCCGCAAGGCCCCTTCGGCATGGGGCACCTGCTGGCCATTGGTGACAGCCCGCACCTCCACCGCCACCCGGGCGGCGATATCGGCAAAGCTGGCATCCGGCATGGCGGCCAGCGCCCGGGCCAGCGCGCTGGTGAACACGCCCGCCCGCTGATCAACCTTGCCGCTCTCGCGCGCATCCTGGCCATCGCCGGATGCCGCCAGATGCACCCGCCACGCCCCCAGATTGCCATATTGCGCCGGCGCGCGGCGGGGCGTCAGGCCCTCCACAGCCAGGCTGGGGGCGCTGCGGCTGGCGCTGTTGCCATCACGGCTGGCGGTGCCGCTGTTGCAGCTGTCGAAGATGGTGATCACCCGCACGCCGCGCCGCGTGGCGGCATCGATCACGCTGCGCACCTCATGGTCGATGATGTCATTCTGCGCCAGATTCTCGGCCTCCGGATCGCGGGCGTCATGCGGCATCAGGGTGCTGTTGTAACGGCTGGCCTGATCCAGCACCTTGCCATCGATGAAGCGCGATCCATGGCCGGCGAAATAGAGGATGACGATATCCTGCGGCCGGCTTTGCGCGATCACATAATCCCACGCCGCCAGGATGCGGTCGCGCGTGGCGCAATGGTTGACCAGCGTGATCGCCGCATCGCCCACCTGCTGGCACCCGGGCCGGGCCGGCATCGGCCCGAAATCCACGCCCAGCGCCTGGCCCAGCGCTTGGCGGATGCGATTCACATCCGCCACCGCGCCGGCCAGATTGGCAAAGCCGGCGTTGGCAAAGCCGCGCGAGGTGGAAAAGCGGTAATCGTCAATGCCGACAAACACGGCGCGCACCGCCGCCGTTGCCGGCGCCAACGGCATCAGCAACAGCCAAAGGCCGGCAAGCAAACGGATCATGGCTGGCCCCTGAGCAGCACCGGCGACCGGCGCCGGTTGAAATCGAACAGGCTGGGCTCCTGCAGGCGTGGCGGCGCCGTCTCGGTTGGCATCATCAGCAGCACGCCGCGCGGCAGCGAGGTCGTGTCGCCGCTGGCCACCATGTCCGCCAGGCTGGGCACCCGCCGCACGGCATAGCGCAGCCATTCATCCAGCCAGATCTGGCCGTTGCGGTCAGCATCGGCCTTCGGCTCGTCCGGATTGAGCCCCTCTCCCAGCGCATAGCTGAGAAAGCCATGCTGCAAGCCATTGTTTTCCATTGCGAGGCTCTTGGCCTGGGTGGCCGCCAGGATGCGAATGCCCTTGTCGAACGCCAATTGCCCCAGGCCCGGATCGCCCATCGGGCCGGGTTTGAAATCCGGGCTGTCGACGGCGGCACCGGAATGGCAGGCATCGATGATGAAGCTGATGTCGCGCGCGGCGATCGCCCGCAACCACATGGTCAGATCATCGGCGGTGATCAGATTGTCGGGCTTGGGCGCCGGTTCCAGCGCGCCCCATTCGGCATCGCTGGCCAGCAACGAGAAGGCACCGGCGGCATCGGCAAAGCCATGGCCGGAAAAGCTGATGATCACCGCATCATCCGGCGTGGCCTGGGCCAGCGCCGAGCCATCATGCCCGGCCGCCGCCAGCATCTTGCGGATGCCGGCATCCTCCGGGCCGGCCAGCAACCGCAGCGCCAGCGTGACATGTTCGGCCGTCAACGGCCGGTTCGGCGCGCTGGTCAGGGTGGCGCGGCGCACCTCATAGCCGGGGATGGACTGCAACCGGCCCGCAATCAGTTCGGCATCGGCCGCCGCGAATGTCAGCTTCAGGTTGCGGCTGGCATAATCATTCACCCCGATCGTCAGCACATAGGCACGGCGGGGGCGCGGCGCCATCGGCGGCGGTGTCCAGCGCAGGCGGGCGGTGTCGCTCTTCACCCGATCGGCGTTGAAGCTGTAGGCGGAAAATTCGATCGGCTGGCCATCGCTGGGGATGGGCAGGGTGAAGGTCCAGTATCGCCGGCCCTGATCATCGCCGGGCGGGGTGAAATTGGCCTTGCGCCAGCTGGGCAGATCCGGCGTTGGCGGCGCGAAGGGATCGTCGGGGTTGCGGGCCACTTCCTGGTTGTTCATCAACAACTTGACACCATATACGCCCGAACTGAGGCCGGTGGCCGGGTTGCGGGTTTCCGCCACGGTCACATCCACCTCCACCTGGCCATAGCCGGCGGGGCGAACCGCCATCACCCGCACCAGCGGCAGTTCGCGGTTCAGATTGGCGACCGAGGGCAGCTTGTGCAGGACGGTGCCGCAATTGCGCGCCCGGTTGCAATCGAGCAGCTTGGCAATCATGCGGGGCTCATAGAAATCGCGCATCAGCGTCTGCGGCGGCAACAACCGGCCGGGCTGATCGGAAATCACCCAGCGGAACAGATCGGCCTCCGGCCCGGCATTGGTGTCATAACGGGCATCGGGCGCCACCACGACATAGCGGCTGCGCGGCAGCAGGCTGATCGTCATCAGCACGGCGCCGGTGCGCTGATCCCACAGGCGGATGCCCTCGGTGCTGGAGGCTGCCCAGATCACCTCGCGGCTGCGCATGTACCCCACCGCTCCGGCGCCGGGGTATGACACGGCGCGCAGCGCCTTGCCGCTGGCCAGATCGACCATCTGGATGCTTTCCTCGAACGGCCCGCTCAGCATCAGGCGGGTGCCGTTGCTGGCCATGCGCTGCGGGGCCGTGCTGGTCAGCGGCAATTCGCGCAGCGCCGGATTGCCGGCGGCATCAAAGGGCGCATCGCCATTCCATTCCACCAGGCTGTTTTCACCGGCGATCCACAGCTTGCTGCCATCGGGCGAGAAATTGATCAGGCTGATATCGGTGCCGGCTTCCAGCGCCACTTGCGGAAAATCGCCGGCGGTGGCCGCGAACGGCACCAGTGTCAGGGTCAACTGGCCATCCGGCAGGCGCAGCAACACGGCAAACCGGTCCCCGCGTGGCGACACGGCCAGCCGCCGCACCTCCACGCCGCGTTCCACCTCGACATTGTCGAGCGGCTGCCAGGCCTTGCCGTTCCACAGATACAGGCCGCGGTCCCGGCCAACCTTCGACCGGCAATTGGCCAGCCCCGCCCCCAGCATGCGGCCATCGGGCAATGGCGTCATGAAACACAGGCTGGGCACATCCTGCAGAACCCGGCCGCTGCGGGCCTGGATAATCCGCGTGTCGGCCGGCTTGTCGGCGGCCGCGCCGCCGGCCTTGGGATCATCCTCATCATCTTCGGGAATGATGGCATAGCGGTTGCGGTCCAGCCATTTCACCCGATCATAACTGCCCCTGGCATCAACGCGCGGCAGCATCGTGCCGGTGGCCAGATCCAGCACCTCCACCGGGGTGACACCCGTGCCGGTGGGATCGGGCACCTCGTTGAGGGTGAGGATGGCGAGCAGCCGATCATCCGGCGACAGTTCGGCATCGCCGATGCTGCCCATCACCTCGCGCACCCGCATCGCCCGCACCTTGCCATCGGCACCGCGCAGGTTGAAGCCGGGGTTGACCCTGATCAGCTGGGTCCGGCCATCGGGCGATGCCGGCAGCGCGGGCAACACGGCCTGGGCCTGCGCGGGGGGCGTGGTGCTGCCCGTGCCATGCAGGGCCGCCAGCGCATCGACCCAGCGCATGACATCGTCAATCGCCGTCATGCCGGCCGGCAGCGGCGGCAGTGCAGGCGCGTCCTTTGCCATCACCACCCGGCGCCGCGCGAGATCGACCAGGTAACGCCGGGGGCTGCGCATGCCGGTGGCACGCTGGTCAATCACTTCGCCATCAATGGTCAGGCTGGCACCATCGGCGGCCAGCTGCAGCGATTTCAGCCGCATCAATTCCGCCGTGGCATTGGCCGCCGACGGCAGGCGCAGGCGATCGAGGATGATGCCATCGCGGGCATCCCACACCAGCAGCTCGCGGGCCAGGCCCGACGCCGTATAGAGCAGCCGCCCATCACGCGACCAGGCCGCGACATCCAGGCCAACCTCGCTGACCGACTGCAGCACGATGCGGGGCTGCACGGCGGGCGGTGCTGGCGGGGCAGCGGCCGGCTGCGCGCGCAGCAGCGCACCCGACCCCCACAACATCCCCATCAGCAACGCAACCCGCACCACCAGCATCATGATGCCCGGCATCGCGCCATCCCCCGTCCCAAACTTGCCGGAATCTGGGCTGCCCGGCGGCGCAAGTCAATGATCGGGCAATGATCCGTGCCGGCCGTCAAGGCGATGTGCGCAACAGCACCGGCGAGGCCGCGTTGGTGAAATCGAACAGGCTGGGCTGCTGCGCGCGCGGTGGCGGGCCATGATCGGGCATCACCAGCAAGACGCCGCGTGCGCTGAGCGGGCCGGTGCCGCTGCGCATCTCCGCCTCCAGGCTGGGCAGGCGCTGCACGGCATAGCGCAGCCATTCATCCAGCGTGATCGCCTTGTTGCCATCCAGATCGGCCGGGCCGCCGGAGGGCGTCAGCCCCTCGCCCAGCGCCGCGGTCAGAAAACCCTGGGCCAGGGCCGCATCCTCCAGCGCCACATTGTCGGCCTCGGTGGCGGCCAGGATGCGCAGCCCCTTGTCAAATGCCAGCTGGCCCAGCCCCGGATCGCCCATCGGCCCCGGCTTGAAATCCGGCGTGTCGACCGCCGCCCCGGAATGGCAGGCATCGATGATGAAGGCGATTTCCCCGGCATGGATGGCCCGAAACACCGAAGTCAGACTGGCCATCTCCACCGCCCGGCGCGGATCCGGCAAGGTTCGGGACAGATCCCAGCGCGTATCCGATGCCAGCAGGGCAAAATTCCCGCCGGAATCAGCGACGCCATGGCCGGAAAAGCTGATGATCACCACATCATCGGGGGTTGCTTCGCGCAGCCGGGATGGATCATGGCCACCGGCTCGCAGCCGTGACTGCAGCTTTTCGCGGGTGACAGGCAGCAGGGGGCCAAGCAGCGCGATCGGATCGAGAATGTCCTGTGAGGTCACCTGCCGGCCCCGGCTGGTCGTGAGCAGGGTGCGCTGCACGTCATGACCCGGAATGGCCGCCAGGCGCTGCCCGATCAGTTCAGCATCAGGCACGGCAAAGCCCAGCTGCAGCCGGCGTTCCTGATAATGATTCACCCCGATGGTCAGCACGAAGGCGCGGCGCGGGCGGGGGCGTTGCGGCGGCGGCTGCCATGACAGACGGGCCGTGTCGCTCTTCACCCGATCTGCATTGAAGCTGCAGGCGGCAAACTCGATGGGCTTGCCATCGCTGGGGATGGGAACCAGAAAACACCAACGGCGCACGCCGCTGGCATCGTCTTCCCGCGTGAAACTTGCATTGCGCCAAGCGGCCAGATCAGGAAACATGTTGAAATCATTGACGGGATCCGCTGCGACTTCGCGGTTGTTCATCAACAGCTTGATGCCATGGACGCCCGATGCAAGCCCGGTCCGGGCGTCGCGGATTTCGCGGGCCTCCACATCCACCGCCACCGCGCCATTGTCGGTGGCGCGCACCGCTGTGACCGCCACCAGCGGCAGTTCCCGGTTCAACCCGGCCACCGGCGGCACCTTTTGCAGGATGCTGGCACAACGGCCGGCGCTGGTGCAGTCCATCAGCTTGGCGATCATGCGTGGTTCATAGAAATCCCGCATCAGCGTTTGCGGCGGCAGCGAGCGGTCCGGCTGATCGGAAAACAGCCAGCGGAATTTTTCCGAATCCGGCCCCATGTTGGTGTCATAACGGCCATCCGGGGCCACCGCGACAAAGCGGCCATCAGGCAGCAACGCCACGGTCGCCAGCACCCTGCCCAGAAGCTGGTCCCAGAACCGGATGCCGCCGCTGGTCGATGCGGCCCACAAAATCGGCCGGGTGCGCATCATGCCCACCGCCGCCGCGCCGGCAAATTCGGTGGCCGCCAGCGGGTGGCCATTGGCCAGATCGATGGTGTGGATGCGCTCCTCGGCCGGGCCGCTGATCATCAGGCGGCGGCCGTTGCTGGCCATGCGCTGGGCCAGGATGATCCTGACCGGAAATGCCCGCGCAACCGGGCGTCCGTCGGCATCCGGCAACGCATCGATCGTCCATTCCTCCAGCATGCCGGCCATTGCCACCCACAGCCGCCGGCCATCGGGCGAAAAGCTGATCCGGGTCAGGTCCGTCCCGCTGTCCAGATCAAGCGAGCGGATGGTTGCGCCAGTCGCCAGATCGGCAACCACGATGCGCATCGTGCCGCCCATGCGCAGACCGTAGGCCAGGCGATCGCCAACCGGCGACACTGCAATCTGGCGGACATCAGCATTGGCCGGCATGATCTGGCCCGCGAAATTCCGCCAGCGGCCGTCTGCCCAGATCTGCAACTGCCGGTCATCGCCGGCATCGCGCCGGCAATTGGCGAGGCTGGCACCGATGAGGCGGCCGCCGGGCAGCACCGCCATGAAACAGCGCGCCCCGACCACCGCCTGCGTCGCCCCCGAAACCGCCCTGACGATCGCCGCTGCTGCCGGGCGGCCAGTGCGGGTGTTGGCCCGCTGCGGATCATCGGCCGCGTCCTGCGCCATCAGCACATAATGATCATTGTCCAGCCAGGCGATGCGTTGATAGGGGCCGGCCGCCGCCACCAGCAGCCGCATCTGGCCGGTGGTCAAATCCAGCAGATACACCGATTGGAACCAGTCCTTGCCGTTGGCCGCCCGCTCGTCGGTCAGGCCCAGCACCGCCAGATGGCGTTCATCAGGCGACAGTTCGGCATCGGCGATGCTGATGCCGATATCGCGCACCCGTGTCGGCGGATCACGCCATTGCCGCCGCGCAGGGCAAAGCCGGTGCCGGCGCGCAGCAGTTCGGTGCGGCCATCGGGCGAACGCGGCAAGGCCGGCAAGGCCGCCAGCGCTTGCGCCAGCGGGATTTTCGTGCCCCCGGCATAAACCACGGACAGCGCCTCGATCCGGGCGGTGAGGCCGCCGATCCAGTCAGCCGGGCTGATGTCCAGCCGCGCGACCGGGGGATCGACGATGTCGATGCGGCGGCTGGCCAGCATCACGCGATAGCGGCGGCGCGCGATGATCACCTCATCGCCAACGCCCGTGGTGTCGCCATCAATGGTCAGGATGGCGCCATCGGCCGAAACCGCCATGCCCTGCAGCCGCAACAGATCAACGGCCCGGCCCGGCGGGCTGGGCAGGCGCAACCGGTCGATGATCACACCCTGCGCCGCATCCCACAGCAGCAGTTCGCGCGCCATGCCTGACGCTGTCCAGATGAAGCGGCCATCCGGTGTCCAGGCCGCCACGTCGATGCCGCCATCGGTCACCGATTGCACGATGATGCGGGGCTGCACGGCATCGCCAGCGGGCTGGCCCAGCGCCGGAACCGCCAGACCCATGATGGCCAGCACACGCACACACAGAGTCAACAAGCCCGGCATGGCGTGCGCCTCTCGCCAATTGTTAAGAAAGTTGAACCGAATTGGCCGGCAAGTCAATTGGCCGGACAAGCCCATCGCCACCCGCACAGTCCAACCCCTGACTTTCCAGCAGATTGACCGGCCACCGCTGCATGGCATGATGCAGGCCAAGACCGGGACGCCCGGCAATCCTTGGGGGATGATGATGGCCCGCACGACGATGGGGATGGCAGTGCTGCTGGGCGCTGCGGCGCTGCTGGCCGGCTGCGAAGCGGCAAAGCCGGCGGGGCCCAAGGCCGAGGATGTGCCGCTGAGCGCGTTTCCCGAGCGGGTGTATTGGGGTGACACGCATCTGCACACCAGCAATTCGGTTGATGCCTTTGGTCTGGGCGTTCGGCTGGGTCCGGAAGATGCGCTGCGCTTCGCCCGGGGTGAAACGGTGACCGCCACGACCGGCATGCAGGCAAAGCTGGCACGGCCGCTCGATTTCCTGGTGGTGTCGGATCATGCCGAGGGGCTGGGCGCCACCAAGGCGCTGTATGACGCGCCGCGACTGCTGATCCGCGATGAGCGGATGCGGCGCTGGCACGACATGATGCACGAGGGGCCCGCCGGCTCGCAGCGGGCGATGATCGAGATCCTGGCAGCACGCGGCCGCAACGATCTGCCCGAAGCCATGCTGAACCCCGATGGCGCGGCAGAGCGGACGAAATCGGTGTGGAACGCCAATATCGATGCGGTGGAACGCTACAACGAGCCCGGCCGGTTCACCGCCTTCCACGGCTTTGAATACACGCTGATGCAGGGTGGCAACAATCTGCACCGCAACATCATCTTCCGCGATGGCGAAGACAAGGTGCGCACGGTGGTGCCGATCGATCCCACCTACAAGGCGACGCCGGACGAGATCTGGAATTACATGGAAGCCTATGAAAAGGCGACCGGCGGCCGGGTTCTGGCCATTCCGCACAACAGCAATCTGTCCAACGGCCTGATGTTCGAACTGACCATGCCCGGCGGCGGGCCGATGACCGCGGCCTATGCCCGGCGCCGCGCCCGGCTGGAACCGGTGGTGGAAATCACCCAGATCAAGGGTGACAGCGAGGCGCACCCCTTCCTGTCGCCGAATGACGAACTGGCCGGCTATGGCGTTGCCGGCTGGGAGTTGAACAATCTGCTGAGCAACCAGCCCACCCAGCCAGGCATGCGGGCCGGCAATTATGTGCGCGAGGCGTTGAAGCGCGGCCTGCTGATCGAGGCGCAAACCGGCGCCAACCCCTACAAGTTCGGCGTGATCGGATCGACCGACAGCCACACATCGCTGGCCACGGCCGACGAGGACAATTTCTTTGGCAAGCACAGCGGCAACGAGCCGCGCGCCGGCCGGGCGATGGCGCCGCAGAACATCGGCACCAGGGTGGAGCGCTTTGGCTGGCATTATCTGGCCAGCGGCTATGCCGCCGTGTGGGCACGCGCCAACACACGGGCCGCCATCTTCGATGCGATGGCGCGGCGCGAGGTCTATGGCACCACCGGCCCGCGCATGACCCTGCGCCTGTTCGCCGGCTGGGATTTCACGCCGGCCGATCTGAAGGGTGATTGGGTGCGCGCCGGTTACACGCGCGGGGTTCCCATGGGTGGGGAGCTTGCGCCCCACCCGAATCAAAAGTCCGGTGGGGAGCTTGCGCCCCACCCCAATCATAAGCCTGGTGGGGAGCCGAAATCCGCCAAGGGCCCGCCGCGGTTCATCATCTCGGCCCTGAAGGATCCCCAGGGGGCCAATCTTGATCGGGTGCAGGTGGTGAAGGGTTGGATCGATGGCGCCGGCAAGGCCCAGGAGCACGTGTATGATGTGGCCTGGAGCAGCCCGGAGACAAGGAAGCCGGTGGCCGGCAAGTTGCCACCGGTGGGCGACACGGTGGACCTGGCCACTGCCACCTATCGCAACAGCATCGGCGCACCGGCGCTGACAACGCTGTGGACCGATTCCGATTTCGATCCTGCCACCCGCGCCTTTTATTATGTGCGCGTGCTGGAAATCCCCACCCCCACATGGCCGGCCTTTGATGCGGTGCGGTACAAGCTGAAATTGCCGGCCGATGTGCGGCTGAAGGCGCAGGAGCGGGCCTATAGTTCGCCCATCTGGTACACGCCGGCATGATGAAGCAATGGCGCGTTGGCGCCAGGTCGTTGCTGCGCGAACCGTTGCTGCATTTCTTCATCGCCGGCGCTGCTGTGTTTGGCCTCATGGCCGGCCGTGGCCCCGATGTGGGCGACCGGCGCATTGTGGTGGATGAAGCCGTGGTGGCCGGGATCGTGGCGCATCATCTGCGGGCCTTCCGCCGCCCGCCCACCGCCGCCGAGCTGGATGATCTGATCCGCGACCATGTCCGCACCGAAATCTATTACCGCGAGGCGCTCGCCCTGGGGCTGGACCAGGATGATGATGCGGTGAAAAAGCGGCTGCGCAACAAGATGCTGGCGATCGCCAGCGCCCGCGCCGAAGCCCGGACGCCCACCGATGCCGAGCTGCAGGCCCTGATCGACAGGAACCCGGCACGCTATGCCCGGCCGGTGCGTTACTGGCTGGAGCAGCGGTTCCTGGGCGACGACACGCCGGCCACCCGCGCCGCCGCGACGGCCATGCTGGGCGCAACTGACCAGGGCAAGGCCCCGGCGGCCACGGCGCCGGCCCTGCCCTTGCCCGCCCGGCTGAGCGGCACACCCGCCGACGAGGTGGCGATGCAATTTGGCGATGATTTTGCCGCAGGCCTGGCACGCGTGCCGACCGGCCGCTGGGCCGGGCCGGTGGCATCGGGATTTGGCCTGCATCTGGTGCGGGTGGAGCGCCGGGTCGATCCGCCCCGCCCGACCCTGGCCGATGTGCGCCAGCGTGTGGAGAATGACTGGCGCCGCACCGCCATCGCCGCCGCCGAGGAGGCAGATTTGAAGGCGCTCATGGCGAAATATGATGTGGTGATCGAGCCGGTGACATGATCCGCCTGGCCCTGGCCCTGCTGCTGCTGTGGCTGGCCGGCGCGGCCCGCGCCGACGAGCTGCGCCCCTTTTACCTGGAGCTGACGGAAACCAGCGCCGGCCAGTGGGACGTGCTGTGGAAGGCGCCGGTGCTGGGCGGCATTGCCGGGCAGGGCCGGCCGCAATTGCCGCCCGTCTGCACCCTGGCGCTGGATCCGCCCCAATTGGTGAACGGCGCCCTTGTGGCCAGCGGCCGGGCCCGTTGCACCGCACCACTGGCCGGCGCCCGCGTGGGCGTCGCCGGCCTGGCCCCCGGCAGCCCCGATGGCCTTTTGCGCATCGCGCCGCGGGGCCAGCCGGTGGTGGCAGCCCAGTTGCGCGCCGATGCGCCCAGCCTGATCGTGGCGGGCCAGCCCGGCCGGTGGCAGGTGGCGCGCACCTATGGCGTGATCGGTGTCGAGCATATTCTGGGCGGCATCGATCATCTGCTGTTCGTGGTGGCACTGGTGCTGCTGTTGCGCAGGGAACAGCGGAGCCTTGGCCCGGTGGTGGCCGCCGCCACTGCCTTCACCATCGCCCATTCGCTCACGCTGGCCGGGACCACCCTGGGCCTGTTCGGCCTGCCACAGGCGCCGGTGGAGGCCGTGATCGCCCTGTCGATCATCTTCCTCGCCGTGGAGATCGTGAAGGCCACACCCGGCCAGCCCCGCCTGTCGGAGCGCTGGCCCTGGCTGGTGGCCTTTCTGTTCGGCCTGCTGCACGGCTTTGGCTTTGCCGGTGCCCTGCGCGAGGTGGGCTTGCCGCCGGGCGAGCTGCCGATGGCGCTGCTGGCCTTCAATCTGGGGGTGGAGGCCGGGCAGTTGCTGATCATCGCCGTCGCGGCCGGTCTCCTCGCCCTGCTCCGCCGCATGGCGCCTGCGGCCCTGCGCCCGGCCATCATCACGCTGGCCTATGGCATTGGCAGCCTTGCCAGTTACTGGTTCATCGAACGATTGCTGGTCTAGCGCGGCAATTGCACCCGGCGGGCCGCCCGTGCCATGTTGGCGCCATGATCACAGCCCGCCTCACCCCATTTGGCCGCAACGCCGCTGGCGAGCTGGTGGAAGCCATCACGCTCGACAACGGCCGCATGCGCGTGGTGATCCTCACGCGCGGCGGCGCCCTGGCCGACATCAGCGTTCCGGACCGGACCGGAACGCTGGCCAATGTGGTGCTGACCCGCGCCGATTTTGCCGGCTGGGATCGCGGCGGTTCGTTCAATGCGCTGGTCGGGCGCTTTGCCGGCCGCATTTCCGGCGGCGGCTTCGTCATCGATGGAAGATTCCATGCCCTGAATGCCGATCCGGCCACCGGCATCTGCAGCCACGGCGGCGCCGGCGCCGGCTGGGGCACGAAATTGTGGACGCCCAGCCTGTTCGAAGAGGATGGCTGCGCCGGCGTGGCGCTGGCGCTGCACAGCCCGGATGGGGACAATGGCTTTCCCGGCGCGGTGGACATCATCGCCCGCTACACGTTGGATGGGCAGGACCGGTTGCAGCTTGCCTTCGAAGCCCGCACCACCGCTGCCACCCATATCAACGTCTGCAGCCACCCCTATTTCAACCTGGCCGGGGCCGGATCGGCGGATGGCCATCACTTGCAGCTGTTTGCCAGCCATTTTGTGCCAATCGATGGCCAGATGCTGCCCAGCGGCGGCCTGGCGCCGGTGGACGGCACGCCGCTGGATTTCCGCTCCGGCCGGCCGCTCGGCCCGGCCCTGCGCCAGGATCACCCGCAGATCCGGCTGGCGCGCGGCCTTGATCACACGATGATGATTGACGGCGCGCCCGGCAGCCTGCGGCCGGCGGCCATCCTTGTCGATCCCGCCAGCGGCCGCCGGCTGTCGATCCACACCACCCAGCCGGCCATCCAGGTTTACAGCGCCAATTTCCTGGATGGCACGGCGCCGGCGGCGGCTGGCCGGTTGCTGCGGGCAGGCGATGGGCTGGCGCTGGAAACGCAGCACGTGCCCGACAGCCCGAACCAGCCCGCCTATCCGAGCACGCTGCTGCGCCCCGGCGCGCTGTTCAGCGAAACGACCGTCTATGCATTTGATGTCATTGATTAGAGCATTTCCCGACCAATCTGAATCAGCGTCATCGCCGTTCCGGCGACCCCTGCGGGGCGGGGCGAATTTGGCCCAGGGCTGCGTCGCTCGTCGGTTACGATNAAAAACGCTCTAAGCCGGCGGAATTTCGCCGAGGGCGGCCGGATCGGGGGCGTTGAAGTCCAACGCGCCGCGGATGATGCTGTCGGCGCCGGTCATCATGTCGCCGCTGCAGATTTGCAGGTCCAACCGCTCCAGATCGCGGCGGCGATATTCGGCTTCGATGGCATCGATCATCGTGTCGGGGGTGCCGAGCGTGGCCAGCACAGCGCGGCCCATGGCCACCGCACTTTCCAGCGTCTCGCGTGTCACCTGCTCCACCCCGGCTTGGCGCAGGGCAATGGTGTGCATCCGATCATAGGCGCGGGCGATGATCGGCAGGTCGGGCCATTCGGCGCGGATCGGCTCCAGCACCGGCTTCGTATCCCATTGGCCGTCGATGGCGAACACCAGGGCGCTGGCGCGATCGATGCCGGCGGTGCGCAGGATATCCAGCCTTGTGCCGTCGCCCCAGAACACCTGGTTGCCAAAGCGGGCGGTGACGTCGATCAGTTCGGCATCCAGATCGATAGCGGTCAACGCCAGGCCGCGCGCCCGCAGCATCTGGGCAATCACCTGCCCGACCCGGCCGCTGCCCACCAGCACGACATGGCCGCCGGGCAGATCGCCGGCCATTTCCGGCCCGTCGCGGCTGCCGGCCTCCTCCACCCGTTCGAACAGCCGCATCGCCAGCCGAAACAGCAGCGGCGTCAACGCCATGGAGCAGGTGACCACCGCGCCGAACAGCTGCGCCGCGCTGTGGCTGATCAGCAGGCCACGCTCCGCCTCGCCAAACAGCACGAAGCCGAATTCGCCGCCCTGGGCCAACAGCATGCCCATTTCCCCGGCGCGGCGCCAATCGGTGCCGAACTGGCGGGCGAGCGCCGCGATCACCGCCGTCTTTACCGCCATCACGCCAATCACCAGCGCGATCAGCAGCGCAAAATTGTCGCGCATCACGGTCAGATCAAGGCTCATGCCAATGGCGATGAAGAACAGGCCTAGCATCAGGCCGCGGAACGGCTCGATGTCGGTCTCCAGCGCGTGGCGATAGGACGATTCGGCCAGCATCACGCCGGCGACGAACGCGCCGAGCGCCATGGAGAGCCCCAGGCTTGCCATCAGCAGCGCACTGCCCAGCACGGAGAGCAGGGCGGCGGCCACAAACGCCTCCCGCGCGCCCAGCGTGCCGATGATGCGGAACAGGCGCGGCAGCACCCAACGGCCAACCGCGACCAGAAAGGCCAGTGCCCCCAGTGTCTTGGCCGCCATCAGCCAGCCCGGTTCGGGATTGGCCACCGGCGCCCGCGACAGGGCGCCAACCACGGTCAGCAGCGGCACGATGGCCAGATCCTGGAATAACAGCATGGCAAAGCTGCGTTCGCCAAAGGGCGTGGCCGCCAGTTGCCGTTCGCCCAGCAGCTGCATCACCAGCGCGGTGGACGACAGGCCCAGCGGCAGGCCGACCACCAGCGCCGCCTGCCACGTCAGGCTGGTCAGCCCCAGCAGCAGCCCGGTCAGCGCCAGGCCGCACAGGATCACCTGCGCCGCGCCCAGCCCGAAGATATCGCGCCGCAAGGCCCACAGCCGCGACGGCTGCAGTTCCAGCCCGATGACGAAGAGCAGCAGCACCACGCCGAATTCGGCAAAATGCAACGTCTGCTCGGCATTGGCGACCAGGCCCAGCAGCGACGGGCCGATCAGGATGCCGGCCGCGAGATAGCCAAGCACGGCGCCCAGCCGGAATCGGATGAACAGCGGCACCAGCACGACGGCGGCGGCCAGATAGACCACCACATCGCGCAGCAGATTGGGCTGGCCGTCCGCCATCAGCCCGCCGCTTCCACGGCAGCCATCAGGGCATCGAGCGGTAGCAGGATCGATGCATGGCGGGCGCGATGGGCCCGCGCCGGGGCAAAGGCGGCCCAGCCATCCGGTGCGGTTTCGCCCGTGCCGGCCAGGAACTCGGCCAGCGCGCGGCGGGTGGCGGCCAGCGCATCGGCATCGGCACCAAGTGCCCGCTCCGCCGCCACGGCCGCCGACGCCTGGCCCAGCGTGCAGGCCTTGGCAGCATCCAGCGCCACCGCAGCGATATGGCCGTCGGCCAGCGTGACATCGGCAATGATCTTGCTGCCGCACACCGGCGATACCCGCGTGGCACTGCCGCCCGGCGCGGCGAGGCGATGGGCGCCTTCCCCGGCCAGTTTCAGGCGCAGAATCGCCGCACTATAGAGCGTGTCAGCCATATCTGCTTCATGCCCTTCGGCAGCGGCGCTGAACAGGCGGGAAAACGCCGCTCAGGCCCGCCGCCAGGTGGTGCCGGCGGGCCCGTCTTCGAGGCTGATGCCTTCGGCGGCCAGCGCATCGCGGATGCGATCGGATTCGGCCCAGTTCTTCGCCTTGCGAGCGGCCGTGCGTTCCGCCACCAGCGCATCGAAGCGCGCCGCATCGGGATCGGCGCTGCGCATGTCGTGCGCGTGGCGGCTCTTTTCCGGGCTGAGCGAGGGCAGGCCCAGAAAGGCCAGCGCTCCCAGCAGCGCCTCACGGTCCTGCTCGATCCCGGCAATCGCCGCCAGGGCCGCGGGCGTGTTCAGATCGTCGGACAGCGCCTCCACCAGCGCAGGCGGCGGCGGCGGACGCACGCCCTTCGGCACGTCGCCCAGCTTGCGCAGCCATTTGTCGAGCCGGCCGCGCATCTGGGTCAGCAGCGCTTCGTCCCACTGCAGCGGCTGGCGATACTGGGCGCTGAGGATGCCGAGGCGCAGCTCGTCCCCGGTCCAGCCGGCGGCGAGCAGATCACCCACGGTCTGCACATTGCCGAGCGATTTCGACATTTTCTCCCCGCCACCAAAGTTCAGGAAGCCATTGTGCATCCAGATGTTGGCAAGCGGCGCACCATCATGGGCGCAGGCGCTCTGCGCGCACTCATTCTCGTGGTGCGGGAAAGTGAGATCGATGCCGCCACCATGGATATCGATGGTTTGCCCCAGGCTTTCGGCAATCATCGCCGAGCATTCGATGTGCCAGCCCGGCCGGCCACGCCCCCAGGGGCTGGGCCAGCCCGCCTGATCCCTGGAAGACGGCTTCCACAGCACGAAATCGGCAGGGTTCTTCTTGTAGGGCGCAACCTCCACCCGGGCGCCGGCGATCATCTCGTCCAGCGGCCGGCGCGACAGGCTGCCATAGCCGCCGTGGCTGGCCACATCGAACAGCACATGGCCTTCAGCGGCATAGGCATGGCCCTTGGCGATCAACAGGGCGATCATGTCAACCATCGCCGGGATGCTGGTGGTGGCATGCGGGTGCAGATCGGGCCGCTCCACCCCCAGGGCGGCGGCATCCTCGAGATACAGCGCCTCATAACGCTGGGTGATCACCTCGATCCCCACGCCCTCGGCTCGGGCCTGATCCATGATCTTGTCGTCAATGTCGGTGATGTTGCGGGCATAGACCAACTTGTCGGGCCCATAGACATGGCGGAGCAGCCGCTGCAGCACATCAAACACCACGGCCGGGCGGAAATTGCCGATATGGGCGCGGCCATAGACGGTGGGGCCGCAGACATACATGGTCACCCGATCGGGGTTGATCGGTTGCAGCACATCCTTCGTGCGCGTCGCGGTGTTGTAGAGCCGGATCGTCATATCGCGGTGGAAGGCGACTTTTTTTCCTGCTCGTCAAGCAGGCTGTCGAGCGCGCTGCGCTGCTTGCGGTCATAACCGCCGTCATCGGCCGGCGCATCATCACCAAAGCTGGGCACATCGGCGTGCGGATCAATCAGTTGCTGCTGCTGCTTCCAGGCCTCGCCAACCCAGCCGACCATGGCGCTGGCCACCAGCGCCAGCGTGGGGGTGGTGCGCGCCTTGGCCAGCCAATCGGGGCGCTCGGCTCCGCCCGGCACGATGCGCAGGGCCAGCGTGATCAGCAGGAAGATCAGACTGGCCCCCAGAAATCCCTTCACCAGGCCAAAGCCCAGACCAAGGATGCGGTCGATCACGCCGATCGTGCTGCCCTTGGCCGAACTGGACAGGAAGCTGCCGATCAGCTTGACGCCCAGCAGCGCCAGCAGGAACGGCCCCAGCACGGCGGCAAAGGCGCCGATCATGTCGCTGCCGCTGGCTTCGGCAAAAATCGCCTTGGCCGGCGTGTAGAACAGGCGGACGGCGACGAAACCGGCAAACCAGCCGGCCAGGCTGGCAACCTCGGCAATGAAGCCGCGCATCAGGCCAAAGCCGGCGGCGGCACCAACGATGATGACGACAATCCAGTCAAAACCGGCGAGGGAAGCGATGAAATCCATGATGCTGCTTCGCCTACGCCAAACCGGGGTGTGTTGCCAATCCAAAACAGCTCATGGCAACAGCATCATTCTGGCCTGCCGAGCGAATCCACCACGGCGTTCAGGGTGCGGAAACTCGCCACCCGCATCGCCCCGCCGCCGCCGGTGCCATCGGGCACGAAGGCACGGCCAAAGCCCAACTTGGCCGCTTCCTTCAACCGCAGCGAGGCAAGGCCAGCGCTGCGCAACTCGCCGGACAGCGCCACTTCGCCAAAGGCGACGCAATCGCCCGGCAAGGGCCGGTCCGTCAGGGCTGAGACCAGCGCGCAGGCCACTGCCAGATCGGCGGCCGGATCGGCGATGCGCAGGCCGCCCGCGACATTCAGATAGACTTCGTGGCCGCCAAAACCGAGGCCGCAACGCGCCTCCAGCACCGCCAGCAGCATGGCCAGCCGGCCCGAATCCCAACCGACGACAGCCCGGCGTGGCGTCGCCCCCGATGGCACCCTGACCACCAGCGCCTGGATCTCGCAGAGCACCGGGCGCGTGCCCTCCAGCGCCGGGAAGACGACAGCGCCGGTCACGCTGGCGCCATCCGCCCGGTTGGTCAGGAACAGGCTCGACGGGTTCGCCACCTCCTCCAGGCCATCGGCGCCCATGGCAAACACGCCAATCTCGTCCGTCCCGCCAAAGCGGTTCTTCACCGCGCGCAGGATGCGATACTGGTGGCTGCGCTCCCCTTCGAAATAGAGCACGGTGTCAACCATATGCTCGAGCACGCGCGGGCCCGCGAGCTGGCCATCCTTGGTGACATGGCCGACGATCACCAGCGCACAGCCCGACAGCTTGGCAAAGCGGATCAGCTCCTGCGCCGACGCCCTGACCTGTGATACGGTGCCGGGCGCGCCCTCCAGCGTGTCCGAATGCATCGTCTGGATGGAATCGATCACCAGCAGCGCCGGGGCGGCGCTCTGGCTGCCCAACGTCGTCAATATGTCGCGCACATTGGTTTCGGCCGCCAATGCCACATCGGCCTTGGCCAGGCCGAGCCGGCGGGCGCGCAGCCGCACCTGGTCCGCCGCCTCCTCGCCTGAGACATAGGCGACGCGATTGCCACTGCGCGCCATCTTGCCCGCCGCCTGCAACAACAATGTGGATTTGCCGATGCCAGGATCGCCGCCGATAAGGGTGACGCTGCCGGCCACCAGCCCGCCGCCCAGCGCCCGATCCAGCTCGGTGATGCCGGTGGACAGCCGCTGCGGCAGGGTCACATCATCGGCCAGGCTTTCCATGGCGATGCGGCGGCCGCCCGACTGCAGCGATTGCTTGGCGGCAAAGGGGGTAAAGACCGGTGCCGCCTCTTCAGCCAGCGTGTTCCATTCCTTGCAGTCCGCACATTGCCCGGCCCAGCGCGGCGCCACCGCCCCGCACGCCTGGCACACATAGCGCGTCTTGCCCTTGGCCATTGTCACCCTTCCAGAACAGAGGCGGAACATTAGTCGGTGGGGTGGCCACTTGCAAGCAGCCCGCGCGGCGTGCCACATGCCGGCCATGCGCACGCTCCTGCTCTCCGCCCTGTTCCTCGCCAGCCCGGCGCTGGCCCTGCCCGGCGCCCAGCCGAAAGCGATGCAGGCGGCCCATGCGAAGATCGCCGCCGATTATGAGACGACCATCGCCGAGGTGATCGAGCTGACGGAGATTCCGGCGCCGCCCTTCCGCGAAACCGCGCGCGGGGCGCGCATGGCCGAGAAGTTCCAGGCGCTGGGCCTCACCGATGTCCATGTCGATGCCGTCGGCAATGTGATCGGCACCAGGCCGGGCAAGGACCGCACCGCCAAGGCGCTGATGGTTGCCGCCCATCTCGACACCGTGTTCCCGCCCGATGTGCCCATCAAGGTCCGCCGCGAAGGCGACACGCTGCACGCGCCCGGCATTGGCGACACCACCGTCACGCTGGCCGCGCTGCTGGCCTTCAACCGCGCCCTCAATGCCGCCAACATCACCCCGCCGCGGGACATCATCTTTGTCGCCAACGTGGGCGAGGAAGGCCAGGGCGATCTGCGCGGCGTGCGCCACCTGTTTTCGGCCAGCTCGCTGAAACCGCGCATCGGCGATTTCATCAGCTTCGATGGCAGCAACGTCGCCCGCATCGTCAATGGCGGCGTCGGCTCCCGCCGTTATCGCGTCGCCTTCAAGGGGCCGGGCGGCCACAGCTATGGCGCGTTCGGCATCGTCAATCCGATGGCCGCCATGGCCGGCACGGTGCAGGGCCTCTACAAGATCGTGCCGCCCACCGACGTGAAGACCACCTTCGCCGCCTCCACCATCGCCGGCGGCACCTCCGTCAACTCCATCCCCAACCTGATCCTCGCCGAATTCGACATGCGCTCGGCCTCCACCGCCAATCTGAAAGCCCTGGAAAGCCAGGTCCTGAAGATCATCGAGGACAGCGTCGCCGCCGAAAACGCCGCCCGCGACACGCGCTATGGCAAGATCAGCGCCGTCCCCGAACTCATCGGCGACCGCCCGGCCGGCACCACGCCCGCCACCGACCCGCTGGTGCAGACGGCCGCGCGGATCCTGAAGGCCGGCGGCTATGATGCCGAGCTGATGCCCAGTTCGACCGACAGCAACATCCCGATCAGCTTGGGGCTGCCAGCCATCACCCTGGGTGCCGGCGGCGGCGGCTTCCGCGCCCATGCGCTGGATGAATATGTGAACGTCGAACGCACCGCATTCGTGAAGGGGCTGACGACGGCATTCGACATCGTGGTGGAAGCGGCCAACATCAAGCGCTGAATGGTCAAGGAAGAAAGGCCTGTGCCCCGGATCAATTCCGGGGTGACGTGGGCAGGGGCAGAGCGCCCGCACCCGCTTTTGGCTTTGGACGGCGCAACAAGGCCGATCGGCGTCCCTTTTTGACGGAGACTGCCAGCGCCGACGTTGACGCCATTCTGATATCAACTTGAGAAAGAACGATTATTCTTCAGATTTCTCGGGCGATGTCCCGCGAATCACCCTGGTCCGCCCGTTTTTCCACTTTTTACGAATTGGGCAGGATTCAGGATTTTTAACGCCAATCGGAACCCGCCCGGGCCACACGCCAGGCAGCGCCATGATGACAGGCTTTGCCCGTGTAGGACAGACAGGGTTCCATCCGGGATCCGAGGGCAGTGCCCGACCCGCGAGCGCGCCCGAAATCACAGGGGTGCAGAGGCCTCGCCCCTGCCCACCGGAGCCAGTTCCTCCTTCTCCCCGTAACGCAGCACCTGCCTTTTGCGAATTCTCCCGCACTTGCCGGGGCTTGTGTGGCCGTTACACTGGCGGGCGAAAGGAGCGTGCGTGCAGACAAAGGAGCTTCGCCTCGCGCTGGTCTGTTATGGCGGGGTAAGTCTCGCCGTCTACATGCACGGCCTCACCAAGGAGGTCTGGAAACTTGCCCGCGCCTCGATGCGGCGGCAGGCACCCGCCGGCACCGAACTGCCGCCGGCGCGCGACAGCGAGATTGTCTACCAGGCGCTGCTCGACACGCTGCCCGGCCTTGATTTGCGGGTGGTGTGCGACATCGTTGCCGGTGCGTCGGCGGGCGGCATCAACGGCGTGCTGCTGGCCCGGGCGCTGGTGGAGGGCCATGATCTGGATGCCATCCGCAGCCTGTGGCTGGACGGGGCCGACAGTGATGCGCTGCTCGACAAGGCGGCGGCGTCGCGGTCGCTGTCGAAACTGTGGGCGATCCCGCTGGTGTGGTGGGTGCGCCGGCGCGGGCTGGAGGCGGAGGACAAGGCCGAAGTTGCCGCGCATGGCGAAGTGAAGCGCAAGCTGTCCCGCTTCATGCGCAGCCGCTGGTTCAAGCCGCCCTTTTCCGGCGCTGCCTTTTCCGGGCTGCTGGCCGATGCCTTTGCCGCGATGGCGGCCGGCGAGCGCACGCCGCCGCTGGTGCCGCGCCTGCACCCGTTCGATCTGTTCGTCACCGTCACTGATTATCATGGCGCGCCGCGGCTGCTGCGGCTGAACACGCCGGCCGAAGTGACCGAGCCCGAACATCGGCTGGTGATCGGTTTCACCTGCCCCGGCGATGGCGCGCAGCGGCATCTGGGCGCAACCCCCGATCTGGTGTTTGCGGCGCGGGCGACGGCGAGCTTTCCCGGTGCCTTCCCGCCGGCGCGGATCAGCGAGATCGACACGCTGCTGGCCAGCCGCGGCGAGGACTGGCCGGAGCGGCAGGCCTTCATCGACAAGATCCTGCCCGGGCGCGCCCACCCGGAAAGCGTCGACCTGATCGATGGCGCGGTGCTCGACAATCGGCCCTTTGGCCCGGCGCTGGCCGTGCTCGGCATGCGGCCGGCGCACCGCGAGGTGGATCGGCGCTTCGTCTATCTCGATCCCAAGCCCGGCATGCGGCCGGCCGACATGGCCAGCACCACGCCGCCGGGCTTTTTCGCCACCATCCTGCGTTCCCTCGCCGATATCCCGCGCCAGCAGCCGATCCGCGACAGCCTGGGCGCCATCGAGGCGATTTCCACCCGCGCCCGCCGTCTGCGCCACATCGTGATCGGCATGATGCCCCAGGTGGACGCCGCCATCGAGGCCGCCATCGGCATGCGCTTGCTGCTGTTCTCGCCCAACCTGGAGCGGCTGGCCGCCTGGCGCAGCAAGATGAACAGCGAGGCGGCCCGCCAGACGGGCTTTGCCTATGGCGCCTATGGCCGGCTGAAATTCGGCATGGTGGTGGAGCGGCTGGCGACACGCATCGCGGCACTGGGCGGGCAGGATGCCGCCGCGGTGCGCGCCAGCTTGTGGCGGCACCTGACCAGCGCCGGCATCAACCGCCCGGAAGCGGCGCTCACCAAGGCCGGTGCCGCATCCGCCTTCGTGCTGTTCCTGCGCCAGTTTGACGTCGATTTCCGCATCCGCCGGCTGCGCTTCCTGATCCGGCGGGTCAACATGGCGATGACCGGCGCCGATGATGCGACGGCGGCGGCGCTGGGCAAGGTGAAGGCCGGACTCTATGCCATTCTCGCCCCGCATCTCACCTGCTGGCCGACAGGCGGACAGGCCGCCGCCGGCAACGCCATCGCCGATCCGGAGGCCGCGTTGCAGGCCATGGCGACGGCGCTCGACCTCAAGAGCCTTGATGCCCGCTCGGACCAGGCGCTCATCGATCTGCTCGCCGCCGGGCTACCGCGCCGGGTGCGGCGCGAACTGGTGGCGGCCTATCTGGGCTTTCCCTTCTTCGATATCGCCATCCTGCCGCTGATCGCCGATGGCAATGCCGACGAGCTGGACGAAATCAAGGTCGATCGCATCAGCCCGGATGATTGCGTGGCGCTGGCAAAAGCGGGTGGGCAGCGACTGAAGGGATCATTGTTCAACTCGTTCGGCGCCTTCTTCAGCCGGAGCTACCGTGAGCATGACTATCTATGGGGCCGCCTGCATGGGGCCGAACGGCTGATCGAGTTGGTGGTCTCCAGCCTGCCGACGGCGCAGCGGCCCGATGCCGCCACCCTGCACACGATCAAGGCCATGACCTTCCGCGCCATGATCGATGCGGAACGCCCACATCTTGCGACCGTCAGCGATCAGATCGACGCCATCGCTGCGGCCTGCGCAGCGATGGCGTCCGATTGATCGTTCAGGCCGCAACCATACGGCGACGGCGCATGGTGGCACCCACCAGGCCAAAGCCGGCGATCAGCATCGCCCAGCTTTGCGGTTCCGGAACAGCATTGACGCCAATGGTGAAACCATGCCAATTGTCAAAGGTATCCGTGAAGCTGAGCGACGTCACCGTGCCGGCGAACTTGAGCACCCCATGCACCTCGCCGAGGCCGAGAAAGCCCGTGCTGGTGCCATTGACCAAAAAGTCCCCGCTGCCCCAGAAACCAGGCCCCTTGCTGAACACAGTAAACGGCCGGTCGAATGTGACATCAACGCCGTTCCAGCTCGTAAACGCCATGAACACATCGGTCACCGGCTTGGCAAAGGTGATTGTCTTGGTGCCACCGTCGACAAGCCCGATGAGATCGGTGCCGACCGGGCGGTTTACGAGGTTTTGCGTATAGCCGGTCGGCTTCCAATAATCGATGGGATCGTTCCCGAGCTGCACGAAATCGTGCGAGCCATCATAACGCACGTCCACGCCACCGACAGTGCCGGTCACGGCAGTGAATGTCGGTCGTTGCGACCAATCTGCCCACAAAACATGGGTAGCCTGCACGTTGGCGGCGCTGGCTACCATGGCTGAAGCGGCCACAAACATGTGCAACTTCATTTCAATTACTCCTCTAAAGCCGAACCCCAACCGGTTCTTCGATTTGTATGCAAAGAGCATGCCATGCGGTTAAGGCTCTGAAAACAAATGATATCGAAAAAAGCTCGTCGGCGATTGTGTAAATTAATTCGACACTTTTGCTTATGTTTGTGCCGGTTGGGCCTTCGTGGCCGGCCGATACCGCCGCAGATAATGAACGATGATCGCCAGGCCAAACAGCGTCGGGATCGCCCAGATCGCCGGGTTGAAGGCATGTTTGGGGAACATCTCGATCAGCCCGACCGACAGGAAGGCCGTGTAGGCCGCGATCCCGGTCGCCACCATCGCCTTGAAATGTTCCGGAATATAGGCGCGAGGATTGGCTGGCGTGCTGAAGGTATAGCGGAAATAGGTGGTTGACGTGCCAAAGCCGAGCAGCGCCACCATCACCATCAAAATCGGCTCCATCACCAAGCCATTGCGGTTCAGCAGATACAGCCCATGGGCCAGGCAGACACCAGCCGCCAGCATGGTGCCGCCCTGCACCGCCAGCATCGACCAATGCCGGTTGCCGGGATGGTTGCGGCGGTTGCTGACCATGACCAGGCCATAGCGCGTCATCGACATGGCCAGCAGGCCGAGATAGACCATCATGGTGCCGAACATGCCGCGATAGAGCACCGCGTCGGTCAATTGCGGGTGCATCGCCAGCGGCCAGACCAGCGACAGGCCGCCCATGCCCAGCGCCTGGGCCGCTGCCGTGTAGATCGCAGCCGAGAAGACAAAGCCCCACCAGCGGTGCGCCGGCCCGCCCTTGCGCGTCAGCACCGCCCCCCAGAAGGAGGTCAGCGCCACCACACCAGCGCCGATGTGGATGGCCAGAAACAGGTTGAACAGCCAGGGCATGAGATCAGGGCATGAGATCGGGTCTGGGCCTCGCGGATGCTGTGCCCCCTTGGCCATAACGCAGGCGCGAGGGCAAGTGGGCTGTGGAGCTTTGGCAAATGTTGGCGGCGCAGCGGCAACGGGATCAACCCTGTGCCTTGGCTGGGCAAAGCCCCCTTTTCCGGACCGGCTTCGCCGTCGCTCGACCGCTCCCCGCGAATGAGCGGTGATTGGGGCAACCACGGCACTGACGGGTTCAGCGTCCTCGACCCTGGCTCCTGCAGGCGCCTCTTGCCACTGCACCACAAGCGGCCGCATGATCACGGCATGGCCGCCCTCGCCCTTGGCATGCGCTATTTCATCGGCGTGTTTGCGCTGGGGTTCCTGCTGGGCACCGTGAGCACCCTGTGGCTGGCGCCTGTGGTGGGCGACGTGTTGGCGGTGGCCATCGAGTTGCCGATGATGCTGGCGTTCAGCTGGTTGTGGTGCCGGCGGCTGTTGGCGGGACGGTCGCTGGCCATGGGCGGCCGGGCCATCATCGGCGGCACGGCTTTTCTGTGGCTGATGCTGGCTGAACTGAGCCTGTCGCTGGCCTTTGGTGGCACGCTGGCAACGCATCTGGCGGCGCTGCTGGCGCCGGCGGGTTTGCTGGGGCTGGCCGGGCAATTGCTGTTTGCCGCCCTGCCCCTCATCCCAAAGGCCAAATAGCGCCAATGCTGCCTTGCAACATTGCGGGGGCCATGCTAGCCGCGCCGCGCAGACGGTGGACTTCGTTCGCCGGGCCTTTTTGTCATATCCGATTCAAAGCGGGGCACCAGCCTTGGACGCTCAGATTTCTCACCAAGTGGCCACCGGCCTTTCCGGCCGCTATGCCCGCGCGCTCTTCGATCTGGCCATCGAGGGCAAGGCGCTTGCCGCCGTCGAATCCAGCCTGAACGCGCTCAGCGAGGCGCTGGCCGAATCGGCTGATCTGAAGACGCTGATCAGCAGCCCGCTGGTCGGCCGCGGCGCTGCCGGTGCCGCCATCAAGGGTGTGGCCGCCGGCCTGAATGTCGATGGCCTGACGCAGAATTTCCTCGGCGTGCTGGCCGCCAACCGCCGCCTGGCTCTGCTGCCGGCGGTGATCCGCGATTTTGCCGCACTGAACGCCGCCCGCAAGGGTGAGGTGACCGCCAACGTGACCGCCGCCCACAAGCTGTCGGCGGCGCAGCAGAAGGCGCTGGCCGCCAAGCTGAAGGCCGGCATCGGCCGCGATGTGGCGCTGAATGTGACTGTTGATCCGGCGATCCTGGGCGGCCTGGTGGTGCGCGTGGGCAGCCGCATGATCGATTCCTCGTTGAAGACCCGGCTCGAGAATCTCGGCCAGGCGCTGAAAGCTTAAGAAGGGCTGATTGTCATGGATATCAATGCCGCCGAAATCTCGCGGATCATCAAGGACCAGATCGCCAATTTCGGCACCGAAGCCCAGGTTTCGGAAGTCGGCCAGGTGCTGAGCGTTGGTGACGGCATCGCCCGCGTCCATGGTCTGGACAATGTGCAGGCCGGTGAAATGGTGGAGTTTCCGGGCGGCATCCAGGGCATGGCCCTGAACCTGGAAACCGATAACGTCGGTATCGTGATCTTCGGCTCTGACAGCCAGATCAAGGAAGGCGACACCGTCAAGCGCACCGGCACCATCGTCGACGTGCCGGTGGGCAAGGGTCTGCTCGGCCGCGTGGTTGACGGCCTGGGCAATCCGATCGACGGCAAGGGCCCGATCGTGGCGGCCGAGCGTCGCCGCGTCGAAGTGAAGGCGCCGGGCATCATCCCGCGCAAGTCGGTCCATGAACCGATGCAGACCGGCCTGAAGGCGCTGGACGCGCTGGTGCCCGTCGGCCGTGGCCAGCGCGAGCTGATCATCGGTGACCGCCAGACCGGCAAGACCGCTGTCGCCATCGATACCTTCATTAACCAGAAGGGCATCAACGCCGGCGACGACGAGTCGAAGAAGCTTTATTGCATCTATGTCGCCGTGGGCCAGAAGCGCTCCACCGTGGCGCAGATCGTGCGCGCGCTGGAAGAAAATGGCGCGATGGAATATTCGATCGTGGTCGCCGCCACCGCTTCGGAACCGGCCCCGCTGCAGTTCCTGGCGCCCTACACCGGCTGCACCATGGGCGAATATTTCCGCGACAACGGCATGCACGCCGTGATCGTGTATGACGATCTGTCGAAGCAGGCCGTCGCCTATCGCCAGATGTCGCTGCTGCTGCGCCGTCCGCCGGGCCGCGAAGCTTATCCGGGTGACGTCTTCTATCTGCACAGCCGCCTGCTGGAACGCGCCGCCAAGATGAACGACGCCAATGGCGCCGGCTCGCTGACCGCGCTGCCGATCATCGAAACCCAGGCCGGTGACGTGTCGGCCTATATCCCGACCAACGTGATCTCGATCACCGACGGCCAGATCTTCCTGGAAACCGAGCTGTTCTACCAGGGCATCCGTCCGGCCATCAACGTCGGCCTGTCGGTGAGCCGCGTCGGCTCGGCCGCGCAGACCAAGGCGATGAAGAAGGTCGCCGGCTCGATCAAGCTGGAGCTGGCCCAGTATCGCGAAATGGCCGCCTTCGCCCAATTCGGTTCGGACCTCGACGCGTCGACCCAGAAGCTGCTGAACCGCGGCAAGCGCCTGACCGAGCTTTTGAAGCAGGCCCAGTTCAACCCGATGCCGTTCGAAGATCAGGTCGTGTCGATCTTTGCCGGCGTGAACGGTTATCTCGATGGCATCGATGCTGCCGCCGTGACCCGCTTTGAAGCCGCGCTGCTCAGCCATGTGAAGTCGGCCCATGCCGATGTGCTGGCCGACATCCGCGACAAGAAGGACCTGAGCGCGGACACCACCGCCAAGCTGAAGGAGCTGATCGGCGCCTTCGCCAAGACCTTCGCCTGAAACGGATCAGTCACGCCGCCGGCCTGACCGGCGGCGTTGACCGCAAAGGAAGACAGACAGGCCAATGCCCAGTCTCAAGTCTCTGAAAAATCGCATCACCTCGGTGAAATCGACTCAGAAGATCACCAAGGCGATGAAGATGGTGGCCGCCGCCAAGCTGCGCCGCGCCCAGGAAGCCGCCGAGGCTGCCCGCCCCTATTCGGAGCGGATGGCCGCCGTGATGGCGAGCCTGGCGTCGAAGGTCAGCGTTGGCCCGGAAAGCCCGCGCCTCCTGGCCGGCACCGGCAAGGACCAGGTGCATCTGCTGGTCATCTGCTCGTCGGAACGTGGCCTTGCCGGTGGTTTCAACAGCAACATCGCCAAGCTGGCCCGCCGCACGATGGAAGAGCTGCTGGGCCAGGGCAAGACGGTGAAGCTGCTGTTTGTCGGCAAGAAGGCGCGCGCGCCCTTTGCCCGCACCCACAAGGAGCTGATCATCGACACGGTGGACATGAGCCACATCAAGAATGTCGCCTTTGCCGATGCCAAGGCGGTGGCCGAGGATGTGGTTGCCCGCTTTGAGGCCGGCGAATTCGATGTCGCTCACCTGTTTTTCTCCACCTTCCGTTCGGCCCTGAACCAGGAGCCGACCCGGCTGCAGATCATCCCGGCCGCCCTTCCGGCGGGCGATGCCGCCGGCACCGATGCGTCGGTGGAATATGAACCGGGCGAAGAGGCGATCCTTGCCGATCTGCTGCCCAAGAATCTTGCCGTGCAGGTGTTCCGCGCCTTGCTGGAAAATGCCGCGTCCGAACAGGGCAGCCGCATGACCGCGATGGACAACGCCACCCGCAACGCCGGCGACATGATCAACAAGCTGACCATCACCTACAACCGCACGAGACAGGCCGCGATCACCAAGGAACTGATCGAGATCATCTCGGGCGCCGAAGCGCTGTAAGGAGCACGCCACATGGCCAACACCACCAACAATGTCGGGCGCATCAGCCAGGTCATCGGCGCCGTTGTCGACGTGACCTTCGAAGGCGAACTGCCGCCGATCCTTTCGGCCCTGGAAACCAAGGTCGGCGATGTCCGCCTGGTTCTGGAAGTGGCCCAGCACCTGGGCGAAAACGCCGTGCGCACCATCGCCATGGACGCGACCGACGGTCTGGTCCGCGGCCAGGAAGTGGTCGACACCGGCAGCCAGATCCGCGTGCCGGTCGGCCCGGCCACCCTGGGCCGCATCATGAACGTGATCGGTGAACCGATCGACGAGCGTGGCCCCATCGATCAAACCAACACCGCGGCGATCCACGCCCCGGCGCCGGAATTCGTCGACCAGTCGACCGAAGCCAGCATCCTGGTCACCGGCATCAAGGTCATCGACCTGCTCGCCCCCTATGCCAAGGGCGGCAAGATCGGCCTGTTCGGCGGCGCCGGCGTCGGCAAGACCGTGCTGATCCAGGAACTGATCAACAACATCGCGAAGGGCCACGGCGGCACCTCGGTGTTCGCCGGCGTGGGTGAGCGCACCCGCGAAGGCAACGATCTGTATCACGAATTCCTCGAAGCCGGCGTCATCGCGTCGGACGCGGATGGCAATGCCATTTCCGAAGGCTCCAAGGTGGCGCTGGTCTATGGCCAGATGAACGAGCCGCCCGGCGCCCGCGCCCGCGTCGCCCTGTCGGGCTTGACCATCGCCGAATATTTCCGCGATGTCGAAGGCCAGGACGTGCTGTTCTTCGTGGACAACATCTTCCGCTTTACCCAGGCCGGTTCGGAAGTGTCCGCGCTGCTGGGCCGCATCCCGTCGGCCGTGGGCTATCAGCCCACCCTCGCCACCGACATGGGCGCCCTGCAGGAGCGCATCACCTCGACCAACAAGGGCTCGATCACCTCGGTGCAGGCCATCTACGTGCCCGCCGACGACTTGACCGACCCAGCCCCGGCCACCTCGTTCGCCCACCTCGACGCCACCACCGTGCTGTCGCGCCAGATCGCCGAACTGGGCATCTACCCGGCCGTTGACCCGCTCGATTCGACCAGCCGCGTGCTGGAGCCGCGCGTTGTGGGTGAAGAACATTATGGCGTTGCCCGCCAGGTTCAGGAAGTGCTGCAGAAGTACAAGAGCCTGCAGGACATCATCGCCATTCTGGGCATGGACGAGCTGTCGGAAGAGGACAAGCTGGTCGTGGCCCGCGCCCGCAAGATCCAGCGCTTCCTGTCGCAGCCGTTCCACGTCGCCGAAATCTTCACCGGCACCCCGGGTGTGTTCGTGGCCGTGGAAGACACGATCAAGGGCTTCAAGGGCATCGTGGCCGGCGAATATGACCATCTGCCGGAAGCCGCCTTCTACATGGTTGGCACCATCGAAGACGCGATCGCCAAGGCCAAGAAGCTGGCTGCCGACGCGGCGTAACCCTCACCCTCCCACCGCCGTGCGGTGGGTCCCTCCCTCTCCCCCACGGGGAAGGGGCCAAGAGGAAGACCATGGCTGAACTGCTCGATTTCGAACTCGTCTCGCCGGAACGCCGCCTGGCCCGCGCCAAGGTGGCCATGGTGGTCATGCCCGGCACCGAAGGCGATTTTGGTGTGCTGCCCGGCCACGCGCCGATGATGAGCACCATCCGCCCCGGCGCCATCCACATCCATGAAACCGATGGTGGCCCGGCCACGCAGCGGTTTTTCATCGATGGCGGCTTTGCCGAGGTGACCGAAACCGGCCTGACCATCCTGGCCGAACAGGCGACCCCGGTGGCCGAGATCGATGTGGCCGCCGTGGCCACCCAGCTCGCTGCGGCGCGCAGCGCTGGCGACGAGGCGGCCGTCGCCCGGCTGGAAGCCATGCAGGCCGCCGCCACCAACTGATCGGCCGATCACGGCGTGAAACACACCCCGCCCCGGGCAACCGCGGCGGGGTTTTTCTTTGGCCTTCAGGCGCAGGGCCGTTCACCATCAGCACAGCTGTGGATCGCCATCCTTTCACGGTTCCCCCCGGCCTCGAAACCGCCTAAACTCGTGGCCTGAAATACTGGAGCCCTCGGTGATGCGCCTGCCCTTCGCCCTTTTGCTGATGACTGCTGCTCCGGCACTGGCGCAGATACCCGCCAATCCGACCACGGCGCCGCCGCGACCCTCCATCCTGAAGCCGGCCGACATCCCAACCGGCGACGGCACCCAGCCCCGGCAGCGACTGGTGACGGTGTTCGGCAACGAAGCCTGCCCCAAGCCGCGCTCCGCCGATGAAGTGGTGGTGTGCGCCCGCCTGCCCGAATCGGAAGTCTATCGCATTCCCGAGCCGCTGCGCCGGGCCGAGAACCGCCAGAGCGTGCTGACCCAGAATCGCGCCCTGCTGCTGGGCGATGGCGCCGGTGGCGCGGGGGGCAGCATCGGCAGTTGCAGCGCCGTGGGCGCCGCCGGCTTCACCGGTTGCGACCGCAAGCAGATCGAGGCCTGGGCCCAGGATCGCACCAACCGCATGGGCTACAACGAACCCACGCCCAAGCCCTGATCACGGCCTATTTGCCGTTTTTCTTCTTCTGGTTGGCGGCATAAAGCGCAATCGCCACGCCGATCAGGCTGATGAACACCGCGCCAAGCGCAATCCAGACGGCCATGCTCCAATCTCCCTTGGCCCATCGCTAGCGGCTGGGCCCGAAATGACAATGGGGCGCATCGCGCAGCAGCGACACGCCCCATGATGTCTGGCCAACGCCTGGCCGGCGCCGGGATCAGCGCAGCGGCTTCACCGTCGGTGCCACGGCGGGCTTGGCCGGATCAAAGCGCACGCGCACGGTTTCACCGCTGTTGCCGGGGAAATTGGTGAAGATCGCCGTCACCAGGTTGGGCACCAGCTTGGTCAGATTGTTGCTGCTGCTCACGGTTTCGGCGCGGCCTTCAAACACGCTCTGCTTGTCGGCCGTGCGGTTGATGCGCATGGCCAGCGTGGTGTTGTATTGGGTCATGCTGTAGACATCATTGTTGCCCCAGCCGCCCCAACCACCAAAGCCCGGACCCCAGGCACCCCAGCCACCCCAGCCGGCGCCCCAATAGGGGCCCCAGCCCCAGCCGCCCCAGCCGGCACCAAAGCCGATGCCGGGCCGGCTCTGCACCTTCTCGCGCGGGGCGGTGATATGATAATCCAGCTGCACCACCAGCGCGGCGGTGGCCGGGCTGGCCGCTTCCTGGAAACCGGCGGCAATCAGCTTCTGCTTGACCAGATTGGCATAGGTGGCGAATTCCAGCCCGCCTTCCAGCGCCTTGTCGCGCGGTTCGATCACAAAGCTGTTGCCGTGGGCGGCCGGCAGTTGTTGGAACCGCGCCACGCGGGCTTCAAAACCGGTGGTGCAGGCCGAGAGCGCCAGCGCCGCTGCCAGCGGCAACAGGATACGGGCAGGTGCGGTGGTGATCATCGAGTAGCGCTCCACATGAACTTTCTGCAATGAATAGCGCAAACCATAGGCTTGCACAAGTTTCCCGCCGATGAACAACCGGTCACCTTGCCACCCAGACAACACGTCACTTGCCCGCACCCGGCCCGATTGGCAAGCAGCCGGCGATGGCCAGTGATGCCCTGCCGCTGGCCGCGCAGGGCTTTTGCCGTGCAGGGCCTGCCCTACTGTTCGCCCGGCTATGACCCGGCCGACAGGGTGGACGGCCAGCTTTACCGCGATTCCAGTCGACCGCCTGTTGGCGGTGAAGGCCCAGGCCAAGCGGCAGAGCAGCCTTGACGCCAGCCGAATCGGCCTGTGAGGCGTGTCCAAAGGGCGCGGGGTTCGTCTTTCTACGCCGCCAGCTCGGCGACGCCGGGCCTCAGGCGACAAAGCCGACGGCGCGGTGAACCTCGGCCAGCACGGGCTCGGCGATGGCCCGGGCCCGTTCGGCACCGCGGGCACAGATCGCCTCGATCGCCACATCGTCGTTCTTCAGCTCGTTGAAGCGGCTGGTGATCGGCGCAAGCCTGGTCACCATCACCTCGGCTAGGGCGGGCTTGAAGGCGCCAAAGCCCTTGCCGCCAAATTCGGCGAGCACATCGGCAATGCTGCGATCGGTGAGCGCGGCCATCAGGTTGACGAGATTGGCCGCTTCCGGCCGGCCGGCAAGGCCCGCGGCTTCGGAGGGCAAGGCATCGGGATCGGTCTTGGCGCGCTTCACCTTGGCGGCGATGGTGTCGGCATCATCGGTCAGGTTGATGCGGCTCTGGTCGCTGGGATCGCTCTTGGACATCTTGGACGAACCATCGCGCAGGCTCATCACCCGGGTCGCCGGCCCTTCGATCACCGGTTCGGGCGGCGGGAACAGCTCCACCCCCATGTCGTTGTTGAACTTGATGGCGATGTCGCGCGCCAGCTCCAGATGCTGCTTCTGGTCTTCACCCACCGGCACATGGGTGGCCTTGTAGGCCAGGATGTCGGCCGCCTGCAGCACCGGATAGGTGTAGAGGCCGACGGACGCACCCTCGCGGTCCTTGCCGCTCTTTTCCTTGAACTGGGTCATGCGGTTGAGCCAGCCGACACGGGCGGTGCACATCAGCACCCAGGCCAACTCGGCATGCACGCGCACCCGGCTTTGCGGGAACAGCACGCAGCGTTCGGGATCCAGCCCGGCCGCGATCAGCGCGGCGGTCATCTCGTGGATGCCGCGCCGCAGGGTGGCGGGATCCTGCGCCACGGTGATGGCGTGCAGATCGACAACCGAAAAGATGCACTCATGCGCGTCCTGCATGCGCACCCAGTTGCGGATCGCGCCGAGATAATTGCCGAGATGCAGGTTTCCGGTGGGCTGGATGCCCGAAAAGATGCGGCTCATGATCGCTTCCGTCGCGCCCTGAGGCAGGCAATAAGGGCAGAAAGGGTGAACAGGCCCAACAGGCGGGCCGCCGCCAGATAGGCCAGGCCGCCCGCCGATATCAACAGGCCAAGCAGGAGGATCTGGTGCGTGAAGGCCATTTCCGGCGCCACCGCCAGCCAGGGGGCCAGCAGCAGCAGCACGGCCACCATCGCCGCCGTGGCCAGCACCAGCCGGGGCAGCAGCCGGTGTGCCCGGGCATCAAGCTGGAATTGACCGCGCGTGCGCAGCAGCCACCACAGGGTGAAGGCGTTCATCCAGGCCGAAATGGCGGTGCCCACGGCGATACCAACATGGCCCAGCGGCCAGACCAACGCCAGATTGGCGACCAGATTGACCAGCATGGAGGCCAGCGCCACCCGCACCGGGGTGCGCGTGTCGGCCCGGGCGTGGAAGCCGGGGGTGAGCACCTTGATCAACACATAGGCCGGCAGGCCCAAGGCAAAGCCGGCGAGCGCGGCGGCGGTGGCGGCGCTGTCGGCCGCACCGAACTGGCCGTGTTCGAACAGCACGCGGATGATGGGCTCGGCCGCCACCACCAGCCCGGCGGCGGCCGGCAGGGTGAGCAGCAGCACCAGTTCGATGGCGCGGTTCTGCTGGGCAATGGCGCCGGCATCGTCTCCCCCGCCGAGCAGGCGCGACATGGTGGGCAGCAGCGCGGTGCCAACCCCAATCCCGATGATGCCCAGCGGCAGCTGGTTCAGGCGATCGGCATAATAAAGCCAGCTGACCGCGCCCTCGCCGAGGAAGCGGGCGGCAAGCGCGGTGGAGATGAGCAGGTTGATCTGCACCGCGCCGGCACCGAGCGCGGCCGGCAGGATCAGCTTCAGCAGCGCCCGCACCTGCGGGGTGACCCGCGGCCAGCGCAGGCGCAGCGCCACGCCGGCCTTGCTGCACGACCACACCAGCCAGGCCAGCTGCGCGATGCCGCCGATGGTGACACACAAGGCCTGCACACGCGCGGCCGCCACATCATCGCTGCCGCCCGACCACAACAGCCCGGCAATCAGCACGATGTTGAGCAGGATCGGCGCCGCGGCATTGACGGCAAAGCGGCCGACCGAATTCAGCAGCGCCCCCAGCAGGGAGGTGAGGCTGATCAGCATCAGATAGGGGAAGGTGAGCCGGGTGAGATGGACGGTGAGCGCCAGTTTTTCGGCGCTGGCATCGGGAAAGCCGCCGGTGAGCGACCACACCACCGGGCCGGCGGCCGCCACCATCACCACCGTGAACAGCAACAGCACCGGCAGCAGCACCGCCAGCACCTCTTCGGCAAAGGCGCGGGCACCATCCATGCGACCGCCGTCGGCGCCGACCTGGCGGTTGAACATGGGCACGAAGGCCGCCGAGAAGGCCCCTTCGGCGAACAGGGCGCGGAATAAATTGGGCAGGCGCTGGGCGATCAGAAAGGCATCGGCCGCCATGCCGGCGCCGATCAGCGTCGCCTGCAACACATCGCGCACGAACCCGGCAACGCGCGACAGCAGGGTAAGACTGCCGATGGTGGCGGTGGCGCGGAGGAGATTCATTGCGATGGGGATGGCGGGTTACGGCGCAAAGCGCAAGGCGTCGCGAGGAAACTGGGTTTGATGGAACATTACCCAACCCGTTCAGGCCGAGCTTGTCGAGGCACGCACCACAGCCGGTCGGTGCCTCGACAAGCTCGGCATGAGCGGGTTTGGACATTCAACAAGGCACCAATTGACTCTGCCGGCCCTCAAACGAAAACGGGCGGCCCGAAGGCCGCCCGTTTCGTTCCAGCACCGGCTGGATCAGGCGTTGCCGACCTGGCCCTGCTGCTGCTGCGCCAGATAGAGCGCGCCGAAATCGATCGGATCGAGCATCAGCGGCGGGAAGCCGCCGTCGCGCACGGCATCGGCAATGATGCGGCGAGCGAACGGGAACAGGATGCGCGGGCCTTCGATGATGCAGAAGGGCTCCAGCGCTTCTTCCGGCACATTCTGCAGGCCGAACAGGCCGGCATAGACCAGCTCGACCATGAAGGTGGCAGTGCCATCCACATCGGCCTTGGCGCTGATCTTCAGCTCGACTTCATAGACATTGTCGGCCGCCTTGCGGGCGTTGACGCCAACATTCACGTCGATGCGCGGCTGCGCCTGCAGCTGCAGGCTGTTCGGCGCGTTGGGATTCTCGAAGGACAGATCCTTCACATATTGGGTGATGATCGCCACTTGGGGCATCGGCTCGTCCATGAAGCCGTTGCCTTCGTTGGCGCCCAGATCGATCTCGTCAGCCATCGGGCCTGTCCTTGCAGTATGGGCTTATTCGTCGTCGCCGGTGATGACCGGGCCGCTGTCCTGGCCCTTGGCCGACACGTCACGATCGACGAATTCGACGATGGCCATCGGCGTGGCGTCCGAACGGCGGATGCCGGCCTTCAGCACGCGGACATAACCGCCCTGGCGGTCGGCATAGCGGGCAGCCAGCACGTCAAACAGCTTGGCGAGCTGGGCTTCATCGCCCGTGCGGGCCATGGCGAGGCGGCGGTTGGACAGGCCACCATGCTTGGCCAGCGTCACCAGCTTTTCGACATAGGGGCGCAGTTCCTTGGCCTTGGGCAGCGTGGTCTTGATCTGCTCATGCTTGATCAGGCTGGCGGCCATGTTCTTCAGCATGGCAATGCGGTGGGCCGAGGTGCGGCCGAGTTTGCGATGGGCAACGCCGTGGCGCATGGGTCTTCACTCCGTTCGTTCGGGGGCCGTATCAGGTACCCCGGACCAGGCTGAGAAAAGGGGTCAGCCAGATGCCCCTGCCAACGCGGCGGGCTGGCCACAGGGCCAACCCGCCGCGCAGGACTCAAAATTCCTGCTCGAGCTTCTTCGCCATCTCTTCGATGTTTTCCGGCGGCCAACCGGCAATCTCCATGCCGAGGCGCAGGCCCATGTGCGAGAGGACTTCCTTGATCTCGTTCAGCGACTTGCGGCCGAAGTTCGGCGTGCGCAGCATCTCGCTCTCGGTCTTCTGCACCAGATCGCCGATGTAGATGATGTTGTCGTTCTTCAGGCAGTTGGCCGAACGCACCGACAATTCCAGCTCGTCCACCTTCTTGAGCAGGTAGCGGTTGATGCTGGCGCTGTCGTCCACTTCCACGGCGCCACCGGCGGCGGCGGCATGGGCCACCGGCGCGGCCACGGCCGCATCCTCGAAGTTCACGAACAGCTGCAGCTGGTCCTGCAGGATCTTTGCGGCATAGGCCAACGCGTCTTCCGGCGTCAGGCTGCCATCGGTTTCCACCGTGATGGTCAGCTTGTCATAATCCAGTTCCTGGCCAACGCGGGTGTTGTCCACCTTGTAGCTCACCTGGCGCACCGGCGAGAACAGCGCGTCAACCGGGATCAGGCCGATGGGGGCATCGGCCGGACGGTTGGCACTGGCCGGGACATAGCCCTTGCCGGTTTCCACCGTCAGTTCCATGTTCAGCGTGGCGCCGGCATCAAGGTTGCAGATCACCAGATCCTTGTTCATCACCTCCATGTCGCCGGTGACGGCGATCTGGCCGGCGGTGACCGGGCCGGGGCCGGTGGCGTTCAGATAAACGCGCTTGGCCCCGTCACCCGCCATGCGGATGCCGATCTGCTTGATGTTCAGCACGATGTCGGTGACGTCTTCACGCACGCCCGGCAGGCTGGAGAATTCGTGCAGCGCACCGTCCATCTTGATGGCGGTGACCGCGGCGCCCTGCAGCGAGGACAGCAGCACGCGGCGCAGGGCGTTGCCCAGCGTCAGGCCAAAGCCACGCTCCAGCGGTTCGGCGATGAACGCCGCCTTCTGCTTGCCGTCACCGCTGGGGCGCTGCTCCAGACGGTTCGGCTTCTTGAGTTCGGTCCAGTTCTTGGCGATGACTGCCACGGGGTTCACCTCGATTGTGGGAGGAGCAGATCGTCACCTGCCCGTCCCGTTGGACGATGAAAGTCTTGCACGCTGGGAGCCACCAACGGAGCCCGGCGCCAGGGCAGACAGATCAGACGCGACGACGCTTGGGCGGGCGCACGCCATTGTGGGGGATCGGGGTCACGTCGCGGATGGCGGTGATCACGAAGCCCACGGCCTGCAGCGCGCGCAGGGCCGATTCACGGCCCGAACCGGGGCCGCGCACTTCCACTTCCAGGGTGCGCACGCCATGTTCGGCGGCCTTCTTGCCGGCGTCTTCGGCAGCCATCTGCGCCGCGAACGGCGTCGACTTGCGGCTGCCCTTGAAGCCCATGGTGCCAGCCGACGACCAGGCAATGGCGTTGCCCTGCGCATCGGTGATGGTGATCATGGTGTTGTTGAAGCTGGCGTTCACGTGCGCGACGCCAGAGGTGATGTTCTTGCGCTCCCTGCGCTTGATGCGAGCAACTTCGCGAGCCATTTTGAAAAATCCTTAAGCCTGATGTGGGGAAGAAGAGCGGCGGTGACGCGCTTACTTCTTCTTGCCGGCGATCGGCTTGGCCTTGCCCTTGCGGGTGCGGGCGTTGGTGTGCGTGCGCTGGCCGCGGACCGGCAGGCCCTTGCGGTGACGCAGGCCGCGATAGCAGGCCAGGTCCATCAGGCGCTTGATGTTCATGGCGTTCTGGCGGCGCAGATCGCCTTCCACGGTCAGTTCGCGGTCGATCTTTTCACGGATCAACAGGATCTCGGCGTCGGTCAGGTCCTGCACCCGGCGCTCCGGCGGGAAGCCGAGTTCGGCCGCCAGGCGGCTGGCGGTGGTGCGGCCGATGCCGTGGATGTAGGTGAGCGCGATCTCAACGCGCTTGTTGGTCGGGATGTTGACACCCGCAATACGTGCCACAGTCGTTATCCTTTCATGCTCCACGGCGGCCCTGGGCAAGATGCCACCATCTCAAAGCAATATGCCGGCCACCCCAGAACGGGCCGCCAGTTCGTCATCCGATGGAACGGAAGAGAGGCGGTTAGACGCGAGTCGCGCAGAAGTCAAGCCGGCAACAAGCGGAGTCAATCAGGCGTTAAGGATCGAGTCGATCGCCGCGGCCACATCATCCATGCTGGCCATGCCATCGATGCGCGACACAATGCCCCGGCCTTCATAATGCGGAATGATCGGCGCCGTCTTGGCGCGATATTCCGCCATGCGCTGGCGCACGGTCTCGGCATTGTCATCCGGACGACGCTTGAACTGGGTGCTGCCACACACATCACACACGCCGGCCGTCTTGGGCTGCTTGAAATGATCGTGATAGCCTTCGCCGCAGTTGCCGCAGGTGAAGCGGCCGGTGATGCGTTCCACCAGCGCGTCCTCGTCCACCACCAGTTCGATGACATGGTGAATGGCCAGGCCCTTCTCGGCCAGCATCGCGTCAAGCGCATGGGCCTGCACATCGGTGCGCGGATAGCCATCCAGGATGAAACCGGCACGGGCGTCATCATGGTCAAGCCGTTCCGACAGGATGCCGTTGACGATCTCGTCAGAGACGAGACCGCCGGACGCCATCACCGCCTTGGCGGCGAGCCCGACTGGGGTGCCGGCCGCGACCGCGGCGCGCAGCATGTCACCGGTTGAAAGCTGCACCATGCCGCGCTCCTTGACGAGGCGGCTGGCCTGGGTGCCCTTGCCCGCCCCCGGCGGACCCAGCAGGATCAGATTCAACGGCGGTTCCCCCTCAACTTGGACTTCTTGATCAGGCCCTCATACTGGTGGGCCAGCATGTGGCTCTGGATCTGGGCCACGGTGTCCATGGTGACATTGACCACGATCAGCAGGCTAGTCCCACCAAAGTAGAAGGGCACCTTCAGCTGGCTGATCATGAACTCCGGCAGCAGGCAGATCACCACCAGATAGGCCGCGCCGATCACCGTGAGCCGCGTGAGCACATAGTCCAGATATTCCGACGTGCGGGTGCCGGGCCGGATACCGGGCACGAAGCCACCATATTTCTTCAGATTCTCCGCCGTTTCGTCCGGGTTGAACACCACGGCGGTGTAAAAGAAGCTGAAGAACACGATGCCGGCAGCATAAAGGAACATGTAGAGCGGAGCGCCGTGCTGCAGCGCGGTCGTCACCGTCGTCAACCATTCCGGCATGTTGCCCTGCTGGCTGAAGAACTGCGCCACCGTCAGCGGCATCAGCAGCAGCGAGCTGGCAAAGATCGGCGGGATGACGCCCGAGGTGTTGATCTTCAGCGGCAGGAAGCTGGAATCGCCCTGGAACATGCGATTGCCCATCTGGCGCTTGGGATACTGGATCAGGATCTTGCGCTGGGCGCGTTCCATCACGCAGATGCCGGCGATCGTCGCCAGGGCCACCACCGTGACCAGCAGCACGAAGCCCGCCGAAATCGCGCCGGTGCGGCCCTGTTCGAACAACGTGCCCATCGCCGATGGGAGCTGCGCCACGATGCCGGCCATGATGATCAGCGAAATGCCGTTGCCGATGCCGCGGCTGGTGATCTGCTCACCCAGCCACATCAGGAACATGGTGCCGCCCAGAAGCGAGATCACGGTGGAAATGCGGAAGAACATGCCGGGATCGAGCACGGCCGACGCGCCCGAACCGGCGCCCCAGCTTTCCAGGCCGACCGCGATGCCATAGCCCTGCAGGATGGTCAGGAACACCGTGCCATAGCGTGTGTACTGGTTCAGCGTCTTGCGGCCCGCCTCGCCTTCCTTCTTCAGCGTCATGAAGCTGGGAATCAGGCTGGTCAGCAGCTGCACCACGATCGAAGCGGTGATGTAGGGCGTGATGCCGAGCGCAATCAGGCTCATGCGCTCCAGCGCGCCGCCGGAGAACATGTTGAAGAAATCCAGCACGCCGCCGCGGGTCTGGTTGAACAGGCTGTTCAGCGCCAGCGGATCAATGCCGGGCAGCGGCACGAAGCTGACAAGACGGAACACGATCAGGGCCCCGAGCGTGAACCAGATGCGGTTCTTCAGCTCGGTGGCCTTGCTGAAATTCGCGAACGACAAGCTCGCGGCCATTTGGTCGGCGGCAGACGCCATTGATCCCTACCCGATCATTCTGGTGCGTTGAAACGGCAAACGCCGCGTGTCCGTCCCATGTAGGCGACACGCGGCGCTTTTGCCATGGGTCTGATTGACCCGGGCCGAAACTTACTTGGGAGCCTTGGCCGCACGGGCAGCGGCACGGGCGGCCTTCTGCTCCTCGCGGCTCAGCGGCGCCGGGGCCGGGGCAGGCAGTTCGATCGAACCACCGGCGGCTTCCACGGCAGCGTTGGCCGTGGCCGAGGCACCGGCCAGCTTCAGCGTCACCTTGGCGGTGAGTTCGCCAACGCCGAGCAGGCGCACGCCGTCACGGGCGTTGGTGATGATCTTGGCAGCCACCAGCGCATCGGCATCGATCAGGCTGCCGGCATCCAGGCGGCCGGCGTCGATGGCCGACTGCAGGGTGCCCAGGTTCAACACGGCATAATCCTTGCGGAAGATGTTGTTGAAGCCACGCTTGGGCAGGCGCATGTGCAGCGGCATCTGGCCGCCTTCAAAGCCGTTGATGGCAACGCCCGAACGGCTGGTCTGGCCCTTCTGGCCGCGACCGGCGGTCTTGCCCACGCCGGAACCGATGCCGCGGCCAACGCGCACGCGCTTCTTGCGGGCACCGGGATTGTCGTGAAGATCGTTGAGCTTGGTCATGTTTTGCACTCGCTTTCGCTGTCGCGCTTGAAAATGGGTCCGGCCCGCCGGCGCCGCCCATCAGGGCCGCACCGACGGGCCGGAACATGCGTCAGGCCAGTTCCTCGACCTTCACAAGATGCGCAACCTTGGCGATCATGCCACGCACTTCCGGCGTGTCAGTGTGCTCGCGGCTGCGGTGCAGCTTGTTCAGGCCCAGGCCGATCAGGTTCTTTTCCTGGTTCGGGGCGCGGCGGATCGGCGAACCGATCTGGGTGACTTTCAGCTTGGCCATGGTGTCCTCCTCACGCCACCGCTTCGGCGTCGGCTTCGGCCACCTTGGCCGAAATGTCGCCACGGCGCGCCAGCAGATCAGCCACCTTCTTGCCGCGGCGCTGGGCCACGCTCTTGGGGCTGACCTGGCCGGTGAGGGCCGCAAAGGTCGCGCGGATCATGTTGTACGGGTTGTTGGTGCCCACCGACTTGGTGACCACGTCGGCAACGCCGAGCGCTTCGAACACGGCGCGCATCGGACCACCGGCGATGATGCCGGTGCCCTGCGTGGCCGAGCGGACATAGACCTTGCCCGCGCCGAAATGGCCGAAGCCATCATGGTGCATGGTGCGGCCATCGCGCAGCGGCACGCGGATCATCGCCTTCTTGGCAGCGGCCGTCGCCTTGGCGATGGCTTCCGGCACCTCGCGGGCCTTGCCATGGCCGAAGCCAACGCGGCCCTTGCCGTCGCCAACCACGACCAGCGCGGCAAAACCGAAGCGCTTGCCGCCCTTCACGGTCTTGGAGACGCGGTTGATGTGGACGAGCTTTTCGATCAGCTCTTCACCGGCGGGTTCACCGCTGGCTTCGCGGCCACGGCGCTGGCCGCGCTCACCGCGCTCGCCACCACCACGACGGTCATTGCCACCACGACCGCGACCGCGGCCACGGCCCCGGCCTTCGCCTTCCGGCGCAGCGCCGGCAACTTCGATCTCTTCGCTCATATCAGAACTCCAGCCCGCCTTCGCGGGCGCCATCGGCCAACGCCTTCACGCGGCCATGGAAGAGGAAACCGCCACGGTCGAACACCACGGCCGACACACCGGCAGCCTTGGCGCGTTCGGCCAGGCGCTTGCCCACCGCCGCGGCCGCGTCGGTGGTGGCACCGGTGGTGCCGCGCACGTCCTTCTCCAGGGTGGAGGCGGCAGCAACCGTGATGCCCTTGGTGTCGTCGATGATCTGGGCATAGATATGCTGCGACGAACGGTGAATCGACAGCCGCGGACGGCCGCCGCTCTTGAGACGGATCGCCGTGCGGACGCGGCGGCGACGCTGCTCGAAGGGGGTGAGCTTGCTCATTTCTTCTTCCCTTCCTTCCGGAAGATGAACTCGCCGCGATACTTGATGCCCTTGCCCTTGTACGGCTCGGGCTTGCGCCAGCGGCGGATCTCGGCGGCCACCTGGCCAACGCGCTGCTTGTCGGAACCGCTGATCTCAACGGTCGTCTGGTCAGGCGTCTTGATGGTGATGCCGTCGGGGATGGCGAAATCGACATCGTGGCTATAGCCCAGCTGCAGCTTCAGATTGCTGCCCTGCACCGAAGCGCGATAGCCGACGCCGGTGATTTCCAGCACCTTGGTGAAGCCGCTGGTCACGCCGGTGACCAGGTTCGACACCATCGTGCGCTGCATGCCCCAATAGGCTCGGGCGCGCTTGGTCTCGTTCGCCGGCTTCACGGCGATCTCGCCGCCATCGATGGTGTAGCTGATGTCATCCACCAGCGGCATCGACATTTCGCCCTTGGGACCCTTCACAACCAGCATGCGCTCGTTGATCGTGGCGGTGACGCCGGCCGGAATGGCAACGGCTTTCTTTCCAATGCGCGACATGGCTTAGAACACCTGGCAGAGGACTTCGCCGCCCACGTTCTGCTCGCGCGCTTCCGCGTCCGACAGAACGCCCTTGGGCGTCGAAACGATGGTGATGCCCAGACCATTGCGCACGCGCGGCAGCTCGGTGGCGCCGCTGTAAACGCGGCGGCCGGGCTTCGACACGCGAGCCAGGTGCTGGATGGCCGGCTTGCCTTCGAAATACTTCAGGTCAATGCGCAGGTTCTGATGGACGCCATCAAGAACCGACGAATAACCGCGGATGAAGCCTTCGCGCTGCAGCACGTCGAGCACGCGGGCGCGCAGCTTGCTGGCCGGGGTGAGAACGCTATCCTTGCGGGCCTGCTGGCCGTTGCGGATGCGGGTGAGCATATCGCCCAGGGGATCAGACATCGACATCCTGGCTATCCTTACCAGCTCGACTTGGTCACGCCGGGGATCAGGCCCTTGTTGGCCAGTTCACGCAGCATGACGCGGGAGAGCTTGAACTTGCGATAATAGGCGCGCGGACGGCCCGTCAGTTCGCAGCGGTTGCGCACCCGGGTCGGGTTCGCGTTGCGGGGCAGTTCGGCCATCTTCAGGCGGGCCATCAGACGCTCTTCATCAGAGCGGCTTTCATCGTTGGCAATGGCCTTTAGAACGGCATATTTGCCGGCGTACTTCACAACCAGCGCCTTGCGACGCTCGTTCTTGTTGATCATCGAAAGCTTTGCCATGGCTCAGGCCGCCTTCTTCTCGAGGGTGTAGCCAATGAACGGGAAACCGAACAGGGCCAGCAGGGCGCGGGCCTCCTCGTCGGTCTTCGCGGTCGTGGTGACAATGATGTCCATGCCGCGGATCTTGTCGATCCGGTCATAGTTGATCTCGGGGAAGATCAGCTGTTCCTTGATGCCCATGGCATAATTGCCACGGCCGTCGAACGACTTGGCGGACAGGCCACGGAAATCCTTCACGCGCGGCAGGGCGATGGTCACCAGGCGGTCAAGGAATTCATACATGCGCTCGCGGCGCAGCGTCACCTTGCAGCCGATCGGCATGCCTTCACGCAGCTTGAACTGCGCGACCGACTTCTTGGCGCGGCAGATCACCGGCTTCTGGCCGGCGATCAGGGCCATTTCACCGGCAGCCTGCTCGACCTTCTTCTTGTCCTGGGTGGCTTCGCCGACGCCCATGTTGAGCACGATCTTCTCGATCTTCGGCACTTCCATGATGTTCTTGTACCCGAACAGCTCGACCATCTTGGCGCGGACCTTGTCCGCATAGAGGGTCTGCATGCGGGGGGTGATCTTGTCAGCCATTGATCTGCGCTCCCGACTTCTTGGCGATGCGCACCTTCTTGCCATCAACCATTGCGAAGCCGACGCGGGTCGGCTGGCCGGTGGTGGGATCCTTCAGCGCAACCTTGGACGCGGCCATCGGGGCTTCCACCCGCTCGATGCCACCGTTGGGGTTGGTCTGCGACGGCTTGTTGTGGCGCGTGATCAGGTTCACGCCAGCGACCACAACCTTGCCTTCGCGCGGCAGGCTGCGGGTCACGGTGCCTTCCTTGCCCTTGTCCTTGCCGGACAGGACGATGACCGTGTCACCCTTCTTGATCTTAGCAGCGCTCATCACAGCACCTCCGGCGCCAGGCTGATGATCTTCATGTGACCCGTTGCGCGCAGTTCGCGCACCACCGGGCCAAAGATACGGGTGCCGATCGGCTCCTCGTTCTTGTTGATCAGCACAGCCGCATTGCTGTCGAAACGGATCACCGAACCGTCGGGACGGCGGATATCCTTGGCGGTGCGCACAACCACAGCGCGGTGCACGTCACCCTTCTTCACCTTGCCCTTGGGCTGGGCTTCCTTGACCGACACCACGATGATGTCGCCTACACCGGCGAACCGGCGCTTGGAGCCACCCAGGACCTTGATGCACATCACCCGCTTGGCGCCACTGTTGTCCGCCACGTCGAGGTTCGTCTGCATCTGGATCATGCGCTCGATCCTTCCTTAAAGTCTGCCAATTTCCGACTGGCAGACGGCTTGAAACATACTCTGGAACAGGCGGCTCAGCCGACCTTTTCCAGAACCTTCCAGGTCTTCAGCTTGGACATCGGCGCGCATTCCTCGATGCGCACGGTGTCACCGGCCTTGATCACATTGCCCTCATCATGGGCGTGATACTTCTTCGAGCGACGGATGATCTTGCCGTAAACCGGGTGAGCGACCTTGCGCTCCACCAGCACGACGACCGTCTTGTCGCCCTTGTCGGACACGCAGGTGCCCTGCAGAACACGCTTCGGCATGTCTTACGCTCCCGGCTGGGCGGCCTTGCGGGCCGATTGCAGCGTCTTGATGCGGGCGATCGTGCGGCGAACTTCGCGCACCCGGCCCGGCTTTTCCAGCTGGCCGGTGGCCGCCTGGAACCGCAGGTTGAACTGCTCGCGCTTCAGCTCAGCGAGCTGGGTGGCGAGGTGATCGTCGGTCGAAACCTTCAGATCGGCGAAATTATTCTTGGCCATTTGCCTTAATCCTGGGTCGTCGGTTCGCCCAGGCGAACCACCATCTTGGTCTTGATCGGCAGCTTGGCAGCGGCACGTTCGAAGGCGCCGGCGGCCACGTCATAAGGCACACCGTCGAGTTCGAACATGATGCGGCCGGGCTTGACACGAGCCACCCAATATTCCGGCGAGCCCTTGCCCGAGCCCATGCGGACTTCGGCGGGCTTGGACGAGACCGGAACATCCGGGAAGATGCGGATCCACAGGCGGCCCTGGCGCTTGATGTGGCGCGAGATCGTCCGGCGGGCGGCTTCGATCTGGCGGGCGGTGATCCGCTCCGGCTCCATCGCCTTCAGACCGAAGGCGCCGAAGTTCAGCGCGGTGCCACCCTTGGCGTTGCCATGGATGCGGCCCTTGAAGGCCTTGCGGAATTTTGTGCGCTTTGGCGACAGCATTTCAATTCACTCCTCAGCGCGCCGGACGGACGCCCGACGTCTGGGCTTCCATCATCAGACGATCCTGGGCCATCGGATCGTGGCCAAGGATTTCGCCCTTGAAGATCCAGACCTTCACGCCGCACACGCCATAGGCGGTGTGGGCCTGATGCTCGGCATAATCGACGTTGCCGCGCAGGGTGTGCAGAGGCACGCGGCCTTCGCGATACCATTCCACGCGGGCGATTTCAGCGCCGCCCAGACGGCCGGAGCAGGTGATCTTGATGCCTTCGGCGCCCAGACGCAGAGCCGACTGGACGGCGCGCTTCATGGCGCGGCGGAAGGCGATGCGGCGCTCCAGCTGATCGCACACACCGGCGGCCACCAGCTTGGCATCGATTTCCGGCTTGCGGATCTCGACGATGTTCAGCGACACGTCGCTGCGGGTCATCTGGCCGATCTGCTTCTTCAGCTTCTCGATGTCGGCGCCCTTCTTGCCGATGATCACGCCCGGGCGCGCGGCATAGATGGACACGCGGCACAGCTTGGCCGGACGCTCGATCACCACCTTGGAGATGGCGGCCTGGGCGTGGTTCTTCAGGATGAACTCGCGGATGCGCAGATCTTCCAGCAGCAGATTGCCGTAATCATCGCCCTTGGCGAACCAGCGGCTGTCCCAGGTGCGGTTGATCTGCAGGCGCAGACCGATGGGGGACGTCTTGTGACCCATTAGTTTGCTCCCTCTTCACCGGCTTCGCGCACGACAACGCGCAGGCGGCTGAACGGCTTGGTGATTGCCGAAGCGCGACCGCGCGCCCGCGGGGTGAAGCGCTTCATGGTGATCGCCTTGCCAACGCTGGCTTCCTTGACGACGAGCGCATCGACATCGAGGTTGTGGTTGTTTACGGCGTTGGCGACGGCCGAAGCCAGCACTTTGCGCACATCAACCGCCATCGCCTTCTTGGAGAAGGCGAGGATGTTCAGCGCGTCAGACGCCTTGCGGCCACGGATCAGGCCGGCAACCAGGTTCAGCTTGTAGGCCGAACCACGGATGGTGGTGGCAACAGCCAGCGCCTCGCGGTCGCCAACCTTGCGGGGGGACTTGGGCTTGGACATCAGCGCTTGCCCTTCTTGTCAGCGGCGTGGCCGGGGAAGAAGCGCGTGGGCGCGAATTCGCCCAGCTTCATCCCCACCATGTCTTCATTGACCAGCACGGGGATGTGCTTCTTGCCGTTGTACACGTTGAAGGTGAGACCAACGAACTGCGGCAGGATGGTGGAACGACGCGACCAGGTCTTGATCGGGGCGCGGGCACCACCCGCTTGCGCGGCTTCGGCCTTCTTGAGGAGCGAGAGGTCCACGAACGGACCCTTCCAGACAGAGCGGCTCATCTGGCCTTACCTCTTCTTCTTGGCGTGGCGGCTGCGGATGATCATGTGATCCGTCGCCTTGTTCGAACGGGTCTTCATGCCCTTGGTCGGCTTGCCCCACGGGGTGACCGGGTGACGGCCGCCCGAGGTGCGGCCTTCACCACCGCCGTGCGGGTGGTCGACCGGGTTCTTGGCAACACCGCGGGTGAGCGGACGATAGCCGAGCCAGCGGTTGCGGCCGGCCTTGCCCAGGTTCTGGTTGCTGTTGTCGGGGTTCGACACGGCACCAACCGTCGCCATGCACTCGGCGCGGACATAGCGGGTTTCGCCCGAGTTCAGGCGGATGATCACCATGCCCTTGTCGCGGCCCACCACCTGCACGAAGGTGCCGGCGGCGCGGGCCATCTGGCCACCCTTGCCGGGCTTCAGCTCGACGTTGTGGACAATGGTGCCAACCGGCATCTGGCCGATTTCCATGGCATTGCCCGGCTTCACGTCCACCTTCTTGCCGGCGATCACCTGATCACCAACGTTCAGGCGCTGCGGCGCGATGATATAGGCCTGGGTGCCCGCCTTGTCGGCATATTTCACCAGGGCGATGAAGGCCGAACGGTTGGGGTCATATTCCAGACGCTCGACAGTCGCGGCGACATCCCACAGGCGGCGCTTGAAATCGACGACGCGGTACAGGCGCTTGTGACCGCCACCAATGCCGCGCGCAGTGGCGTGGCCCTTGTTGTTGCGGCCGCCGGTCTTCTTCAGACCTTCGGTGAGCGCCTTGACCGGGCGACCCTTGTGCAGGGCCGAACGGTCGATCAGCACCAGGCCACGGGTGCCGGGGCTGGTCGGGTTGAAATTCTTGAGAGCCATGACTTCCCGCCTTTAGATGCTGGTGGTCACGTCGATGCGGTCGCCATCGGCAACCGTCACCACGGCCTTCTTCACGTCAGACCGGCGATATTCCTGGCCACGCCAGCGCTTGGTCTTGCCCTTGGCCACCATCGTGTTCACGGCCAGCACCTTCACGCCATACAGCGCTTCGACGGCAGCCTTGATCTGCGGCTTGGTGGCATCCTTGGCGACCTGGAAGACGACCTGGTTGAATTCGCTCACCAGGGTCGACTTCTCGGTGATGACAGGCTTCACCACCACGTCATAATGCTTGATGTCGATGTTAGCCATTGACGCGGGCCTCCAGGGCCGAAACCGCGGCGCGGGTCAGCACCAGCGTGTCGTGGTTGAGGATGTCATAGACATTGGCACCGATCGCCGGCAGCACATCCACGTGCGGCACGTTGGCCGAAGCCATCGCGAAGCCGGCATCAACGGCGGCGCCGTCGATGAACAGGCCGGAGGTGATCCCCAGTTTTTCCATCGAAGCGATGAAGGCCTTGGTCTTGGCTTCGCCAAGGTTCAGGTCTTCCACCACGATCAGCTTGCCTTCCTGGGCCTTCACCGACAGGGCGGTGGCCAGACCCAGGCGACGGATCTTCTTGTTCAGCGACGGGTTGAAATCACGCACGCGCGGACCATGGGCCTTGCCGCCGCCGATGAACTGCGGCGCGGCGCGGTTGCCGTGACGGGCACGACCGCCGCCCTTCTGGTTGCCCAGCTTCTTGCCGGTGCGGGCGACTTCGCTGCGCTCGCGCGCCTTGCGGGCGGTGCCGCGGCGCTTTTCCAGCTGCCAGGTCACGACGCGGTGCAGGATGTCCAGCCGCGGCTCCTTGCCGAACACGGCTTCCGACAGCTCGATCTCGCCAGCGTCGGCCGCGGTCAGGGTCTTCACCTGAACCTTCATGATCAAGCCTCCGTGGATTCGTCAGCAGCCGGAGCGGCATCAGCCACTTCAGCAACGACGTTGGTGTTGGCAGCCGCCTTCAGCGCGGCCGGATACGGGCGGTCAGCGTGCGCCGGAACCTTCACGGCGTCCTTCACCAGCAGCCAGCCACCCTTCGAGCCGGGCACCGAGCCCATCACGAAGATCAGGCCGCGCTCGACGTCGGTCGACACGACTTCCAGATTCTGCTGCGTGCGCTGCTTGGCACCCATGTGCCCGGCCATCTTCTTGCCCGGGAAGGTGCGGCCAGGATCCTGGCGGTTGCCGGTCGAACCGTGCGAACGGTGCGAGACCGAGACACCGTGGGTGGCGCGCAGACCACCGAAGCCCCAGCGCTTCATGGCGCCGGCGAAGCCCTTGCCCTGCGTGATGCCGGTGACGTCAACCAGCTGGCCCGGAACGAAATGATCGGCGCTGATGGTGGCACCCGGTTCCAGCACGGCATCAGCCGCGACACGGAATTCCGCCACCTTGGCCTTGGGCTCGACTTCGGCCTTGCCGAAGTGGCCGCGTTCCGGCTTGCTGGTGTTCTTGGCCTTCTTCACGCCGGCGCCAAGCTGCACGGCGGTGTAGCCATCGGTCTCGTCGGTCTTCACCGCGACAACCTGGTTGTTCTCCAGGGCGAGAACGGTGACCGGCACGTGCCGGCCATCTTCGCGGAAAATCCGCGTCATCCCCATTTTCTTCGCGATCACGCCAGTGCGCATGATCTGTTTCCTTTCATCAGAGGCCCCCTCCCGTTGCCGGGTGGAGGGGCGTGACCCTTCCAAAGTCGCTCCGCGTATTTGGGGAAGGTCGGTTACTTGCCGAGCTTGATTTCCACATCCACGCCGGCGGCCAGATCGAGCTTCATCAGCGCGTCAACCGTCTGCGGGGTGGGATCAACAATGTCGAGGAGACGCTTGTAGGTGCGCACCTCGAACTGTTCACGGCTCTTCTTGTCGACGTGCGGCGAGCGGTTCACGGTGAACTTCTCGAAGCGCGTCGGCAGCGGAATCGGACCACGGATAGCAGCGCCGGTCCGCTTAGCGGTGTCGGCGATCTCACCGGTGGCCATATCGAGCACACGATGGTCAAAAGCCTTCAGGCGAATGCGGATGTTTTGAGCGTCCATGGCACCAATCTTGTCAAACAGCGTGTTCAAAAAAAGCGGACCGGTTCATCCCCGAACTGGTAGGTCGGGGTTGCACCGGCCGCTTCGAAATTCTTGCCCCTGGTTTTCAGCCGTGGGGCCCGGCTTGCCCGTCGATGCAGCGGTATCGCGCATCAACGAATCAGGGCCGCTTCCCTAGGGAAGCGGCCCCATACACTCACTTGATGATCGACGCAACCACGCCGGCGCCGACGGTGCGGCCGCCTTCGCGAATGGCGAAGCGCAGACCCTGGTCCATGGCGATCGGAGCGATCAGCTTGACCTTCAGCTGCACGTTGTCGCCCGGCATCACCATCTCGGTGCCTTCCGGCAGCTCAACGGTGCCGGTGACGTCGGTGGTGCGGAAGTAGAACTGCGGACGATAGTTGGCGAAGAACGGCGTGTGACGGCCACCTTCGTCCTTCGACAGCACGTACACCTCGGCGGTGAACTCGGTGTGCGGCTTGATCGACCCGGGCTTGCACAGCACCTGGCCGCGCTCGACTTCGTCACGGCCCACACCGCGCAGCAGCGCGCCGATGTTGTCGCCAGCCTGGCCCTGATCGAGCAGCTTGCGGAACATTTCCACGCCGGTGCAAACGGTCTTGCGGGTGTCGTGGATGCCGACGATTTCCAGTTCTTCGCCAACCTTCACCACGCCGGTTTCGACGCGGCCGGTCACCACGGTGCCGCGGCCCGAGATCGAGAACACGTCTTCGATCGGCATCAGGAACGGCTTGTCCAGCGGACGCTCCGGCTGCGGGATGTAGGCGTCAACGGCCTTCATCAGCTCCAAGATGGCGGCGTGGCCGATTTCCGGCTGCTTGCCTTCCAGGGCGCACACGGCCGAACCCTTGACGATCGGAATGTCATCACCCGGGAAGTCATACTTCGACAGCAGTTCGCGGATTTCCAGCTCGACGAGTTCCAGGATTTCCGGATCGTCCACCAGGTCGACCTTGTTCATGAACACGACCATGGCCGGCACGCCGACCTGCTTGGCCAGCAGGATGTGCTCGCGGGTCTGCGGCATCGGACCGTCGGTGGCCGACACGACCAGGATGGCGCCGTCCATCTGCGCCGCGCCGGTGATCATGTTCTTCACATAGTCGGCGTGGCCCGGGCAGTCGACGTGGGCATAGTGACGGTCGGCGGTTTCATACTCGACGTGGGCGGTCGAGATGGTGATGCCGCGCTCGCGCTCTTCCGGCGCCTTGTCGATGTTGGCATAGTCCACGAAGGTGGCGCCGCCGGTTTCGGCCAGCACCTTGGTGATGGCAGCGGTCAGCGAGGTCTTGCCATGGTCGACGTGACCGATGGTCCCGATGTTGCAGTGCGGCTTGTTCCGCTCAAACTTGGCTTTGGCCATGGCCTGTACCTTCTTCCTTGCTCAAAAATATGAGGCGTTCTGTGATGGAGGCGTATCCGTTGCGGGAAACGCCGGGGAGACTGGTCGCCCCTGTGCTGTTGGGGGTGACCGGCCGAATCAGCGCGCCTTGAGGCGCGCTGACTAGCGGCATTCAGCGAAAAATCAAGACAGCTTGAGCTTGATTTCCTCGGCCACGTTCGACGGCACTTCATCGTAGTGGCTGAACTGCATGGTGTATTGCGCACGGCCCTGCGACATCGAGCGCAGGTTGTTCACATAACCGAACATGTTGGCCAGCGGCACCATGGCTTCGATCACCTGCGCGTTGCCGCGGGTGTCGGTGCCCTGGATCTGACCACGGCGGCTGTTGAGGTCGCCGATCACGTCGCCCAGATAATCTTCCGGCGTCACCACCTCGACCTTCATGACCGGTTCGAGGATCTTGATGCCGGCCTTTTCAGCCGCTTCGCGCATGGCGCCGCGACCGGTGATTTCGAAGGCCAGGGCCGACGAGTCCACATCGTGATAGGCGCCGTCGTACAGGGTCGCCTTGAAATCGATCAGCGGGAAGCCGATCAGCGCGCCCGAGGACGCCACGTCACGAATGCCCTTTTCCACCGCCGGGATATATTCGCGCGGCACGTTGCCGCCCTTCACCTCGTCGACAAACAGCACGCCCGAACCGCGCTCGCCCGGCTCGACCACGATCTTCACGCGGCCGAACTGGCCCGAGCCGCCCGACTGCTTCTTGTGGGTGTAATCGATGTCGACCTTGCGGGCGAGCGATTCACGATAGGCCACCTGCGGCGCGCCGACATTGGCTTCCACCTTGAACTCGCGCCGCATGCGGTCAACGATGATTTCCAGGTGGAGTTCGCCCATGCCGCGGATGATGGTCTGGCCGCTTTCGTTGTCGGACGACACGCGGAACGACGGATCTTCCTGCGCCAGGCGGTTGAGGGCGATGCCCATCTTTTCCTGGTCGGCCTTGGTCTTGGGTTCCACGGCCACCTCGATCACCGGATCGGGGAATTCCATGCGCTCCAGGATGATCGGCTTCAGCGGGGCGCACAGCGTGTCACCGGTGGTGACATCCTTCAGGCCAACGAGCGCGACGATGTCGCCGGCCATGGCTTCCTTGATGTCCTCGCGGTTGTTGGCGTGCATCAGCAGCATGCGGCCGATCTTCTCGCGCTTGTCCTTCACGCTGTTCAGCACGGTCGAGGCGGCTTCCAGCTTGCCCGAATAGATGCGGGCAAAGGTCAGCGTGCCGACGAACGGGTCGGTCATGATCTTGAACGCCAGCGCCGAGAACGGCTCGTTGTCGTCGGCCTTGCGGGTGTCTTCCTCTTCGGTGCCCGGCTTGATGCCCTGCACCGGCGGAATGTCGAGCGGGCTCGGCAGATAGTCCACCACGGCGTCCAGCAGCGGCTGCACGCCCTTGTTCTTGAACGCCGAACCGCACAGCACCGGCACGAAATCGAAGTTCAGCGTGCCCTTGCGGATCAGCTTCTTCAGCGTGGCGGCGTCCGGCTCCTCGCCTTCCAGATAGGCTTCCATAACGGCGTCGTCCTGCTCGACGGCGAGCTCGATCAGCTCGGCGCGGGCGGCGGCGGCCTCATCGGCCATGTCGGCCGGGATGTCCTTGTATTCGAACTTGGCGCCCAGGCTTTCTTCCAGCCACACGATGGCGCGGTTGTTCACCAGGTCGACGAGACCGATGAAATCGCTTTCCAGACCGATCGGCAGATAAAGCACGGCCGGGCGGGCGCCCAGGCGGTCCTTGATCATCTGCACGCAGCGGTTGAAGTTGGCACCGGTGCGGTCCAGCTTGTTGACGAAGCACATGCGCGGCACGCGATACTTGTCGGCCTGGCGCCACACGGTTTCCGACTGCGGCTCCACGCCGGCCACGCCGTCAAAGCAGGCCACGGCGCCGTCGAGCACGCGCAGCGAACGTTCGACTTCGATGGTGAAGTCCACGTGTCCGGGGGTGTCGATGATGTTGATGCGATGCTCTTCGCCCTTGCCGTCATCCGCACGCCACTGGCAGGTGGTCGCCGCCGACGTGATGGTGATGCCGCGCTCCTGCTCCTGCTCCATCCAGTCCATGGTGGCGGTGCCTTCGTGCACTTCGCCGATCTTGTAGGACTTGCCGGTGTAATAAAGGATGCGCTCGGTCGTGGTCGTCTTGCCGGCATCGATGTGGGCCATGATGCCGATGTTGCGATAACGCTCAAGCGGATGGGAGCGGGGCATGGGAAAAGCCTTGCTTTAGGGGGGAAAATGAGGTGGGCCGGCACCGCGAACGGCACCGGCCCGGATGGGATTACCAGCGATAGTGCGAGAAGGCGCGGTTCGCTTCCGCCATGCGGTGCGTGTCTTCGCGCTTCTTCACCGCCGAACCGCGGTTGGAGGCAGCATCGAGCAGCTCGGCCGACAGGCGGGCCGCCATGGTGTGCTCGCTGCGCTTGCGGGCGGCCGAGATGATCCAGCGGATGGCCAGCGCCTGGCCACGGTCCGGACGGACTTCCACCGGCACCTGGTAGGTGGCACCACCGACACGGCGGCTGCGGACTTCGATGCCCGGACGCACGTTGGCCAGCGCGTCGTGGAAGACGCCCAGCGGCTCGCGGCGGCTCTTGGCTTCGATGGTTTCCAGAGCGGTGTAGACGATGTTTTCGGCCACGCTCTTCTTGCCCTGCAGCATCACGAGATTCATGAACTTGGACAGGACGACATCCCCGAACTTCGGATCGGGGTTCACAATGCGCTTTTCAGGGCGACGACGACGAGACATGTGGTTGACCCCTTACTTCGGACGCTTGGCGCCGTACTTGGAACGGCTCTGCTTGCGGTTCTTCACGCCCTGCGTGTCGAGCACGCCGCGCACGATGTGATAGCGCACGCCGGGAAGATCCTTCACGCGGCCGCCGCGAATCAGCACAACCGAGTGTTCCTGCAGGTTGTGGCCTTCGCCGGGGATGTAGCCGATGACTTCAAAGCCATTGGTCAGACGGATCTTGGCGACCTTGCGGAGCGCCGAGTTCGGCTTCTTCGGGGTGGTGGTGTAAACGCGGGTGCAAACGCCACGCTTCTGCGGGTTGGCCTCCATGGCCGGCACCTTGTTGCGCGCCTTCTGCGGCTCGCGACCCTTGCGGATCAACTGGTTGATCGTCGGCATTGATCTCTCTTCTCGCTTCGACCGCACACCCCCATGGCGCGCGGCCTACTCCAGACCTGCCCCGTTGATCAGCCGGCGAAACCGGCGCATCACATAAGCACGAACGGCCCCCGGGAAACCGAAGGGCCATCCGCACACGGTGCCATCTGTCGTATCCCCTGCCCGAACCTTGGTCCGCTCAGGGATGCGCGCCCTTACTCTCAAAGCCTGTCCCGGTCAACCGCGCGCCGGATCGTGGAACGGCCGGCAGCCGGCAATCGTCACCCGCTCCATCACCCGGCGGGCGGGGAAATAATCGCTCACGGCAAAATGCTGGGTGGCGCGATTGTCCCAGAAGGCGATGCTGCCCGGCTGCCAACGGAACCGGCACTGGATTTCGGGGTTGCCGGCGGTGGCATAAAGATGTGCCAGCAGCCGCTCGCTCTCCACCGGGCTCAGCCCCTCGATATGGCTGGTGAAGCCGCTGTTGACGAACAGGGTGGGCGCGCCGGTTTCGGGGTGGGTGCGCACCACCGGGTGGCGCTGCGGCGGATATTTGGCGTGCAGTTCCTCCGCCGCCTTGCCCAGCCGCCGGGTGAACACGCGGGCAATGTCGTGCACCGCGGTCAGGCTGCGGGCGATGCGCTGCATCTCCGGGCTCAACGACAGGAAGGCCAGGTGCATGTCGGCAAACAGCGTGTCGCCACCCACCGGCGGCACCTCCACCGCGCGCAGGATCGATCCCAGCGACGGCCGTTCCCGCCAGGTCACGTCGCTGTGCCAGTTGTTCTCGCTGCCCCGGCTGTCGGGCCCGTGGGCGATGCGCAGGATTTCCGGGTTGGGCTGATCCTTCGGCGTTGCCGGGTGGATCTCCAGATCGCCAAAGTGGCGGGCGAAGGCGATATGCTGTTCGGCGCTGATCTGCTGGTCGCGGAAGAAGATCACCTTGTGCGCCAGCAGGGCCGCGCGGATCGCCGGCACATGATCGCCAATGTCGGGCGCGGCCAGATCGATGCCGTGGATTTCGGCGCCAATGGCGGGTGTCAACGGCTGGATCTGCAGCATGCTGCGGCTGATCACACTGGCCATGGCCCATTCTCCCCTTGTTTTGGAGCAGTATCAGCCTGCGCCGGCGGCGGGGCAAGAGGGCCGCAGCACTGGCGCCGGCTGCCGGGATCGGGCAGAGGCAGCGGCATGGCTGACGAATTCGAACTTTATGACCTGAAGGTGGAGGTGATCGCTCCGCCCGGCGCCACACTCTGGTGCAATGCCAAGCCCGGCGACTGGTTCGAGCTGCGCGGGGAGCTGCTGCACCTGCCGCCCGGCCAGGGCTTTTCCATCTACAGCCTTGCCGCCGTGCTGCCGCTGCTCGCTGCCAAGCAGCGCGCCACCCATCCCAACGACTGGATGGACAGCGATGCCGAGATCGCCTGCCCCGATCCCAACTGCCCGTCGCGGCTGAAGATCACGCGGCTGGGCAAGCGTGTCTTCCGCCGCGCCGACACCACAGCCACGGTGAAACCATGAGCATCGAGCGCACCCTGCTAGCCCCCGGCCACGCGATTTCCCGCCTGATCCGCGGCGGCTGGCAGCTGGCCGGTGATCATGGCCCGGTTGACCGGGCCAGCCTCAACGATGGTTTCCTCGCCGGCTACGATGCCGGCATCACCACGCTGGACTGTGCCGATATCTACACCGGCGTCGAGGCGATGATCGGCGATTTCCGCCGCCATCTGGCCCAGGCGCGCGGCGCCGAGGCGCTGGCCCGGCTCAAGGTGCATACCAAGTTCGTGCCCGATCTCGATGGGCTGGCCCACCTCTCCTTCGCCGATGTCGAAGCCATCATCGACCGGTCGCGCGCACGGCTGGGCATGGAGCGGCTCGATCTGGTGCAGTTCCACTGGTGGGATTATGGCCTGGGCGATCCGGTGGCGGCGCTGCACCACCTCGCCCGCCTGCGCGCCGATGGCCGTATCGCCCATATCGCCGGCACCAATTTCGATGCCGCCCATCTGGCCCAGTTCGCCGCCGCCGGCGTGCCGCTGGCCAGCATCCAGGTGCAATATTCGCTGCTCGATCGCCGGCCGGCCGGTGCCTTTGCCGCCACCGCCGCCGCCAGCGGAACCGGCCTCCTCTGCTATGGCACGCTGGCCGGCGGCTTCCTCTCCGCCCGCTGGCTGGGCCAGCCCGATCCGGCCGCCATCCTCACCAACCGCAGCCTGATCAAATATCGCCTGATCATCGATGAATGCGGCGGCTGGGATGCGTTCCAGGGCCTGCTCGAAACCCTGGGCGCCATCGCCGCCAGCCACGACGTGCCGCTATCGGCCGTGGCCGCGCGCTGGGTGCTCGATCAACCCCAGGTCGCCGCCATCATCATCGGCGCCCGCGATGCCAGTCATCTCGCCGACACGCTGGCCATCGCGACCGTGCGCCTCTCGCCCGCCGATCACGCCCGCATCGCCGCCGCCCTGCCCGCCGGCCCGCAAGGCGATGTCTATGCCCTCGAACGCGACCGCACCGGGCGCCACGGCCGCATCATGAAATATGGCCTGAACAAGGGGTAGAGCAGGAAAAGGCCTCCCGCAGCCAGGGCCTCAGGCCCTGGTCGCCGAAGGCCCCGTTCAACTTACCGCCCGTCGCGCCGCCCCAGCAGGCGCAGCCGCAGCGCGTTCAGCCGGATGAAGCCGGCCGCATCGCGCTGGTCATAGGCGCCGCGGTCATCCTCGAACGTCACGATGCCGGCGGAATAGAGGCTGTAGGGTGATTTGCGCCCCACCACGCCCACATTGCCCTTGTACAGCTTCAGCCGCACCGTGCCGGTCACCTTGTCCTGGCTGTGATCGATGGCCGCCTGCAGCATCTCACGCTCCGGCGCGAACCAGAAGCCGTTGTAGATCAGCTCGGCATATTTCGGCATCAGCTCATCCTTCAGATGCGCCGCGCCGCGATCCAGCGTGATCTGCTCGATGCCGCGGTGGGCGATGTGCAGGATGGTGCCGCCCGGCGTTTCATACATGCCGCGCGATTTCATGCCGACAAAGCGGTTCTCCAACAGGTCCAGCCGCCCGATGCCATGCCGCTTGCCCAATTCGTTCAGCTTGGCCAGCAACGCCGCCGGGCTCAGCCCCTCGCCATTGATCGCCACCGCATCGCCGCGTTCGAAATCCACGGTGATATATTCCGGTGCATCCGGCGCCTCTTCCGGGTGATCGGTGCGGCTGTAGACATAATCCGGCACCTCTTCCCACGGATCCTCCAGCACTTTCCCTTCCGACGAGGTGTGCAGCAGGTTGGCGTCCGTGCTGAACGGGCTCTCGCCGCGCTTGTCCTTCGCCACCGGAATCTGGTGCTGCTCGGCAAAGGCAATCAGTGCCTCGCGGCTGTTCAGGCTCCACTCCCGCCACGGCGCGATGATGCGGATATCGGGCGACAGCGCATAATAACCCAGCTCGAAGCGCACCTGGTCATTGCCCTTGCCGGTCGCGCCATGGCTCACCGCATCGGCGCCCACGGCCTTGGCAATCTCGATCTGGCGCTCGGCAATCAGCGGCCGCGCAATGGAAGTGCCGAGCAGATACAGGCCTTCATAGAGCGCGTTGGCCCGCATCATCGGGAACACGAAGTCCTTCACGAACTCCTCGCGCAGATCGTCGATGAAGATATTCTCCGGCTTGATCCCCAGCATCAGCGCCTTGGCCCGCGCCGGCTCCAGCTCCTCGCCCTGGCCCAGATCGGCGGTGAATGTGACCACCTCGCAGCCATATTCGGTCTGCAGCCATTTCAGGATCACGCTGGTATCCAGCCCCCCCGAATAGGCCAGCACCACCTTCTTGATCGAATCAGCCATCGCAAATCCCTTCCGTTGTGGGTGCGCGCCTATTTGCTATGCTGCGCACTTGCAAGTCGGGGGATACACCGGGAGGAACCATGGGCACCACCGCACCCAAAACCCAACCCACCAGCGCCAGCGTGCCCGATTATCTCGCCGCCCTCGATCCCCCACGCCGCCGCGACGAGGCACAGGCCATCGGCGCCCTGCTTGAAACCATCACCGGCCACCCGCCCATCCTCTGGGGCACCAGCATCATCGGCTTCGGCACCTACCCCACCAAGACCGGCCCCTGGCCCCGCCTTGGCTTCTCCCCCCGCAAGGCCAACCACGTCATCTATCTGATGGACGGCTTCACCGGCCAGGCCGACCTGCTGGCCCGCCTGGGCAAGGCCACGACCGGCGTCTCATGCCTCTATGTCAAGAAACTCGCCGATGTGGACATGGACGTCCTCGCCGAAATGGCCCGCCGCTCCTGGGCGATGATGGCAGAACGCCATCCGCTGTGATGTCAAAAATCTCGCAACCGACCTTGCTCATTGCGTCGCCACGGTAACTTGCAATTGCGGCGCGGCTGGGCTTTAGGCCAGCGCGGGTGAGCGGGGGAGTGCGGCGTCGTGCGGATCGGTGAACTGCTGGAAGCGGCCGGGCTGGTGAGCGAGGCCGACATTGCCCGGGCCATTGACCGGCAGCATGCCGAAGGCGGGCGGCTGGGGCCCAATCTGGTGGCCGTTGGGGCGATTTCGGCCGAGGAACTGGCGCGTTTCTGTGATGCCATGCCGCTGGAGCCAGTGACTCTGGCCGAAACCGGCCTGACCGAACCCTTTCTGATCGATCTGATGCTGAAGCTGTTGTTCATCGGGCCGGCGGAAACCCCCGATGATCTGGCGATGCGCATGCAATTGTCCCCCAAGCTGATCACCGAACTGCTGGAGGCGGCGCGGCGGGGGCAGCTGGTGGTGGCATTGGGTGGTGGCAGCGGGGCGCTGCAAATGCGGTACGAGCTGACCGAGGCCGGCAAGACGCGGGCGCGCGAGGCGATGGCGCGATCGGCCTATACCGGGCCGGCGCCGGTGCCGCTGGAGCTGCATTGCCATTGGCTGGAGCGCCAGAAGGTCACCAACGAGACGATTGATGTTGCCAGCATGCGCCATGCCTTTGACGGGCTGGAGGTGACCGATGCGCTGGTGGACAAGCTGGGCCCGGCGGTGACATCGGGCCGGGCGGTGCTGATGTATGGCCCGCCGGGCAACGGCAAGACATCGGTGGCGCAGCGGTTGAACCGGGTGTTCCGCCAGATCATCTACATCCCGCACGCCGTGCTGGTGGAAGGCCAGGTGATGACGGTGTTTGACCCCGATGTGCACACGCCCATCGGCCAGCAGACGCTGCTGCGGCCCCGCCTGTTTGCCAGCCTGCACCGGGAAGAGGCGGACGGCCGGTTCGTGCCGTGCCGGCGGCCGTTCATCGTGACCGGCGGCGAGCTGACGATGGAAATGCTGGACCTGCGCCACGAGGCGGGCGGCAATTTCTATGTGGCGCCGTTGCACATGAAGGCGGCCGGCGGCTGCCTGCTGATCGATGATTTCGGCCGCCATATGGTGTCGCCCACGGCCCTGCTCAACCGCTGGATCGTGCCGCTGGAAAACCGGGTGGATTATCTGAAGCTTGCCACCGGCAAGAGCTTCCGGGTGCCGTTCCAGACGGTGGTGATCTTTTCGACCAATCTGGCCCCGGCCGATCTGATGGACCCGGCCTTTCTGCGCCGTATTCCGTACAAGCTGGAAATCGGCGCGCCATCATCGGCGGTGTGGCGGCGGATCTTCATGGCGGTGGCAGCCGATTGCGGCATTGCCACCGATGATGGCGCGGTGGCGGCGATCGAGCATCAACTGACCAGTGTGCACGGCCTTGAACTGGCGGCCTATCAACCGCGCTTCATCCTGGATCAGATCGTGGCGGCGTCGCGCTTTCGCGGGCAGATGCCGGCGCTGGCCGATGATCTGGTGGCGCTGGCGCTCGACAATCTGGTGGTGGCGCGGCGCAATCCCGAAGACGGGCCAACGCTGGCCAATATGTGACCGGCGCGGTCAGGCGAAATTGAAGCTGATCGAGATGCGGTCGGCCTTGGCGCCGTTGGGCATCACCTCGTGGCGCAGCCAGCTTTCCCACAGCAGCAGCAGGCCGGGACGGGGCTGGACGTGCACGAAATTGCGCATGGCTTCGGGCGCGTCGGGCAGGCGCGGCGGGCTGTGCATCAGCATCGGCAGTCGCGGATCCTCGAACCGGATGGCGCCGGCGCCGTCGGGCACCTCGAGATAGAGCGTGCCCGACAGGCTGCTGTACGGGTGGATATGGCCGCTGTGGCTGCCGCCGGGCTTGAGGATATTGACCCAAAGGCTGTCGAGCCGGGGTTTCTTGCCGGCGAAATCCAGATGGGCGGCAGCGGCGAACTGCGCCGCCTGGGCCACGAGCCAGCGGGCCAGATCGGCAAAGGCGGGATCGCGGCGCGGCAGATCGTTCAGCGAGGCATAGCTGGTGTAGCCGCGATAGGCGTGCGCCTTGCTCCAGGCGCGCCCGGCACGATCATCGTCGGCCAGGGTGCGGGCGCTGTGCGCCAGATCGGCCAGCAGGGCCGCATCGGCCAGATCGGCCTGCCAGAGAAGGGTGGGGAACAGAGCGGTCGCGGTCATCGCCTGGCCTTTTGAACCCGGCGATGGGCAGGCGCAAGCCGCCGTGATGCGTCCGAAATGGAGGTGATGCTGCCAATGCGGGCAAAGTCCGTTTCGGACCTGTCGTTACCCAACCCGGATGAAGCCGATGGCGCGCCCTGCGCCCTTGGCCCGGGTTGGAGGTGTGTTGATGGGCCTGGCGTGGCAGCGGATGGCCGTGGCGATGGCAGCACCGGTGGCGGCGGCCACGGTGGTGATGACGCCATTGAACGTGAACAGCGCGCTGGCGCAGCTGCGCCCCGGCGACACGCTGCGGCTGGAAGGCGTGTTCACCACGCGTCTGGCCTTTCAGAACCGCGATTTCGGCGGCGTGACGGTGGATGGCAGCCGCGCGACGTTGGTGCAGGGCTTGAACCTGCGCAATGTCCGCAATGTTACCTTTGCCGGGCTGACTGTGGGCGCGGCCGGGCTGGCCACGTCGGCGCGCTTTTCGATCAATCTTGATGCCTCCACCCATGTCAGCTTTGCCGAAACGACCATCCTGGGCAATGGCGGCAGTGCCGGCACCGGCCTGCGCGCGATCAATTCGGAATTCGTGACGGTGCGTGATTCGCGTTTCGAGGGCCTGCTGGATGGGATCACGCTGATCAGTTCGCCCAACAGCCTGATCGCGCGCAACCGTTTTGAAAATGGCGGTTCTGACGGTGTGAAGGTGGTGGACAGCCATCGCATCATCCTGTCAGGCAACAGCTGCAGCGGCTTTGTCATCCAGCCGGGTGTCCACCCCGATTGCATCCAGTTTCTCAGCCGGCCCGACAAGCCAGTGCAATCGGATATCTATGTGCTGAACCCGGATTATTCACCGGCCGGGTGATTTCGGGTTGGCGA
>NZ_NOXT01000107.1 GCF_002251755.1 Sandarakinorhabdus cyanobacteriorum
AACGCCCTGACAGGAAGGCTCATGAATAAGGCGGGTTAGGATCGAATCAAATATGGAATCGCATCAATCATAAAGTCAATTAGTTAGTGCAATATATAAACAGGTTTTATTGTATGGCGCTATAGAAGTTATGGATGGGGGGGGATACTATTTTCGTTGGAGGTATTTTATTGGCCTCGATTGCACATAACATGCTCACAGCCCCGATAGGCGTTGATCGACCGGTCAAACGGCACGTCGGGGGATTGGTTCCTGGTGATGATCGTGCGCGGCCGTTCCACCGTCACCGTGGTGCGCAAAGCGGGCGCTTCGCCATCCACCAGCGCCAAGTGATCCGCCCAATCGCCATCCGCATGCCGCGCCGCCAGGCCAAAGCGGGTCGGCGTCGCATTGGCCGGCGCACCGCGGCCCCGCATCGCTTCAGGGCGCGGCGGGAAGCTCATAGCGCATCGTGTAGAAATGATCCTTGCCGCTGATGCGGATCGTCATCGTGCCGCTGATACTGGCCAGCGCACCCGTGCCCGATCCCGGCACAATGACGATCTGCAAGTGCTGGCCATCGCCGCTCATCGTGCCGCTGTGCTGCAGGGCAAAGCCGCCGCTGCGCCCGGCCAATCGGCCCGTCACCAGTTCCATCGCGACATAGCCGGCAGCCCCCTTGGCCGGATCACCGCCGCTCAACATCAGGCCGCCGCTGCTGGCAACCAGATCGCCGCTGAACTGCTTGTCCAGCCGATATTGCCCGATGCCGCCGGGGGCCGCGGGCAGGGGCGTCAACTGCACGTTGAATTGGCCAGTGGCCTCGGCCGCGCCGGCCGGCATTGCACCCATCATCAACAAGGCCCCGGTCATCCACCGCATGGATGCGAACGTATCAGGAACGAACGCCGCTGGCCAGCGCCAATTTCGCGCTCAGGCCGCGACATGCCCCAGCGCCAGCGCCTCCCGCGTCAACACCTCGCGGCGCAGGGCATGGGCATCGGCCAGGGCATTGTGGGGCAGGGCGCTTTGCCGGGCGGTTTCAAAGCCGGGCAGGTTGATGAGGTCAAAGCGCACATGGGGCACCATGCGCCGGCCCTGGAACACCAGCAGGGCAGCGGCATGGGCAATATCTTCCGGCCAGTCCGCCACCAGCACCGGTTCGGCATCGGCGGCGAGATAGGCGGCCAGCCCGGCCACCACCTCGGCCCGGCTTTGCGCGGCGGCGCCCAACTTGGGCATCACATGCTCCGCCACCCAGCGCAGCGGCCGGTGGCAGGGCAGCACGGCATAGAAATCGCCATGCCCCTCCAGCTCCGGCACCAGCGCGATGGAAATCAGCGGCCCGTCAAAGCCATTGAATTCGCAATCAAGGAAATAGCGCATCGCCTCAGCGTTCCTGCAGGCGCGGGATCAGATCGGCAAAATTGCAGGGCCGGTGCCTGCTGTCGAGCTGGGCGGCCAATATGCCATCCCACCCGTCCTTCACGGCGCCGGTGGAGCCCGGCAGGCAGAAGATATAGGTGCCGCGCGCCACCCCAGCACAGGCGCGGGACTGGATGGTGGAGGTGCCGATTGACTGGAAGCTGAGCCAGCGGAACAGCTCGCCAAAGCCGGGGATCAGCTTTTCGGCCACCGCATCCAGCGCTTCGGGCGTCACGTCGCGGCCGGTCACGCCGGTGCCGCCGGTCGAAATGATCACATCAACGCCCGCATCATCAATCCAGGCGTTGAACTGCGCCACCAGCGCCGGCACCTCATCCGGCACAATGGCGCGGGCGGCGAGCCGGTGGCCAGCGCCCAACAGCCGTTCCACCAGCGTGTCGCCACTCCTGTCGGTCGCGGCCACGCGCGTGTCGCTCACCGTGGCCACGGCAATGTTCAGCGGCAGGAACGCAAGCGACTCATCAATGGGCATGAAACAAGCTAAGCTGCTGATTGCCGCCTTGTCATGGTGGCAGAACAGCGGGGGGCGATATGGCACGGGTGATGGCCTTGTTGTGCGTGGCAGACCGGGACCGCGCACGGGCGTTTTACAGCGACATATTGGGCCCGGTGTTCGGCATCGGCGCACCGGTGATCGATCCGTTCGGCGATCAATTCCCCTGCGGCGATGGCTTCATCCGCCTCACCACCATCCCCGGCTGGCAGGCGGGCCAATATCCGATGCTGGGCTGGCAGGTGGATGATGCCACCGCCGCAAGCCGGGCGCTGCTGGCCGCCGGTGTGGCGCTGCTGCGCTATCCCGGTTTTGATCAGGATGATCTGGGCCTGTGGCACTCGCCTGATGGCGGCGCCGTGATCGGCTGGTTCAACGACAGTGAGGGCAATCTGCTCAGCCTCACCCAGCAGGGCTGAACCGGCTCAGGCCGCGCGCTTGCGTTCGCTGGGCGGGCGATAGCCGGCCTCGATCGCCTTGCGGATCCACTCCTGCCCTTCGGCGGCATCGCGCGGCACGCCCCGGCCAGCGAGATAGAGCAACCCCAGCCGATATTTGGCTTCAGCCAGGCCCGGCTGGTCCGGCGCGCTGCGCACCGGCATCACGGTGCCGGCCGCGCCATTGATGCCCGGCACATAGACCCAGATGGTGCCGCTGGTGAAGCTGGCGGCCTGGCGATAGAGCTGCGCCGCCCGCTCCGGATCGGCGGCAATTCCGCGCCCTTCCTCCAGCCGGATCCCCAGTTCCAGCTGGGCCGGCTTGTCGCCCCGCCCCGCCTGGCATTCCAGCATGGCAAGCGCGCCCGCCGCCGGGCCGGGGCAGGGCCGCGCCTGGCCCAGCAAAAGGCTGGCACAGCCACCCAGCAACAGCGGCAGGGCCAGCAGCAGCGCCCGGATCATTTCCCGCCGGCCACCGCGCGTTCGTCGTCATTCCACAGTTCGGGCCGGAAACTGCCCGGTTCGGGGCGGGGCCGCACCGCCGCCGGTTGCAGCTTCACCATGGCCGGCCCGCCAATGCCCGGCAGGCGCGGCCACAGGCCTTGCGCCAGCGCGTCCAGCGCCGCCGGCTGCTCGCCTTCGCGCAGGGCATAGATCCAGTAATTCCTGAGCACGATTTCCACATAATGGCGGGTCTCGCGATAGGGGATGGATTCGATGAACAGCAGCGGGTCGCCCTGGTCATCCAGCGTGCGGTTCCAGGTCTGCACCGCGCCCGGCCCGGCGTTATAGGCCGCGATCACCTTGGGCAGCAGGCCGGCGGTCAACCCCATGCGGCCCAGCACCTCCAGATAGGTCTGGCCCAGCTCGAAACTATAGGCCGGGTCGCTCATGTCACCGGCACCCAGCGGCCCTTGCAGATATTCCGGATTCTCCCGCGCAATCCGGGCGGCCACCAGCGCCCGCGTGTCGGGCATCAACTGCATCAGGCCACGCGCGCCCACCCGGCTGGTGGCGGTGGTGGCAAAGGCCGATTCCTGCAGGGCATGGGCAAAGGCCAGGGCGCGCGGCACCCGCCAGCCGCGGAACGGCACCCAATCCGGCGCCGGATAGCGCGCGCTCAATGGCGCCTCCAGCCCCAGTGGCGGCTTCACCGCCAGGCTGTACTGCGTCGCCGGCAGATCAAGCCGCGTCGCCAGCCGCAATATGGCCGGAAAGGCATCGGCCGGCGCGGTGGCAGCCAGGTGCCGCAATTCCCGGTCAGCCAGGCCCAGTTGGCCGATTTCCACCAGCGCGGCGGCACGCTTCGCGCCCGGCACGTCTTTCAGATAATTCCAGTCGGCGGTGATGAAATCCGGCTCGCGCCAATCCAGCCCCTGGTCCACCCCCAGGCTGCGCCGCGCCAATATGCCGTAAAATGTGCCGGCCGCGCCCGCCGCCTTGCCCAGCCGGTCGGCCCGCCTTCCGGCATCGCCCAATTGCCCCCACGCCCGCGCCGCCCAGAAGGCAGCGGCGGCCAGCGCATCCTCGCGCCCGTCCGTCACCAGATCAAAGGCCTGCGCCGCATCGCGCCAGCGCCCCAGGCGATACGCGGCCAATCCGGCTGTCCACGCGCCATCAGACGCGCCCCGGCCCAACCCGGCAGTGGCCTCCAGCCCCATGCGCCAGGCCGCCAGATCATCGCCCATGCGATAATGGTTCCAGGCGATGCGCGCCGCCCAATCGGCGCGGGCAAAGCCCGAAAGCCGCGGTGCCTCGGCCAGCCAGATGCGCTCCGCCTCGTCATTGCGGTCGGCCGCCAGCAGGGGCTTCAGCCGGCTGCCGATGTCGCCATCCGCCGGCCCCGGCGCAATGCTGTATCCGGCGGCGCTGGCAGGCCGCACCGGCCGCACCTCGGGCAGCAGCGGCAGCGGCGCGGCATCGGCGCCCGGCATGCTCTCGGCGAGCTTCGCCACCTTGCCCGCCAGCGGCAGATCGGCATTGCTTGCCAGCCAGGCCACCAGCTCGGCGCGGGTCAGCTTCACGCCGGCCCCGCGCGCCACGATCAGCGCGGCGCGCGCGCTTTCGCTGAGCAGACCAGCAGGAAGGGCGGCCAGCGCCGTTTCCGCCTTGGTCAAACGCCCGGCGTCGATATCAAGGAAGATCTGGCGATAGGCCGCGCGCTCCGCCTCGGTCAGCTGCGGCGGCACCCGGCGCTGACGCTCGGTGATGCCGGTGGGGGCGACCACGGTGATGGTCGGCGATGCCGGCGGCGGCAGCGGCTCCATCTGGGCCGCCACCAGCAATATTCCCAGTCCGATCATGCGATTGCCGCCCGGAACAGCTTCAGATGCTCAAAGGCCTGGCGCTTCAACTCCTTGTCGCCGCGCATGGTGCGCGGGTGGAAACTCGGCAGCAACTGCGCCGGGCCCCAATCAAACCATTTGCCCCGGCTGCTCGCCAGCCGCGCCTGCGGACCTGCCACGTCGGCCGCGCCCTGGCCCAAAGCCAGCACCAGCCGCGGCGGCTGGAAGCGCACCAGCTGGTCGAGCACCGGGCCAAAGCGGGTGAAATGTCCCGGCGGCGGCTCGGCATCGCCGGGCGAGGGGAAGGGCAGGCGGCTGACCAGTGCCGCCCGGTTCCAATCCAGATCAACGGCGGCCAGCATGCGATCGATGGTGTCGCGGTGCGCCGGGTCTTCATCCGGCCGGTCAATGAGCAGCCACACGCCGCTTTCCACCGCGCCGTGGAACAGCAATGGCGGGGTTTGCCGTGCCTGCGGAAACTTGCCCAGCAGCGCCAGCAACGCCGGCACATCCGGGCAATCCAGCGCCGGGTGGCGTTCGGGCGCTGGCTTGGCAGGGGCCAGCCTGGCCGCTGGCGCGGGTTTTTCCATCGCTGGCGGCGGCACCGGTTGCATCACCGGCTCTGGCACTGGCTCCGGCACCGCCTCCAGCCAGCGGCGCGGCGCATCATCCACCGCCACATCGGCCCCGGCTGCCACCAGAAACGCCAGCGCGGCGCGGGCATCTTCGGCAGACAGGAGGGGCGGGGGGTGCGACACGCTTGCCAAAAGCACCAGTGTCGCCCGTCTGGTCAAGCCTTGGCAGTGCCGCTATCTGGTGAAGCATGGCAAAGCTGCGGCGTGCTGCCGTGGCCAGGATGGGGATGACGTACAGTGAGCGAACGCGAATCCATGCCCTATGATCTGGTGATCGTGGGCGGCGGGCCGGCTGGCCTGTCGGCGGCGATCCGGGCCAAGCAGGAGGCGCAGCGCCTGGGTGTGGAGCTTTCGGTCTGCATCCTCGAAAAGGGCAGCGAAATCGGCGCGCATATCCTGTCGGGCGCGGTGGTTGATCCCAAGGCGCTGGATGAACTGCTGCCGGAATGGCGCACGATGGATTCGCCGCTCACCGTGCCGGTGACCGAAAACCACCACTGGGTGCTCACCGAAACAAAGAAATATGATTTCCCCCATGCCCTGCTGCCGCCGTTCATGCAGAACAAGGGCTGCTACACCGTCAGCCTCGGCAATCTCTGCCGCTGGCTCGCCACTCAGGCCGAAGCACATGGTGTGGAGATCTTCCCCGGCTTTGCCGCCGCCGAAGTGCTGTTCAACGATGATGGCAGCGTGAAGGGTGTCGCCACCGGTGATATGGGGATCGCCAAGGACGGCACGAAGAAAGACAGCTGGACGCCGGGTCTGGAAATCCACGCCAAATATACCTTCTTCGCCGAAGGTGCGCGCGGCCACCTCTCCAAGCAGATCATCAACCGCTTTGACCTCCGGAAAGACGCGCAGCCGCAAATCTATGGCATCGGCCTGAAGGAATTGTGGGACATTGATCCCGCCAAGCATGTGCCGGGCCGGGTGATCCACAGCCAGGGCTGGCCGCTGTCCGATGCCAATGGCGGCGGCTTCCTCTATCACCAGGCCAATGGCCAGGTGGCCTTGGGCTTCTCGGTGTGGCTCAACTATGACAACCCGCACCTCTCCCCGTTCGAGGAGTTCCAGCGCTGGAAAACCCACCCGGCGATCCGCGAGATTCTGCAAGGCGGCCGCCGTGTGAGCTATGGCGCGCGCGCCATCAACGATGGCGGCTGGCAGGCCGTGCCGCAACTGTCCTTCCCCGGCGGCGCGCTGATCGGCTGTTCGGCCGGCTTCCTCAACGTGCCGCGCCTCAAGGGCAGCCACACCGCGATGAAGACCGGCATGATGGCCGCCGAATGCGCCGTCGCCGCCATTGCCGCCCAGCGCAGCGGCGACCGGCTGGCCGAGTATGACGCCGCCTACAAGAAGAGCTGGGTGCACGATGAGCTGAAGATGGTGCGCAACGTGCTGCCCGCCGTCGAGAAGTTCGGCACCACCATCGGCACCGCCATGGGCGGCATCATGATGTGGATGGAATATCTGGGCTATGAACTGCCCTTCACCTTCAAGCTGACGCCCGACAACACCCACATGCGCAAGAAGGATGAGGCGCCGAAGATCGTCTATCCCAAGCCCGATGGCGTCATCAGCTTTGACCGGCTGTCGAGCGTGTTCCTCTCCAACACCAACCACGAGGAAGACCAGCCCTGCCACCTGACGCTGAAAGACCCGTCGGTGCCGGTCGAGGTCAACTATGCGCTCTATGACGAACCGGCCCAGCGCTATTGCCCGGCCGGTGTTTATGAAATCGTCGGCGTCGAAGAAAACGCCCCGCGCCTGCAGATCAACGCCCAGAACTGCGTCCACTGCAAGACGTGCGATATCAAGGACATGACCCAGAATATCAACTGGGTGGTGCCGGAGGGCGGTGGGGGCCCCAACTATCCTAACATGTAGCGCAGCGCGATTCTGGTAATCCTCCCCCTCTGGGCGAGGTGCCGACCCCGGCGAAGGCCGGGGAAGGCGGAGGGGGCGCGCCCTTCCAACTGTTCCGTGGCCTTGTCCTCCTTGCCCCCTCCGCCCTGCGGGCACCTCCCCCAGAGAGGGAGGATCGGCTCGTTGTCCCCCGCGACCGCCACACCCCTCGACAAGCCGCGCCCGCCCGGCCAATGTCCGCCCCCACATGCGCAGCCTCGCCGCCCTCCTGATCCTTGCCGCAGCCGCCACGCCGGCGCTGGCCACGCCCACGGCGCTGCCGCGCACCGCCTATGTGCTCGGCCGCTATGCCTGGCTCGATCATGATGTGGAGCGGGCCGCCCGCCTGCTGGAAAGCGCCCGGCTGGCCGATCCGGCGTCGGCCAGCATCACCCGCCAGGCCTGGGAACTGGCGGTCGCCGCCGGCGATGGCCCACGCGCCTTCAAGCTGGCGCAGGCCATGGGCGCCGCGGGCAACCGTGATGCCGAAGTGGTGATCACCCGGCTCGCCGATGCCGTGCTGAAAAAGGATTGGGCGGCGGTGCAGCAGCTGCGCCCCGCGCTGGGCGTCCAGGCCTGGCCGCAGGTTGCCGGCCCGGTGATCGATGCCTGGGCGCAATTCGCCCGTGGCGACACCGATGGCGCATCGGCCGCCATGGAGCCGGCGCGCACCCAGGGCTTCATGCGGCCCTATTTCGCCGAACAGCGCGCGCACATGTTGGCCGCGCTTGGCCGCTGGGACGCGGCGGCCAGCGCCTATGCCCGCGTGCGCGCCGGCAATGGCACCGCCGCCGCCGTCCTGCGCCAGGGCCAGGCCGATGCGCTGGCCATGGCCGGCCGCAAGGACGAGGCGCTGGCGCTGCTCTTCCCGTCAGACCGGCCAACAGCCGTAGCGCGCCAGCGGCTGGAGGCCGGCAAGCGCCTCGGCCCGCTGGCGCCCGATGCCCGCAATGCCATGGCCTGGATGTTCCTGCGCTTCTCCGACGATCTTGCCCGCGAACGGGCCGAGCCGCTGGCGCTGTTCTTTGCACGGCTGGCCAGTTTCATGGCCCCGGAACAGCCGCTGCCCTGGCTCAGCGTCGCCGATCATCTTGCCCAGGCCGGGCAGAACCAGGCCGCGCTCACCGCGCTGGCCCGGGTGCCGGCCGGGCTGGGCCTTGATGAACTGGCGCGCAGCCGTCGCGCCGAAGCGCTGGAGGCGATGGGCGCCGGCAAGGAGGCTGGCGAACTGCTGCAGGCCGCCGCCGCCGCGCCCGGCGCCAGTGTGGAGGATCTGGTTGGCCTTGCTGCCTGGCACCAGCGCGCCGGCCGCCATGCCGAGGCGGCCACGGCCTATGGCACCGCCATCGATCGCTTTGGCGCCGGCATGGGCGCCCAGGCCTGGAACCTCCATTATCTGCGCGCCATCATGCGCGACCGCGCTGGCGACTGGCCGGGTGCGGAGGCGGATCTGAAGACTGCGCTCACATTGTTCCCCGATGAAGCCGGCGTGATGAACTATCTCGGCTACACGCTGATGGAGCGGGGGGAGCGGCTGGCCGAGGCCCAGGCCCTCATCGAAAAGGCGGCGAAACTGCGCCCCGGTGATGGCGGCATCATCGATTCGCTGGGCTGGCTGCAATTGAAGCTGGGCCAGGTGGATGAGGCGGTGGCGACGCTGGAACGCGCGCTGGCGCTGGAGCCGGAGGACCCGACCCTGATCAGCCATCTCGGCGATGCGCTGTGGAGCCAGGGCCGCCGCATCGAAGCCCGGTTCCGCTGGCGCCAGGCGCTGGCCATTGTTGCCGAGGGCGATGAAAAGCGCCGGCTGCAGGCCCGGCTGGATTATGGGCTGGATGCCGCGCCCGCCATGCTGGCCCAACGCTGATTGCGCCGATAGGGCTTGAACCGACGCCGCAGCCGCGCCAATGCGCAGCCATGCTGCACGAACCCGCCCCGGCCAAGATCAACCTGGCGCTGCACCTGCGCCGGCGGCGACCCGATGGCTATCATGATCTGGAAAGCCTGTTCGCCTTCACCGAGTTTGGCGACACGCTGACCGGCGAAGCCGCCGACGGGCTCAGCCTCACCCTGTCCGGCCCGATGGCGGCGGCGGCGGATGTCGGTGATGACAATCTGGTGCTGCGCGCCGCCCGCGCCCTGGCATCGGCAGCCGGCATGAGCGCAGGCGCCCGCCTGCATCTGGAAAAGCGCATTCCGGTCGCCGCCGGGCTGGGCGGTGGCTCGGCCGATGCCGCGGCGGCGCTGCGCCTGCTCAATCGCCTGTGGGGTCTGGGTTGGCCGCTCGATCGGCTGGCCGCGCTTGCCGAGCCGCTTGGGGCCGATGTGCCGGTGTGCGTCCACAGCCAGACGATGTTCGGGGCGGGGAAGGGGGAGCTGTTGTCGCCCTGGCCCGGCAGCATGGCCGGCACGCCGCTGTTGCTGGTCAATCCGCGCGTGGCGGTGCCCACCGGCCCGGTGTTCGCCGGGTGGGACCGCCAGGATCGCGGCGGCATCGACCGCACCGCCCCGCTGACCGCGCTGCGCAACGACATGACCGCCGCCGCCGTTGCCATCCAGCCGGTGATTTCCGATGTGCTTGCGCAATTGTCAGCCCACAAGCCGATCGTGGCACGGATGAGCGGTTCGGGTGCCACCTGCCTCGCACTTTTTGACACCAATGCCGCAATGGCGGCCACGGCCGATGCGCTGGCGGGCACCGGCTGGTGGATTTGCGCCACGGCGATTCGCTGAACCCGAGTTGCACTCAACAGATTGAAGCGCGACTCGAAAGATCGCCTGAGTCGTGCTCGAAAAGGCCGCCTGCGGCATGGGTGCGACGCCGTAAAAACCCTACGTCATTTGTCCAACATATTGATATTGCTGTGCCGCACTGCAGCAAGCTGATGCACGCTCAAAATGGCTGTTGACGGGGAACTGAGCCACGCTTAAACCGGCCTCAGTTGATTTGAGCAGTGCTCAGCCGAGCTCAACCCTCCCCCCTCGGGCCGGCCAGCACTGTTCAGATCAGTCGGAATTTCAAAGCTCTGCGGCCAACCCCCGCTGCAACAGGAGAAGAAACATGTTCAACCGTCTGATCGCCCTGCCGTTCGCCATCGCCGCCGCCGCCACCTTCGTTGGCGCCGCTGCTGCCCCGGCCAACGCCGCCGAAGTCAGCTGCAAGGCCACCCCGGCCCAGATCCGCACCCTGGCGGCCACCAAGGGCGGCGAAGAAGCCGGCAAGGCCATCAAGCTGGTCGCCACCGGTGAAAAGCTGTGCGAAGCCGATGCCAAGTTCGAAGCCGGCAAGAAGTTCGCCGCCGCTGCCAAGCTGCTCGGCACCGAACTGGCTGCCCTGCCGACCGCCGTCGCCGGCCAGTAAGCCTCTGGCCCGGCCAGCCCGGGCCATTCTCTCCCTTCCATCCTCACCCAAGGATGAACTTCATGGCCCGGCGGCCCCCCGCCGGGCCATTTTCTTGTCGGCCGCTCTCCGGTAAGGACAGCGCGATGCGCTTGCCCGAAATCCTGCCCGGCACCGCCGATCTGCTGCTGATCGCCGATCATGCCTCTGCCGATGTGCCGCCCGGCATCGATCTGGGCGTGCCGCCGGCCCTGATGGCCGATCATGTCGCGGTCGATATCGGCACCGATGCGCTCACCCGCCGGCTGGCCCGCGCCTTGTCTGCCCCGGCCATCATCGCCACCGTCTCGCGCCTCGTCGTCGATCTCAACCGCGATCCGGCCGATCTTGGCGCCGTGCCGGCCAGCAGCGATGGCCACATGATCCCCGGCAACTGGAATCTGCCCGATGCCGAACGGGCCTTGCGCGTGGCCGCCATCCATGTGCCCTATCATGATGCAATTGCGGCCGAAATTGCCGCCCGGCGCCCGGCGCTGATCATCTCCATCCACAGCTTCACGCCGCGCCTTGCCACGCGCCCTGACGAGCAGCGCCCATGGCCCGTGGGCATCCTTTACAACCAGGATGACCGCGCCGCCCGCTGCGGCCTCGTCGCATTGGCCGCGCGCGGGCTCCACGTGGGCGACAACCAGCCCTATTCCGGCCGCGACCTCAATTACACCATGGACCGCCATGCCGAGGCGCAGCACATCCCCTATCTGGGGATCGAGGTGCGCAACGACGGCCTGCAGAGCCGCGAAGGCATCGCCCGCTGGACCCACATCCTGGCCGATTGCATCGCCACCGTGCGCCGCGGCCTGTGATCAGCCGGCCGCCGGCCGCGCGTGCCGCCGGGCCGCAATGCGCACCGCCAGCGCCGCCAGCAGGATGATCACCGGCACCAGATACAACAGGCTGTTGCCGATGCGCTTGCCGTTGGACACAAGGAACACCACCCACAACAGCCACAGGCCCGCCGTGTGCAGCCGGGCCCAGGCGCGCCCGCCCATCGCCGCCGCCACCCGGTCGATCGATGTCGCCGCCATCAGGGCAATCATCCCATAGGCGATGCTGCCCGACACCACCGACACCGGATTGGTCAACTGCCAGAACAGCACGGGATCGGCATCGTGCAGCAGCAGGATGCCGCCGGCATGGATCAGGTGGGAAAAGGCAAAGCCCAGTCCCAGCCAGCGCCGATTGGCCAGCAGCCAGCCTGATGCCGGACCTGGCCACAGCCGCGCCGTGGCCGATGCCAGAAATGCCCCCAGAAACAGCAGCAGCGATGTTCGCGCCGTCCACTGGATCACCAGGCGCATGGCGGCGATCGGATCGCCAGCCAGTGCCAGCAGGCCGGCCGTCATCACGGCCAGCCCCGCGGCAATGGCCAGAAACAACGGCGCGCCCCCCGGCCGGCTGCGGTCGCTGATGTTCATGCTGAGTCTCCCTATGCCTAGTAATACTGAGCTATGGCTTGACCCTTAGCATTGCAAGGCTAAACTGCGGCCATGAACCCGGAAATGCTGAAGGGCCACCTCGACACAATTCTGCTGGCCACGCTGGCCGACGGGCCGGCCCATGGCTACGCCGTGATCCAGGCCATCCGCCAGCGCAGCGACGGCAGCCTCGATCTGCCCGAAGGCACCATCTATCCGGCCCTGCACCGGCTCGAACTCGCCGGCCTGCTGCGCAGTGACTGGACCAGCCCATCCGAAGGCCGGCGCAAGCGGGTTTACGCCCTGACACCTGCCGGGCTGGTGGCGCTGGGCGAACATCGCGCCAACTGGCAACGCTTTGCCCGCGCCGTCGGCGCCTTTCTGGATGGGGCGGCGCCATGTCCGGCCTGAGCTCCGGCCTGATCGATCATTATCTTGCCGATCTGCAGCGGCGGCTGCGGTTTGATCACCGGCTGGCCGCGCGCGCCCGCGCCGATGTGGAGGAATATCTGGCCGAGGCGCTGGATGGCGCCGACACGCGCGCACCCGGACCCCAGGCGGCGCTGGCGCGCTTTGGTTCCGCGGCCGACATGGCGCGCCTCTATGCCGAAGCCGCGTTGCCGGAACGCTTGCGCGACACGCTGCGCTGGCTGGTGTGCCTGGTGGTGGCGACCTTCCTGTTCATGCGCCTGCGCACGATGGCGATGGGCCTGGCGGATGGCGGTTCGGCCTGGCTGGCGCTGGCCGATGGGGCCGGCTTTGGTCTCGGCGCCCTGTTGTGCGGCCTGGCGTGGCGGGTCGGTGCCGGGCCGGCGGCGCAGGCCGGCCGCCTGATCCTGTGGGCCTTTGTGGCGCTGGCGGCGTCGGCCGCGGCCAATCTGCTGCGCGCGCCGCTGCGCCTCGCGGCGGATGCCAGCGCGGCCGATCTGGCGCTGCTGCTGGCCAGCGGCGCGCTGCAACTGGGCCTGTTGATCTTCGGCGCCGTGCAATTGCAGCGCATGGGCCGGCACCTGCGGCTGCTGGCCTGATCACGCTGGACTCACCCCGGCGGCTGCCACAATTCGATGGCATTGCCTTCGGGATCATGAAGCCGGGCAAAGCGGCCAGTTTCGGGCGCGTCCCATTCCGCCCGGGTTTCCACCGCGATGCCCGCCGCGCGCAACCCGGCAATCAGGGCCTCGATCCCCGACACGCGCAGGTTGATCATGAACGCCTTGTCCGCCGCGAAATAGGCGGTGTCGGCGGGGAAGGGGGCAAACACCAGCGGGCCCGCCATCGTCATCCAAGCCCATTCGTCCACCGGGCCCATGGCATGGGCGTTGCAGCCGGCCCCGATGTTGAGATGCGCCTTGTACCAGGCCGACAAACCATCCGGATCGCGCGCCCGGAAGAAAATGCCGCCGATGCCCTCCACGCCCATGGCCTGCTCCTGCTGCCAACTTTTGAGCAGCGTGCCCGCCCGCCGGGCGTTCGGCAAGCGCTGCGCTGTCTTACACCGCTGAAACTGGGCATGATGCACGTGCCGCGCCTTGTATGCGGCCAGCATGGGGCCATAACCGGCTTGACCGGCCGGCTCCGCTTTGGCAGGGCAATAATGTTATCGATTGAGGCCCCCAAATGACAAGATTCGACAAGTCCAAACTGCCATCCCGCCATGTTTCGGTCGGTCCCGAGCGGGCGCCTCACCGGTCCTACTATTATGCCATGGGCCTGTCGGAGGAGGAGATTGCCCGGCCGTTCGTCGGCATCGCGTCGGCCGGCAATGATTCGGCGCCGTGCAACACCACATTGGATGCCCAGGCCGATGCGGCCCGGATTGGTGTGAACGAGGCCGGCGGCATGCCGCGCCGGTTCAACACCATCACTGTCACCGATGGTATCGCCATGGGCCACCAGGGCATGAAAGCTTCGCTTGTGTCGCGTGACTGCATCGCCGATTCGGTCGAACTGTCGATGCGCGGCCATTGCTATGACGCGCTGATCGGCTTTGCCGGCTGCGACAAGTCGCTGCCCGGCATGATGATGGCGATGCTGCGCCTGAACGTTCCGTCGATCTTCGTCTATGGCGGCTCCATCCTGCCCGGCCGTTTTGAAGACAAGGATGTGACCGTGGTGGACGTGTTCGAGGCGGTGGGCGGCCATGCCGCCGGCAACTGCCCGCTCACCCGCCTGACAGCGCTGGAAAAGGTGGCCTGCCCCGGCCATGGCGCCTGCGGCGGCCAATATACCGCCAACACCATGGCCTGCGTTGGCGAAGCCATCGGCCTGTCGCTGCCCAACAGCAACATGGCGCCCGCCCCCTATGGCAGCCGCGGCGATATCGCCATCGCCGCTGGCAAGCAGATCATGACCCTCATTGAGCGCAACCTGCGCCCGCGTGACATCTGCACCCGCGAAGCCTTTGAAAATGCGGCTCGCATCGTGGCGGCGACCGGTGGCTCCACCAACGCCGCGCTGCACCTGCCGGCGATGGCCAACGAATGCGGCGTGAAGTTCGACCTGTTCGACATGGCCGAAATCTTCAAGACCACGCCCTACATCGCCGACCTCAAGCCCGGCGGCAAATATGTCGCGAAGGACATGTATGATGCCGGCGGCGTCTACATGGTGCTGAAGACATTGTTCGATGCCGGCTTCATCCACGGCGATTGCATGACGGTCAGCGGCAAGACCCTGGCCGAGAATATCGAGGAGATCAGCTGGAACCCCAACCAGAAGGTGATCTATCCGGTGGCGAACCCGATCACCCCCACCGGCGGTGTCGTCGGCCTCAAGGGCAGCCTCGCTCCCGAAGGCGCCATCGTGAAGGTGGCCGGCATGCAGAATTTGCGCTTCACCGGCCCGGCCCGGGTGTTTGATTGCGAGGAAGATGCCTTCAGGCAAGTCGAAGAGCGCGGCATCGAGAAGGGCTGTGTGATCGTCATCCGCTATGAAGGGCCCAAGGGCGGCCCCGGCATGCGCGAAATGCTGTCCACCACCGCCGCGCTCTATGGCCAGGGCCTGGGCGCCGAAGTGGCGCTGATCACCGATGGCCGTTTCTCGGGTGCCACCCGCGGCTTCTGCATCGGCCATGTCGGCCCCGAAGCGGCCGAAGGCGGCCCGATCGCGCTGGTCGAGGATGGCGACATCATCAGCATCGATGCCGTTGCCGGCACCATCGATCTGCATGTGGACGAGGCGACCCTGGCCGCCCGCCGCGCCAACTGGCAGCCGCGCAGCACCAATTACCAGTCCGGCGCCATCTGGAAATTCGCCCAGACGGTGGGCCCCGCGCGGCTGGGCGCGGTCACCCACCCCGGCGCCAAGGCCGAAACCCACATGTTCGCCGATATCTGAGCTGTTCAGGCTGCCAGGCGCGTCTGGTTGCGGCCAGCGCGCTTGGCGCCATACATCGCCATGTCGGCCGCCTGAACCGCATCAAGCAGGTTGGGGCCGGGCGCGCCGGAAATCCCGATGCTGGCGGTGATGCGCACCGGGCAGGTCGCATCCAGGATGGTGACCTGCTCGATGCCGGCCCTGATGGCTCGGCCTGCAGCATTGCCGTTTCGGCATCGGTATCGGGCAGGAACATGGCAAATTCCTCTCCGCCAATGCGCCCGACCAGATCCCCGCTGCGGGCGCAGCGCAGCAGAGTCTGGGCAATGCCGTTGAGGACATGATCGCCAACGGCATGGCCGTGGGTATCGTTGATCGCCTTGAAATGATCGAGATCGATCATGAGAATCCGGCCAGGTTGCCGGGCGTGCAGCTCTTCGGCCGCCCTCACGAAGGTGGCGCGGTTGGCAAGACCGGTCAGCGGGTCGGTCTCCGCCAGTGCCTTCATCCTGGCATAGGCCTCGGCCAGTTCGTCATTCAACCGGCCAATACGCTCGGCCTGACGTGCCAGCGAATAGGAAATCGTGCCCGACAGGCAAAGTGGCAGCAGCGCTCCGAGCACCCAATAGGGCATGGGAATCTCAAGGCCCGGTTCACGCGACATCACGGCCAACACCGCCAGCGTGACGCTGACGGAAATGGTGACTGACCGGATGACCTTGATCCAGATGCCCATGGTTGCGGCTGCAGTGCCCCTTGCCCGATGGCTTGCAATAGCAAAATTGCATCGCCGAGTCAGCCGGCACGCGAACCAAAATGCCGGCCGGGCCGCCGCGATCAGATCGCCCCACCGTGCAGGGCAAAGCGCTTCCTGATCCGGTCCACCGGCGTGCCATCGTTCAACGGCACGGCCGGAACCACCTCGTGGTCAACAAAGCCCATGCGGCTGTAATAGGCGAGGCCGCCCACATTGTCGGCCCGGATGGTGGCATTGATGGCAGCAAGGCCCAGCGCGCGGGCGCGGCCAACCGTGGCGGCAAACAGCGCGCTGCCCACGCCGCGTTGGGTGCCGCCGATGCGGGAAAAGGTGGCGATGTCGCCAATGCTGGGCGGCAGAAAATCTTGCGTGCCCAGGGTCTGGAAGCCGGCGATTTGCCCATCGGCTTCGGCCACGAAACAGCAGTGCACGCTTGGCCCGGTCAGATAGGCCGCATCCAGCTGCTCGGGCGCAAACGGGGTTTCAAACGCCGTCGTGCCGCCGCGCGCGATGATGGCATTGAGCAGCGCGGCCAATGCGGCGGCATCGGCGCTGGTGACTGGGCGGATGCTTGGGGTGGGGATGGCCATCATTGCTCCAGGATCAGATGCGGGACAAAACGCGCCAGATTGCCGGTGATGGGGCCATCCTCGCGGATGCCGATGCCCACCGGGGCGCCATCCACCGTCCAACTGCCGATCACCGGCCGCTGGTCATCCCGGCCGGGCAGGGGATAGAGCGCCTGATAGACAAAGCCTTCCGCGCCATAGGGGCCATCGCTGGCGGCGCCGCCTTCCGCGCCGATGATGCGCACATTCGCGCCTTCGCGGCCCAGGATCGGCTTTTCCACCTGCGCACCGGCCAACGGCCTGCGCCTGGTTTCCAGCAGGTTGGGGTGGCCCGGAAACAATTCCCACAGCACCGCCAGCATCGCCTTGTTGGACCACAACATTTTCCAGATTGGCTCCATCCACAGCGTGGTCGACAGGCTGTCGATCACCTGGCGGCCGAAGGGTTCGTGCACCAGCCATTCCCACGGATACAGCTTGCAGATCGCACCCATGGCGCGGCCATCCAGATCGACAAAGCGGCGGATATCCCGGTCCCAGCCGATATCGCCCATTGCGATCAGGCTGGTGGCGATGCCGGCTTCGGCGGCGCAATCGGCGTGATAGGCAATGGTCACTTCATCCTCGCCGCTCGCGTCAGCCGCAGCGGCGAGATAGAGTCGGCTGGTGCCGGTGGGCGGTGCGATCTCGCGCCACCGCGCCACCAGCGCTTCGTGCAGGCTGTTGAACTGGTCGGCCGCGGGAAACACCGCCTGTTTCCAATCCCACTGCACCACGGCGGCCTCCAGCAGGCTGGTCGGCGTGTCGGCGTCGAATTCGAACAATTTGGGCGGCCCGCTGCCATCCCAGCCCAGATCGAAGCGGCCGAGATTGAGGGCTCTGGGCTCCCCGTCCCAGGCGGCGCGGATGGCAGCGTGGCAGAATGAAGGGATGCCCAGCTCGCCCAGCCGATCCGCATCGATCACATGCTGGCCGGCGGCCAGATACAGGCGATAAAGCTCGGCCGTCGCCGTTTCCAGCACGGCCACCTCGTCGGGCGTGAAGACCCATGCGGGGTGTTCATCCCAATAGGCGCTGCCATCAGCGCGGCTGTGCCACACCAGCCCCAGCTGGCTGACCCGCTGCTGCCAATCGCTTCGCGGCGTGCAGTCGATGCGCCTCACGATCCCACGCTGCCGCGTGCCGAACCGCCGAGCCCGCCGCGCACCACCCGGCCTTCCGGGCTGCGCACCTCGCCGTTGCCGGGGCTGCTGCGATGCTCACCAATGGCCTGGCCTTCCGCCGGCACCGCCTGGCGGTTGCTGATATAGGCATGGGAAAAGCCGCGCGCCGTGCCGCCGCTGCCCTGGCAATTGGCCTCGGCCACGCGCCGGCCCATGGCATCCTTGCACAGGCGAATGCTGGCATCATCGGCATCGGGCGTGCAACCGCCCAGCATCGCCGCCGAAACCAGCCCAACCATGGGCAGGGCGGGCAGGTGTTGAGGCAGGGGGCGGCGCATGGGCTGCAATATAGGCGCAGCTTGCGGCCGTGCCAGTGCTGGTCGCACCAAAATCGGAAAGGGCTTGCCTCGCCAGCGGGGCTTTGCAAGTGAACGGCCATGTTCCAGATCCAACCCGGTTTGCCGTTGGTGACGGCCGCTGCCATGCGCAGCGCCGAAGCCGCCGCCATTGCCGCCGGCACCCCGGCGCTCACCCTGATGGAGCGCGCAGCCCAAGCTGCTGCCCACGCCATCCTGGCCCACCTGCCGTCCCGCCGTGCCACCGTGCTATGTGGCCCTGGCAACAATGGCGGCGATGGCTATGGCATCGCCATCGCCCTGTCGGCTGCCGGGGTTGCGGTCACGGTGGCGGCCGATGCGCCGCCCCGCCGCGAGCCGGCGGCGACCATGGCCGCGCGCTGGACCGGCCCGGTGGTGCCGCTGGATGCAGCGCCACCAGCGCCGCTGATCATCGATGCGCTGTTCGGTATCGGGCTTGATCGCCCGCTCGACAGCGCCAGCCAGCGCGCCATCGATCGGCTGCGCGGCCACGGCCGGGTGGTGGCCATCGACATTGTTTCAGGCCTGCACGCCGATCGCGGTACCGCCCTGGGCCAGCCGCTGGCCGCCGAACTCACCATCGCCTTTGCCGCGCCCAAGGCTGGGCATCTGCTGGCGGATGGCCCGCGCCATTCGGGCCGGCTCGCGGTGGTGGATATCGGCGTGCCGGTCGAAACCGCCATGATGCTGATCGATCGTCCCCGCCTGATCGGCCCGGCGCCCGATGCGCACAAATATGATCGTGGCTGGGTGCTGATGGTGGAAGGCAAGGCCGATCACGGCGGCGCCTCCAGCCTGGCCGCGCTGGCGGCGCTGCGCAGTGGGGCCGGGCTAGTGACCATCGCCGGCCCCGGCACGCATCTGCCCGCCATGGCCGTGATGCGGCGCGATGACGAGGAAGCCGCCAATCTGCTCAACGACCGGCGGCTGGGCAGCGTCATCATCGGCCCCGGCATGCTGCCCGACACGCGCGCCCGCGGTTGGCTGAAACGCCTCACTTGGGCTGGCAAGCCCCTGGTCATCGATGCCGGCGCCCTGCGCCTGCTCGCCGAAGAGCCGGTGGGTGCCCCCTCGGTCCTCACCCCGCACGAAGGCGAATTCACCCAGATGTTCGGCCCCATCGGGGACGACCGGATCGCCGCCGTGCAAAAGGCGGCCAGCATCACCGATGCCGTCGTGCTGCTGAAGGGCCCCACCACGGTCATCGCCGCGCCCGACGGCCGGGTTGCGATCAACACCCACAATTCGCCCTGGCTGGCCACGGCCGGATCGGGTGACGTGCTGGCCGGCATCATTGCGGCCCTGCTGGCCCAGGGGCAGCCGCTGTTCGAAGCCGCCTGCGCTGCCAGCTGGCTGCATGGGGACGCCGGGCGGCGCATGGGGCCGGGGCGGATCGCCGATGATCTGATCGCCATCCTGCCCGAGGTGCTGGCCGGGCTGTGACCATGCCCGTCCCCATCGTCAGGCTGGCCGCACGCGGCGATGGCATTACCGAAGATGGCCGCTTCGTGCCGCTGGCGGCCGTGGGCGACCTGATCGATTTCGGCAGCGATCCGCCGCGTATCCTGCCCGGCCCCCATCATGCGGCGCCGGCCTGCGCCCATTATCCGGCCTGCGGCGGCTGCCAACTCCAGCATCTTGATGAAGCCGCCTATCGCGATTTCGTGCACGATCGCCTGGCCCGCGTCGTGCCGTTGCCGCCCGATGTGCGCACCGTGGCACTGTCCCCACCGCGCAGCCGCCGCCGTGCCAGCCTGAAGGCCCTGAAGCGCGGCGGCAAGCTCAGCCTCGGCTTCCACAGCGAGGGTACGCACGCCCTGGTCGATATCAGCGACTGCCCGGTGCTGGCGCCCGAACTGATGGCGCTGCTGGCGCCCTTGCGCAGCCTCCTGAAGGCGCGGCTGAAAGACGGGCAGGGCGCCGGCATCGCGCTCACCGCGTCTGACAGCGGGGTCGATGTGCTGCTCGCCAATGTCAGCGCCGAAGGCTTGGCCGCGATCGAGGCGCTCACCGATTTTGCTGCCGCCCATGATCTCGCCCGCCTTTCGGTGGAAGGGCCCGGCGGCATCGATACGCTGGTTGAACGCCGCGCGCCCGTGCTCGCCATGGGCGGGGTGGAGGTGGCGCTGCCGGTCGCGCCCTTCCTGCAGGCCACGCGTGAAGGGGAGGCGGCGCTGGTGGCGGCCGTGCGCGAAGCCGTGGGCGATGCCGGCCGCGTTGCCGATCTCTTCTGCGGCCTCGGCACCTTCGCGCTGCCGCTTTCCACCACGGCCGCCGTGCTGGCGGTCGATGCCGCCGGCCCGGCCGTGATGGCGCTGGGCACCGCCGCCCGCCGCGCCGGCCGGCGCGTGGAGGTGCAACACCGCGACCTGTTCCGCCGACCGCTTTCGGGCAAGGAACTGGCCGGGCTGGACGCCGTGGTGTTCGATCCGCCGCGCGCCGGGGCGGAGGCGCAGGCGAGGGCGCTGGCCGCCAGCCCGGTGCCGGTGATTGTCGCTGTTTCCTGCAATCCCAACACGTTCGGGCGCGATGCAAAGATCCTGATGGATGCCGGTTGGCGGCTCGCCAGCCTGTGGCCCGTGGCGCAATTCCGCTGGTCCTCCCACGTCGAACTGGTGGCGCGTTTCGAACGGGGGTAATCTGGTTGGGCAGGGGAGGGTTCGCCATGCCAACCGATGACCGCATCACCGCCTATATCGCTGCCCGGGCCGCGTTTGCCCAGCCCATCCTCAATCATCTGCGTGGGCTGATCCACGCGCATGTTCCGGAGGCGTCCGAAACCATCAAATGGGGCATGCCCTTTTTTGAATGGCGCGGGCGCCCGCTGGCCATGATGGCGGCGTTCAAGGGCCATGCCGGCATCGGCATTTTCGACGGCAGCCCGATGGCGAGCGGAGAGGGGATGGGCAACCTCGGCAAGCTGGCCAGCCTGGCTGATCTACCGTCAGATTCCGCGCTGGTGGAACGGCTGAACCAGGCACTGGCCCTGATTGCGGCCGGCGGCGGCGGCATGCGCCAATCCGCCCGCCTGCCGCGCCCGCCCAAGGCCGAAATTGCCATGCCCGATGATCTGGCCGCAGCGCTGGCCGCCAACCCGACGGCCCAGTCGCACTTCGCCAGCTTCCCGCCCGGCTGCCGCCGCGAATATCTGGAATGGGTGACCAGCGCCAAACAGGCCGCCACCCGTGCCAAGCGCATCGACACCACGGTGGCCCAGGCGGCCGAGGGCAAACGACTCAACTGGAAATATGAAAAATGCTGAGCCCGGCGCCCGCCTGAAGATCCTCCCCCGTCGAAAGAGGACCAGATAAAGATCCTCCCCCTCTGGGGGAGGTGCCCGCAGGGCGGAGGGGGCTCGCAGGCGCCNGCAGGCGCCGCGCCTGCCACTTTGGGCCAAGGCTCCCGCCCCCTCCGCCTCGCGTTGCTCGGCACCTCCCCCAGAGGGGGAGGACCGACCTGCGCGTCTTATGCCATCGCCGCGCCCAGCCCCAGCGCCAGCAGCCCGAACAGGCACAGCGAAGCCAGCGCAAACACCAGGAAGCGCACCAGCACCCGGTTGGACAATATCTGCACCAGGCTGTGCAGCACACGCAAGATCGCATAGCCCCAGGCCAACTGCACCGCCATGCCGGTCCCGGCGCCCATCAGCGCCAGCGCGAGCGTGGTGGCATAGAAGATGGTCGGCTGCTCCATCAGGTGGTTGTAATTGTCGGCCACCCAGCTGGCCTTCACCTCTCCGGCGGCGACCAGATCGTCGCGCAGGCTCTTGCCGGTGCTGCCCACCATCTTGGTGCCATCAATCCCGGCCCGGCTCATCGCCGGCAGGCGGGTGGCATACATCCACAGCCAGACAATCATCGTCCAGCCCGCCAGCACCAGCATCGGCAGCAGGATCGGTTGGTGCGTGTCCATGAAAAAACCCTCCCTGGTTATGGCAGGGAGGGTTCTTCCTTTTCAGCGGGAAGTCAAATCAGGCGAACAGCTTCCCCCAAGCGCGCTTGGCGCGGGTCTTCCAGTGGCCGCGGTGATAGGCGTCGCTCGCGAGCAGCGGCATCACGCTGCCGGCTTCGGCGAACACCATCTGCTCGATGCCGGTGTTGACCTTGCCCCACGAGGCGGCTTCCTGCAGCGTGGAGGACGAGCAGGCACCATCCCGCACGTCGGCCACGGTGATCTGCACGGCATATTTGTGCACTTCCACATCATGGTGGCCCAGGATTTCGGCGCACACCACCGTGTCCTGGATGAAGTTCTTCGGCACGCCGCCGCCGATCATCAACAGGCCGGTGGTGCCAGCCTTGATCTTGATCTCGGTCAGCTCACGGAAATCGGCGATGGCATCCAGCATCATATAGGGCTGGCCGGCCTTGGCGCGGTCCACCTGGTGCTTGACGAGGCCGAACCCGGCCGAGCTGTCGACAAAGGCCGGGCAGAAGATCGGCACATCATGCTCATAGGCGAGCTTGACCAGGCTGTTGTCCTTCTTGCCGTGCTCAACCAGATATTTGCCCATCTCGCGGATGAACTCGCGGCTCGAATAGCCGCGCGGTTCCAGCGTGTTGGCAATCTCGCCGATGGTGTGATCGGTCTGCTGCAGCGCCTCTTCGTCGATATAGGTGTCATAGATGCGGTCGATCAGCAGCGAGCGCAGCGTGTCGTCATCCGGCACTTCCAGGGCCTGATAATGCTTGTGGCCCAGGCCTTCGAAGAAATCCATGTCCACGATCGATGCGCCGGTGGCAACGATGCCGTCGACCATGTTGTTGCGCACCAGCTCGGCATAAAGATCCATGCAGCCGCCGGCCGAGGTGGAGCCGGCGATGACCAGGAAGATGGTGCAATCCGGGTCCTGCAGCATCTGGTTGTAGATGGCAGTGGCGCGGGCCAGATCGCGGCTGGTGAAGCTCATCTTCGACATGCCGTCGATGATCGGGCGGGCGTCAAAGCTGGTGATGTCGATATGTTCAACCAGGGTGGACAGCAGCTCGGCCTTGCGCTGGCGCTCGGCCGGGCTGAGTTCGGTCACAACATGGTTCAGCGTTTCGGTGCTCATGGGTGTGCTCCCGGAAAAGTGCGTGATGGCCCGGCGTTCCAAACGAAACGCCGCCCGCGGCCGGGGGAGTCCGGCGCCGAGCGGGGAAGCGGCCCCCGCAAGCGCTGCGGGGGCCTGAAGACTCAGTGTTGGCGCAGCTGGATAATCTTGTCCGGCGACTCTTCCGTGACAGCGTAGAGCGTGTCCATCGGTTCATCCGAAACCATCACCGTCTCGCCGGCGGTGAAGCCGTTGAACCCGGTGCGCATGGCCGCGCCATAGGCGCCCAGCATGCCGATCTCTATATAGTCGCCAGCCGCGATGTCGGCCGGCAGGGCGAAGGGACCGCGCATATAGTCCATGTCATCGCAGGTCGGGCCCCAGAAGCTGAACTCCATGGGCTTGGCCCGCGATGCCTCTTCGCGCACCAGCGTCACCGGGAACCGCCAATCAATATGCGCGGCATCGAACAGGGCGCCATAGGCACCATCGTTGATGTAGAGTACATCGCCCTTGCGCGCTTCCACCCGCACCAGCACCGACGAATATTCGGCGCACAGTGCCCGGCCGGGTTCGCACCACAGCTCGGCGGAATAGGAAATCGGCAGCGCTTCGAAACCGCGGTGGATGACCTCGAAATAGGCTTCCAGCCGGCCCGGCTCCATGCCCGGATAGACGGACGGGAAGCCGCCGCCGACATCCACGATGTCAACGGTCACACCCGCCGCCACGATGGCCGCACGCACCTGGGCGAGGGCATCGCCATAGGCCTGGGGGCTCATCGCCTGGCTGCCGACATGAAAGCAGATGCCCAGCGCATCGGCGACCTGGCGGGCGGCCATCAGCACGGGCGCGGCTTCATCGGCCGGCACGCCGAACTTGGAGGCGAGGGACAGTTTCGAGTGGGAGGACGACACCCGCAGCCGCACGCACAAGGTGAGATCGGTCGCCGCCACGCCATCACGCGCGGTCGCCGCCACGATCTTGTCAAGCTCCTCGATCGAATCGAGGCTGAACACGCGCACGCCGTGGGTGTGATAGGCCTCGGCGATGGCTTCGGGCGCCTTCACCGGGTGCATGAAGCACAAGGTGGCGTTGGGCGCCACGTCGCGCACCAGCCGCACCTCAGCGATGGAGGCGACGTCAAAATGCGTCAGCCCCGCATCCCACAGGGTGCGGATCAGATCGGGCGAGGGATTGGCCTTCACGGCATACATCGACGTGCCCGGAAACTTCGACATGAAGAAACGGGCAGCGCGGCGTGCGGCGTGCGGGCGAACAAGGGTGGCTGGCTGCGTCGGACGCAGAGACAGCGCTACCCCCAGCGCGTTATGGTGCTTGAGCAACTCAAGGGACCTCCGGGTGGGCAAAGCATGTCGCTGCTGCGCGCTTGAACGGATGAGGCCGAAACCCCGCCCGGTCGATCGCCGGCATTGACACCAAAGCTGCCTTGCGGTGGAAGTCCCATGGGGCAGCGCCGCGTTTGTTATGAAAGCATGACGGCCGTGTAAAGCGATTTTTTGTTACAGCGAAAAATGCGCTTTTGCGTTGCCCTTTCAAGGGCTTGCCCCAGGGTGTCGCTGCAACTGAAAAGGCCGTTTTTCAATGACTTCCCCCGTCACGCTCGCCGATGTCGAAATTGCCGCAGCCCGGCTGGGCATTTGGCCGGTGCGCACCCCGCTGTTGAATTCGCCGGCGCTTGATGCCCTGTGCGGCGGCCGCATCTGGCTGAAGCCCGAGAATCTGCAGCACACCGGCAGCTTCAAGTTCCGCGGCGCCATGAACCGCCTGCTGGCGATTCCGGCCGAGGCGCGGGCCGGCGGCGTGGTCGCCTACTCCTCCGGCAATCATGCCCAGGGCGTGGCGCGCGCCGCCCGATTGCTGGGCATGCCGGCCACCATCGTGATGCCCAGCGATGCGCCCAAACTGAAGGTGGAGCGCACCCGCGCCGATGGCGCCGAGATTGTCTTCTATGACCGGCTGACCGAAGCCCGCGAAACCATCGCCGCCGGCATTGCCGAAGCCAAGGGCGCGCTGATCGTGCCGCCGTTCGCCGATCCGCTGATCATCGCCGGGCAGGGCACCGCCGGGCTGGAGGCGGTCACCGATCTTGCCGCCAGGGGCGAAACCGCCGATCTGGCGCTCACCTGCTGTGGCGGCGGCGGCCTTTCGGGCGGGTTCGCCGCCGGCAGCCAGTTGCCCACCGTGATCGTCGAGCCCGAAGGCTATGATGATGTCTGCCGCAGCCTGGCCGCCGGCCGCATCCTGCCGGTGGAAAACCCCGGCCCCACCCGCTGCGACGCGCTGCAGACCCTGCGCATGGCCGAAATCACCTTCGCCACACTCACCCACCATGGCGCCACCGGCGTGTCGGTGAGCGAGGCCGAGGTTGCCCGCGCCGTCGCCTTCGCCTTCCGCGAGCTGAAGCTGGTGGTGGAGCCTGGCGGCAGCGTCACCCTCGCTGCACTGCTGGCCGGTAAGGTCGACGTGAAGGGCAAGACGGTGATCGCCATCCTGTCGGGCGGAAACATCGATCCCGAGGTGATGGCCGCCTGTCTTGCCGAAGCCGGTCATGCCTGATGGACAACGGCGCGCCGGCAGACCAACCCAGGGCCGGGCTCGAGGCATCGCTTGGACGCCTCGGCGCGCGGCTCGTCTGGGCCGTCGTGGCCGTCATCGCGGCGCTGATGCTGTTCATCCTGTTCGCCCCGCTGCTGGGCATCCCCGAGAATCGCCGGCTCAGTGCCGACATTGCCGCCTTTGACCAAACCGCACGCACCTCCCCGCCGCGCCAGCTGACCGGCCATGCCAATTGGCAGACCGAGCGCTACCCCGGTCGCGGCGGCGGACGTTTCAGCTTTCCCGGCTTTGACCTTTATTTGCTCACCGGCAAACGGCTGCGCTTTTCGTGCGTCGCTGCAACCGCCTGTCCGCCCGCCGGCACCCAGGCGGCGGCATTGCCCGATGCGGTGCGCATATCCTTTGTCGAGACTGCCAGCGGCTATCGCCTGCCGCTCGAGATCCGCGACATGGCGGGCCGGATCATCATCAACCGCGCCGCCGCCCTGGCCGCGATCGACCAGCAGGCGGCGTGGGAGCGGGCACACCCCTATGATCCGTCGGCCGACCACCGGCTGTTTGCCGTGTTCCTGCTGATCTTTGCCGGATTGGGCTGGTCAATCTGGCGCGACGGCAAGCGCCGGGGACAGGCACCGCCTCCGCGCTGATACGGAGTTGCCGACCTCGGTCTGCCGGGCCACCATGCCCGCAATCGACGCCCGTAAAGGGCGCCCTTTGGGGGGACAGGCCAATGGCCATTGCCAATCCCGGTGCCGGCACCACCCAGGCCTTGCGCCGCCAGGTGGCGCATGATCTGGGCCTTGCCGATCTGAAATCAGCACTGGCCGCCGGCTGGCAGGATTATCGCGCCCAACCCCAGTTCGGGCTGGGCTTTGCCGCGGTCTATGTGCTGGTCGGGTTGGCGCTCGCCTGGGTGATGGCCGGGCGCGGCGATCTATTCTCCCTGATCCCGGCGGCGGCCGGCTTTCCGCTGCTGGCGCCTTTCTGCGCCGTCGGCCTTTACGAGGTGAGCCGGCGGCGGGAACGTGGCCTGCCCTTGCGCTGGCCGCCGGTGCTCGGCGCGCTCAAGGGCCATGGCGATCAGCAGTTGCTGGCGGTGGGCGTGGTGCTGTTCGTCGCCTTCGGCTTCTGGCTGATGATTGCCCACGGCATCTTCGCCGTCGCGCTGGCCGAATCCGGCGCCAAATCCGAATCGCTGGCCTTTCTGCTCACCCCGTCGGGCGCCATCATGCTGCTGGTCGGCGGCGGCGTTGGCAGCATCATCGCGCTGGCCTTCTATGCCGCCACCGTGATCAGCCTGCCGATGCTGGTGGACCGCGATGTCGATTTCCTCAGCGCCATCATCACCAGCTTTGCCGTCGTCAGGGCCAATCGCACCGTCATGCTGGCCTGGGCGGTGCTGATCGCCGCTGGCCTGTTCGTGGCCATGCTGCCGCTGTTCCTTGGCCTGCTCGTGGTGCTGCCGGTGCTCGGCCACGCCACTTGGCATCTCTATCGCCGCGCCGTGCAGGCCGCGCCCGCCTGATCACATGGCGCCGGGCCGGGCAAAGCGATGCCCGGTCGGAATTTCCGTCGCCGCCACCGGCTCCTCGCCAAACCAGCGCGCCACCTCGGCCTGCGCGGCGGCATCCAGATGCAGGCCTAGCTTGGTGCGCCGCCACAGCACATCGGCGCTTGATTGCGCCCATTCCTGGCTGCGGAAATAGTCCAGCTCGGCCTCGAACACGCCGCCCAGGTTGCGGCCCAGCCCGCCGGCCAGCAGCGCCTCGGCCGGGGCGCCAATGGTGGTCGCCAGCCGCTTGATCAGCTTGGGATCAAAATTGGCCTCACGCCGCTGCAACGTCTCCAGCCAGCGCTTGAAGGCGGCCTGGCCATGCTCGCCGCGCGCCCGTTCGATGGCACCGCCGGGCAGGGGGGCACTGCCGGTCCAGGGTTTCGATTTGGGCGCAATCCGCGCCATCACATCCTCGGCCAGCATGCGATAGGTGGTGATCTTGCCGCCGACCACGGTCATCGCGTCCAGCCCGGCATGTTCGACCAGCCGGTAATCGCGGGTGGTTTCCTTGTCGCCCTTGCCGGTTTCCAGGATCAGCGGCCGCACGCCGACGAAGCGGTGTACCACATCATCCGGAGTCAACGGCCGCGCCAGGTAACGGTTGGCAGCCGCCAACAGATAGTCCACCTCGGCATCGCTCACCGCCGCATCTTCGGGCCGCTGCACATCGCCTTCGGTGGTGCCGATCAACGAATAATCCCGCTCATAGGGGATGATGAAGATGATGCGGCCATCGGGCTGCTGCAGCATGAAGGCATCGCGGCCCAGGTGCACCCGCCGCGTCACGATATGGCTGCCCTGCACCAGCCGCAGCGGCGGCGCATCATTCAGGCCCATCACCCGCCGCGCCACATCCTCCGCCCACGGCCCGGCCGCGTTGATCAGGCGCAGGGCGCGGATCTGGCGGCCATCGGCCAGCGTGATTTCCCAGACATCGCCGACGCGGGCGGCACGGGCCACCGGCGTGCGCGGCAGCACCAGCGCGCCGCGTTCGCGCGCATCCTTCAGATTTTCCACCACCAGCCGGGCATCATCCACCCAGCCATCCCAATATCGCATGGCGCTGCGATAATCGCTGGCCAGCGCGCGGCCGGCGCGCTCGCTGCGCAGATCGATCTTCGCTGATCCCGGCACCACTTCGCGCCGGGCCAGATTGTCATAAAGGAAGGTGCCCAGCCGTAGCAGCCATTCGGGGCGCATGCCCGGCGCGTGCGGCAGCACGAATGGCTGTGGCCACGTTATGTGCGGCGCGATGTCGAGCAGCACCTCCCGCTCCGCCAGCGCCTTTCGCACCAGCCCAAAGGCATAATATTCCAGATAGCGCAGGCCACCATGGATCAGCTTGGTGGAAGCCGAAGAGGTGGCGCCACCCACATCGCCGGCATCGATCACCGCCACCGAAAAGCCGCGCCCGGCGGCATCGCGGGCAATGCCGGCGCCATTGATGCCACCGCCAATGATGGCCAGATCGAAGAGGGTGTTGATATCGCTCACGCGCCTTCCCTAACGGCCTTTCTGGTCCTAGAAAAGGCGACATGACAGATCAGCTCATCCTCGTGCTCGATGCGGGCACCACCTCCACCCGTGCGATTGCCTTTTCGGGCAGCGGCGACATCATCGCCAGCGCGGGCCGCCCGATGACGCAACATTATCCCGCCAGCGGCTGGGTGGAGCATGACGCAGGCGAGATCTGGGACCTGTCAAAGGCCTGCCTCGAGGAGGTGGCTACCACGGTCGGCATCGATCGCATTGCTGCCATCGGCATCACCAACCAGCGCGAAACCATCTGCTTCTGGGATCGCACCACCGGAGAGCCGCTGAGCCACGCCATCGTCTGGCAGGATCGCCGTACCGCTGATTATTGTGCCCAATTGAAGGCCGCCGATCCCGGCCTCGAACCGCGGGTGCAGGCCAAGACCGGCCTGCTGCTCGATCCCTATTTCTCCGCCACCAAGATCCGCTGGGCGCTGGACAATTGGCCGATGGTTGCCGACGCCGCCCGGGATGGCCGCCTGGCCGTGGGCACGGTCGAAAGCTGGCTGATCTGGAAATTGAGCGGCGGCACGGCGCATGTCACCGATGCCACCAACGCCAGCCGCACCCTGTTGATGGATCTGGCCAGCTGCGAATGGGATGCAGACCTGATTGCCCTGTTCGGCGTGCCGGCGGCGGCCTTGCCGGCCATCACCGATTGCGCCGGCACGCTCGCCCACACCGGCCTGCTCGGCCGCCCGGTGCCGATCACCGGCGCAGCCGGCGATCAGCAAGCCGCCGCGATTGGCCAGGGCTGCCTCACCGCCGGCGCGCTGAAGGCCACCTATGGCACCGGCTGCTTCCTGCTCGCCCATGCCGGTCCCACCGCGCCGGTCTCGCGCAACCGGCTGCTCTCCACCGTCGCATGGCGGCTGGGCGGCAAGCCGGCCTATGCGCTGGAAGGCGCGATCTTCGTCGCCGGATCGGCGGTGCAATGGCTGCGCGACGGGCTGGGCATCATTGCCAGCAGCGCCGAATCCGAAAGCCTGGCCCAAAGCGTGGCCGACAATGGCGGCGTCAGCTTCGTGCCCGCGCTGGCCGGCCTCGGCGCGCCCTATTGGAACCCGGATGCGCGCGGCCTGATCTGCGGCCTGTCGGGCGGCACCACCCGCGCCCATATCGTGCGCGCCGCACTGGAGGCGCAAGGCCAGCAGACCGCCGATCTGGTCGATGCGCTCGCCGCCGATGGCGTTGCCGCAGCCCGCCTGCGCGTGGATGGCGGCATGGTGGCCAACAACTGGCTGTGCCAGGATCTGGCCGACAGCCTGGGCCTGGTGGTGGAACGGCCGCGCGTCATTGAAACCACCGCCATGGGCGCTGCCATGCTGGCCGGCGTGGGCGCCGGCCTGTTTGCCGATCTGGAAAGCGCCGCCGCCGCCATGGCCGCCGCCGATCGCAGCTTCCACCCCGCCATCGATGCCGCCGCCCGCGGCCTGCGCCGGGCGCAATGGCAGGCGGCCATCGCCCGCGTGCTGGCCTGATGCCGGCCGAGATCACGCCCGTCACCGGCCTCGCGCTGGTGGCGGCGCTGGCGCTGGTGCTGGGCGGCCTGTGGCTGCTGCGCCAACCCGGCGGCAATCGCACCAAGGCCGTGCTGATGATGGTGGCCGGCGTGGTGGTTGCCTTCAATGCCTGGATCAACAGCCTGCCTTTGCCTTCATGACAGGGGTGTAATGTTCCTGATTCGGCGAATTCACCGGATTTTTAATGCAAAAAAGTACAAAATAGGCGAGCTGGGCCGAGTTGGCGATATTTCATCCTTGGCCACCTTGAAATTTGCCGCAAAAAGTGCAACATTACCCTCCAGTAACAATCACTGGATTGGATCATTCCGATGACCCTTCGTCTTGCCGCCGCCGTGCTTGCCATTGCTGCTGTGGCTGCTGCCCCGGCCCTGGCCCAGCGCCATGCCGATCTTGTCTATCTGCAGCAGGCCAAGCAAAAGGCCCAGACCACCGCTGCCGCCAAGTCCAAGCAGGAACAGGCGCAAAACGCCCCGGCGGCGAATGGCACGACCAAGCCTGCCGCCGGCCAGACCTCGGGATCCGGCAAGTAAGCCTGCGACTAAATCAAGCTTGCATCGTTCCACCGGGTCCATAGTCTGACATCAAAGTCACACTGGGGAGGGTGCAATGATGCGGCGGACAAAGGCGTTTTGCCTGTTGGCGACAGCTGGGCTGTTGGCCGCGGCAGGGGCCGTCTCGGGCGGTCCCGGCAGCGGGGTTCGCGGCGTTGATGCCCAGCGGCTGGCCAATGCGGCCGGCGAACCGGGCAACTGGATGACGCACGGCGGCACCTATGCCGAACAGCGCTTTGCTGATCTGAATCAGATCAATTCCGCCAATATCGGCCAACTGGGCCTCGCCTGGTATGCCGATCTGCCCACCAATCGCGGGCAGGAAGCCACGCCGATCGTGGTGGATGGCACCATCTACACCACCACCAGCTGGTCGAATGTCATGGCGCTTGATGCCGTGACCGGCCGGGTGAAGTGGCATTATGACCCCAAGGTGGACAAGGCGCGCGGCCACAGCGCCTGCTGCGATGTCGTCAATCGCGGCGTGGCGGTGTGGAACGGCCTGGTGTTCGTCGCCGCGCTGGATGGCCGGCTGATCGCTCTGGATGCCGATACCGGCAAGGTGAAATGGTCGACCCAGACCTTCGTCGACACCGCCAAGCCCTACACCATCACCGGCGCGCCGCGCGTGATGAAGGGCCTGGTGGTGATCGGCAACGGCGGCGGCGAGCTTGGCGTGCGTGGCTATGTCACCGCCTATGACGCGATGACCGGCAAGAAGAAGTGGCGCTTCTTCACCGTTCCCGGCAACCCGGCCAATGGCCCCGATGGCGAAGCCTCCGACAGCGTGCTCGCCGGCAAGGCGGCGCCGACCTGGTTCGGGGAATATTGGAAGGGTGGTGCCGGCGGCACCGCCTGGGATGCCATCGTCTATGATCAGGAGCTTGACCAGCTCTACATCGGGGTCGGCAACGGCTCGCCCTGGAACCACATGATCCGTTCGGACGGGAAGGGGGACAATCTGTTCCTCTCCTCCATCCTGGCGCTGAAGCCGGATACCGGCGAATATCTCTGGCATTATCAGACAACGCCGGGCGAAACCTGGGATTATACCGCGACCCAGCCGATCATGCTGTCCACGCTGATGATCGACGGGCGCCCGCGCAAGGTGCTGATGCAGGCACCCAAGAATGGCTTCTTCTATGTGATCGACCGGGCCAACGGCCAATTGCTGTCGGCCAAGAGCTTTGCGACGCAGACCTGGGCAACCGGCGTTGATCTGAAGACCGGCCGCCCGATCGAAGTGCCCGACGCGCGCTACCGCACCGCCGGCGCGCTGGTCTTCCCCTCGCCGCTGGGCGCGCACAACTGGCATCCGATGAGCTTTTCCCCGCGCACCGGGCTCGTCTATCTGCCGGCGCAGGAAATCCCGCAGATGTACATGGCGCAGGCCGGGTTCGAGCGGCGGGAAGGCGCGTGGAACCTTGGCATCAACATCGATGCCGGCTCGGTGCCCGATGACCGGGCGCAGTTCAAGGCGATCAAGGCCTCGCTGAAAGGCAAGCTGATCGCCTGGGATCCGGTGGCCCAAAAGCCGGCCTGGGAAATCACCTATGATGGTCCGTGGAACGGCGGCACGCTGGCAACCGCCGGCAATCTGGTGTTCCAGGGCAATGGCGCCGGGGATTTCCAGGCCTTCAACGCCAGCACCGGCACCAAGCTGTGGAACTTCAAGGCGCAAACCGGGATCATCGCACCGGCCATCAGCTATGCCGTGAAGGGCCAGCAATATGTGGCGATCATGGTCGGCTATGGCGGCGCCTACCCGCTGACCAGTGCCTTTGAAGACCCGCGGGAAGCCCGCAACGGCCGGCTGCTGGTGTTCAAGCTGGGCGGCAAGGCCCGGCTGCCCCGCGCGACCGAACCGGTGTTTGCCGCCGCCAACCCGCCGGCCGACATGTTCACCCCGGCCCAGGTGAGCGAGGGCGCCGCCATCTATGCCGCCAATTGCGCCTTCTGCCATGGGCCGGATGCCCATGCCTCGGGCGTACTGCCCGATCTGCGGCGCTCCGGCCTGCTCACCGATGCCGATGCCTGGAAGGCCGTGGTCCATGATGGCGCGCTGAAGGCCAATGGCATGATCGCCTTCAGCCGCTGGTACTCGCCGGCGCAGGTGGAGGCCGTGCGCGCCTATGTCGGCAGCCAGGCCCGGAAGCTGAAGGCGCAGGAAGACGCCGGCAAATAAGGCCAAGGCTCAGCGGTTTGACTGGCCGTCGTCAATCTTGATGATTGTGCCAGTCACCGCTTCGCCGGCCGGGCTGACCAGATAGAGCAGGGTCGAATCCATCATCGCAGGATCGCCCAGCCGCTTGCGGCGGAAATGTTGGGTGATGTCGCCCATGCGGCTCATCATCCCATCCATCATCTCGCTGGCAAAGGCGCCGGGCGCGATGGCGTTCACGTTGATCGGGAACTTCGCCCACTCCACGCTGAGCACCTCGGTCATCCGCACCACGGCGGCCTTGGTCATGCTGTACAGCGCCGCGCCATGGCCATTATATTCAAACGCCGCCATTGATGCCATGTTGACGATGCGCAAGGCCCCGCCATCGGCCAGCCGCCGCGCCGCCAGGCTGGTGGACAGCAGCCAGGGCGCATTCACATTCACCGCCATCACCTGGTTGTACAGCTCCAGGCTCACCTTGTGCGCCCGCGCCGCATCGGGAATGCCGGCATTGTTGATCAGGATGGATACCGGGCCGAGTTCCGCCTCCACCCGCTCGGCCAGGCCAACGCATTGCGCCTGATCGGCGGCATCCAGGGCAAAGGCACGGGCCTTGCCACCGGCGGCCGTGATGTCAGCCACCAGCGCCTCCAAACGGTCCACCCGGCGGGCACAAACCGCCACGGTTGCGCCCGCGGCGGCCAGCACGCGGGCAAAACGGGCACCCAATCCGGACGAGGCGCCGGTGATGATGGCAAGCTGGCCCGTCAGATCATGGCTGGCATTGGGCAGGGGATAGGGCATGGCAAAATCCTTTCACCGCCCTGCATGCGGCTTCGCCACTGGTGCGGCCATTGCCAGATTCGGCAGGGCCGCCACAAAAAAGAGCCGGACCTTGCACGCAAGGCCGGCTGTTCCCCCCACACGGCACGCTGCCGCAACCCGGAATTGATGAACGCGAATAAACCAAAGAAAAAATTTCGAAAGCAAGTTGACCAAACAGAAAACAACAAGGTTAATGCCACGCTACTCTTTACAGCCGCAGGCATAACCATGGTTGTTCAACCGTTAATGCTGCCATGCATCATCGCCTGCTGCGGCGACAGCAGTACACGACAAATGTCACGATAGTGTAAACTGGCTCAGGCGGCCCGGCTGTTGGCAATCGCTTCGCGTTCGGCCTTCAGCGCCTCGGCAATCAGGAAGGCCATTTCCAGGCTCTGGCTGGCGTTCAGGCGCGGGTCGCACTGCGTCTGATAGCGGCTGGCCAGGCCTTCATCCGAAATGGCAATGGCGCCGCCGGTGCATTCGGTCACATCCTGCCCGGTCATTTCCAGGTGGATGCCACCGGCATGGCTGCCCTCGGCGCGGTGGACCGCAAAAAAGCTCTTCACTTCCATCAGGATACGGTCAAATGGCCGCGTCTTCAGGCCACCGGCGGCCTTGATCGTGTTGCCGTGCATCGGGTCACAACTCCACAGCACATGGCGGCCTTCGCGGGCCACGGCGCGGATCAGGCGCGGCAGATGCTGCTCCACCTTGTCGTGGCCAAAGCGGGTGATCAGGGTCAGTCGGCCCGGCACATTGCCCGGGTTCAGCGTGTCGATCAGGCGGATGAGATCATCCGGCTCCAGCGACGGCCCGCACTTCAGGCCCAGCGGATTGCCCACCCCGCGCAGGAATTCGACATGCGCCGAACCGGCAAAACGGGTGCGGTCGCCAATCCACAGCATATGGGCCGACGTGTCATACCAGTCGCCGGTCAGGCTGTCCTGCCGGGTCATCGCCTCTTCATAACCCAGCAGCAGCGCCTCGTGGCTGGTGAAGAAACTCGTGCCCTTCAACTGCGGCACCGTATCGGGGGACAGGCCAATGGCCGCCATGAAATCAAGCGCTTCGCCGATCCGGTCGGCCAGCTGGGCATATTGATCGGCCCACGGGCTGCGCGCGGCAAAGTCCAGGTTCCATTTGTGCACCTGGTGCAGATTGGCATAGCCACCGCTGGCAAAGGCCCGCAGCAGGTTCAGCGTCGCTGCCGATTGCAGATAGCCGCGCACCATGCGCTGCGGATCGGGCGTGCGCGCTTCCGGCGTGAAAGCGATATCGTTGACATTGTCGCCGCGATAGCTGGGCAGCGACACGCCATCCTGTTCCTCGAAATCGCCGGAGCGCGGCTTGGCAAACTGGCCCGCCATGCGGCCCACCTTCACCACCGGCATCTTGCTGGCAAAGGTCATCACCACCGCCATCTGCAACAGCACACGGAAGGTGTCGCGGATGGTGTTGGGATGGAATTCGGCAAAGCTTTCCGCGCAGTCGCCACCCTGCAGAAGGAAGGCATTGCCGGCCGCCACATCGGCCAGACGCGCCGTCAGATCGCGGGCTTCGCCGGCAAACACAAGCGGCGGATAGGACCGCAGCTCGCTCTCAACGGCCTTGAGCGCCCCGGCATCGGGGTAAGAGGGCAATTGCCGCGCTTCACAGGCGCGCCAGCTGTCGGGAGACCAGTTCTTCGTCATGACGGTGGTGCTTTGCGGCATTTTGCCCGTGGGCGCAACAATCCTCCCCATACTTGTTTGGGGACGTGGCGCCCGCAGGGCGACGGACGGGCTCGAAGGGGCGGGCGTTCGTGACGTCGAACGGGCTTGTGCCAAGCCTCTGCCCCGGCAAGGCCGTGGCGCCGGCCTGCCAGAACCCGCCTGCCGGCTTCGCGCGAGTCCGCGCGCGGCACGCGCGCTGGCCGCGCTTCAGCGCATCAGCACCAGTTCCTCGCTCATCGTCGGGTGCAGCGCCATCGTCTCGTCAAACTGCGCCTTGGTCAGCCCGGCCTTCACGGCAATCGCGACCGCCTGCAGGATTTCCGGCGCATCGGGCCCGATCATGTGCGCACCCACCACCCGGTCGGTCGCCGCATCGACCACCAGCTTGTACAGGGCGCGCTCGTTGCGGCCGGCCAGCACATTCTTCATCGGCCGGAAATCGGAAGTGTAGATCTTCACCTGGCCATAAGCGTTGCGGGCTTCGGCCTCGGTCATCCCCACGCTGCCCAGCGGCGGGTTGGAGAACACGGCCGAAGGGATGGCGCGGTAATCGACATGCCAGACCTTGCCGCCAAACTGCCGGTCGGCAAAGCTGTGGCCCTCGCGTATGGCCACCGGCGTCAACTGCACCCGATCGGTCACATCGCCCACAGCAAAGATGTTCGCAACGCTGGTGCGGCTGTCCGCATCCACCGCAATCGCGCCCTTGTCGTTTAGGGACACGCCCACCTCGGCCAGGCCCAGCCCTTCGGTGTTGGGCACCCGGCCCAGCGCCCACAACAGCACATCGGTTTCGATGCGCTTGCCATCGGCAAAGTGCAGCACCAGGCCGTCACCTGTCTTTTCAACGCGTTCCAGCCGGCAGTTCAGCTTGAAATTGATGCCCTTGGCCATGGAAATGGTCAGCAGCCGATCGGCCAGCGCGGGTTCCCAGCCGCGCAGGATGGTGTCGCTGCGATTGATCAGCGTCACATCGCTGCCCAGTTCATGGAACACGCCGGCAAATTCGGTGGCGATATAGCCGGCACCGGCAATCACCATTCGCCGCGGCAGTTCGGGCAGATGGAACACCTCGTTCGACGTGATGCCAAGTTCGGCACCCGGCACATCGGGAATGAACGGCCGCGCCCCGCTGGCGATCAGGATGGTGCCGGCCGTGTGGCGCCGAACGCCGTCTTCTCCGTCCACTTCGACCGTGTGGGCATCGACCAGCCGGGCTTGGCCCAAAAGGGTCGTCACCTTGTTGTTGTCCAGCGTGTTCTGATACAGGCCGTTCAGCCGATCGACCTCGGCCGCCACATTGTCGCGCAGCGTCGCCCAGTCAAAGCGCTTGCCGCTGATCTGCCAGCCGAAACGCGCGGCATCCTCCAGATCCTCGGCGAAGTGCGATCCATAGACCAGCAGCTTCTTGGGCACGCAGCCGCGGATCACGCAGGTGCCGCCAACGCGAAACTCCTCGGCCACCGCCACGCGCGCGCCATGGCCGGCGGCAATGCGGCTGGCCCGCACCCCACCCGAACCAGCACCAATCACGAAAAGGTCGAAATCATATGTGCTCATGGCCGTTCCATAAGCCCGCACGGCCGGCAGCGCCAATCAAATTGCCCGGTTGGCCTGAGCGACGCAGGCGATCAATGTGGGCAGCAACAGCCAGCAGGAACACCCAATCCAGCTCTTCAGGCCTGTCCTACATCGGCCAAACCTGTCATCATTCCGTCATGTGGCTCTGTCTAAAATGTAAAATTTCCAATTGATCCATGCGGACAGCATGGAGAAATATTGCCTGTTTTCAATTGTCGCACTGGCAAATTGTGTCAACTTCGTCAACTTCCGACGTTTTGCAATTGCCGCGCGGCCGGACGGTCTCCGTCACCTGGCGAGCGGATCGAGCCACCACCAGATGCCGCCCGCCAGCGCGCCAATCTGCAAGCCGCTGATCAACAGCAGCGGCAGCTTGAAACTGCCCTTGGCGCTCTTGTGGCGCAGCCGATGGATGGCCAGCCAGGCCGCCGGGCTGCCACCCAGCGCCGCCAGGCTGTGCAGCCAGCGCTCCGGCACCCGCCATAGCCGCGCCGTGCGGGACCGCGCCTTGTCGATAGCGAACATGATGTAGGTGAGGAGATTGATCAGCGCCAACCAGCCTGCCGCCAGCCATGGCCAGTCCGGAAATTGCATGGCGGCCGGCGGCGCATCATCGGGCACCACCACCCGGTCAATCACCGGCCACTCGGGTTCGGCCATCGGCTGTTGCGGTGCGGGTTGGGCCACCTCCGGCTCAGACGGCGCCGCAACATTGCCGCAATCAAGGTTGGCATAACGCGGCACCGCCAGTCCCGATGCGATCATCGCACAGCTCAAGTCCACGCCATCCACGCTGCAGCGGGCGATCACCCGGCCATAGCGGTCGTAATCTTCGGCCGTACAGGTCAGGGTCCGCCCCCGGGTCAGCCCGCGCAGATGGTCGCGCGCCGCATAGGGATCGCCCGGGGTGCATTGCCGGCCTGGCCGGCAGGCGCCCGGCATCTCCGGCGCATCAATGCCCTGCAGCCGGATGCTCTCCTCCACATTGGTGCAGCGCACATTGTCCCCATCATGATGGGTCGGGGCGATGCAACTGAAGCTGGTGGCGGCAGCAAGCAACAGGGGGACAAGCGACATGACAGGCTTGTACTTGACCTGTTCTCATCGCTCAATCGCGGAACGGATCCTTCACCAGGATGGTATCGTCGCGCTCGGGGCTGGTCGAAACCAGTGCCACCGGGCATTCGGTCAATTCCTCGATGCGGCGGATATATTTGATCGCCTGCGCCGGCAGTTGCGCCCAGCTGCGCGCACCGGCCGTCGATTCGCTCCAGCCTTCGAACGCCTCATAGACCGGCTCGACCCGGGCCTGTTCGGCGGGATGCGCGGGCAGATAATCCAACTCCCGGCCATCGAGGCGATAGCCGGTGCAGATCATGATCGTCTCCAGCCCGTCGAGCACGTCCAGCTTGGTCAGCGCCATGCCGGTGATGCCGCCCACGGCGATGGCCTGGCGCACCAGGACGGCATCAAACCAGCCACAGCGGCGCTTGCGGCCCGTCACCGTGCCAAATTCATGGCCGCGCGTGCCCAGCCGCTCGCCCACCGCATTGTCCTGCTCGGTGGGGAAGGGGCCGGAACCGACCCGCGTGGTATAGGCCTTGACGATGCCGAGGACATAGCCGGTGGCATCCGGGCCCATGCCCGAACCGGCGGCCGCCTGACCGGCCACAACGTTGGACGACGTGACAAAGGGCCAGGTGCCATGATCAACATCCAGCAGCACGCCCTGCGCGCCCTCGAACAATATGCGGTCCCGCCGCCAGCGCGCATCGCGCAGCCGCTTCCAGACGGGCTGGATGTAGGGGAGCACGGCCGGCGCCACATCGGCCAGCTGTGCCTTCAACTCGGCCGCATCCACCGGCGCCACGCCAAAGCCGGCGCGCAGGGCATTATGGTGGGCCAGCAGCCGCTCCAGCTGCGGTTCGATCGCATCCAGATGCGCCAGATCGATCACGCGCAGCGCGCGGCGGCCGACTTTGTCTTCATAAGCCGGGCCGATGCCGCGCCGGGTGGTGCCGATCTTGCCGGCCCCCATCGCATCCTCGCGGAGGGCATCCAGATCGCGGTGCAGCGGCAGGATCAGCGGAGCCGATTCCGACACGGCCAAATTGTCGGGCGTGATCGACACACCCATGCCGGCAATACGGGCGACTTCATCGCGGAAATGCCAGGGATCAAACACCACGCCATTGCCGATCACCGACAGGGTGCCGCGCACGATGCCGGAAGGCAGCAGCGACAATTTGTAGGTCTGGTTGCCCACCACCAGCGTGTGGCCGGCATTGTGCCCACCCTGGAACCGCACCACCACATCGGCACGCGCCGACAGCCAATCGACAATCTTGCCCTTGCCCTCATCGCCCCACTGGGCGCCCACAACCGTGACGTTCGGCATCTCAGTTCCTCACATCAGCGCACATAGGATGCGCCATTGATATCGATGGTCGCCCCGGTGAGCGAGGCCGGCGCCGTGATGGCCAGCCAGCGGATGGTCTCGGCCACCTCATCCGGCATGGCGACCCGGCCGAGGGGGATATCGGCCAGCAATTTGTCGCCGCCGCGGCTGGCCAGATAATCCTCCGCCATGCCCGTCATGGTGAAGCCGGGTGTGATCGAAAAGGCCAGGATATTCTGCCCGGCATAGGCGCGGGCAATGCTCTTGGTCATGGCCAGCATGCCGCCCTTGGCCGCCGCATAATGCCAATGCTTCGGCGAATCACCGCGATGGCCGGCGCGGCTGGCCACGTTGATGATGCGGCCACCGCCATGCTGCTGAAAATGCAGCACGGCATGACGGCACAGGTCGGCGGCCGATTGCAGGTTGATGGCCATGCTGCGCGCCCACGCATCGGCAAAGCCATCGGCGTCTTCGATATCAGCCGCTTCAAACACGCCGGCATTGTTGACCAGCACATCGATACGCCCACTGGCCAGTTCCAGCGCCTGCGCCCACAATGCATCGGTGGCACGCGGCTGGGCAAAATCGGCGGCAATCAGGCCGTTGCCGCCGGCGGTGGACTGGCCAATCACGGTGCAGCCCGCGCCAGCAAGGGCGGCATGGGCGGCAGCGCCAATGCCGCGCGACGCGCCAGTAAGCAGGATGCTGGTCATGACAAGGCCTCCCTGGTGGCAAGCGCGCTGCGGATGGCGGTTTCGGCCTGCGCGCGCCGCTGGGCCCAATTGCCCGAAATCAGCACCGGCGCAATGCCGCGCAGCGCCAACTCGTTTTCGATCACATGCTGGAAACGCATCCGCTCGGTGCCGACGAACTGGCGGGTGCCATCGGCCACCCAAGGTGTGTCGGGGGCAAACAGCAGATACAGGTCCGCGTTGGCAGGCATGGCCGACAGGATGGGATCGCGTGTCCGGTGCAGCATGCGGAACCAGGCGGCGGTGGTGACGATATCGGTATCCTCGATCAACAATACTGGGCGGCGCGCCACAATGGCCTGCCGCCGGCGTTGATGCTCGGTGGCAATCATCCGCAGGGCATCAGGCGTGAAATCGGTGCCGATGGTTTCGGCGTATTCCCGCCCATATTCCGGTATCAAGGCACCGCCGAGCGCCTGGCTCAGCTGTTCCGCCAATGTGGACTTGCCGGTGGATTCCACGCCGGTGAAGCAGACATGCAGCATGGGATCAGGCCGCCACCGTCTGCCAGCGGCGCCAGCTGTAGAGCGCGACGGCAAGAAAGGCCACGTAAAGCGCAGCCGTGATCCACAGTGCCTGGCTGGCATAGAGCCCGATCGACAGCAGATTGACGCCCACCCAGATCGGCCAGCTTTCGAGATAACGCCCGTTGGTCAGCAATTGCGCCACCAGTGACCAGCCTGCCACGGTGCCATCGGCAATTGGTGCCGCCGCATCGGTTTCCCGCAGCAACACGGCCAGCAGCGCCGAAGCTGCGATCCCGGCACCGATCACCGCCTGCCAACCCCGGCGCGGCATCCTGCGAACATCCACTGCGCCATTGTGGGCTGGTGCCCGCAACCAGGCGACAAACCCTTGTGCCTGCGCCAAAAAAAAGAAGATCTGCAGACCGGCGACGGCATAAAGCCGGGCATCGACAAAGACCCCAGCCAGGATTGCCACCATGATCATGCCGGCGGGATAGTTCCACACCGACCGCCGCGCCAGCAGCAGCATGTTGGCCAGGCCAAAGCCCGCCGCCAGGATTTCCCACGGATTCACGTCGCGCCTTAAGCCCGCCCAGACCAAAATTTGCAAGAAAAAGGGGCGCGCCGATAACGACGCGCCCCCAATTCCGGTCGCAGTGGTGCGATCAGAAGCGCCAGCGCACCAGGCCGCCAAAGGTGCGCGGTTGATTGCGATAGCCCGACAGCGTGCCGGCCTGTGCCACACCCGGGAAGATCGTGGTGATCCACGCCTGGTTGGTCAGGTTGCGGGCCCAAAGCGAGATGTCGATCTTGTTATCGAGCACCAGCGTCACCGAGGTGTTCAGATTGTCGACCGTGCGCTTCAGCGCCACCGTGCCCTGGGCGATCTGCGTCGGGCTTTCGTGCTGATAATCGGCATGGAACAGCAGCTTGGCCGCATCGCTCAGCCGCGCGGTGTAATCAATGCCCAGCGAGGCCGCATATTCGGGCGTGCCAGCAACACGCTGGCCAGACAGATCCAGCGGCACCGTGGAGAAGCTGCCGTTGACCAGCGCCGCGCCGCCGGGGAACCGGTCGAACCTGGCGTTGAGATAGGTCAGGCTGGCCGTAAAGCGGAGGTCCCGGGTCGGCGAGATCGAGCTGTCGATTTCCAGACCGTCAACCGACTGCTGGTCGGCGTTGGCGAGGATGAAGCCCGTGCCCGAGAACACGTTGCTCTGGAACCCGTTCAGAATCTGGCGGAAGGCAGCAATGTTGACGGCAAAGCCTTCCCACTGGCCCTTGATGCCGATTTCATAAACGGTGGCATGTTCAGGATTGGCAAAGCGCGAACCGGTGGTGAGGTTGACCGGCAGATTGGCACCCAGCGCCGTGCGGATCGGCGATGCGGCCGGCGCCGGCACCTGCGCCGTCGAACCAGGGATGAACTGCGAGGCAAACGGCCGCGAGTCGGCCGACAGGTTGAACGAGCTGGCCTTGAACCCGGTCGCATGGGTTGCATAGAGGTTCAGGTTCTCGTTCATCTTGTAGGACAGGCGCAGCGTGTAGGCGAAATCGCTGTCAGACGTGCGGCCATCTTCCACGGCGTTGGGGAAGTTCAGGAACGGCGGCAGGAACTGAAGGGCGCGCAGGCCCAGGAACGGGTTGAACTGCGGATTGGCTGCAACCGTGGCCGGCACGCCGGCATTCACGCCAGCCCGCACCAGATCAAGACCGGAGAACACATCCGTGGACACCACGTTGGTGGTCACCCGCTTGGTATCCCGGGTGTAGTTGCCGCCCGCAGTAAACGTCAGCCCTTCGGCCAGTTCCCAATCCACGGTGCCGAACAGCGAGATGGCGCGGTTCTTGTAGTCATAATCCTCGAACCGGCCCTGGCCCTGACCACCGAAGGCACCCGCCGGGGTGCCCGGCAGCAGCGCGCGCAGCGTGGGCTCCAGATTGGTGTAGGCGCCGCCCGAAAGGGCGCTGGCATAACCACGGAAATCGCGGCCAAAGGTCAGCGCCGCCTGGGCATCGATATTCTCGTGGAAATAGAAGGCGCCCACGAGGAAGTTGATCGGGCCATCAAACTTCGAGGCAACCCGGAATTCCGCCGTGTAGGTGTTGATGGCGTTGCGGCCGCGGTTGGCGCCGATGATGTCAGCGCTGGTGAAATCGCTGTCGGCATTGGTGTTCAAGCGCACACCGCGATAGGCGCCAATGAAGGTCAGATCGAACTGGCCGGCCTTGTAATCAGCCTGAGCCGAGACGCCGAAATTGTCGATTTTGTTTTCCGACGCGAAGTTGGTGGCCGATTCCAGCGCCAGCGGCTGGTTGGAAATCAGTCGGCCGCCCAGCGCGCGCACGGCATTGCCGGTCGGGCCATCGACAATGTTCACCACCGAACAGCAGACTTCGTCGATCCTGTCGTAATCGGCGATCAGCCGCAGCTTGAAATCGTCCGACGGCTTGAACAGCAGCTGGCCGCGGACGCCGCCACGGTTGCGTTCGTTGTCATCGCGGTTCAGCGTGACGTTGCGAACATAGCCATCACGACGGTTGTAGTTGCCGGCCAGGCTGAAGGCGACAGTGTCGCTGATCGGCCCAGTGACTTCGGCACGGGCAACAACCGCGTTGTAGTTACCATAGGACAGTTCGGCGGCGCCGCCGAAATCAAACTTGGGCTCGGCCGTGACCACCGAGATGATGCCGGCCGACGCGTTCTTGCCAAACAGGGTCGACTGCGGGCCGCGCAGCACTTCCACTCGCTCCAGGCTGGGCAGGTCGCCGATCTGGGCGGCCGACCGGCTGCGATAGACGCCATCGATGAACACGCCCACCGATGGTTCGATGCCGGCGTTGTTGGCGCCGTTGCCGAAACCACGGATGATGAAGTTGGTGTTGGCCGACGACTGCAGCTGCGACACGCGCAACGACGGCACCAGGGTCTGCAGATCAAGGGCGTCACGGATCTGGGCGACTTCCAGCGTGGCCTTGCTGGCCACCGACACGGCGATCGGCGTGTCGATCAGGGTCTTGGCCTGCTTGGAAGCGGTGACGATGATGATGTCGTCTTCGCCTTCGTCAGCAGCAGCGGTCGGGGCATTTTGCGCCAGGGCAGGGGAAGCAATGGCAGTGGCACCCAGCAGAAACAGCGCACGCAGGGCAGCGTGACGCGAAACGTCGTTCAGTCGCATGACTATCCTTCCCAATATGCGGAACCATCGGTGGGGGCGGTTCCGTTCGTGCCCGTTGGCCGGGCGACTTATCATGGATTGCAGGTCATCAATCTTTTTGCAAGGCAAGCCCCAACAAGCCTGCCGCACTGTTGCCGGTCTGCAACGAAACTGCAAAACAGCGGATCGCAAAGCCCGCCAGAGGAAAGGTCGCGCCGCAATGTCGGAGTGGGAAATCAGCACGGATCGCCTGTTCATCCGCCCGATGCGCGTTGCGGAGGCCCGTGAATGGCACATCATCCGTGCCAGTGCCCCTTATGATCCAGTGACTCGCAGCATGGATGAAAGCGTCGCCATGATTGCCGCCATGCAGGCCCGCGCCGCTCCTGATTCCGATGGGTGGCAACAATTCAGTATCTTGGCCAAGGATGGCAGCATGATCGGAGATCTTGGCATCCGTTTTTCGCCGCCGTTCAACGCCACGGCCGAAATCGGCTTTGCCGTCGATGTCGCGCAGCGCGGCAAGGGCATTGCCAGTGAGGCGGTTGGCGCCATGGTGCGGCTGTTGTTCCATCGTGGCCGACGCCGGGTTATGGCGGTGACCGATGTGCGCAACCGTGCTGCCCAGCGTGTGCTGGAACGCAACTGGTTCCGGCTGGAAGGTCGCTTTGTCGAAAGCTGGCGCGATGGCAATCAATGGTTTGATGAATTGTCTTATGCCCGCCTGGTCAGTGATTGATGGCCACGCCCGCGCCTGATCATGTGGCCCTGCTGATTGGCGCCGATGTGGTGCGGATCGAGCAATTGTCAGGCGGGGCATCGTCGGCCACCTATGCCGTGGACGCGGTGCGCGATGGCCAGCCCTGGCCGCTGATCCTGCAGTGCGCCGCCACCGGTTGTGTGCCAGAAGGCGGGTTGCCGCGGGCCGATCAGGCCCGATTGCAGCAGATCGCGTTCGAGGCCGGTCTGCCGGTGGCCGAAGTGGTGCGGGTGCTCGGTCCCGAGGATGGCCTGGGTGAGGGTTTCATCATGGCGCGGCTGCCGGGCGAGGCGCTGGCGCCGAAATGGCTGAAGCTGCCGGAATATGCCCCGGCGCGCGCCACCCTTACCGGTCAATGCGCTGCCGTGCTGGCCCGGTTGCACCGACTGCCGCTGGCCAACACGGCTGGCCTCAAGTTGCCGACCGGCAGCACGGCGGAGGGGTTGGCGCGCATGTTCGCCAATTATCGGCGCTTCGCGGTCGATTCCCCGGTGTTCGACCTGGGGTTTGCCTGGCTGAAGGAACGGGTGGAGGATCGGCCGGCAACGGCAATCGTTCACGGCGATTTCCGCTCCGGCAATTTCCTCGTGGCGCCCGATGGACTGGTGGCGGTGCTGGATTGGGAATTGGCGCATCTGGGCGACGGGCACGAGGATTTGGGCTGGCTGTGCTGCAACGCCTGGCGCTTTGGCCTGTGGGACAAGCCTGCGGGCGGCTTTGGCGAACGCGATGCCCTTTATCAGGCCTATGAAGCCGCCGGCGGTGGCCCGGTGGACCGGGCGCGCGCCCATGTGTGGGAAGTGTGGGGCACGCTGAAATGGGGGATTGCCTGCCTGCAATTGGGCGACGACCATGTGTCGGGCCGGCTGCGCAATGTGGAGCGCGCTGCAATCGGCCGCCGTGTGAGCGAGGTGGAGCTTGACCTGATGCACTTGCTGAAGTTCGGGAGCCTGTGATGGCCGAACAGATCGAAGCCACCACCTTGATCGAAGCAGTGCAGCTCTTCCTGGCCGAGCTGGAATCCGAACTGTCGGGCCGACGCGCCTTTCATGCCAAGGTGGCGCAAAACGCCCTGGCCATCGTGGCGCGCGAGCTTGCCCAGGCTCCTCAGGCAAGGGAACAGGCGCTGCTGGCCGGGGTTATGGGCCAGGATGACAGCCTCGATACGCTGCGTGCCAACCTGTGTGCCGATCTTCGCGACGGCCGCAAGGGCGAAACGACACCTGGCCTGATCGATGCATTGCTGGCCATTGCACAGGCCAGATGCGCCGTGGACAACCCGCGCTATTCCACCTTCAAGCGTCTTGCCGCTTCAGCCACGGCCTGAGCAGGGCGAGATAAGCGGCTGGATTGTCAAGCATGATGCTGTGGGCCGCGCCCGGTACCGCTGCAAATTGGGCGCCAGCCTGATCGGCGAAGCGGCGGACGGTGTCCGGCCGGGCCTCGTCATCAATGCCGGCCACAAACAGGCTGCGCGGGCCATTCAGCCGGGCCAGAAGCGGCCGCCCATTATAGTCCTTCAATGTGCCGGTGCAGGTGAATTCGGCGCGGCCCCACATATGGGTGTAGAGCCCGGCGGCAAAGGGCGCTGGCAGGGCATCGCGATAGGCGGCTATGGCTGGCGGCGGCATCACCTGGCGCACATGGGCCGCATAAAAGGCATCCGTGGCGGCCTGGCAGGCGGCTTCGGGGGCCGCGCCCGGCGTGTCACAGGCATCCAGCAGCTGCCGCACATCGGCAGGCATGCCGGCTTTGAGCAACGCCGCATCCTCCAGCCACACTGATGTTGCCACCAGCGGCGATTGCAGCACCAGCCCGGCCAGGGCCGCCGGCCGTGTGGCGCCATATTCCAGCGCCAACGTGCCGCCCCAACTGCCGCCCAGGACATGCCACCGCGCGATGCCGAAGTGCGTGCGGATCGCCTCGATCTCGGCGAGGAAGCGCGGCACCGTCCAATTGGCCGGATTGCCCGGCCGGTCTGACCGGCCGCAATCCAGCTGATCATAGAGAATCACCGCGCGCTCGTCGGCCAATGCCGTGGCGTTGAGCCAGCCCCAGTGCGATCCGCCCGGCCCGCCGTGGATGAACAGGATCGGCGGCCGCGGCCCATCCAGCGCACCATTGACCCGCACATAAATGCGCCCGCCAGGCACAGCCACCATGGCTTCGCGGTCAGGCGCGATGCGGATACCTGGTGCTGTTGCACCCTGTCGCAGCGGGCTGGCTGCCAAGCGGGCTGGCAGCAGGCTGGCCAAGCCAGCGGCCAAAAAACGGCGCCGCGCCATCATGATTTGCGCCGAAAACCTTGGGGATCCAAGTGCATGTCGATATCGGGGTAATGGCATTCGTCGATCTCGATCCGGTCCGTGCCGATGGCGAGGAATCGGCAGGGCAGGGCGCTGCGGTTCTGCAGATGATGGCCGTTGGCGCTGCCGGCCGGGAAGCAGGCGATGTCACCCGGCCGCAGCAGCGTTTCGCCATCCTCCTCCACCAGCACCGCCTCGCCAGCCAGCATCACCACCATCTCGTCTTCATGACTGTGCCAATGGCGCTGGCTCGACCAGGCACCGGGCTCCAAGGTGACCAGATTGGCACCAAACTGCGTCAACTCACCGGCCGCAGCCACGGCCTGCCAAACGCGGCCGGCCACCGCCTCCTGATAGGGCGGCAGATAGTTGGAGCCTCGGTTGACGGGCAGGGCGGCGGGATCAATCTTCGGCATCAGTGCCGTTCAAGCACAACCGGCAGCTTGCGGAAACCATGCACGAACGCCTGCGGCACATATTCGGCCGGGCCGGTCTGGCGCGGAAACAGCCGGCGCGCCAGCAATTCCTCAATCAGCACCGACAATTGCAGTTCGGCCAGCCGCGCGCCGACGCAGCGGTGCACGCCAAAGCCGAATGACAGGTGCCGCCGGGCGTTGGCACGGCCGACATCAAAGCGCTCGGCATCGGGGAACACCTCTTCATCCCGGTTGCCGCTGATGTACCACAGCACGATCTTATCGCCCTGCTTCACCGGCACGCCGGCGATTTCGGCGTCGGCCAGCGCGGTGCGGCGCATATGGGCCAGCGGCGTCTGCCAGCGGATCAATTCGCTCACCGCATTGGGGATCAGGCTGGCATCGGCTTCCAGCCGGGCCCACTCGCTATCAAAACGATTGAAAGCCTGCACCAGGCCCGACATCGAATTGCGCGTGGTGTCGTTCCCGCCAACGATCAGCAAGATGTAATTGCCCGTACGTTCCTTGAACGGCATGTCGCCCATGGCTTCGCTGTGGGCCATGGCGCTGATCAGATCACCATTAGGTGGCTTGGCCTTGCGCTCCGCCATCAGCGCGTCGAGCGCGTGGGTCATGTCCAGCATATGCTGGTGGCGGATCAGATTGGTCGCCGGGTTGATCGCTGCCTCGATATCGCCACCCCAGTCCGACCAGAGGGTCAGATCGCGGCGCTTTTCCCAAGGATAATCAAACAGGATCGCCAGCATTTGTGTGGTGAGTTCGATCGATACCTGATCCACCCAATAGAATTCGCTTCCCACCGGCAGGCTGTCGAGAAGTTCTTGCGTGCGCCGCCGCACTTCCACGGCCATGCGGGCAATTTCCGACGGGCCGAAGGCCGGCGCCACCACGCGGCGTTGCTCGCTGTGCTTGGGCCGGTCCATGGCGATGAACTGCGGTAGGTTGAATTCGTCAAACAGGTCCAGGATGGTGATGCCGCCGAATTCATGGCTGCTCGAAAAAATGTCGGGCCGGGCCTCCACCGCCATGATGTCGGCATGGCGGCTCACGCTCCAATAGGGGCCGAACGGGCTGTTGGGCTGGAAATGCACCGGTGCCTCGGCCCGGAGGCGAGCGAACACCGGCCGCCAGCTGTCGGTGGCATAAAGCGTCGCGTCCGACACATCGATGGCCGACAACGGCACATCAAGGCCGGCTGCGGGTGACAGAGTCGCCATGATATCCTCCCCATGTTCGCCGCCTCTTGGCGGTCTTGGAGCGCATGCTACGCTCGATTGTCCACAACCGCGAGTCCCGACATGGCCATCCCATACCACAGCAACCACGATGCCCGAATCGATCCCACCCGCGACCAGGTGCGGCATTTGCGCGATCATGGTCGCGACGGACCGGTGGTGATGATGAATCTGTTGAAATTCCGCGAAACCGCAGATTATCCGCCCGAATTGGGCATGGCCGCGTGTTCGGGAAAGGCCGCCTATGATCGCTACCAGCACGCCTTCACCGTGGCCGTCGGAGCCATCAGCCAGGCCGAGGTGCTGTATGATGGCCCGTGCGAACAGGTCTTCATCGGTCAAGCTGGCAGCGATGCAACCGATTGGGACAAGCTGCTGCTGGTCCGCTATCCCAGCCGGCAGCATTTCCTGAACATGATGGCCAATGATGCCTATCGCGACGCGCTGGTGCATCGTTATGCCGGCCTGGAACGGACCGTCCTCATCCAGTGCGGCTGAACGTGGCAGTGGCTTCTCTGTTGCACCGCAGCGCCAGCGCGTTATGAAAGCGCTGATGTGATGATCACGCCGGCGCCGGGATACCCGGTGCTGGGCGAAAGGGGGATCAATGGCTTCTCGTCCAACCGCGCCCGCTCCGCGCCCGCTGAGCCCGCACCTCACCATCTGGAAATGGCGGGTGCATATGGCGGTCTCCATCGTCCACCGCGTCACTGGCCATGCCTTGGCCTTTGGTGCCGTGGTCATTTTTGCCTGGTGGCTGGCGGCTCTGGCCAGCGGTCCGGAATATTATCGCTTCTTCCAGGATGTGGTCTTCTCGCCACTGGGCGTGATTGTCGGCTTTGGCCTGACCTGGGCGATGTTCCAGCACATGGGCAGCGGGCTGCGCCACTTCATCATGGATGCCGGCGAAGGTTATGACCTCGTCACCTCGCGCCGCATGGCGCAAGGCGCCTTCGTGTTTGGCGCGACCGCCACCCTGGCCTTCTGGGCCTATATCCTTCTCGGCAAGGGGCTCTGATCATGGGCAATGGGACTCGACTCGGCAAGGTCCGCGGCCTTGGTGCCGCTGGCGGCGGCGTTGTCCACCACTGGTGGCTGCAGCGCGTGACAGCGGTAGCCAGCCTGTTCCTGGTGCTGTGGTTCGCCTTCAGCCTCGCTCGGCTGCCCAGCCTTGATTATGCCAGCGCGCGCCTGTGGCTGTCGCAACCGATCGTGGCAGTGCCGATGTGCCTGCTGGTCGTCAGCGTTTTCTGGCATTTCCGCCTGGGCGTTCAGGTGATGCTGGAGGATTATCTCCATGGGTCAAAGCGCGTCATCGCCATGCTCGCGCTGAATTTCTACACGTTCGTCTTGGCGGCTTTCGCACTGTTCTCGGTGCTGAAGATCGCCCTGCCTGCCGCCTGAGGATTTCCACGTGGTGCAAGCCTATCAGATTATCGATCACGTTTATGATGCCGTTGTGGTGGGGGCCGGCGGCTCCGGCCTGCGTGCGGCCATGGGCATCGCCGAAGCTGGCCTGAAAACCGCCTGCATCACCAAGGTGTTCCCCACCCGCAGCCATACGGTGGCAGCGCAGGGCGGCATTGCGGCCGCGCTGGGCAACATGGGGCCGGATCACTGGACCTGGCACATGTATGATACGGTGAAGGGTTCGGACTGGCTGGGCGACCAGGACGCCATCGAATATCTCTGCCGCGAAGCCCCGGCGGCCGTTTATGAACTGGAACATTTCGGCGTGCCGTTCAGCCGCACCGAAGCGGGGCGCATCTACCAGCGCCCGTTCGGCGGCATGATGCAGAACATGGGCGCCGGCCCGCCCGCCCAGCGCACCTGCGCCGCAGCCGATCGCACCGGCCACGCCATGCTGCACGCGCTCTACCAGCAGAGCCTGAAGTACAGCTGCGATTTCTACATCGAATATTTCGCCATCGATCTGATCATGGTGAACGGGAAGTGCAAGGGCGTCATCGCGCTCAACATGGAAGACGGCAGCATCCATCGCTTCCGCAGCCACCAGACGGTGCTGGCGACCGGTGGCTATGGCCGCTGCTATTTCTCCGCCACCTCTGCCCACACCAGCACGGGTGACGGCGGCGGCATGGCCATCCGTGCCGGCGTTGCCATGCAGGACATGGAATTCGTGCAGTTCCACCCCACCGGCATCTATGGCGCCGGCGTGCTGATCACCGAAGGCGCGCGCGGGGAGGGGGGCTATCTCACCAATTCGAAGGGCGAACGCTTCATGGAGCGTTATGCCCCGTCGGCCAAGGATCTGGCCAGCCGCGACGTGGTTTCGCGGTCGATGGCCATGGAAATCCGCGAAGGTCGCGGCGTTGGTGCCGAAGGCGACCATATCCACCTGCACCTCAACCACATTGATGCCAGCGTGCTGGCCCAGCGGCTGCCTGGGATTTCCGAAACCGCCAAGGTTTTTGCCGGTGTCGATGTGACCAAGGCGCCGATCCCGGTGGTGCCGACCGTCCACTACAACATGGGCGGTATCCCGACCAATTATCACGGCGAAGTCGTCACCCTGAAGGATGGCAACCCTGATCAGGTCGTGCCCGGCCTATTCGCCGTGGGCGAAGCCGCCTGCGTTTCGGTGCATGGCGCCAACCGCCTCGGGTCCAACAGCCTGATCGATCTGGTCGTCTTCGGCCGCGCCACCGCGCATCGCATTGCCAACATCCAGAAGGCGAACGCCCCACACCAGAAGTTGCCGGCCGACAATGCCGATTTCGCCTTGGGCCGCCTCGATGGCTTCCGCCATGCCAAGGGCGGTTCCAGCACAGCCGAGGTGCGCCTCGCCATGCAGAAGACGATGCAAGCCAATGCCGGCGTGTTCCGCACCAGCGAAATCCTCGACGAAGGCGTGCGCAAGATCGACGCCGTCTATCAGCGCATGGCCGATATCGGCACCAGTGACCGTTCGATGGTGTTCAACACCGATCTTATCGAAACGCTGGAACTGGACAACATGATCGGCCAGGCCGTGCTGACCATGCACATGGCCCGCAACCGCCACGAAAGCCGCGGCGCCCACATGCACGAGGATTTCCCCAATCGCGACGATGATCAGTGGATGGTGCACAGCCTCGGCTGGTTCCGCGATGGCGCAGTGGAACTCGCCAAGCGCCCGGTCCACACCTACACGCTGTCGGACGAGATCGAATATATCAAGCCCAAGGCGCGGACCTATTGATCAGGCGGTAATGGACCATGGCTGAATTCTCCCTCCCCCCCAACAGCGTCATCAAGGGCAACGGCAAGGCCTATCCGGCCCCCGCTGGCGCGACGCGGACCAAGAGCTTCAAGATCTATCGCTGGAACCCGGACGATGGGCAGAACCCGCGCTATGACACCTACGCGCTCGATCTCGATGCCACCGGCCCGATGGTTCTGGACGCGCTGATCAAGATCAAGAACGAGGTGGACCCCACGCTCACTTTCCGCCGCTCCTGCCGAGAAGGTATTTGCGGTTCCTGCTCGATGAACATCGATGGCGCCAATACGCTGGCCTGCACCAAGCCGATCGAGGAGGTGAAGGGCGAGGTGGTGATCACTCCGCTGCCGCACATGGAGGTGATCAAGGACCTCGTCCCTGATTTCAAGCATTTCTATGCCCAATATGCCAGCATCAAGCCCTGGCTGCAGACCGTGACTCCGGCGCCGTCTGGGGAAGAGCGCATCCAGTCGCCTGAAGAGCGCGAGAAACTCGACGGGCTGTATGAGTGCATCCTGTGCGCCTGCTGCTCCACCGCCTGCCCGTCTTACTGGTGGAACAGCGACAAGTTCCTCGGCCCCGCCATCCTGTTGCAGGCCTATCGCTGGCTGGCCGACAGCCGTGATGAGATGACCGGCGAGCGCCTGGATGCGCTGGAGGACCCGTTCCGTGTCTATCGCTGCCATACCATCATGAACTGCGCCAACGTCTGCCCGAAGGGCCTGAACCCGGCCAAGGCGATCGCCGAAATCAAGCTGATGATGCTGGAACGCGCCGGCTGAGCCGGACGGGGCCATCTTGCGGTGCAACATGGCCCCGTGTTACCGATAGCCAGCAACCATCGTGTGGCCCGGCCGTATCAGCAACCGGTCGGTGATCGTGTTTTGGCCACCGTGGCGAAGTGATGGGGTGAACCAGGTGAGCATGGCATTGGCAAGCCGGACTGCGGTGATGCGGCGCTCCACGCGCATCATGGCGCCCTACAACCGGCTGGAATTCCGGCCGTGGTTTCCGGTATTCAAGTTGGTGCTGATCTGCCTCATGATGGCGATGATCGTCTATGGCAGTGCGCTCGCGACTGTTGGCGGCACCCAGGTGCTGAAAACCGTTTCGTTGCCAATCCTTGGCCTGCTGGGCGTGGTGATCTGGCTGCTGCCCGATGCCGACACGCACAGTCGCGGTGAAACTGCCGATCTTCCATTCCTGCCGGTGCTGCTCACTTTCATTGCCAGTATCATTGTCTGGCCGTCCTATATTGCCATCGTGATTCCCGGCCTGCCATGGATCACGCCGCCGCGGCTGATCCTGGCCGTGCTGCTTGCGATGATGCTGATCTATTATCCGCAACGTGGGCGTGTCCGCAGCCAGATTGTGGATACGCTGGGCTATGATCGCATCGCCATCAGCCTTTTTCTCTTGTATGAATGCTTGAATTTCATCGTTCTGCCGCTGTCGCCCGGACCAGCTGAAACTGCGTCTTATTGGGCGTTGCAGGATGTCATGAATTTTTCCGCGGTGATCGGGGCTGCAGCTTTCCTTCACAACCCAAAGTATTTCAAACCGATTTATGCCGTGGTCACCTGCGTTGCGATTTATTCAATGCTGGTTGCGGTGCTGGAAAACTATATGCAGATTCCGCCTTGGGCGGAAAACATCCCGTCTTTCATGCGGATTGATGAAGACTGGCTGGCCCGCATCCTTTCCCCCCAGGCCCGCGTCGGCGATACGCGCTATCGCATACGCTCAACCTTCCCGGTTGTGCTTTACTATACGCTCTATCTCAGCCTGGTGATGCCGATGGTTCTTTATGCCATGACGCGCATGACCGGTCGCTTCCGGATCCTAGGGCTCTCCTTGATCGTGTTGGTGCTTCACACCGCTTGGTTCGCAAATGCCCGAACCGCCATCATCGCGCTGATCGTGCCGTTGGTCTGCTTCTCGGTGATGACCGTGGCACGCAGCATTGCCAATGGCAGCCGCCGCGATGCGCTGAAGTTCGGTATCCGGGGCATGATGGTGCTGATGGCCGTTGGCATGCTTGGCGGCGTGCTGGCCACCAGCCACCGGGCGCAGATGTACGTCTTTGGCGGAAAGCAGCATGCCGGCAGCAACCTGGCGCGCGAGAAGCAATGGGCAAATGCTTGGGCGCAGTTGGCCAAAAATCCCGTTGGGGTCGGTGCTGGTAATTCAATCGAGTTCGTTGGCGTGGATGTCCGCGGCAATAAGATCGTTGACAGTCTCTATATCAACATGCTCGTCGATCTCGGCTATCTTGGCTTCATTGCCTATTTCGGCATGTTCCTGCGCTGCGCCTGGCTCGGTATTCGATGCTTCTTGCGTGCCGCCAACGAGTATGAGGAATATGCAGGCGCTGCTGCGGTTGGGTTGATTGGTTATACAATCAACTGTTCCGTGGTAAGCAACACCGACTCAGCTTACCTGGCCTTCCTCTTCTGCGGCCTGATTGTTGCCACCAAGCGTCATCAGGACCGTCGGATCGCCGAAGAGGCCAGGAACGTGGGCAAGGGCGAAAGCACCGCCCTGGTGCCCGTTCGGCGCTGATGAAACGCCGCCGCCCGGTCTGCATTTGCGCACTGGACGGCGGCCATATGCGGCGCTAACCGCCCGGCCATGTCACGCGAAACCATTACCGAAGGGCCCAATGCGGGCTGGACTGTCTGGCGCCGGGATCCGGATGGTCGCTTTGCTTCCATGCTCGGCGATTTTTATTTCCGCGAAGGCGCGCGCGGCGTCGAATGCCGCATGGAAACCGCGCGCAAGCATTCGAATGGCTTGGGCTATCTCCACGGCGGCTTCATCATGTCGTTCATCGATATGGCGATGTTCGCCTTCATTTTCCGTCAGCTGGAAAACAGCGCCGCCGTCACCCTGTCGTGCGCCACGGATTTCCTTTCGGCCGGGATCGTCGGCAAGCCCATTGAGGCGCATGGCGAGATCCTGAAGGAAACCGGCAAGATGCTGTTCGTGCGCGGGCTGGTGACGCAGGATGGTGTCAACCTCGCCAGCTTTACCGGCACGATGCGCAAGATCCCCCGCACCGCGAGGCCAACCGGCGAAGGCCATGCCACAAGGCCGGGCGAAACCCAGGTTGACTGATCTTCTCACCCGTTATGACCAGTTGCTGGCGGCGGGGGAACTGAAACCCGATCCCGCCCAGGCCGCCGTGGCCCGCCGCCTGGCCGCGCTGGAGGCGGATCTGGTCTGCCCGGCCCCGGCACCCGGTTTGCTTGGCCGGTTGTTCGGCAAGGCCGCGCCGGTGCCGCCCAGGGGCGTCTATGTCTGGGGAGGGGTGGGTCGCGGCAAGTCCATGCTGATGGACTTGTTCTTTGCCGCGTCTGCTGTCAGCCCCAAGCTTCGTGCCCATTTCCACGAGTTCATGGCGGATGTGCATGGCCGCATCCACACCGCCCGCGAAGCTGGCGAGACGGACCCGCTGATCAGCGTCGCCAATGCCATCGCGGCCGAGGCAAGACTGCTGTGCTTCGATGAAATGCAGGTGAAGGACATTGCCGATGCGGCCATTCTGTCCCGCCTGTTTACCGCCCTGATGGAGCGTGGCACCGCCATCGTCACCACCAGCAACCGCCCGCCGCAGGATCTCTATCTCAACGGCCTCAACCGCCACCTGTTCCTGCCCTTCATCGATCTGATTGGGCAGCGGATGGACGTGATCACCCTGGATGGTCCCACCGATTACCGGCTGCAGCGCCTGGGCGGCGGCGCCACCTGGCATGTGCCCAATGGTCCGGAGGCCACGGCCGCCTGCTCGGCCGCCTTCTTCCGGCTCACCGATTATCCCCCGGAAGATCGTGCCCATGTGCCCTCGGCCGAGCTGCCGGTCGGCGGTGGCCGCCTGCTCCATGTGCCAAAATCCCTGAAGGGCGTTGCGGTGTTCAGCTTTGCCCGGCTGTGCCGGCAGCCGCTGGGCGCGGCCGACTATTTGGCGATCGCCCGCCATTATCACACGCTGATCATCGTCGGCATCCCGCGCCTGAACCCTGAGAACCGCAACGAGGCGATCCGCTTCATCCACCTGATCGACGCACTCTACGAACGGCGCGTCAAGCTGATCGCCGCGGCCGATGCCGAGCCGGCCGATCTCTATCCTGCCGGCGATTCCAGTTTCGAATTCGAACGCACCGTCAGCCGCCTGATGGAGATGCAGTCGGCGGATTATCTGGCGCTTGGCCACGGCGGCTGAAACGGCCTCCCTCTTTTGCCCGGATAGGGAATTGCTGCGGTTGCACACTGGGCCGCCAGCCTCTATCCAACCTGCGACATTCTGACCGACTCAAGAGAGAAAGGCCCACCCCATGGCTCGCAAGAAAATCGCCCTGATCGGCGCCGGCAACATCGGCGGCACCCTGGCGCACCTCGCCGCGCAGAAGGCGCTGGGCGATATCGTGCTGTTCGACGTGGTGGACGGCGTGCCGCAGGGCAAGGCGCTCGATCTGGCCCAGTGTGGCCCGGTCGAAGGCTTTGACGTGAATCTGAAGGGCAGCAACGATTATGCCGATATTGCTGGTGCCGATGTGATCATCGTCACCGCCGGTGTTGCCCGCAAGCCGGGCATGAGCCGCGATGACCTGCTGGGCATCAATTTGAAGGTGATGAAGGCGGTGGGTGAGGGGATCAAGACCCAAGCACCGGGCGCCTTCGTGATCTGCATCACCAACCCGCTGGATGCCATGGTGTGGGCGCTGCGCGAGTTTTCGGGCCTTCCGCATCACATGGTCTGCGGCATGGCCGGCGTGCTTGATTCTGCCCGGTTCCGCCACTTCCTCGCCGATGAGTTCAAGGTCAGCGTCAAGGATGTGAACGCCTTCGTGCTCGGCGGCCATGGTGACACCATGGTTCCGGTGATCGAATACTCGACCGTTGCCGGCATTCCGGTGCCCGATCTGATCAAGATGGGCTGGAGCACGCAGGAGCGTATCGATGCCATCGTGCAGCGCACCCGTTCGGGCGGCGGCGAGATCGTCGCGCTGTTGAAGACCGGCAGCGCCTATTATGCGCCGGCCACCAGCGCCATCGAGATGGCCGAGGCCTATCTCTATGACCAAAAGCGCCTGCTGCCCTGCGCCGTGAACCTGACCGGCCAATATGGCGTGTCCGATCTTTATGTCGGCGTGCCGGTCATCCTTGGTGCCGGTGGCGTCGAGCGCGTGGTCGAGATCGAATTGTCGCCGTCGGCAAAGGCCAATTTCCAGGTGAGCGTGGATGCGGTGAAGGAACTGCTGGCGGCCTGCAAGGGCATCGATCCGTCGCTGGCCTGAACCAGGGGCAGCATCACGGCGATCGAGGGGTGAGGATTTTCAATGAACATTCATGAGTATCAGGCCAAGGAATTGCTGGCCAAGTTCGGCGTTCCGGTGCCGATCGGCTTTGCCGCGATGAGCGTTGATGAAGCGGTGGCTGCCTCAGCCAAGCTGCCCGGCCCGCTCTACATCGTGAAGGCGCAGATCCACGCCGGCGGGCGCGGCAAGGGCAAGTTCAAGGAACTCCCCCCGGAAGCCAAGGGCGGCGTTCGCCTGGCCCGTTCGGCTGATGATGTGCGCGCCGCCGCCACCGACATGCTGGGCAACACGCTGGTGACCATCCAGACCGGTCCGGCCGGCAAGCAGGTCAATCGCCTCTACGTCACCGACGGCGTGGATATCGCCAAGGAACTTTATCTGGCCATGCTGGTCGACCGCGCCACCGGCCGCATTGCCATCGTCGCCAGCACCGAAGGCGGGATGGACATTGAAGAGGTGGCCCATCACCACCCGGAAAAGATCCACACCATCACCATCGATCCGGCCACCGGCATCATGCCCCATCATGGCCGCGCCGTGGCCGCTGCGCTTGGCCTCACCGGCGATCTCGCCAAGCAGGCCGAGCATGTCACCACCCGCCTCTATGCCGCCTTCATCGGCACCGATGCGGCGCAGATGGAAATCAACCCGCTGGCCATTACCGATGATGGCAAGCTGATGGTGCTTGATGCCAAGGTCGGCTTCGACAGCAACGCCATGTACCGCCACCCCGATCTGGCCGAACTGCGCGACCTGACCGAGGAAGACCCGGCGGAAGTGGAAGCCAGCAAATATGATCTGGCCTTCATCAAGCTGGATGGCGACATCGGCTGCCTCGTCAACGGCGCCGGCCTCGCCATGGCCACCATGGACATCATCAAGTTGAACGGCGCCGAGCCGGCCAACTTCCTCGATGTCGGCGGCGGCGCCACCAAGGAAAAGGTGACGGCCGCCTTCAAGCTGATCCTGCAGGATCCGGCAGTGAAGGGCATATTGGTCAACATCTTCGGCGGCATCATGCGCTGCGACATCATTGCCGAAGGCATCATCGCTGCGGCCAAGGAGGTCAGCCTCGCGGTGCCGCTGGTGGTGCGCTTGGAAGGCACCAATGTCGAACTCGGCAAGGAAATCCTCGCCAACTCCGGCCTGCCAATCGTCTCGGCCGACAATCTGGGTGATGCGGCGGCCAAGATCGTCGCCGAAGTGAAGAAGGCCGCCTGAGCCATGTCCATTCTCGTCAATGCAAACACCCGCGTCATCACGCAGGGCTTCACCGGCAAGCAGGGCACGTTCCATTCGGAACAGGCCATCGCCTATGGCACCAAGGTCGTCGGTGGCACCGCGCCGGGGAAGGGCGGTTCCACCCACCTCGGCCTGCCGGTCTTTGACACCGTGGCCCAGGCCCGCGAAGCCACGGGTGCTGATGCCTCGGTCATCTATGTGCCGCCGCCCGGCGCTGCTGACGCCATTTGCGAAGCCATTGCCGCCGAAATCCCGCTGGTTGTCTGCATCACCGAAGGCATTCCGGTGCTCGACATGGTGCGCGTCAAGCGCGCCCTGCAAGGTTCGAAGACCCGCCTGATCGGGCCGAACTGCCCCGGCGTGCTCACCCCCGGCGAATGCAAGATCGGCATCATGCCGGGCAACATTTTCCGCAAGGGCAGCGTCGGCGTCGTCTCGCGTTCGGGCACGCTCACCTATGAGGCCGTGCACCAGACCACCAACGTCGGCCTGGGCCAGACCACGGCCGTTGGCATCGGCGGTGACCCGGTCAACGGCACCAATTTCATTGACGTGCTGGAACTTTTCCTCGCCGACGAGGCGACGAAGTCCATCATCATGATCGGCGAAATCGGTGGCGACGCCGAGGAACAGGCCGCCCAGTTCCTGATCGACGAAGCCAAGCGTGGCCGCAAGAAGCCGATGGTGGGCTTCATTGCCGGCCGCACCGCGCCTCCCGGCCGCCGCATGGGCCATGCCGGCGCGATCGTGTCGGGCGGCAAGGGCGATGCCGAAAGCAAGATTGCTGCGATGGAAGCCGCCGGCATCCGCGTGTCGCCGTCGCCGTCGCTGCTGGGCGAAACCCTGGTTGAGGTGCTGAAGGGCTGATTGATCCTCCCTGCCCGAAGGGCGGGGAGGGGGCCGCCGAAGGCGATGGAGGGGCGGGGCGCCCCCCTCCGCCCTGCGGGCGCCTCCCCCACAGGGGGAGGACAGACCCCCGCATGCCCTCCTTGCATGGCCGGCATGCGACAGTTTGTCATGACATTCCCGCCATGTGCCGTTAAACAAGGCAGAATCGCGAGAGCTGAGGCCAGAGTTAAGGACTGCCACGATGGACAATGAAGCCCTGCTGCCCGGCGCCGATGACCGGCCGCGGCCGAGTTGGGCCAGGCCAAACTGGCCGATCCTGCCGGCCGATGATCTGACACGTGGCCTGGATGCGGCCGGCATGTTCGCCGAAAGCAGCGCCAAGACCGCCGGCAAGGCCGCCGCCCAGGCCGCCGCTGCCGGTGCCAGCCTGGAAGAGATCGCGCGGGCCGCCCAGGATGCCATCAGCGCGCTGATGCTGATCCGCACCTATCGCGTGCGTGGCCACCTTGCTGCCAATCTCGATCCGCTCGGCCTTGCCGTCCGCGATCTGCCGGCCGATCTCACGCCGGGCTATCATGGCTTTGGCCCGAATGATCTTGATCGCCCCGTCCACATCGGTGGCGCGCTCGGCCTGCAAACGGCCACCATCCGCGAGCTTGTCGGCATCCTGCAGCGCAATTATTGCGGCAATGTCGGCCTCGAATATATGCACATCAACGATGTGGAGGAACGCCGCTTCCTGCAGGAGAAGTTCGAGGGGCGCGACAAGGAAATCCACTTCACCGCCAACGGCAAGCGCGCCATCCTGAACAAGCTGGTCGAAGCCGAACAGTATGAGAAATTCCTGGGCCGCAAATATGTCGGCACCAAGCGCTTTGGCCTTGATGGCGCCGAAGCGATGATCCCGGCGATGGAATCGATCATCAAGGTCGGCGGCCAGCTGGGCGTTACCGAAATCGTCTTCGGTATGCCGCACCGCGGCCGGCTCAACATGCTGGCCAACGTGATGCAGAAGCCGTTCCGCACGATTTTCCACGAATTTGCCGGCGGCTCCTCCAATCCCGATGATGTCGGCGGTTCGGGCGATGTGAAATATCACCTCGGCACCAGCACCGATCGCGAATTTGATGGCAACCGTGTGCACCTGTCGCTGGTGCCCAATCCGTCCCACCTGGAAGCGGTGGACCCGGTGGTGCTGGGCAAGGTGCGCGCCATCCAGACCATCATGGGCGATGAGGCCCGCCGCCAGGTGATGCCGGTGCTGCTGCACGGCGATGCCGCCTTTGCCGGCCAGGGCATCGTGGCCGAATGCTTCGGCTTCTCCGGCCTCAATGGCTACAACACCGGTGGCACCATCCATTTCGTGGTGAACAATCAGGTTGGCTTCACCACCAGCCCGCAATTCGCCCGCTCTTCGCCCTATCCGTCGGATGTGGCCAAGATCGTGCAGGCGCCGATCTTCCACGTGAACGGCGATGATCCCGAGGCCGTGACCTATGCCACCAAGGTCGCCACCGAATTCCGCCAGCGCTTTGGCCGCGATGTGGTGATCGACATGTGGTGCTATCGGCGCTTTGGCCACAACGAAAGCGACGAGCCCAGCTTCACCCAGCCGCTGATGTATGCGGTGATCGGCAAGAAGCGCCCGGTCAGCGAGATTTATGCCGAGCGCCTGGCGCGCGAAGGCGTGGTGCCGGCCGATGGCTACAAGGCGATGATCGATGCCTATGTCGCCATGCTGGAAACCGAATTCGATGCCGCCGCGGGCTTCAAGGCCAATGCTGCCGATTGGTTTGGTGGCCGCTGGGCGGGACTGGGCCGGCCGAAGGAGGCGATCGACAGCCGCCGCGCCGCGATGACCGGCGTGTCGATGACCGAACTGCACCAACTGGGCAAGCAGCTCACCACCGTGCCCGATGGCTTCAATATCCACCGCACGCTCGCCCGCGTGCTCGATGCCAAGGCCGAGATGTTTGCCACCGGCGCCAATGTCGATTGGGCCACGGGCGAAGCGCTGGCCTTTGGCTCGCTGCTCAAGGATGGCTATGGCGTCAGGCTTTCGGGCCAGGATTGCGGCCGCGGCACCTTCAGCCAGCGCCACGCGGTGTGGACCGATCAGAAGGACGGCAGCCGCTATGTGCCGCTGAAGGCGATGGACAGCCGCTTCGAGGTGCTGGACAGCCCGCTCTCCGAATTCGGCGTGCTCGGCTTTGAATATGGCTATGCGCTGGCCGATCCGAAAAGCCTGATCCTGTGGGAAGCCCAGTTTGGCGATTTCGTCAACGGCGCCCAGACCATCATCGATCAGTTCATCGTATCGGGCGAAATCAAGTGGTTGCGCGCCAACGGTCTCGTCATGCTGCTGCCGCACGGATACGAAGGGCAGGGCCCGGAACACAGCTCGGCACGCGTCGAACGCTTCCTCAGCCTGTGCGCGGAAGACAATATCCAGGTCGCCAACTGCACCACGCCGGCCAATTTCTTCCACCTGTTGCGCCGGCAGATGCTGCGTGATTTCCGCAAACCCCTGGTGGTGTTCACGCCCAAGTCGCTGCTGCGTCACAAGCGGGCGGTGTCCAACCTGGCGGAAATGGGCCCCGCCACCACCTTCCACCGCTGCCTCGACGATCTGAAGCCCTGCGATCCCAAGGCGATCAAGCGGCTCGTGCTGTGCACCGGCAAGGTCTATTATGACCTGCTCGACGCTGCCGAGAAGGACAGCCGCGACGATGTCTATTTGCTCCGTGTCGAGCAGCTTTATCCCTTCCCGGGCGATGTCGTGGCCGAATATGCCGCCAAATTCCCCAATCTGGAAACCGTGGTCTGGGCTCAGGAAGAGCCGCAGAACGGCGGTGCCTGGAGCTTCATTGCCCCGCGCATCGAACAGGCGCTGGGCCGCCGCCCGGTCTATGCCGGCCGCGCCGCCGCCGCCGCCACCGCCACCGGCCTGCTGAAACGCCACAACGCCGAACAGGCCAAGCTGGTGGCCGAGGCGCTGGGCGCCACCTCGACCCAAGTCAAGGCCGCGATCCGCGGCGGTCTCAAGAAGAAGTAAGAAGGCAAGAACATGGCCACTGATGTCATCGTGCCCACCCTGGGCGAATCCATCACCGAAGCCAGCGTGGGCCAGTGGCTGAAACAGCCGGGCGAGGCGGTGGCCGCTGATGAACCGATCGTGGCGCTGGAAACCGACAAGGTGGCCGTGGAAGTGCCGGCGCCGGTGGCCGGCGTGATGGGCGAACAGATGTTCCAGCCCGGCGACACGGTGACGGTGGGCGCGCTGATCGCCCGCATCCTCGAAGGCGGCGCCGCCGCTGCCCCGGCACCGGCGCCCGCAGCGGCCCCGGTTGCAGCCCCCGTTGCCGCGCCGGCGCCGGTGGTGGAGGCGCCGGCCTATGACGCCATCAGCCCGGCCGTTCGCGGCCTGATCGACACCTACAACCTTGATCCGGCCAGCATCAGCGGCACTGGCAAGGATGGCCGCTTGACCAAGGGCGATGTGCTCGCCGCCATCGAAGCCGGCACCGCCCGGGTGAAATCGGCCGCCGTCGCCCCGGTTGCGGCTGCGCCGGTTGCTGTCGCGGCCCCGGCCGCGCGGCGCGAGGAGCGGGTGAAGATGACCCGGTTGCGCCAGACCATCGCGCGCCGCCTGAAGGAAGCCCAGAACACCGCCGCCATGCTGACCACGTTCAACGATGTGGACATGTCGGCCGTGATCGAGGCGCGGGCGAAGTACAAGGATCATTTCGAGAAGAAACACGGCGTTCGCTTTGGTTTCATGTCGTTTTTTGCCAAGGCCGTGGTGCTGGCGCTAAAGGATGTGCCGGCCGTTGGCGCCGCGATCGAAGGCGACGAGATCGTGTTCAAGGATTATGCCGACCTCGGCATCGCCGTCTCCTCGCCGGGCGGCCTGGTTGTGCCGATCCTCAAGGACGCGCAGGCCAAGAGCTTTGCCGAGATTGAAAAGCAGATCGCCGATTTCGGTGAGCGCGCCCGCAAGGGCACGCTGAAGATCGAGGAAATGCAGGGCGGCAATTTCACCATTTCCAACGGTGGCGTGTTCGGCTCGCTGCTGTCCACCCCCATCCTCAACCCGCCGCAGTCGGGCGTCCTCGGCCTGCACCGGGTGGAGGACCGGCCGGTGGTGCGGGGTGGCCAGATCGTCGTCCGCCCGATGATGTATATGGCGCTGTCCTACGATCACCGGCTGATCGACGGCAAGGAGGCGGTGACCTTCCTGGTTCGCGTCAAGGAAGCCATTGAAGATCCAGCCCGTTTGCTGATCGACCTTTAAGGAGCCAGACCATGGCCAGCTTCGAATTTGATGTCGTCGTCATCGGCGGCGGCCCCGGCGGCTATGTCGCCGCCATCCGCGCGGCGCAGCATGGGCTGAAGGTTGCCTGCATCGAAAAGCGCGGCACGCTGGGCGGCACCTGCCTGAATGTCGGCTGCATCCCGTCGAAGGCGCTGCTGAATGGCAGCCATCTTTATGAGGAACTGGCCGGCGGGCATCTCGCCAAGTTCGGCGTGAAGGCCGACAACATCAGCTTCGACCTGTCTGCCCTGCTGGGTGAAAAGGACAAGGCGGTCAAGGAGTTGACCGGCGGCATCGAGATGCTGTTCAAGAAGAACAAGGTGGAATGGATCAAGGGCGAAGCCAGCTTTGTCGATGCCAAATCAGTGAAAGTGGGTGAGCGGACGGTCACCGCCAGGAACTTCATCATCGCCACCGGTTCCGAAGTGGCGCTGCTGCCCGGCATGGCGCCGGATGGGGAGGTGATCGTCACCTCCACCGAAGCGCTGAGCCTGCCCAAGGTGCCGGGCCATCTGGTGGTGATTGGCGGCGGCTATATCGGCCTTGAGATGGGCAGCGTCTGGCGGCGTCTGGGCGCGAAGGTCACGGTGGTGGAATATGCCCCGCGTATCGTGCCGGCGATGGATGTCGAAGTGGCCGATGCCTTTGCCCGTATCCTGAAAAAACAGAGCCTTGTGCTGAAAACCTCAACAAAGGTGGTAAGCGTGACCCGCAATGGCAATGCGGCCATGGTCACTGTTGAGCCGGCCGCTGGCGGTGCTGCCGAAAGCATCGAGGCCGATGTCGTCCTGCTCTCCATCGGCCGCCGGCCCAACACCGATGGCCTGAACCTTGCGGCCACCGGCCTTGCGCTCGATGCCAAGGGGCGCATCCCCATCGATCATCATTTCGCCACCGCCGTGCCCGGCATCTGGGCGATTGGCGACGTGGTGGAAGGCCCGATGCTGGCCCACAAGGCCGAAGACGAAGGCCTGGCCTGCGCCGACAATATCGCGGGCCTCGCCGGCTATGTGAACCATGCCGTGATCCCGGCCGTGGTCTATACGCATCCCGAAGTCGGCACCGTCGGCAAGACCGAGGAGGAGCTGAAGGCGCAAGGCATCGCCTACAAGGCCGGCAAGTTCCTGTTTGCCGCCAACAGCCGCGCCAAGACCAACCGCGACACCGACGGGTTCGTGAAGATCCTGGCCGATGCGAAGACCGACCGGGTGCTGGGCGTCCACATCATCGGCGCCATGGCCGGCACGATGATCGCCCAGGCCGCGCAGGCGATGGAGTTTGGCGCATCGAGCGAGGATATCGCGCTGACCTGCCACGCCCATCCGACCCATTCGGAAGCGCTGAAGGAAGCGGCCATGGCGGTGACGGGCAAGCCCATCCACATGTGATGGCAGCGGTGCCGGGTGCGGAAATTTCAAGGAACGGCTGATTTTGCCATTTTTGCCTGCGTGTAGGACAGGGCGCCCCCAAGTCTCTGAACATGCAAGGAAAAATGGCCTGCCGTACAACGCTCCCTTTGACTTTCCGGTCGAATCAGTAGTTGGGGCGTGGCGGAAGTGGCCAAAAGCGTGGCCGCATTTGGAGGCGCGGTGACCGCAGCTGGTGCGGCGGTGGCTGCACGGGGCGGCGTTGGTGACCGCAGGTCTGGCGCGGGTGGCGGTTGGCGCACCGCGGGAAAATTCGGCTAGACTTGATCGGAGATGGATTGGACCGCTCATGCCGAGCTTGTCGAGGCATCGAACACACTTGGCGCGTGCCTCGACAAGCTCGGCATGAGCGGGCTGGGTATGATGCGGCGCGAATGCGGACGGTCAGTTGCCGCCCCCTTTGCAGTCGTGCCGAGTCCCCGCCGCCCTGTGCTAGGGTCGATTGCAGTTTGATTGAGCCGCCCATGCCGAGCTTGTCGAGGCACCGACCGCACTTGGCGCTTGCCTCGACAAGCTCGGCATGAGCGGGTTTGGGATTCCAGC
>NZ_NOXT01000113.1 GCF_002251755.1 Sandarakinorhabdus cyanobacteriorum
ACCCGAAATCACCCGGCCGGTGAATAATCCGGGCTAGACGGCGTCCCGATCCGTAACTGGGGGTCCGCTTTCGGGAGGTCGGCGGGGTTACGCTAATGGCCGAGTTTAGGGCGCTATCCCGCCACCCAGCGCTCCCGAAAACAAACGGGTGCAGGGTCCGCGACCTTGCCCGCCGGAGGCATTTTCTACCGCTGTCTTCTTCCAACCCCCTTCTACAGCCGCCCGCGCCGTACCCCCGGTAGCACGCGGGATTTGTCGGGTCTTGGGGTGAAGCCGCGGGGGCGGTTTTGGCGGGGGGTGGGGGCGGCGCCGCCTTCGGGGAATTCGTAGCGCAGGGCGCCGGTGATGGGGTTGGCGTCGGCGAGGCGCAGTTCGGGGCGGTGGCCGATTGCGGCGTGGGTGCCGGCGCGGGGCATGAGGCTTTGGCAATGGATGCTGCACTGCGACATAATGTGCTTGCTCCGCGGGCCGTCCGGGGCAAACATGGCGGCATGATCGAGACTTATCGCCAGCGCCTGGGTGAGTTGCACGCCCGCACCGCCGAAACGCCCTTGTTCAACCCGGTGTTCCAGTTGGGGCTGGAGATTTCCCGCGCGTTGGAGGCGGGCGAGGTGACGCTGGCCGGGTTGGCCGGGGTGATTGCCGAGCTGGGGCGGGAGGGGCTGCAGGCCCGGGCTGATCGGTTGGCCGGGTTGCTGGCGCCGATCGATGATGGGGCCAATCTGGCCGGGTTCCGCGCGCAGGTGGAGGCGAGTGCGGCGCAAGCAAAGGCGGCGGGGGATTTTGCGGCGTTCCGGGCGCGGTGGGAGGCGCCGCTGCTGCACATCGTGTTCACTGCCCACCCGACCTTTTTGTTGACGCCGGCCGAGTATGGCGCGGTGGCGGGCAGCGCAGTGACTGGGGTGCCGGTGGCGCTGGCCACGACGGTGGAGCGGCCGTCGCCTGCCCTGGAGGATGAGCATGGCGCCGTGCTGGCGGCGATCACCCGGGCGATGGCGGCGCGGGATCGGCTGCATGCCGTGGTGCTGGAGGTGGCGGCGGCGGCCTTTCCTGATCAGTGGCGCGATCTGACGCCCTGTCTGTTCCGGCTGGCGACCTGGGTTGGCTATGACATGGATGGCCGCACCGATATCGGCTGGGCCACCAGTCTGCGCTTCCGGGCCGAGGAAAAGGCGGTGCGGCTGGGCCATTATGCTGAGGCGGCGGCGGCCTTGGGCGAGGCGGCGCTGGCGCAGCGGCTGCGCCAAGCGGCGACGCAGGCGGCGGGCGTGGCGGCGCTGCTGGCTGGCGACACCGATGATCCGGCGGCGCTGTCGGCCATCGCCAACCGGGTGACGGCCGGCGATGCTGATGCCCTGACCAGCCTGACGCCGATCATCGCCGACTTGCGGACGCGCGGCCATCTGGGCCTGGCGGCGGCGATGGCGGCCGATGGGCTGGGCATGGGCCATATCCATTTCCGGGTGAACGCGGCGCAGCTCCACAACGCCATCCGCCGCCGCATCGATGGCGATGGCGGGCTGGATAGCGGGCTGGATTTGGGCAGTGGCCAGGCGCTGATCCGGCTGCGCCGCCTGCTGGCCGAGGTGAAGCCGCTGAGGAGCAATTTTGCCGCGCTGGCGGTGGAGAGCACCACGGCGGTGCGCCAGTTCCTCGCCATGGCGGCGATGCTGAAGCATATCGATGAAGATGCGCCGATCCGCCTGCTGATCGCCGAGTGCGAGCAGCCGCAGACGGTGCTGGCCGCGCTTTATTTCGCGCGGCTGTTCGGCATTGATCACAAGGTGGACGTGTCCCCGCTGTTCGAGACGGAGACAGCGCTGGAGCATGGCGGGCGGTTCCTGGACGCGCTGCTGGCCGAGCCGGCCTATCGGGCGCATGCCCGGCTGCGCGGGCGGGTGGCAATCCAGACCGGCTTTTCCGATGCTGGGCGCTTCGTGGGCCAGATCCCGGCGGCATTGGCCATCGAGCGGCTGCAGGGACGGCTGGCGCGCGCCATGAAGGCCAATGGCCTGGCCGATGTGGCGGCGCTGATCTTCAACACGCATGGCGAATCGATGGGCCGCGGCGCGCATCCGGCGAGCTTCACCGATCGGCTGGCCTGGCCCTTGAGCCGCTGGGCGCGGGCGCAATTTGCCGCCGCCGGCATCAGGGTGGAGGCCGAAGCCAGTTTCCAGGGCGGCGATGGCTTTCTGTTCTTTGGCGCCGATGCGTTGGCGCTGGCCACGTTGACCCGCATTGCCGACATCACGCCGGGGCTGGCGGAAGGCGGGGCGGCGGACGAATTTTATACCCGCACCGATCTTTCCCTCGATTATTACCGCATGATCCGCCGCCACCAGCGCGGCCTGTTCGAAGCGCGGCCCTATGCCCGCGCCATCACCGCCTTTGGCCTGGGCCTGATCCCCACGACGGGTTCGCGCCGGTTGAAGCGGCAATCCGATCTGGGCCGCGACCGGGATGCCAGCCTGCGATCGATCCGGGCGATCCCGCACAACGCGATTTTGCAGCAGCTGGGCTATCCGGTGAATGTGCTGGCCGGGGTGGGCACGGCGGCGGCCGGCGCGCAGGAAGGGCTGGGCGCGTTGATGAGCGGATCGGCGCGCGGGCGGCAGATTTTGGGCCTGGTGGGCGCGGCCAACGCCATCGCCAGCATCAAGACGCTGGCGGCCTATGGCGAGTTGTTCAACAGCGCCTATTGGGCGACCCGCCCCTATCGCGGCACCGAAATGGCGCTGGCGCGGCCGTGCCTGGCGCTGGCCGAACGGCTGGTGGAGGATGACCGCTCGGGCCAGTTCCGTCGCCTGGCATCGATGTTGCGCGTGGACAATATCAAGCTGCGCCAGCTGCTTGCCCATGTGCCGGAAGAAGCCGTTGCAGCGCCGGCCGCCGAGGCGACGCGGCGCACGCTGGGCGTGTTGCATGCGGTGCGGCTGGGCCTGATGCAGCACATGTTCCTGCGCGTGGTGGAGGTGCCGGCCTTTTCGGCGCGCAACGACATCAGCCGCGATGACGTGATCGAGATGATCCTGAGCCTGCGCGTGGACGAGGCGCTGGCGCAATTGCGCCGGGCCTTTCCGGTGTCAGCGCCCGATCTGGCCGATTATGCCATGGCCGAGCCGAGCGACTGGCCGGATGGCGACCCGGCGGCCTATGCCGGGATCCAGCGCCGCTTCATCGCGCCGATTGCCGAGGCGGCGCGGCTGATCCCGCTGACCAGCATCGCCATTGCCAATCATTTTGGCGCGCACGGTTAGTCGTCGCCCACCTCGGCGATGATCTGCCTGCGCGCGCGGGCGATGCGCAGTTCCACCGCCTTGCGGGTGATGCCCAGCACGGCGGCGGCCTCGCCATGGCTCATCCCTTCGATGCTGGTCAGCAATAGCGGGGCCGACAGGCTGGCGGGCAGGCGGGCGATGGCGGCAGCCACCGCACCCAGGCGCTGGCGGTCGGCGGCGCTGGCATCGGGCAACGGGGCGGGATCAGGCGGATCGGGGGCATCGGCCAGCGGCAGCCAGCCGGCCACCAGCTGGCGCACGCGTTGACGCCGCCGCCAATCGCGCACGCGGTTGATGGCGGCCCGCGTCGCCCAGGCGCCAAAATTGTGGCGATCATCATAGCCGGCGCGGGCGCGCCACAGATTGGCAAACACATCCTGCAGCAGGTCGATGGCGACATCGTCGCTGCCGGTCATGCGGCGGATGATCTGGAACAGGCGGCCCTTGTGCAGCCCCACCAGCCGGGTGAAGGCAGCGGTGTCGCCGCCCGCTGCCGCGCGGGCCAGCGCCTGCTCGTCGGCCGGGATCATCGCGCGGGCTGGTCGGTCAGGCTTTCGGCGATGATGCGATCAAATTTGGTCTGTTGGGCCGGATCGAGCACGGCGCGCATGGCGAACATGTGATCGATGCTGGCCTTTTGCAGCGCACCCATGGCGCTGTGAACATGATCAACCGCGGCCACAACGCCGGGGCCATAGCGGCCTTCGCGCACCATCGCGGCGGCCAGCCGGGCATCGGCGGCACGGATGGCGGCTTCGTGGCGGGTGCGGGTGGCAGCAAAGGCCACTTCCAGTTGGTGGATGCGTTTTTCTTGCCCGGCATTCAGTGCCAGCGCGTCATGCAGCCGATCGTGCATGGCCGGCGTGGAGTGGGGGGCGGCCAGGCGCTGCCCGGCAATGGCCCCGCCCAGCCCGGCCAGCAGCGAAAGCAGCACCGGGGCGATCCAGCTGCGCGACATCATGGCCGGGCCGACAGCAGCAGGGTGGAAGGCAGCAGCGCTGACCGGCTGCTGAAGGCATCGATTGGGGCCGTGCCGGGCCCGGCGGCCAGGCTGCCGGTGCCGCCCATGGCGAGGCCGATCGTCAGGCAGGCTGCGGCCAGCGCACCGCGCGCGGGCCAGCCCAGCCCCGGATCGGACCAATCGAGCCTGGCCCAGAGCGCAGTTTCGAGCCCGGCAAGTGCCGGTGGCACCGGGGCCGTCGCCAAGCGGGCCAGATCCTGATCGAGCGGGTCCATCATCATGCTCCTGTCTGCCGTTACGCAGGGTCGGGGCGCCGCCCTCAGCTGGGGGAGGGGGGCTGCGCGGCCGTGCGTAACATTGTGGGAGCCCAAATGCACCTTTCCCGGAGATGAGATGATGCGCCGTCACCTGATTGCCCTGTTTACCCTGGTTGCGGCGCAGGGCACGGCGGTTGCCCACCCGCGCCTGCTGTCGGCGGTGCCGGCGCAGGGCAGCACGGTCGCCCCGCTGCGCGAGATCAGCCTGGGTTTCAGCGAGGCGATGGTGCCGGCGATGACCAGCGTGACCCTGTCGCCGGCGGATGGCGGCGCGGCGCTGGCCGGCACGTTGCGCATGGCGGGTGATGGCCGCAGCCTGACCTATCGCCTGGCGGCGCCGTTGCCGCCCGGGCGGTACCGCCTGGTGTGGAAGGCGGTGGGCGCCGACACGCACAAGGTGTCGGGCCAACATGAATTTGCCGTTCGCTGATGTGGCACCACTGGCGGCGGCGCGCCTGGCGTTGCTGGCCAGCCTGGCCCCGGCCTTTGGCCTGATCCTGTTCCGGCCGGCGGCGCGGCGCTGGATCGTGGTGCTGGTATCGGCGGCGCTGGCGGCCAATCTGGCGCTGTTGCTGGCGATGGCCGCATCCTATGCCGAACGCCCGCCCTGGGCGTTGCGCACTGATGACGCGATGCTGGTGCTGGCCATGCCGCTGGCCGGGCCGGCCTTTGTGGCGCGCGCCGGCTTGATTCTGATCGTGCTGCTGGTGCCGGCGCGTCGGGTGCAATGGCCGGCGGCGGCGCTGGCGCTGGCCAGTCTTGCGCTCGCCGGCCATGCGGCGGCGGCGGCCCCGTGGCGGCTGGCGGCGGCGATGCTGCATCTGCTGGCGGCCGGGGCCTGGGCGGGGGGCATCATTGCCCTGTGGCTGGGCCTGCGCCGGGGGGAGGGCGATGCCGGCGCGCGCGCGGCGGCCTTCGCCGGGCCGGGGCTGGCCATCGTGCTGCTCCTTGCAGTCACGGGCGCTGTGGCGGCCGTGGCGCTGGCGCCCGGCCCGGCTGCGGCGCTTGGCACGGCCTGGGGGCGGCTGCTGGCGGCAAAGCTGCTGCTGGTGCTGGCCATGCTGGCGTTGGCCTGGCGGCACCGTGACCAACTGGTGCCCATGGTGCTGGCCGGCCGGGCCGGGGCACCGCGGCGGCTGATGGCCAGCCTGCGCATGGAAGGCGGACTGTGGCTGGCGGTGGCGGCGCTGGTGGCGCTGGCAGGCCTGATGGACCCGGCCGGCGGCTGACCATCAATGGCAGCCATGGCCGGTGAAGGTGGCGATGATCGGGCAGGGGCCGTCATCGCCTTCGGCACATTCGCGCAGCAGGGCGGCCAGCGCCGTGCGGGCAGCAGCCAGTTCGGCCAGACGGGCATCGATGGCGGCGATGCGTTCCCCGGTCAGGGCGCGCACCCGGGCCCGGTCGCGCCCGGCATCCAGCGCCAGCAGCTCGGCAATTTCCTTCAGGCTGAAACCGGCGGCCTGGGCCGTGCGGATGAAGGCGAGGCGGCTGACATCGGGATCACCATAATGACGCACCGCGCCACTGGCGGCGGGCACCGGCAACAGGCCCTTGCGCTGATAGAAGCGGATGGTTTCGACCCCGACCCCGGCGGTGGCGGCAAGACGGGCGATGGTGAGCGGGCGGGCCATGGCTTGACTCTGTACCATGATACGGAGGCTATGAACAGGCGACTCGATGGAATCGCAACAAGGACAAGACGACGATGGATGCCCAATTGCCCCGCACCGCCCTGCTGGTTCGCATGGCCCTGCCGGATCATGTCTGCTCCTGGGGGCTGAAGGCGCGCCACCTGCTGCGCATGGCCGGCTTCCGGTTCGAGGAACGGCTGCTGACCAGCCGGGCCGAGGTGGAGGCGTTCAAGGCCGCGCATGGCGTGAAGACCACCCCGCAGGTGTGGATCGCCGGCCAGCGCATCGGCGGCCATGATGATCTGCGCCAGTTCCTGGGCCTGAAGCTGCACGATCCCAAGGCGTTGACCTATCGCCCGGTGATCGCGCTGTTTGCCATGGCCGGCGCCATGGCGATGGCCTTCAGCCAGGCCAGCATGGGCAGCCCGTTCACCCTGCATGCCGTGGAATGGGCGGCGGCGCTGGCGATGTGCTTGCTGGCCTTTCTGAAGCTGAAGGATATCGAGGGCTTTGTGACCGGATTCCTGGGCTATGATCTGTTGGCCCGGGCCTGGCTGCCTTATGCCCATGTCTATGCCTGGGCCGAGGCGGCGGCAGGGCTGCTGATGCTGTCGGGCCAGCTGGTGTGGCTGGGCAGCGCCATCGCGCTGTTCATCGGCAGCATCGGCGCGGTTTCGGTGATCAAGGCTGTCTATATCGAGCGGCGCAGCCTGACCTGCGCCTGTGTGGGCGGTGGCAGCAATGTGCCGCTGGGTTTCGTGTCGCTGCTGGAAAATCTGATGATGCTGGCCATGGCCGGCTGGATGCTGGCGGCATGAGGGCGACGATGTTGCACGTGCGTAATGCGTGGCGTGGCCGTAAGGGCTGGTGGATGGTGATGATGAACTCCGTGCGTTTCTGGTTGCTGATGCTGGGCCTGCTGCTGCCGGTGGCGGTGCAGGCGGCGACGCATGACCTGGTGGTGGAACGCCGGGCGATGCAGATCGTGCCCGGCCGCACCGATCAGGTGATTGCCATCAACGGCAGCGTGCCCGGCCCCGTGTTGCGCTTTCGCGAGGGCGAAGAGGCGGTGGTGCGGGTGACGAACCGCCTCGATCGGCCGACCTCCATCCACTGGCATGGTCTGTTGGTGGATGGGCCCTTTGACGGCGCGCCGGGCTTCAACGGCTTCAAGGGCATCGCGCCGGGCGAGACCTACACCTATCGGATCCGCATCCGGCAGAGCGGCACCTATTGGTATCACGCCCATTCGGAAGGCCAGGAACAGGCCGGGCAATATGGCGCGCTGATCATCGATCCGGCCGGTGACGACCCCATCAAAGCCGATGCCGCGCAGGTGATATTGTTTTCCGACCACACGCGCGAAGAGCCTGGCCAGGTGATGAGGAATCTGAAGGCCGACAGCGGTTATTACAACTGGAACAAGCGCACGCTGCCCGATCTGCTGCGCGACGCGAAGAAGTTCGGGATGAAGGCGACGCTGGCCGAGCGCCGGGCCTGGGGCCAGATGCGCATGGATGCGACCGACATCGCCGATGTAACGGGATACGCGCTGCTGGCCAATGGCCAGCCGACGGCGGCGCGGCCGGTGGTGCGGTTCGTGCCGGGCCAGCGGCTGCGGCTGCGCCTGATCAACGGCAGCGCGATGAGCTTCATCGACGTGCGGATCCCCGGCGTGACGATGACGGTGGTGGCCGCCGATGGCCGGCCGGTTCAACCGGTGCTGGTGGATGAGCTGCGCATCGGGGTGGCTGAAACCTGGGATGTTATCGTGGAGCCGCAAGCCGGCGCCCATGCCCTTTGGGTGGAAACGCTGGACCGGCGGGCGAGTGTGCTGGCCGCCCTGACCAGCGATCCCGCCCTGCCGGTGACGGCACCGGCGCCGCGGCCAAAGCAGGTGCTGTTGCTGGCCGAGATGGGCCACAGCATGCCGGCCCCGGGCGAGGCCTGCTCGGCCGAACATGCCGCCATGGGCCATTGCCAGCCGGCCGGGGCCCAGCCGGCCGCTGCCGCTGACCCCGACTGCCCGCCCGAGCATGCCGCGATGGGGCATTGCACGCCGAAGGCGCCTGCGGTGGCGGCGGCAAGCGATCCGGACTGCCCGCCCGAACATGCCGCGATGGGGCACTGCACGCCGAAGGCGCCGGCAGTGGCGGCGGCAAGCGATCCCGATTGCCCGCCCGAACATGCCGCCATGGGCCATTGCACCCCCAGAATGGCGCCGCGCGTGGGCACGGCGGTGGCCCAGGCCAGCCGGCCTGAGGGCGGCACCCCCTATCCGGTGGTGGATTATGGCTTTGGCCGCGATCCGATGGCCGGCATGGACCACAGCAAGATGAAGGGCATGCACATGCCGGTGCTGGGCCGCGAAGGCGACACCGACGGCAGCGGCCGGGTGTTTGGCTGGGCCACCGGTGCCCCCTATGGCGCGCGGGTGCTCTCCATCCGCGATCTGGCGGCGCTGACGCCGAAGGACCAGCCGCCGCCGACGCGTGAGATCGTGCTGCGTCTGCAGGGCAATATGGAACGCTATATCTGGACGCTGAACGGCCAGAAGTTCGGCGAAGGGCCGCCGATCATGGTGAAATTCGGCGAACGGGTGCGCATCACCTTCATCAACGAGACGATGATGGCACACCCGATGCACCTGCACGGCATGTTCTTCGAGGTGGAGAATGGCCAGCCGGCTGGCCTGATGCCGGAAAAGAATGTGATCGCGGTGGCGCCGGGGCGCACGCAATCGATCGTCTTCACCGCCAACGAGGCCGGCGAATGGCCGCTGCACTGCCACCTGCTCTATCACATGAACAGCGGCATGATGGCCAAGCTGGTGGTGGCGCGGGCCGATGGCAGCCTGCCGGCAGGGCACGTGCATTGATGCGCGCATTGCTGATCGCGGCCGTGCTGGCAGCGCCGGCTGTGGCGAAGGAAGGCCATGGCCATGGCGATGCCATCAACAATTTCACCCTGGTGGAGGAGGCCGATCTCACCCGCTTTGACGGCAAGCTGGTCGCCAATTGGGAGGCGCAGGGCTGGATCGGCGGGGACATCAACAAATTCTGGTGGCGCACCGAAGGTGAGACCAAGGGGCCCAGATTGGAGCAGAGCGAGTTCCAGGCGCTGTACAGCCGCAACATCGCCATGTTCTTCGATCTGCAGGCCGGTGTGCGCCACGATATCCAGCCCGATGCCCGCACCTATGCGGTGCTGGGGGTGCAGGGGCTGGCGCCGCTGTTCTTTGAAACCGAAGCCCATATGTTCGTTGGCCTGAAGGCCGATGTGCTGTTTCGCCTGCGCCAGAGTTTCGACCTCAGGCTGACCAACCGGCTGGTGGTGCAGCCGCTGTTCGAGACCGACATTTACGCCACGCGGGTGCCGGAACGGCTGATCGCGCCCGGCCCGGCCATTGTCGAGGCCGGGGTGCTGACGCGATATGAGGTGACGCGGCGGGTGGCCCCCTATGTTGCGGTGATGTTTGAACGGCGACTGGGCGAATCGAGCCGGCTGGCGCGCGCGGCCGGCGAAAATCCCGGCGGCTGGTCGGTGCGAACGGGCGTGCGCTTCTGGCTGTGATCAGGCGGGTTGGGCCACGCGGCGCGGGCGCTTGCCGGCACGCCAGCCGAGCCAGCCCGCGGCCGCCCCGGCGGCGATGCCGATCGCGGCGGTGAGACCCAGCGGCAGGCTGGCATAGGCGCCAAAGGCCGGGCCCAGCTGCGGCACGAACGGCGCATACCACATGGCGATGGCCTAGGCCGCCATGAAGCCGGCGGCGACCAGCCACGGCGTGCCGTGCCGGCGGTTGGCGGCATAAAGGCCGAGCGCGAAGATCACGGCAATGCCGTCAGACAAGGCGATGGTGTCCAGCACCTCTTGCGGGCCGCTGCTGCCGATGATGTTCATCCACGGTGCGAACATGGCCATCACGCGGGAAAAGGGCGATTCGAACAGGATCAGCGGCGTGGCCAGCATGTATCCGGCGTGCAGATGCACGGTGCGGCGGTGGCGCAGCGCCTGGAAGAACAGCGTGAGATAGGCGGCGATGGCCAGCGCCATGCCGATCCCGAACGAGGGCCCGAGATAGACGCTGAAGGGGCTGCTGCCCTTGGCAAAGGCCTGCGCCGAGACGTTGATGATCATCGTGAAGCCGAGGATCAGCAGCGGAAACAGCGCGAAGCTGGCCCAGCCCAACTGCCGGTGCAGGCCGTTCTGGCGGCGGTGGATAGCGAGGTGCTGGACGATCAGCAGCAGCAGCCAGGCCGAAGCGCTGAGCGCGTGGACATGGAAGGCCAGCGGCACTGCCGCGGCGGTGAAATAGCTGAACCAGAAACCGGCGAGGATGACGAGCAGCACGCCGCCCACGAACCAGTGCGCCTGACGATATGGCATGGTGCAATCCCCCCGAAATGCACGAACAGGGAAGCACCCTATCACGCCGGGCGGGGACACTGCAAATTGCGCTTACTGCGGTGGGTCGGGCGGCGGCAATTGCTGTTCCAGCCGGCGGGCGAAGGCTTCGGCGCGATCAAGATCAAGGCGGACATCGATATCCTGATCGCCGATGCGGGTGGTGAGCACGGCCTCGCCATCTTCCAGCCGCAGCTCGGCATCGGGGCCGAGATCGAAGGCGGCATCGGGCGGATCGGCCGCATCCGGTTCGTCGGCCTCGTCATCATCGGCTGAGGGCGGCGGTATGGCGCGCCGCATGAAATCACGCCAGATCCGCGCCGGCAGGCCGCCGCCGGTGATGTTGCCCAGCGGCTGGTTGTCATCCCGGCCCACCCACACGCCGACCACCAGATCGCCGGCATGGCCGACGAACAGGGCATCGCGATTGTCTTGCGTGGTGCCGGTCTTGCCAAAGGCCGGGCGACCGGGATTGGCGGCGCGGCCGGTGCCGCGGGTGATGACGGCGCGCAGCATGGAGGCCATGTCGTCGTGCACGCCATCGGGCAGGGCGGCGGGGGCGTTGAACAGCCGGTCCCACAGGCTGGGCGGGGTCACCGGCAGGGCGGTGGGGCGCACCGGGAAGGCGTTGCCGGCAAAACCGGCATAGGCGCTGGTGAGCTCGATGAGGGTGAGGCCGGTGGTGCCGAGCGCCAGGCTGGGATCGCCGGCCGGCAGCGGCGTGCGCACGCCCATCCGCCGCGCCAGCGCGATCACCTTGCCGTCGCCCACCGCGTTCATCAGGCGGACGCTGGCGACATTGCTCGATTGGGCAAAGGCCTGGGCGAGGGAGAGGCTGTCGCTGTAGCGGTCGCCGGAATTGCGCGGGCGGTAACTGCCTTCGGTGATCGGCGTGTTGGCGATGCGGTCATCGGGTGACCAGCCGTTCTGCAGGGCAGCGAGATAGACGAACAGCTTGAAGGTGGAGCCGGGCTGGCGGCGGGCCTGGGTGGCGCGGTTGAAGGGGGAGGCGGCATAATCGCGCCCGCCCAGCATGGCCACCACCTCGCCATTGGGGCGCATGGCGACCAGCGCGACCTGGGCCCCCCTGGGCGCGACACCGGCCACGGCGCGGCGGGCGGCGCGCTGCAACCGGGCATCCAGCGTGGTGGTGACGGTGCGGCTGGCATAGGCGTTGTCGTCATCATCCTCCACTTCGGCCATGGCCCAATCGGCGAACCAGGTGCCGCTGGGCAGATCGGCCTCGCGCTGCACATCCAGGCGCGGCGCGCGGGTGCGGCGGGCGGTGGCGGCGCTGATCACGCCGGTATCGGCCATGGCGGCCAGCACCAGCTTCATGCGCGCTCGGGCGCCGGCATAATTGCGGGTGGGGGTGAGGCGCGAGGGCGCCTGCAGCAGCCCGGCCAGCATGGCGGCCTGGGCGCGGGTGAGGCGTTCGGGCTGGCGGTTGAAATAATGCAGCGCGGCGGCCCGCAGGCCATAGCAATTGTCACCGAAATAGGCGTTGGACAGATAGCGTTCGAGGATCTGGTCCTTGGTCAGCCAGGCTTCCAGCCACAGCGCGATCAGCGCTTCGCGCGCCTTGCGGGTGAGGCTGCGTTCGGGCGTGAGGAAGGTGAATTTCGCCAGCTGCTGGGTGATGGTGCTGCCGCCCTGGGTGCGGCCGGTGGTGATGTTGCTCCACACCGCACGGGCGATGGCCACCGGATCAAGGCCAAGATGCTGGCGGAAGCGGCGATCCTCGATGGCAATCACGGCGCCCGGCACATGGGCGGGCAGGGCGGCGATGCGCACCGGGGCTTCGATGCGGGCGCCCTTGCGGGCAATGGGGCTGCCATCGGCGGCGAGCAGGGTGATTTGTGGCCGGGCGATGGGCGCCAGCGATTTCGACAGTGGCGCGGTGATGGCCAGCCAGGCGAGCAGCGCCGCGATGAGTGCGAGCAGGCCCAAAGCGATGCGCCGGGCCCAGCGTCGGCGCGGGCGCACTGGGGCAGCAACCGGGGCCGCCACGGCCGGCGACAGCCCAAGGCCGGTGGCATAGGCATCGGCAAACGGACGGTCCAGCCGGTCCATGCGGTGCGCGTCTCCCCCCGGACGCGGCGTCATGCCCGATCCGGCTGCCGGCCGATGTGGGCGCGCTGTATCAATCTTGCAATACGGCAGTTGACGATTACATGCGTAATCAGTATGACGATTACAGACGTAGCCGAATCGGGTAGGCGGGAATGAGCGAGCGGATCAGCGAAGCCGAGTGGCAGGTGATGGAGGTGCTGTGGCACACCAGCCCGCTGACGGCGCAGGATGTGGCGGCCCGGCTGGTGGAAACCGGCTGGAGCCTGCCGACGGTGAAGACCCTGTTGTCACGGCTGGCGGCCAAGGGCGCGCTGGCGACGACCGAGGATGGCCGGCGTTATCTGTATGAACCGGCGGTGGAGCGGGCGGCGGTGGCCGCCGGGGAATCGCGGCGGCTGGTGGACCGGCTGTTTGGCGGCCGGGCAACGCCGCTGGTGGCGCATCTCGCTGAACGTGGCGAGCTTTCGCCTGCCGATATTGCCGAACTGGAAGCCTTGATCCGGGAGCTGAAGCAATGATGCATTGGCTGAACAGCGAGTGGCTGGTGGAGGCGCTGATTGGCGCCAGCCTGTTGATGCTGCTGGTGCTGGCGGTGCGCCGCACCGTGGCGCGGCTGTGGGGCGCTCATCTGGCCTATGCGCTGTGGGCGCTGCCGGCGCTGCGCATGGCGATGCCGGCGATCCCCGGCTGGCAGTCCCTGTATGTGCCGGTGGCGCAGACGAAACCCGATGGCGACATGGCATTGGCGCTGATGCGACCGGCCGATGCCGCGCTTTACACCCAGCCGCTGCCGGCGCCGGTGGTGCAGGCCGGGCCCGAACTTGGCCTGGTACCGGATTGGCCGACGCTGCTGCTGTGTCTGTGGGCGGCGGGGGCGGTTGCATTTCTGGCGGTGCAGTGGACCCGTCATGCCCGCTTCATCGGCAAGGCGGTGCGCGAGGGCGAATTGCTGACCCGGCTGGTCGGGGTGGACGTGATCGTCTCTGCCCATGTGCCGGGCCCGATGGCGGCCGGCATCATCAAGCGGCGCGTGCTGCTGCCGGCGGATTTCCTGAAGCGCTATTCGCCGGCCGAGCGCCGCATGGCCCTGTTGCACGAAGGCGCGCACCACGACCGTTTTGATCTGCTGGCCAACCTGGCCGGGCTGGTGGTGCTGGCCGCCCACTGGTGGAACCCCATCGCCCATGCCGCCTGGGCCGCCTTCCGGTCGGATCAGGAACTTGCCTGTGATGCCACGGTGCTGGCCGGCAGCGATGGCGAAACCCGTGCCGCCTATGGCCAGGCGGTGCTGAAATCGGCCTGCGTCGCGACCCCCATCGCGGGCTGCGCCATGAACCACAAGAGCCAGTTGAAGGACCGTATTGCCATGATGAAGGATCGCAAATTCGGGCTGTCGCGCCGCGTGCTGGGGGCCCTGACCGTTTCCGGCCTGGCCGTTGGCGGCCTGATCGCCACCGCTTCGGGTGCACAACCGGCCCCGCCCGCCCCGCCTGCGCCGCCGGCCCCGGTGTCGCCCGTTGCGCCCCCGGCCCCGCCGGCCCCGGCTGCGCCGCCGGCCGCCGTCTCGCCGCCGGCCCCGCCGGCTGCCCCCGATGCGCCCGATGCGCCGCGCGTGATGGTCTTCACCCACAAGATCGACGAAAAGGGCGACAAGGGTGCCAAGGGCGACAAGGGTACCAAGACCGTGATGCGAACCGTCATCATGAAGGATGGCAAGGTCATCACCAACGATGTCGCCGGTGGTGAACCTGGGCCGCACGTGATGATGTTTGGTGCCGATGCCAAGGCTGGCGCGCCGGGCGACGCCGATGTGCAGGTGACGACCTCCGCCGATGGCCGCAAGATGGTGATGGTGCGCCGGATGGAGATGGCGGCCGGGGCCCACAAGGCGGCTCAGGAGCATATGGCGGCGATGAAGGCCGACATGCGCGCGCGCTGCGAGAAGGAGGGCGTGAAGCTGCCTGCCGACGCCGATTTCCCGCAACTTGCCACCTGCGGCATGCAATTGCAGAAGATCCAGCGCGACGCCATGGCCTCGGCCCGCGCCGCCATCGAGGCATCGCGCGACCTGACCCCGGAACAGCGAGCCCAGGCCCTGAAGGGCATTGATGCCGCGATGGCCAACACCCGCCAGGAGTTCGTGGTGAAACTCAACAAATGATCTGACGCGGGCGCTGTCGGTCCTGGCCCCTTTGGGCTGGCAGCGCCCCGTTCAGACCAGTTGGCTGGCGGCCAGCAAGAGCCCCGCTGCCGCTTCCAGCCCGGCCCGGTCGTCTTCATCGAAGCGGCCGGGTTTCGGGCTGTCGAGATCAAGCACGCCGATCAGCCGGCCATCGGCGATCAACGGCACGACAATTTCGGAGCGGCTGTCGGCATCGCAGGCGATGTGGCCGGGAAAGGCGTGGACATCAGGCACGACCTGGGTGACGCGCGTTGCTGCCGCCTTGCCGCAGACGCCCTTGCCAAGCGGAATGCGGATGCAGGCCGGCTTGCCCTGGAACGGACCCAGCACCAGCTCCCCATCCTTCATCAGATAGAATCCGGCCCAGTTGAGATCGGCCAGCTGGTGAAAGAGCAGCGCGGCCATGTTGGCCATGTTGGCGGTGAAATCGCGCTCATCGCCGATCAGCAGGCCGATCTGCTGGTTCAGCTGGGCATATTGATCGGCTTTGGCGCCGGTGAGGGGCGGGGCAAAGAAGGACATGGCCGCCGGTTACCGCCGCGCGGCCGGAAACGCAAACGCCGCCGGCACAGGGCCAGCGGCGTTCAATGTCGCACGGCCGGTGGCCGTTACTTCGGCGCGATCACCATCAGCATCTGGCGGCCTTCCAGGCGGGGCAGCTGCTCCACCTTGGCGACATCGGCGGTTTCGTCGCGCACGCGCTCCAGCAGCTTAAGGCCAAGCTCGCCATGGGACAGCTCGCGGCCGCGGAAGCGCAGGGTGAGCTTCACCTTGTCGCCTTCCTCGAGGAAGCGCGCGATGGCCTTCATCTTGGTCTGATAATCATGCTCATCGATGTTGGGACGCATCTTGATCTCCTTGATCTCCTGCGTCTTCTGGTTCTTGCGTGCGGCAGCGGCCTTTTTCTGGGCCTCGTACTTGAACTTGCCGACATCGAGGATCTTGCACACCGGCGGGTCTGCGCCGGGAGAGACTTCCACCAGGTTGAGACCTGCTTCCTGGGCCATGGCAATGGCTTCGCGGGTGTAGAGGACGCCCAGATTCTCCCCGTCCTGATCGATCACGCGGACCTTGGGAGACTTGATGAACTCATCATAAAGCGGGCCGGAAATCGGGGCCGGCGTGCTCATGAAGCGGCGAGGGGGCGGTGGTATGGCGGTCTCTCCTGAGGTTGTTGTGCGCGCCTCATAGCGCGGTGGTGGGGGCAGCGGCAAGAGGCGGAGCGTTGCCGCCACCGGCCGCTGCGCCCCAGGCTATTTTTTCGCGGCCGCAGCTTCCAGCGCGGCCACGCCGGCCGCCGCAATCAGCCCGTCTTCCTGGCTGGTCGCGCCCGACACGCCGACCGCGCCCACGGTGCGGCCATTCAGCTTGACCGGTATGCCGCCTTCGGAGGCGACCATGGCGCCGGGGAAGGTGAGATAGCGCAGCTGGCCTTCCTTCTGCAGCCGTTGTTCGAACACGGCGGTGGGGTTGCCGAAGCGGGCGGCCGTTTGCGCCTTGCCGGTGGCGATTTCCGGGCCCGGTGCCGGGGCATCGTCCATCCGCCGCAGCGCGATGGGCACGCCGGCCGGGTCAACCACCACGATCGTGACCTTCAGGCCGCGCTTTTCGGCCTCGGCCTGGGCGGCTTCGGTGATGATGCGGGCGCCGGCCAGGGTGAGGGCCGGCCGATCCTGCACCAGCTTGTCCTGCACCAGTTGGGCGGCGGCCGGAGCCGCCAGCGCCAACAGGGTCACAAGCGCAAGGCCGCGCATCAGGCCGGCATCCGGTGCAGCGCGCACAGCTTGTTGCCGGCCGGATCGCGCAGATAGGCAAGATAGAGCGCGCCCATGCCGCCGGCGCGCACGCCGGGCGGATCCTCGATGGCGGTGCCGCCATTGGCGAGGCCGGCGGCGTGCCAGGCATCGGCCATCGCCGGGCTTTCCATGGCAAAGCCGATGGTGCTGCCGTTGCCACAGGTGGCGGGCTGGCCATCGATGGGCGGGGTGATGGCGAAGATGCCGGTGGGGGTCATCCAGAACACCCGGCCCTTGTCGTCGGCAAAGCCGGGCGCGATGCCCATGGCGGCGAAGGTGGCATCATAAAAGGCCTTGGATGCGGCGGTGTCATTGGCACCAACCATTATGTGGCTGAACATGGATCGTCTCCCCTGAATGGACCAGGCAATGGAAGCATGGCAGCGCGTGCGTGTCGAGCCGGTGGCGGGCCAGTCTGGTGCAAATGCGAGTATGTCCGTTCTGGCGCTATCTTGACTTCTCCAGACTGTTAGGAGGGTGTTAACCATTGCACCGGGTCAAGTGAGGGAAACAGCCGTGTATATTGCCAATGACGTGCCCAGCCGGCACGCCGGCTGCCACGAGGTGCGCAGTGTCTGGATTGATCTGCCGCCTGGGGATGAGCGCGACAAGCTGTGGTTGATGTTCGAGATCCTGGGATGGCAGGTGAGCGGACCGGCAGCAGCCGGGGGGCATGACAAGCCGGCGCAGGATTGCCGGCTGCAGCTGTGCAGCCGTGGCCGGGTGGTGGCGGTGGCGACGACGGACCATCAACTGGCCGCCGTGCTGGCCCGGCAGGGGCTGGACCGGTTGATCATGCCGGTGGCGCTGCCGGCGCTGGAACAGCTGATGGTTGTTGCCGGCTAACCATCAATATCGGCAAGGCCTTGGCCGGGCGGCCGTTTCGGGAGGCACGATGATGGTGCAGCCTCCCCCGATGCGGTGCAACGCCCGGCCGCCTGATCCGGGCCCGCCGTTGCAATTGGCGTTGATTGGCCTGCCCGTCCCGTTGGCGGAGCCGGTCACCATGCTGGCGGAGATCATGGGCTGGCAGATAATGCGGCTGCCCGGTGGCCCGGTGATGCGGCCGGCGGCGCAGCTGTGCCTGGCCATGATGCCGGCCGGGCCCGCAGACTATGCGCCGTTGGCGGCCTGGTCACCGGATAGAAAGCTGAATGAACATATTTCTCAGGCTGGACTGTCCATATTGGACCATCCTCCCTGCCTCTCCCGCCTGGAGTTGCTGTTAGGGCTCGCCGCCTCTCAACCAGGTAGCGGGGGCGTTCAGCATGATGCATTCCAGGGTGACGGGCAGGATGGGATCGCGGCCGGGCATGGCCCAGCCGGCGGTGAACCGGCCAGCTGGAACCGGGGTGCCTGATGCCGGCCCGGCCGAACCCGCGCCCGCATCCCTGCCGGCCGCACCCGGTGCGCTGGCCAGCCGTCAGGATCATGTGCTCATCGAACAGGCGCTGTCGGCCATTGTGGCCGACATCGGCGCGCTCGACCTGCCGGTCGGTCGCCCGGGCGGTGACGCGGCGCTGGCAGGCGATCCGGCCGTGACCATCGCGCGGCAGGTGGCCGACATGGCGCAGGGGCTGGCCGCCCTGGCCGATCGCCTGGTGGGGCAGGCAGCGGTGCCGCCCGACCATGGCATTTCGGAGGGCGATTGCATCGCCTTTCTGGAAACCCAGTTCCGCATCCGCCGGCTGCGCGGCCGGCATCTGCCCGGCCTGGCGCTGGGCGAGCCGGCGTGGGACATGCTGCTGGATCTGTCGGTGGCGCATTACTGGCGGCGCGAAACCTCGGTCAACAGCCTGTGCATTGCCGCCGATGTGCCGAGCACGACGGCGCTGCGCTGGATCAACAGCATGACCAAGGCCGGCCTGATCGTGCGCCGCCCGTGCCAGCGCGATGGCCGCCGCAGCTTTCTGGCCATCGCGCCAGACAGCTATGCCGCGATGCTGGCGCTGGCGGCCGATGCCTTGCGCACCGAACAGCGGGTGCGCAGCCGTTACCAGCGCCGCAACGCCGCCTGACAGGCTTGTGTGGCGGGGTGGCCAGCGGTTAAGCTGAGCCGGTGATTGCCCCCCAGCCGGGCCTGGCCCGCGCACCCGCCCTGTTCAACATTCCCCTGCACGTCGGCTTTGCCGATGCGCTGGCGGCTGGCCTGTTGGCGCGCTGTGGCAGCGATCCGCTGCGGCTGGCGCAGGCGCTGGTGCTGCTGCCCAACCGCCGCGCTGTCACCGCGCTCACCGAAGCCTTTGTGCGGCAATTGCCGGGCGGGGCGGGCGGGCTGCTGCTGCCGCGCATGGTGCCGGTGGGCGATCTGGATGATGGTGGCTTTGCCCGCCTGGTCGAAGGGCAGGCGCCGGTGGCCGCCGCCGTGCCGCCGCTGGTGCGCCGCTTCACCATGGCGCGGCTGGCCGAACGCCTGCCGGGCGGCGCCCGGACGGCGGTGGAGCGGCTGCGGCTGGGCGATGCGCTGGCCGGCGTGCTGGATGCGCTGCTGGCCGCCGAAATCCCGCCCGAAGCGCTGGCGGCCGCCGCCGATGGCCAGGATCTGGCCGATCATTGGCAGAAGACCCTGGCCTATCTGGAACTGATCATCGCGCTGTGGCCGGAAGCGCGGCAGCAGCAGGGCGGCGCCGAGGGCGTGACCCGGCTCGCCACGCTGATCGATGCCACCATCGCCCGCTGGCAGGCGGCGCCGCCGGCCGGGCTGGTGGCGGCGGCCGGTATCGCCAACCCCACCCCGGCGCTGGTGCGGCTGCTGGCGGCGATCCTGCGCCTGCCCGATGGCATGGTGGTGTTGCCCGGCCTGGATGATGATGTTTCGGCCGCTGGTGAGGCGCGCTGGCAGGCGATCCGGCTGGCAGATGCCGATGATCCGGCCAGCCGTGATGATGCCGGCCATCCGCAATGGGGGTTGAAGGCGCTGCTCGCCGGCCTGGGGCTGGACCGGGCCGATGTGCAGCGCTGGCCGCACGGGGCCGGGCCGCTGGATGGCCCGCCCGAACGCGCGGCGGCCCTGCTGGCGGCGCTGGCCCCCGCAGCGGCCCCGCCCGGCGATGCGCCCGAAGCGGCGGCGCGCGCCGGGCTGATGCTGGCCGAATGCGCCACGGCGGCCGAAGAGGCGCAGCTGGTGGCGCTGGCCCTGCGCGAGGCGCTTGAGGTGCCGGGCCAGCGCGCCGCGCTGGTGACGCCCGATCCGGTGCTGGCGCGGCGGGTGGCGGCGCATTGCCGTCGCTGGGGTGTCTTGGTGGACAGCAGCGCCGGGGAACCGCTGGCGCTGCGCCCGCCCGGCGCGCTGGCGCTGGCGCTGGCCGCGGCGCTGGCCGAAGGCTTTGCCCCGGCCCGCCTGCTTGCCGTGTTGAAGAACCGGCTGGTGCGGGCTGGTGATGCCGGCTTTGCCCGGGCGCTGCTGCTGGCCGATCTGGGCCTGCGCGGGGTGCGGCCGCCGCCGGGGCTGGATGCCGTGGGCGAACATGTCACCCGCTGGGTGGGGGAAAAGCGGCCGGCCGACGCTGCCGCCATGGACCTGTGGTGGGAGGATGTGGCCGCTGCGTTGGCTCCGCTGGAAAAGCTGCGCGACCGGGCGGATTTCACCCTGCCCGATCTGGCCGCTGCCCTGCGCCAGGCAATTGGCGCGCTGACCGGGGATGACGGCTGGGCCGGGCCGGATGGACGGCAATTGGCCGGGTTGATTGCCGATCTGGAGCGCGATGGCGGGCATTTCTGCGCCTTGTCGGCCGACGAGGCGCCGGCGCTGCTGGCCGCGTTGATTGATGGGGTGGCGGTGCGGGTGCCGGGCCAGGGCCATCCGCGCCTCGCCATCCTGGGCCCGGTGGAGGCGCAGCTGGCCCGCGCCGATCTGATGATCCTGGCTGGCCTGAACGAGACGAGCTGGCCGGGCCGGCCCAGCCCCGATCCCTGGCTGGCGCCGGCCATCCGCGCCCGGCTGGGACTGCCCGGCACGGCGCGGGCGCAGGGGCTGGCGGCGCAGGATTTCCTGCGCGCCGCCTGTGGCCCCAAGGTGCTGATCACCCGGGCGCGCCGCGATGCCGGCGGCCCGCAGCTGCCATCGCGGCTGTGGCTGCGCCTGATCGCCCAGTTTGAGCGAGCCGACGCCCCGCCGTTGCCGCGCCGCGATGATCTGGTGGCGCTGGCCCGCTGGCTGGATGGCGCGCCGGCCGGGCCGCAGCCAGCGGCGCTGCCCGAACCCAACCCGCCGCTCGATCTGCGGCCCAAGGGCCTGAGCATCACCGAGATCGACACGCTGATCGCCGATCCCTTTGCCTTTCATGCCCGCCGCATCCTGGAGCTGGAGCCGCTCGACCCGCTGGATCAGGACCCGACGCCGGCGATGCGCGGCACGCTGGTGCACAAGGTGCTGGAACGCTGGGTGCGCCGCCAGCACGGCACATTGCATGATCTGGATCGCATCATCGCCGAGGAGCTGGAAAGCGAGGCCCGGCATTTCCCGCTGCTGGAGGCGACCTGGCTGCCGCGCATGCGCGTGGCGCTGCACTGGGCCGGCGCGCTGATCCTGGCCGAAGAACAGGCCGGTTGGCGCCAGATGCTGGCCGAGGTGAAGCTGCGGCTGCCGCTGGCCGGCGGCCTGATCCTGAGCGGCAAGATCGACCGCATCGACCGCCACGACGATGGCCGGGTGCGCGTGGTGGATTACAAGACCGGCGGCGTGCCTTCGGGCAAGCGGGTGCAGGCGCTGGAGGCCAACCAGCTGGCGCTGGGCCTGGCGTTGGCGCTCCAGGGCCAGGCTGCCGATGGCACGGCGGCGCTGCCGCCCGGCAAGCCAGGCGGGATCGAATATTGGCAGCTGCGCGGCAGCCACAAGGAAGCCGGCAAGGTGACGGCGCCGCTGGGCAAGGATGGTGATGCGGCGGCGCACATGGCAAGCGTGCTGGATTTTGCGACCGAACTGGCCGGCCGCTATCTGCTGGCCGAAACGCCGTTTGTGCCCAAGCTGCGCCCGCAATGGGCATGGACGGACTATGATCATCTGGCGCGCGTCGCCGAATGGATCAACCGGCCGAGGCGCATGCTGTGAAGCGGCTAGACCCCCTGTTGCCGGAACAGGCCGATGCCGCCGATCCGGATGTGCATGCCTGGGTGGCGGCATCGGCCGGCACCGGCAAGACCCAGGTGCTCACCGCCCGGGTGCTGCGGCTGCTGCTGGCCGGCGCGGCGCCACCATCGATCCTGTGCCTGACCTTCACCAAATTGGCCGCCGCCGAAATGCAGGCGCGCGTGATGGCGCGGCTGGCGCATTGGGCCGGCTGCCCGGACGATGATCTGGCCCATGATCTTGCTGCCATCCGCGCGCCGGTGGATGCCGAAACCTGCCGCCGGGCGCGTGGCCTGTTTGCCGCCGTGCTGGAAACGCCAGCCGGCCTTGCGATCCAGACCATCCACAGCTTTGCGCAGGGGCTGATCGCCAGTTTTCCGGTGGAGGCGGGGATCACGCCGGGCTTCCAGACGCTGGATGACCGGGCCGCCGCCCTGCTGCGCCGCCGGGTGTTGACCGATGCCCTGTCGGACCGCAGCGACCGGGGCTTCCGCCGCGATGTCGAGGCGATTGCGCTGGATGGCGGCGAAGCCCGGCTGCACGCCATCATGGCCGGGCTGGGCAAATATGGCGAGGCGCTGGCGGCGCTGCGGGTGGAGGGGGTGGACCCGTTGCTGCGCCGCATGCTGGGGATGGCCGATGGCGGCAGTGCGGCCGCGACGCTGGCCGCTGGGCTGGCCGGTCTGCCCTGGGATGCACTGGCCGACATGGCGCGGGCGCTGGGCCAGCAGAGCGGGGTGAATGCGCTGAAACTGGCCGATGGCTTGGCCCAGGTGGTGGGCGCGGCGGACCGCAATGGCTTGTGGCCCAAACTGTGGGGGCTGTTTTTCACCGGCAAGAACGAGGCGCGCAAACCGACTGGCCTGATTCCCAAGGCGCTGGACGAGGAGGAGCCGGAGCTGCGCGAGTTCTGTGTGCATGTGCAGAATCAGTTGCTGGCCATCCGGGCGGAGCAGGAGCGCTGGCAGATCCTGGAGCATGCCGGCCGGCACCTGCGCGTGGCGGTGCGGCTGGCGCGCGATCTGGCTGCTGCCAAGCATCGCGCCGGGGTGATTGATTATGACGACATGATCGCCGCCGCCGCCCGCCTGCTGGCCGGTGCCGGTGCCGCCGATTGGGTGCGCTTCAAGCTCGACAGCCGGATCGACCATGTGCTGGTGGACGAGGCGCAGGACACCAACCTGCTGCAATGGGATGTGGTGCAGGCGCTGGTGGAGGAATTTTTCGCCGGCAAGGGCCAGCGCGACCGGTTCCGCAGCCTGTTCGTGGTGGGCGACTTCAAACAATCCATCTTTGGGTTCCAGGGCGCCGATCCGCTGATCTATCGCGCCAAGAAGGAGCAGTTCCATCTGCTGTGCGAGGCGGAGCCGGACAGATGGAAGGAATTGCCGCTCAGCACCAATTTCCGTTCGGTGCCGCTGATCCTTGATGTGGTGGACCGGGTGATCGACCATGTCGGCCCCGAGCAGTTTGACCGGGATGCGATCCCGGCGCATGTGCCGCACAAGCAGGGGGCGGGCACCGTGCTGCTGTGGCCGCCGCTGCTGGCCAAGGCTGACAATGGCGCGGCCGATGATGCCGCCGCCGAGGATGATGGCGACAGCGACGAGCCGCCGCTGGCGCAGGATATTGAACTCGCCCGGCGCATTGCGGCCAGCATCGCCGGCTGGCTGGGCGATGCCGATCCGTTGATCCTGCCGGCCAGTGGCCGCCGCGCCCGCGCGCAGGACATATTGGTGCTGCTGCGCCGGCGCGGCAGGCTGATGAACGCGCTGGTGGGGGCGCTGCACGATGCCGGTGTGCCGGTGGCCGGCGTTGACCGGCTGAACCTGGCCGAGCCGCTGGCCGTGGCCGATCTGGTGGCGCTGGTGCGCTGGGTGCTGCAGCCGGGCGATGATCTGACGCTGGCGGCGCTGCTGCTGTCGCCCTTCTGCAATCTGGATCACCAGCATCTGACCGCGCTCGCCGCCCAGCGCGAGGGCAGCCTGTGGGCCGAGGTGCAGGCCAGCCCGGACCTTGACGTGGCGGCGGCACGTGACTGGCTGGCGGAGTTGCTGCGGCTGGGCCGCAATGTGTCGCCCTATCGCTTCCTCGAAGCCGTGCTGTCAGGCCCATTGGCTGGCCGCCGCCGCCTGCTGGCCCGGCTGGGGGAAGAGGCGCGCGACGCCATCGACACGGTGCTGGACCAGGCGCTGGCCTGCGAGGCGGCGGGTGCGGCGAGCCTTCAGGCCTTCCTCACCTGGATGGCGGCCGAAAATCTGGAGGTGAAACGCGATCCCGAAGCGGCACTGGATGCGGTGCGGTTGATGACGGTGCATGGCGCCAAGGGGCTGCAGGCGCCGATCGTCATCATGGCCGATGCCTGCGGCACGCTGCGCACCGAAGCCGGGGCGCTGATCATGCCGGTCGCCAATGGACCGGAATTGCCGCTGTGGCTGCCGCCGGGGCTGGTGCAGCCGCCGCCGGCGCTGGCCGATGCGCTTGCCGCCCGGCAGGAGGATGCGCGGCGCGAATATCATCGCTTGCTCTATGTCGCCTTGACCCGGGCGGAGGAGATGCTGTGCCTGGCCGGTGCGGCCAAGGCCAACAAGGATGGCGGCCTGCCTGATGGCACCTGGTTTGGCATGGTGGCCGGCGCACTGGCCGATGCCGGATTGGTGGCGGTGGATGATCCCAACTGGCCCGAACCGGTGCAGCGCCTGCATGCCGGGCCGCCGGTGGCGGTGCAGCCGGCCAGCCTCGCGCCCGCCAGCATCAGCCTGCCCACCGACCCCTGGTGGCAGCGCGCCGCGCCGGCCGAAGCCCGGCCGCCACGGCCGTTGAGCCCATCCGCACTTGGCCCCGATCCGGTGGCCGCGCCGCCGCCCGATGCCGGGCGCCAGGCCGCCGCCCGGCGCGGCACCGCGCTGCACCGCTTGTTCGAAACGCTGCCGGGGCTGGATGCGGCGGTGCGGGATGTGGTGGCGCGGCAATGGTGCGCGCTGAACGTGCCTGATCTTGATGCCGATGAATTGTTGGCGACTGTGAGCGCTGTGCTGGATGATCCGGCCTTTGCGGCGGTGTTCGCGCCCGGCGCCTTGACCGAAGCGCCGGTGGCCGCCGTGGTGGGGCAGGTGGTGATTGCCGGCAGCATCGACCGGCTGCTGGTGACCGAGACCGACGTGCTGGCGGTGGATTTCAAGACCGGCGCGCGCGTGCCGGCCGATCTCGCCGCCGTGCCGCCGGCGCATGTGGCGCAGATGGCGGCCTATGCCGCGGCGCTGGCGGCGGTGTTTCCGGGCCGCAGCGTGCGCGCGGCCTTGCTCTATACCGCTGGCCCGCGCCTCATCGAACTGGATGCCCATGCGCTCAGCACATGGCAGCCATCGGCCGCATTGCCGCCGGCCGATCCAATCACTATCTTGACGCAGTGAACCCGAATTTGGAGTGCAAGCGATGACCAAGGCCGTGACCGATGCCAGCTTTGAAGCCGATGTGATCAACGCCGACAAGCCGGTGCTGGTCGATTTCTGGGCGCAGTGGTGCGGCCCCTGCCGCATGATCGCCCCGGCGCTGGAAGAACTGGATGCCGAGATGGCCAATGTCGATATCGTGAAGGTCGACATCGACGAGAATCCGGAAGCGCCTGGCCGTTATGGCGTGATGTCGATCCCCACGATGATCCTGTTCAAGGGCGGCAAGCCGGTGGCGATGCAGGTGGGTGCCAAGCCGAAGGGCGAGCTGAAGAACTGGCTGGAAGGCGCGCTGGCCTGAGCTTTTGGGCGCCTCCCCCGCTGGGGGAGGTGGCACCCGAACGGTATCGGTGCGGGGCTGCAAGGCCGGCCTTACAAGCCCCCTCCGCCCTGCGGGCACCTCCCCCAGAGGGGGAGGNGATCATGCCGGTAGCACCAACTGGCCGAGCCGTGGGAAGTGGACGTGGACGGTGAGGCCGTCCTCCACCTCCCGGGCGATGCTGATCCCGTCTGGGCAGCAGCGCAGCAGCCGGCCGATGCTGGGCGCGTCCTTCGTGCCTTCCTGGGTGACGCCCACCAGCATGCCTGGCTGATAGGGCGCGTCCACCTTGCCGGTGATGGGCGCCGGCGGGGCGGCGCGGGCGGCGGCGAGCGCGTCGTCACCGCTCACCTCTTGCCGGTCGCCATGGCCGAGCGCAGCCATGCGGGCAACCCAGTCGGCAACGCCGGGCATTGCCAGCATGGCCTGGGCGTTGGCGGCGGCCGTCGGCACTGCGTTGACGAACCATATGTTTGAATAGAGCGCCAGATCGCCAGCCCCCGGCGCGTCGCCGCCGATGAAGGCACGGCCATCAGCCAGGCTGAGCGACAGCCAGTGCGCGGCGACCATGGCCTTGCCGGCCAGGTGCGGCGCGGCCTTGCCCAGCGCAGCCAGATCCATGCCAAAGCGCGCCTGCCGATCCTTGATGAAGCCTTCTCCCATCATCTCCGGCGTCATCCCGCCCATTGCGGCGCCGACATGGGCGAAGAATTGCGGCCCGTTGGCCCAGCTGGCGACCAGCCGGTGCAGCGGGCCCAGGGGCGCCGGGTAGAGACTGGGGCCGGGCAGGGCATCAAGCGCCGGCAGGATGGCGCCGGTGTCGCAATAGATGTCGGCCCCCAGCTGCACCACCGGGGTGCGGCCATAGCCGCCGGTCAGCCTTGTCTGGTCCGGCTTGGGCAGGATGTTGGAGACGATCAGGCTGCCCCAGGCCAGGCGCTTCAGCCCCAAGGCGGCGCGCACCAGTTCGGCAAAGGGCGAGGCGGGGTAGTGATAGAGGATGGGTGTCATGGCCGCGATGATGCCGCTCAAAGCTGATCCTCCCCATTCTCTGAATGGGGAGGTGCCGAGCGCAGCGAGGCGGAGGGGCAGACAAGATGCCCCGGCCAGCATGCCACCGCCCCTCCGTCGCGGCCCCTCCGTCAGCCTGCGGCTGCCACCTCCCCAAACAAGTTTGGGGAGGATCGGATCAGCTGCGATAATCGGCGTTGATGCTGATATAGCCGTGGGTGAGATCGCAGGTCCACACGCGGGCGCGGCCGGGGCCGAGGCCGAGATCGACGGTGAGGCGCACCTCCTGCCCGTCGAGATGGGCGGCCACCGGTGCTTCATCATAGCCGGGCACGACGCCGCCGGCCTGTGCCACCAGCGTGTCACCAAAGCGGATGGAGAGAAGATCGCGCTCGGCCGGTTCGCCGGCCTTGCCCACCGCCATCACCACCCGGCCCCAATTGGCGTCGCCGCCGGCGATCGCGGTTTTCAGCAGCGGCGAGTTGGCGATGCTCATGGCGACCCGGTGGGCGCTGCCATCGTCGACCGCGCCGGTCACCGTCACCTCGATCAGCTTTTGCGCACCTTCGCCGTCGCGCACCACCAATATGGCCAATTGCCGGCACAGATCGGCCAGCGCGGCGGCCAGGGCATCGGCACCGGGATCATCCATGCTGGCCAGCATGGCATGGCCGGCGGCACCGGTGGCAAAGGCCAGCACCGTGTCAGACGTGCTGGTGTCGCTGTCGACGGTGATGCAGTTGAATGTGGTGGCCACCGCAGCGCGCAGCATCTGCTGCCACAGCGCCGGGCTGACGACGGCATCGGTGAAGATGAAGCCCAGCATAGTCGCCATGTCGGGCGCGATCATGCCGCTGCCCTTGACGATGCCATTCAGCGTCACGCGGGCGCCGCCGATCATGGCGCTGCTGGTGGCGGCCTTGGGGAAGGTGTCGGTGGTGCCGATGGAATGGCAAGCGGCCAGAAAATCGGCCTGGCCCAGGCGGGCGTGGGCCTGATCAACGCCGGCCAGCGCCAGATCAACCGGCAGCGGCACGCCGATCACGCCGGTGGACGCGCTGAACACCCGATCGGCGCTGCAGCCCAGCCGCTCAGCGACGCGGGCGGCCTGCGCCTCGGCAGCCTGGCGGCCAGCCATGCCGGTGAAGGCGTTGCTGTTGCCGGCGTTGACGATCAGGCCGCGCGCCTGCCCGCCCGGCAATTTGGTGCGGCACAATTCCACTTCGGGGGACGGGCATTTCGATTGGGTGGTCAACCCGGCCACCACCGTGCCCTCGGCCAGTTCCACCAGCGTGACGCAATCGCGCGTCCAGCGCTTGTAGGGCACGCTGGCGGTGCCGATGCGCACGCCGGCGATGGGGGCAAGGGCGGGAAAGGGCAGGGCGAGCGGCGAGATGTCCATGGCCCTCGCCTTTGCCAGCAGATTCCGGCTTGTCCAGTCACAACTGGCCACAACGGCCCCACAAGTCCCCCCACAAGCTGGTTGACTCTGGGGCGCGGCCACATTATCCGCACCCATCTTTCGGCGCGCAGGCAACTGGCGCCAGCCAGACTCTATTGTTCAGGACGTTTGCCATGAAGCGCACCTATCAACCCTCCAAGCTCGTTCGCGCCCGCCGCCACGGCTTCCGCGCCCGCATGGCGACCGTTGGTGGCCGCAAGGTGATCGCGGCCCGCCGCGCCCGTGGCCGCAAGAAGCTGACGGCCTGATCCTGATGCGCGCGCCGGAGACCATCCGGCAGCGGCGGGATTTCATGGCTGCAAATCAGGGCCGGCGGGTTCCATCCGCCGGCTTTGTGCTGCTTGTGCGCCAGCGCGATGATGGCAACCCGGCAATGCGGGCCGGCTATACCGTTACCAAGAAGATCGGCAACAGTGTCACCCGCAACCGGCTGAAGCGGCGGCTGCGGGCGATTGTGCAACTGGTGCTGCCGGCCCATGGCCATGTTGGCGCCGATCATGTGCTGATCGGCCGGGACAGCGGCCTGACCCGCGATTTCGCCCAATTGCGCGCCGATCTGGAAAAAGCGCTGGCCAAGGCCCATCTCCCGCCCAAGCCCAAGGGAGACAGCGGCCCATGAAGCGCCTTATCAAGCAGTTGGTTATTGGGCCGATCCGGCTGTGGCAGCTGACCTTTTCGGCCGTGCTGCCGCCGAGCTGCCGCTTCACGCCCAGCTGCTCTCACTATGCCATCACCGCCATCGAGCGTCACGGCCCGGCCCGTGGCAGCTGGCTGGCCGCCCGCCGCATCGCCCGCTGCCACCCATGGGGGGGTTCGGGCTATGACCCGGTGCCTTGAACGGCTATAGCAGCGCCCGACAACACGAATCCCAACGGACGGACCTTCCCTTTGCCTCAGGACAATCAATCCCCCGACACGAAGAATATCGTGCTTGCGGTGGTGCTTTCATCGCTGGTGCTGATCGGCTGGACCTTCCTGTCGGACCGCTTCCTGCCGGCCCCCGCCGCGCCAGCGGCTACTGCCACGGCTGTGCCGGCAGCGGCCGCACCGGCGGGCAGCGCCCCGGCCGTTACCGGGCAGGGCGCAATTGTCAGCCAGGCTGCGGCGCTGGCGGCGTCCCCGCGCGTGGCCATCGACACGCCGCGCCTGAAGGGCTCGATCAATCTGGTTGGCGGGCGTTTCGATGATCTGGTGTTGCCCGGTTATCGGCAGACGCTGGACAAGGCCTCGCCGCCGGTGCGGCTGTTTGCGCCGAGCCGCACGGCCGATGCGCAGTTTGCCCAGTTCGGATGGACCGGCGCGGTGGCACCGCCGGCCGGCGCGCTGTGGACGGCCGATCGCCCGACTCTGACCCCGGCCACCCCGGTGACCCTGACCTACACCAGCCCGCAGGGCCTGACCTTCCGCCAGAAGATCAGCGTGGACAGCGACTATCTGTTCACCGTCGAACAGAGCATCGAGAACCGCAGTGCAGCCCCGGTCAGCCTGGCGCCCTATGGCCTGGTGTCGCGCCGGGGTGAGGCGGCGGCGGCCGAGACCAATGTGCATGTCGGCCCCGTCGCCGTGCTGGATGACATGCTGAAAGACACGGATCTGGAATTTGCCAAGCTGAAGGATGAAGGCCCGCAGCGCTTCAATGCCACGGGCGGCTGGCTGGGCCTGACCGAAAAATATTGGCTGGCCGCCAGCGTGCCGGATCAGAAGGCGAAGATTGCGGCGAGCTTCCAATATGCTGCGGGCCAGTATCAGGCCGATTGGCTAGCCGGGGCCATCACCGTGCCGGCCGGCGCCCGCATTGCCACCACCAGCCGGCTGTTTGCCGGCGCCAAGGAGGTGAACCTGCTTGACCGCTATACCGAAGCGGGCATTCCGCGGCTGGACAAGGCGGTGAGCTGGGGCTGGTTCGAGATCATCGCCAAGCCGATTTTCACCCTGCTCGATTTCCTGTTCAAGCTGACGCAGAATTTCGGCGTGGCCATCATCGGGCTGACGCTGATCGTGCGGGCGTTGATGTTCCCGGTTGCCAACAAGCAATATGAATCGATGGCCAAGATGCGGCTGATCGGGCCGCGCATGAAGGCGATCCAGGAAAAATATGGCGATGACAAGCTGCGCGCCCAGCAGGAGATCATGGCCATCTACAAGACCGAGAAGGTCAATCCGCTTGCCGGCTGCCTGCCGATCCTGCTGCAGATCCCCATCTTCTATGCCCTCTACAAGACGCTGCTCATTTCCATCGAGATGCGCCACCAGCCGTTCGTGCTGTGGCTGCACGATCTGTCGGCGCCCGATCCGTTGACGCCCTTGAACCTGTTCGGCCTGATCGCCTGGCAGCCGCCGGCCTTCATCGCGCTCGGCGTGCTGCCGATCTTCCTGGGCTTCACCATGTGGCTGCAGCAGAAATTGAGCCCGGCGACGATGGACCCGGTGCAGCAACAGGTGTTCGCGCTGATGCCCTGGCTGTTCATGTTCTTCATGGCGCCGTTCGCGGCCGGCCTGCAGCTCTATTGGTGCGTCAACAACCTCGTGTCGATCGCCCAGCAGCTCTACATGAACCGCAAATATCCCACCCCGGCGACACCGCCGGCCGCCGCCGTGATCGATGTGAAACCGAACCCGGCGCCGCGCCCCACGCCCAATCCCCCAGCCAACCGGCGGCGCAAGAAGTGAGCGACGCCGCCGAACAGGATGATCTGATCGAGCTGGCCCGGCGGCGTTTTGCCGGGCCGGTGGCCTTTCAATTGTCTGCGCCGGAGCTCAAGTTCCTGCCCGCCCCCGATGTGCCGGAAATCGCCTTTGCCGGCCGCTCCAACGTGGGCAAATCCTCGCTGCTGAATGCCATCACCGGTCGCAACGGGCTGGCGCGCACCTCGGTCACGCCGGGGCGCACGCAGGAATTGAACGTGTTCAATGTGGGCGAACCCACCGCCTTTCGGCTGGTCGACATGCCAGGCTATGGCTTTGCCGAGGCGCCCAAGGATGTGATCCGGCAGTGGAAGCATCTGGTGTTCGATTATCTGCGCGGCCGTGCCGTGCTGAAGCGGGTGCTGGTGCTGATCGACAGCCGCCACGGCATCAAGCCGGTGGACCGCGAGATCATGAGCCTGCTCGACAAGGCCGCTGTCAGTTTCCAGGTGGTGCTGACCAAGGCCGACAAGATCAAGCCGAGCGCGCTGGAAGCGTTGACCGAAGCGACGCTGGGTGCCAGCCGCATCCACCCCGCCGCCTATCCGCAGGTGATTGCCACCAGTTCGGAAAAAGGCCTGGGCATCCCCGAATTGCGCGCCGCCGTGCTGGCCGCCGCCACCGATTTATGACGATGACCATCACCCTCAATGGCGAACCCCACCGCATCGCCGCCGGCAGCCGCATCAGCGATCTGCTGGCCAGCCTTGACCTGCCGGCCAAGAAGGTCGCCGTGGAGCGCAACCGCGAAATCGTGCCGCGCTCGACCTATGCCGATGTGACGCTGGCCGACGGGGATGCGCTGGAAATCGTGCATTTCGTGGGCGGCGGGCAGGATGATGACGCCAAGGACACGGATCATTGGGAGGTCGCCGGCCGCCGCTTCACCAGCCGGCTGATCGTCGGCACCGGCAAATACAAGGATTATGCCCAGAACGCCGCCGCCGCCGAGGCGAGTGGGGCGGAGATTGTCACTGTGGCGGTGCGGCGGGTGAATGTGATGGACCGCAGCCAGCCGATGCTGACGGATTTCCTCGATCCCAAGCGCTTCACCTATCTGCCCAACACCGCCGGCTGCTTCACCGCCGATGATGCCATCCGCACGCTGCGGCTGGCGCGTGAGGCAGGCGGGTGGAATCTCGTCAAGCTCGAGGTGCTGGGCGAAGCGCGCACGCTTTACCCTGAGATGGCCGAAACGCTGAAGGCGACGGAAATCCTGGTGAAGGATGGCTTCGACGTGATGGTCTATTGCGCCGATGATCCCATCGCCGCCAAGCGGCTGGAAGAGGCGGGCGCGGCGGCCATCATGCCGCTGGGCAGCTTGATCGGCAGTGGGCTTGGCATCCAGAACCCGGTGACGCTGCGGCTGATCATCGAGAATGCCAAGGTGCCGGTGCTGGTCGATGCCGGCGTCGGCACCGCATCAGACGCGGCGGTGGCGATGGAGCTGGGCTGCGCCGGCGTGCTGATGAACACGGCGATTGCCGAGGCGAAGGACCCGATCATGATGGCCCGCGCCATGAAGCTGGCGGTGGAAAGCGGCCGCCTCGCCTATCGCGCCGGCCGCATGGGCAAGCGCCGCTATGCCGACCCGTCGAGCCCGCTGGCGGGACTCATCTAGCCGGGGTTGCGGGCAAAGCCGGGGACGCCGGCGATCTCCACCCAGTGCTGCTTGCTGTCGGTCCAGAACTGCAGCTGCGGCGTGAACTGGCTGGTGTCATCCAGCGTGCCGGCCTTGATGAACACCAGATCGGGCGCGGCCGATACCCGGCTGAACAGCGGGGAGCCGCACGCGGGGCAGAACTGGCGCAGCACCTCGCCGCCGGAGTCGCCGTGGTCGGCATAGGTCTTCACCTCGCCAGAAACCGCCAGCGCCGCAGCCGGCACGCCCATGATCATCGACCAGCCGCTGCCGGCCTGTTTCTGGCAGTTGCGGCAATGGCACACCGCCTGCATCACCGGTTCGGCCGCGATGCCGTAGCGCACCGCGCCGCACAGGCAGCCGCCCTCCCTGTTGGCCATGATCGTCCCTCCCTGTCTGGCGGCCAAGTCTATCGCAGCCGTCCTCCCCCCACAATTGCTCCACACGGTTGCCGGGCCCGTGCTTGACAGGGCACCGGCCGCCGCCCAGGCTGGCCATTGGGGGACGGCGATGGCGCAGGCGGGGTCGCAAGCACGGGCAGTGACGGCGCTGGTCTGGCTGATCGGGCTGGCGGTGTTCATCAACTGTGTCGATCGCGGCACGCTGGGCATCGCGGCGCCGCGGCTGAAGGCCGATCTGGGGCTGACGGCCACCGAATATGGCATGGCCGCCTCGGCCTTTTTCTGGGTTTATGCCCCTGGCCAGTTGGTGGCCGGCTGGCTCGTCGGGCGCAGCAACGCCGGCTGGGTGCTGGCGGCCGGTCTTGGCCTGTGGGGCGTGGCCACGGCGCTGACCGGCCTGGCCAATGGCCTGCTGGCGCTGGTGCTGCTGCGGCTATTGCTGGCGGTGGGGGAGGCGGTGACCTTCCCGGCGCTGTTCAAGCTGATTGTCGATCATGTCGATGCTGCCCCGCATGGCGTTGCCAATGCGGCCACGTCGGTGGGCTTGGCGCTGGGGCCGGCCTTTGGCACGCTGGCCGGTGGTCTGCTGCTGGCGGCGCTGGATTGGCGCTGGCTGTTCGCCATAGTCGGTGGGGTCACCTTGTTGTGGCTGCTGCCGTGGGTGGCAACCATCCGCCGCCTGCCGACGCCGGCCGATCATGGCGCGGCCGGCGGCGAGGGGCCCACCTATCTGCAGATATTGTTCACCCGGGCGGCGCTGTCGCTGTCGCTGGCGCAGGTGTGCTGGGGCTTTGGCCTCTATTTCCTCGTCACCTGGCTGCCGTTGTGGCTGGTGGAGGTGCGCCACTACAGCCTTGCTGACATGGCGTGGATCGGCGCGCTGGCCTTTGCCGCGCAGGCGGTGGCGGCGATGATCGGCGGGCAGGTGAACGACCTGTTGTTGCGGCGCGGTCTGGCGCCCGGCCCGGTGCGGCGAGGCGGTGCCATGCTGGGCACGGTGATGACGGCGGCGGGCCTGGCCGGCATCCCGCTGTCAGACAGTCAGGGCGCGCTGATCGCGGCGCTGCTGCTGGCCGGGTTCGGCATCGGCATCATGCACGTCTGCGTGAACATGATGGCCCAGATGTTTGCCGGCCCCAGCGCGGTGGGCAAATGGACCGGCGTGCAGAACGGCTTTGGCAATATCGCCGGCATCGTGAACCCACTGATCACCGGGGCGATCATCGATGCGACCGGCAGTTACAATGCCGCCTTCGCGCTGGCGGCCGGCATGCCGCTGGTGGCGCTGTTCAGCCTTGCCGTGCTGGTGCCGCGGGTGGTGCCGATTGCCTGGGCTCAGAGAGAGGGGCCGAGCACCGTGATCACGTCGGCATAAAGCTCCCGCTTGAAGGGGGCGGCCATCTCGACCAGCGTGTCGAGCGGGCTCCAGCGCCAGTGGCGGAATTCGGGATGCTCGGTGGCGATGTTCACATCGGCATCGGTGCCATGGAAGCGCAGGGCATACCATTTCTGGCGCTGGCCGGCATATTTGCCCTTCCAGATGCGGCCGATCAGTTCATCGGGCAGATCATAATAATGCCAGTCTGGCGTTTCGCCGAGCAGGGACGTCAGCTTCGGGTCAACGCCGGTTTCCTCCCACAGCTCGCGCAGGGCGGTTTCATAGGGGTCTTCGCCGGGATCGATTCCGCCCTGCGGCATCTGCCAGGCCTCCACCATCTGATCGAGGCGCTGGCCGGTGAACACCAGCCCATCGGCATTGACCAGCATCACCCCCACACAGGGGCGATAGGGCAGGCCGGAGGGATGTTCGCGCGGGATGGAGGAGGGCGTCATGCGCCCGCCAGAAGCAGCTTCAGATCGGTGATGCAAGCGGTGAGATCATCCTGGGCGCTGGGGATGCCGGCGCGCAGGGTAATGCAGCCGTGGATCTGGCCAGCGGCCTCGCGATAGATGGTGCGCACGCCATGTTCGATCAGGCGAGCGGCATAGGCACGGCCCTGATCGCGCAGCGGATCCAGCCCGCAGGTGAACACCAGCGCCGGCGGCAGGCCGGCCAGGGTTTCGGCGTGCAGCGGGCTGGCCCAGGGGTGCAGCAACTTGCCTTCCGAACCCTTCATGAAATGGGCGTGGAACCAGTCCATCGAATCCTTGGTGAGCAGATAGCCTTCGGCAAATTCCACCATCGAACCTTCGGTGGCGGTCATGTCGGTGGCCGGGTAGATCAGCCATTGCGCCAGGATCGGCACCGGCAGTGTTCCGACCAGTTCGCTGGTGACGGCGGCGGCGAGGTTGCCGCCCGCGCTGTCCCCGGCCGGGATGATGCCCGAAACTGCTCCGCCCAGTTCCGCCGGGGAGCCGGCGACCCAGCGGGTGGCGGCTATGCAATCCTCGGTGGCGGCCGGGAACACGGCTTCGGGCGCCAGGCGATAATCGACCGAAACGACCCGCAGGCCCAACTGGCGCGCGATTTCGGCACACACGCTGTCATAGACGCCGAGATCGCCAATCACCCAGCCGCCGCCGTGATAGAAGACGACGACGGCGCTGCCGGCGTTTTCCGGCGTGTAGAGCCGGGCCGGGATGCTGCCGGCCGGGCCGGGGATGGCCAGATCGGCCATGGCCATCTCGCCGATCGGGCGCTCCATCAACTGGCCCATGCCCTGCATCATGGCACGCCCTTCGGCGGGCGATATTTCGGACAATTTGGGGCCCGGCTGGGCGGCGAGCATGGCCAGGATATTGGCGACATCGGGCCTGACAAAGGGTTTGGCGAACGGCATGGCGAGGCTCTCCCAGGAATGATTTTGGGAGATGTTTTAGGGCGGCGGGCCGAGCGGGCAACCGGTTATTTGGGTGGGTTTGGCCTGAACATCCTCCCCCTCTGGGGGAGGTGCCGGCCGCAGGGCGGCGGAGGGGGCTGGCGAGCGCGGTCCTCTCTGCCCCTTCCGCCCTCCGGGCACCTCCCCCAAAGGGGGAGGATCCGTTCGGTCAGCCCTTCACCCAGGCGGCAACCTCGGTGGCGAGGCGATTGGCGGCGCGGTTGAGCGCGCCTGCGACGGCTTCGGGTTGCTGGCTCGCCACCGCTTCTTCGGCGACAAAGCTGCGCAGTGCCACGGTGCCGCCGCCGCGCGGGCCGGCGAGCTGGGCATCATAGCGCACGCGCACCACTGGGCCCCCACGCACATCCAGGCCGAATTCGCGCAAATGGCCGGTCAGCGCCCGGGCCGGGGAGACGGTGCCGGAGCGCGTATCGAGCACTGGCACGCCGGCGCCGGCCAGTGTGTCGGCCAGCAGGCGCTGGAACTGGCGGTTGGGTTGTTCGGTCCAGCTGGCGCCGGCCAGATATTGCACGCCGGCCGCCCCCACCTGCACAGGCAGGCGCAGCGTCTGCAGTTCGGCCGGCACATCGGGCACGGCAACGCTGAGCGTTTCGGCCAGCGGCGTGGGGCCGGCCCAGCTCGGCGGCGGCGCGGCGGCGCGCAGCACCAGCAGCGTGGCCGGGGCCGGGCTGTTGCCGCCCAGTTGCACCAGCGGGCCACAGCCGGCCAGCAGCAGCGCCGCCATTGCCGGCACAAATAGCTTCGTCATGGGCGCGGTTCCTTCGGGGGCTGATATTCGGGCAGGCGGCGGCCGCCGAGCAGAGCGCCGGCCGGATCTTCATCCAGCTTGGCGGCGATGGCGCCCAGCCGGCTGGTGGCCTCGCGCAGCTCGCGGATCAGCTGGGTGGTTTCGGGCACCGTCTGGTTCGAGAGCATCTCCACCCCCGGCTGTGCGCTGGCGGCCAGCGCCTCCACACGGGCCAGCGTGGTTTCGGTGCGGGCCACAGTGCGCCTGAGGTCGCTGGTCAGCGGACGGATCTCGCTGTCGACCAGGCTCTGCCCGGATTGGGTAAGCGCCTCGATCCGTTGCAGCGTGGCGGTGGCCTGGGTCATGGTGGTGCGCGCTTCGGACAGGGCCGCGGCCAGATCGGGCGCACCCTTGGCCAGCGCGGCGGTGGCAACATCAGTGTTCTTCAGGATGCCCGACAGCGCGGCGCGGTTTTCATCCTTCAGCACGTCGTTGAGCCGCTCGGTCAGGCGGGCGACGTTGGACAGGACCACAGGCGCGGTGGTGAGCAGATCATTGAGGCCGCCTCCGCGTGGCGGGATCAGCGGCACGCCCCAGGGGCCGGCCCTGGTGATGGCCGCGCTGCCCGACATGGCACCCTGCAGCTGCACCTGCGACACGCCGGTGAAGCCCACGCCCTCGATGCCGGCGGTGGTGCCCTGCAGCACCGGCACGGAGGCATCAATGGCAATCCGCACCCGCACCACGTCGGGCTGGTCGGGCAACAACCGGATTTCGTTGATCTTGCCAACGCTGACACCGTTGAATTGCACCGGGGAGCCCAGCGCCAGTCCGGAAATCGATTGGTGGAACAGGATATCGTACTGCTTGCGCTCCACGCCCGAATAGCGGGACAGCCACAGGATCATGACCAATATGCCAACCACCATGGCCAGCGCCACGCTGCCGACGATCAGCTGATTGCTGCGATTTTCCATCAGGCCTGCTTTCCGATTGCCGCCCGCCCGCGCGGACCGCCAAAATATTGCTGCACCCAAGGATGGTTGAACCGGCGCAGTTCGTCCACCGTGCCACAGGCCAGCACCCGTCCTTCGCCCAGCACGGCCACCCGGTCACAAATGCTGACCAGCGTGTCGAGATCATGGGTGATGAGGAACAGGGTGAGCCCCAGCGTGTCGGCCAGCAAGCGCACCAGCGTGTCGAAGGCGGCGGCCGAGATCGGATCGAGCCCGGCGGTGGGTTCATCAAGGAACAACAGCGGCGGATCCAGCGCCAGGGCGCGGGCAAGACCGGCGCGTTTGCGCATCCCGCCCGACAGTTCGGATGGATATTTGGGGCAGGCATCGGGCGGCAGGCCCACCTGCCGCAGCCGCGCGGTGGACAGCGCCGCCATGATCGATTCGGGCAGGCGCAGATATTCGCGCATCGGCACCTGGATGTTTTCCGACACAGTGAGGCCGGAAAACAGCGCGCCATCCTGGAACAGCACGCCCCATTGCCGGCGCAGGGCACGGCGCAGCACCGGATCGGGATCAAGCGCATTCTGGCCAAAGATTTCGACATGGCCGGCGCGCACCGGCTGCAGCCCGATGATGGCGCGCAGCAGCACCGATTTGCCGCTGCCCGAACCGCCGACCAGCCCGAGGACCTCGCCGCGGCGGACATCGAGATCGAGCCCCTTGTGCAGCAGCTGATCGCCAAAGCCAGTGACCAGCCCGCGGATGCGCAGCGCCACATCCTCTCCATCGGGCAGGGTCGGGCTGAGCATCAATTATACCCCAGCGTGCTGAAGAACACCGCGAAGAAGGCATCGAACACGATCACCACGAAGATGGCTTCCACCACCGCCTGGGTGGTGCGCTGGCCCACCGATTCGGCGTTGCCGGTGACCTGCATGCCCTGGAAACAGCCCATCAGCGCGATGATGAAGCCAAACACCGGTGCCTTGATCATGCCGACCACGAAATCGGACATCATGATCACCTCCTGCAATCGGGTGACATAGGCCGACGGCGGCATCTTGAGATCGACCCAGGCAAACAGGCCGCCGCCCACCAGCGCCCACAGCCCGCCATAGAAGGCGAGGCCGAGCAGCATGAGCGAACAGGCGATGACGCGCGGCACCACCAGCACCTCGATCGGATCAAGGCCGATGGTTTTCAGCGCATCCACCTCCTGGTTTAGCTTCATCGAGCCGATCTGGGCGGCAAAGGCCGATCCGGACCGGCCGGCGACCATGATGGCGGTGAGCAATATGCCCAGTTCCCGCGTGGTGGCACGGCCGATGAGGTTGACGGTGAACACCTCCGCCCCGAACTGGCGAAGCTGCACGGCGCCCTGCTGCGCGACGACCAGGCCGACCAGGAACAGCAGCAGCGCGATGATGCCCAGCGCGTTGACACCAACCGCTTCGGCCTGGTGCACCACGGCATGCCAGCGCAGCCGTCGGCGGCCGGTCAGCGTGCCGCCGAGCACCTGCAAGGTTTGCCCCAGAAAGGCCAGGAAGGCGCCAATGTTGCGGGCCTGGTGGATCAGGGCCGCGCCGACGCGGGCCACGCGCGCCAGCACCGGATTGCCAGGATCGGGCCGAACCGGCATTGGCGGCGGCGGGGCCTGCAGGCTTTGCACCAGCCGGTCGATGGCCGGCGCGGCGCCGGTGATGCGGGCGCTGTGGCCGGCCGCCTGCCAGAGCATGGCGGTGCTGTTCACCGCCCAGGCCCCGGCGGTATCGATGGCGGTGACGCCGGCCAGATCGATCACTAGGCCGGGCGCGGCTGGTGGTGTGGCGGCCAGATCGGCGGCCAGTGTCGCCACATCATCGATGGTCAGCCGGCCAGACAGCCGCGCCAGCGCGCAACCATCCTCTGCTTTTGCCCAGCTCATGCTGCCCATGGCGGCCAAACTGGGCTATGGCACGGCAAATGCCAAGGGGAACAATGACCTCCAATCGCACCGAAATTGCGGTTTATGATCTGGACCGCACGCTGACCGACACCGGCAGCTGGGCGCATTTCATCCGCTTCTGGCTGCGCACGCAGGCGCCGTGGCGGGTGCTGCTGCTGCCGCTGGTGGCGCTGGGCGGCCTGGCCTATGCCTTGGGGCTGATGTCGCGCGGGGGCATCAAGAGCTGGTCCCACCGCTGGTTGATCGGCGGCCGGGTGCGGGCGGCGGACATGGCGGCGGTGGCGGCGGCCTTTGCCGATACATTCGTTGCGGCCCATGCGCTGGAGCCGGCACGCGCCGCACTGGCCGCCGATGCCGCCGCCGGCCGCCGGCTGCTGATCGCATCGGCCAGCCATGGATTCTATGTCCGCGCCATCGCCGCCCGGCTGGGCGTGGCGGATGTGGTGGCGACCGAGGCGGTGCGGGATGGCGACTGGCTGCTGAACCGGTTGGATGGCGACAATTGCTATGGCGCGGCCAAGCGGGTGGCGGTGGAGCAGTGGCTGGGCCGCCAGGCGCAGGGCGACGCCGTGGTGCATTTCACCAGCGATCACCACAGCGATCAGCCCTGTTTCGACCTGGCGCTGGAACGCGGTGGGCGGGTGTTGTGCGTGAACCCGTCGAACGAACTGGCCGCCATCGCAGCGGTGCGCGGCTGGCCGGTGGCGCAATGGGGCCGGATCAAGGGCAGCCTGTTCGAACGCGCCTAGACCTTGCGACGGGCGAGGGTGACGATGGCGATGCCGCACCAGATGATGTTGAGCACCATCGACGGGATGGCGCCATGATATGCGGTGTTGATCACGAACCCGGCGGCACCGACGAGGTTCAACCACTGGAACAGCGGCGAGCGGCCGTCGAGGCGGCCGGCACTGGCCAGGCCATAGCCCGCCAGCACCAGCACCGCCCCGATCCAGCCCGCCGCCTCGATGCCCAGCGTTTGCCAGTCCATCAGGCCGCCAGGTTGCGCAGCACGTAGGGCAGGATGCCGCCAGCGTAATAATATTCCAGCTCCTGTTCGGTATCGATCCGGCACAGCGCCTGGAAGCTGCCCGACGAGCCATCGGCACGGGTGAAGCGCACCTCGATGGTCTGGCGCGGCTTCAGGCCCGACAGGCCGGTGATCTCGAACAGCTCATCGCCGGTGAGGCCCACGGTCTTGCGATCGGTGCCGGAGGCGAATTCCAGCGGCAGCACGCCCATGCCGACCAGGTTGGAGCGGTGGATGCGCTCGAAGCTTTCGGCCACCACGGCGCGCACGCCCAGAAGCGTCGTGCCCTTGGCCGCCCAGTCGCGGCTGGAGCCGGTGCCATATTCCTTGCCGGCGATGACGACGAGCGGCGTGCCATCGGCCTTGTAGGCCATGGCGGCATCATAGATCGCCATCTGCGCGCCGGTGGGCACATGGCGCGTCACGCCGCCTTCCACGCCCGGCACCATCTCGTTCTTGATGCGGATGTTGGCGAAGGTGCCGCGCATCATCACCTCGTGGTTGCCGCGGCGGGCGCCATAGGAATTGAACTCGGCCTTGGTCACCTGGCGTTCGGTCAGATATTTGCCGGCCGGGCTGGCTTCCTTGATGCTGCCGGCCGGGCTGATGTGATCGGTGGTGATCGAATCGGCAAACATGGCCAGCGCGCGGGCACCCACGATGTCGGCCACCGGGCTGGGCGTCATCGTCATGCCTTCGAAATAGGGCGGGTTCTGCACATAGGTGCTGCTCATGTTCCACTTGTAGGTGGCGCCGCCTTCCACCTGCACCGCCTGCCAGCGCGCATCGCCGTCGAACACATTGGCATAACGGCTGGCGAACATTTCCGGCGTGACATTGGCCATCACCATGCCGGCAACTTCGGCATTGGTCGGCCAGATATCCTTCAGATAGACGGGGCCATTGCTGCCTTCGCCAATCGGTTCCTTGGTCAGGTCCTTGCGCATCGTGCCGGCCAGGGCATAGGCGACGACGAGTGGCGGGCTCGCCAGATAATTGGCCTTCACGTCCGGGCTCACCCTGCCTTCGAAGTTGCGGTTGCCCGACAGCACGGAGGCGGCGACGATGTCATTGCCGTTGATCGCGTCTGAAATCGGTTCCGGCAGCGGGCCCGAATTGCCGATGCAGGTGGTGCAGCCATAGCCAACCAGGTTGAAGCCCAGCGCATCCATGTCGGCGGCAAGGCCCGATTTCTCGAAATAATCAGTCACCACCTTGGAACCGGGGGCAAAGCTGGTCTTCACCCAGGGCTGGTTCTTGAGGCCGAGGGCGCGGGCCTTGCGGGCCACCAGGCCGGCGGCGACCAGCACGCTGGGGTTGGAGGTGTTGGTGCAGCTGGTGATGGCGGCGATCACGACATCGCCATGGCCGATGTCATAATTGGCGCCGGCAACGGCCGCGCGCTGATCCATCTTGTCGGCCTTGCCATAGCCGCCGGCCAGTTCCTTTTCGAACGCCGGCTTGGCATCCGACAGCAGCACCTTGTCCTGCGGGCGGCGCGGGCCGGCGAGGCTGGGCAGCACGGTCGACAGATCCAGTTCCAGCACATCGGTGAAGACGGGATCGGGCGTGTCCGCCTCCCGCCACAGGCCCTGCGCGCGTGCATAGGCTTCGACCAGCGCCACGGTGTCGGCATCGCGGCCCGACAGCACCAGATAATCGATCGTCTTGGCATCGACCGGGAAGAAGCCGCAGGTGGCGCCATATTCGGGTGCCATGTTGGCCAGCGTGGCGCGATCGGCGAGGGTGAGGGCATCAAGGCCGGGGCCGAAATATTCGACAAAGCGGCCGACCACGCCCTTCTTGCGCAGCATCTGGGTGGCGGTGAGCACAAGATCGGTGGCGGTCACGCCTTCGGGCAGCGTGCCGGTGAGCTTGAAACCGACAACTTCGGGGATCAGCATGGAGACCGGCTGGCCGAGCATGGCGGCCTCCGCCTCGATCCCGCCCACGCCCCAGCCCAGCACGCCGAGGCCGTTGATCATCGTGGTGTGGCTGTCGGTGCCCACGCAGGTGTCGGGATAGGCGACCATCGCGCCAGAGGCGTCTTCGCTGCTCCACACGGTCTTGGCCAGATATTCCAGGTTCACCTGGTGGCAGATGCCGGTGCCGGGCGGCACCACGCGGAAGTTGCGCAGCGATTTCGAACCCCAGCGCAGGAATTCATAGCGTTCCAGGTTGCGGGCATATTCCAGCGCCATATTGTCTTCAAACGCGGTGGGGTTGCCGAATTCATCGACCATCACGCTGTGATCGATCACCAGATCCACCGGCACCAGCGGGTTGATCTTCATCGGATCGCCGCCCAGCTTGGTGATGGCATCGCGCATGGCGGCAAGATCGACGACGCAGGGCACGCCGGTGAAATCCTGCATCAGCACGCGCGCCGGGCGATAATTGATCTCGTGGGTGGAGGTGCGGGTGGCCTGCCAATCCACCACGGCCTGCACATCGGCGGTGGTGACCGTGCTGCCATCTTCAAAGCGCAGCAGATTTTCCAGCAACACCTTCATCGAATAGGGCAAGCGCGACACATCGCCCAGCGTGGCGGCGGCCGCCTCCAGGCTGTAATAGGCATATTCCTTGCCGCCGGCCTTCAGGGTGCGGCGGGTGTTCAGGCTGTCCTGGCCGATGGCGGTCATGTGCGGTCTCCACTTTGTGCGGGTTTTTTGACAAGTTGTCGCAGGTCTAGCCCAGTTGGTGCAGCGCGAAAAGCCCGTCCCCTGCGCAATTCGTGTCAAAATCCAGACCGGTTGCGCCGGTAAAAATCTGTCACCATAAGGGGCCATGGCCTCGCCCGAGATTGATGCCCTCACCGCCGCCCTGGCCCGCCTGCCGGGGCTGGGCCCGCGTTCGGCGCGGCGGGCGGTGCTGCACCTGATCAAGCGGCGCGAAGTGGCGCTGTTTCCGCTGCTCGAAGCCTTGCAGGCGGTCACCGCCAATCTGGTGGTGTGTTCCACCTGCGGCAATGTCGAAACCAGCGACCCGTGCGCCATCTGCCGCGATCCGCGCCGCGATGCCGGCCTGCTGTGCGTGGTGGCCGATGTGGCTGATCTGTGGGCGCTGGATGGCAAGCATCTGTTTTCCGGCCGCTATCATGTGCTGGGCGGGCGGCTTTCGGCGCTGGATGGCATCGGGCCCGAGGATCTGGCCATTACCTCGTTGGTGATGCGTGCCAGCGATGGGCTGGTGCGGGAGGTGGTGCTGGCGCTATCGGCCACGATGGAAGGCCAGGCGACCATGCACTATGTCGCCGACGCGCTGCGGCCCACGGGGGTGAAGGTCAGCCAGCTGGCCCAGGGCCTGCCGATGGGCGGCGAGCTGGATTATCTGGATGAAGGCACGCTGGCGCTGGCGCTGAACGCCCGGCGGCCTGTGGGATAACCCGCCAAACCATCACGATCCGCTCATGCCGAGCTTGTCGAGGCACCGACCAGCTTTGGTGCCTGCCTCGACAAGCTCGGCATGAGCGGCATTGGTCCTGGTCTGAACTGCCCTTACAGCTTCACCACCATCTTGCCGGTGTTCTTGCCCTCGAACAGGCCGATGAAGGCGGCCGGGGCATTCTCGATCCCCTCCATCACCGTGTCCTGCCACTTCAGCTGGCCGGAAGCGATCCAGCTGCCCACTTCGGCGGCGAATTCGGCCTGCAGGCCCTGGAATTCGATCACGATGAAGCCGCGCATGGTGAGCGACTTGCCGACGACCTGGATGATGTTGCGCGGGCCGGGCGTGGGTTCGGTGTCGTTGTAGCTGGCGATCATGCCGCATTCGACCAGCCGGGCGAACGGCCGGGCGACTTCGATGGCCACTTCCAGATGTTCGCCGCCGACATTGTCGAAATAGACATCGATGCCCTTGGGTGCGGCGGCCTGCACGGCGGCCAGCAGGTTGCCGCAGGTGCGATAGTTGATGACATGATCGATGCCGAGGCTCCGGAGCCAGTCGCACTTGTCATCACTGCCGGCGCTGGCCACCACGGTGCAGCCCTTCAGCTTGGCGACCTGCGCCACGATGCTGCCCACAGCGCCGGCGGCGCCCGAAACAAACACCGTGTCGCCGGGCTTGGGCTTGCCGATCTGGGTGAGGCCGGCCCAGGCGGTGAGGCCGGGCATGCCGAGCACGCCAAGGAATGCCTGCAGCGGCACGCCGGGCGGCACGTCCAGTTTTTGCAGCGCGGCGGCCGGCGCCACGAACGCCTCGCGCCAGCCAAACATGGAGGAGACGACATCGCCCACCTTGAGCGCATCCGAATTGCTGGCCGTCACCACGCCGAGGGCGCCGCCCTGCAGCGCCTCGCCAATGGCGAACGGCGGCACATAGCTGGGCCGGTCATACATGCGGCCGCGCATATAGGGATCGACGGACATCCACTTGTTTTCCACCAGCACCTCGCCGGGGCCGGGGGCGGGCAGTTCGCGTGTCGCCAGCTCAAAATTGGCAGCGGCGGGCACGCCAACCGGGCGGCTGGCCAGGCGGATTTCGCGGGATATGGTCATGTGGGCAGGCTCCTTTGTGACCAGCATAGGCACACAAATGCGCTGGCGACCCCTCCCGCAAGCGGGAGGGCAGCCGGATCAGCCGGCCTGCACGGTGCGCTTGAACGCGGCCACCACATCGGGATCATAATGGGCGCCGGCGCTTTGTTCGAGCAAGGCCAGGGTGGCCGGCATGCCGCGGGCGGCGCGATAGGGGCGGTGGTTTACCATGGCATCCACGGTATCGGCCACGGCCAGGATGCGCGCTTCCAGCAGGATCTGATCGCCGGCGAGGCCATGCGGATAGCCCGATCCATCCAGCCGTTCATGGTGCTGGCGCATGATATCGGCCACCGGCTGGGCGAATTCGATGCGGCTGAGCACGTGATAGCCGGCCTCGACATGCTGTTTGACCATGTCAAATTCCAGCGGCGACAGGCCGGTGGGCTTGACCAGCAGATCAATCGGTATGGCGTTCTTGCCGATGTCATGCACCAGGGCGGCGAGGCGGATCATCCGGCAGCGATCTTCGCCCAGGCCCATTTCGCGGGCGATGCGATCGGCCAGCTGGGCGACATTCTGCTGATGCCCGGCGGTGTAGGGATCGCGCATTTCGATCATTTCGGCCATGGCCAGCAAGGTCTGTTCCAGGGCGCGATCCAGCTGCCGCATCTGGGCGATGGTCTGTTGGCGCAGTTCCTGCTGTTCGGTCACATCCTGGAAGCAGACGACCAGATTTTCCACAGCATCGCCGGCCGTGCGGCGGACAGGCCGGCCGCTGAGGCGGATCCAGCGGCGCCGGCCATCGGGATGGGGTATGCCGAGCAGCTGGTTGTCCACGCCGATGCCGGTGCGCACCACCTCCATGATCGGATGTTCGGCCCCGGCAAACACACTGCCATCTTCGCGGATGACATCCCATTTGCTGCGCAACGGGCTCCAGCCGATCATGTCGGCTTCCTTGTAACCCAGGATCGCTTCGGCGGCGGGGTTCACCCGGATCACCCGGCCGTCTGCCTGATGATAGACGACGCCCGTGCTCATGGTCTCGAACAATGTGCGATAATGAAGATCGCTGTTCTGCAACTGGTCGCGGACACTGGCCAGCGCGGTCATGTCGGTGGCGGTGATCGTGATGGCGGTGCATGGTCCCTGCCGCGGCTCACGCTGCAAGCGCAGATGCCAGCTGCGCCCCTTCACGCCGGTATGAAGCTGGTCGCAACTGCCGGTGGCCAGAGTCCGGTCGAAATACTCATTCCAGCGGTCGATCACCGATTTGTCGAGCGCCGACCGCAGATTGAGCCCAGCAAGATCGCTCCGACCCAATATGAATGCCAATTGTTCATGGCCAGCCGCATTGGCGTAAATCAACTCGAAGCCGGGATAGGTGACCACCATCACCACGTCGGCCATATTGGCGATGAGATCATTGGCCAATGATTTTGCCAATGCCGGTTGCGTACGCGTTTGAGGCATGAATCCTCCTGTGAAACACCACACGCCGTTCATCCGCTTGCTGCGGCTCAAGACCAGCGCCATGCAACCCGTGGCGCGCGCCGTATCACGAAGCCCATGCAAATGACACAACTTTCACCTTTGTTTGGGTGTGGGAGGGGAATTGGGCTGAGTTTGCTGAAATCCTGTCGCATTTCGCAAAATTATGGATAGGAAAGGGAGGACAAATTGCATTAATTTGCATTCTCTTGGTCCGCGCGCCGCCAGCGGGTCCGATCCGTCCGAGTCGTTTGCAGCCATGGCCCCCTCCCAGCCGCGACAGCTTGACCTTTGGGCCGGGCATGGCAGGGCAGGGGAAACGACCAGTTGGGGAGAGTGACATGGCCGGGCCATTGCAGGGGATCAGGATCATCGAATTGGCCGGGATCGGGCCGGGGCCGTTTGCCGGCATGATGCTGGCCGATCATGGGGCCGAGGTGATCCGGGTGGATCGGCCGGGCGCGCGCATCGATGCCCGTGATCCGCTGCTGCGCGGGCGGCGGGTGATCGGGGTGGATCTGAAAAGCGCGGACGGCCGCGCGCTGGTGCTGGACCTGGTGAAATCCGCCGATGCGTTGTTCGAAGGCTTTCGCCCCGGCGTGACCGAGCGGCTTGGCCTGGGGCCCGCCGATTGCCATGCCGTGAACCCGGCGCTGGTTTATGGCCGGATGACCGGCTGGGGCCAGTTCGGGCCTTATGCCAACGCCGCCGGGCACGACATCAACTATATTGCGCTGGCCGGCGCCCTGCATGCCTATGGCCGGGCGGGGGACAAGCCGACGCCGCCGATCAACATGGTGGGCGATTTTGGCGGCGGCGGCATGATGCTGGCCTTTGGCATGGTGGCGGCGCTGCTGCACGCCAAGGCGACCGGGCAGGGCCAAGTCATTGATTGTGCGATGACCGATGGCGCGGCGGCGCTGATGGCGATGATCTGGGGCTTCCGCGCCAACGGCATCTGGAAGGATGAGCGCGGGGTCAACCTGCTCGACACCGGGGCGCATATGTATGACACATATGAATGTTCGGATGGGAAATTCATCAGCATTGGCAGTCTTGAACCGCAATTTTATGCATTGTTGTTGGAAAAGACCGGATTGAAGGATGATGCCGACTTTGCCCAGCAGATGAACGCGGCCAACTGGCCGGCGCTGAAGGGGCGATTGACTGCGCTGTTCAAGATGAAGTCGCGCGTTGAATGGTGCGAAATCATGGAGATGACCGATGTGTGCTTCGCGCCGGTGCTGTCGATGAGCGAGGCGCCGCATCATCCCCACAATGTCGCCCGGCAGACCTTTGTGGAGGCCGATGGCGTGATGCAGCCGGCGCCGGCACCGCGCTATTCGGCCACCGTCACCGACAGTCCGCGCATGACCAAGTCACTGGAAACCGATGCGATTCTGGCTGATCTGGGCTATGATGATGCCAGGGTTGCGGCGCTGAAGGCGGCCGGGACGGTTCGTTGAGCCGGGCCCCCTACGCCACGTTCTGGGAGGCATCGCGCGGGCGGCTGCATGCGGAGGCGGCTTCGGCCACCCGCAGCCCGTTCGCGCGGGATCGGGATCGCATCATCCATTCGGGCGCGTTCCGGCGATTACGCTATAAAACTCAAGTGTTTGTGGCGCCGGATGGTGACCATTTCCGCGTGCGGCTGACGCACAGCCTGGAGGTGGCGCAGATCGCCCGCAGCCTGGCGCGGGCGCTGGGGGTGGACGAGGATCTGACCGAGGCGCTGGCGCTGGCGCATGATCTGGGCCACCCGCCGTTCGGGCATAGTGGCGAGGATGCGCTGGAGCGGGTGATGGCGCCATGGGGCGGCTTTGATCACAACGGCCATGCCCTTCGAATCCTGACGAAATTGGAGAATCGCTACCCCGGCTTCGATGGGCTGAACCTGTGCTGGGAAACGCTGGAAGGGATGGCCAAGCACAATGGGCCGATCTTCGAACCGGGTTGGGCGCTGGCCGGGGTGGATGCCGCCTGGCCGCTCGACCTGGCCAGCCACGCCGGGCTGGAGGCGCAGCTGGCGGCGATTGCCGATGACATCGCCTATGACAATCATGATCTGGATGACGGCATCCGTGCCGGGCTGTTTTCGGTGGAAGACGTGGCCGCACAGGTGCCGTTCGTGGCCGATTGCTGGGCCGCGGTGACCGCGCGCTGGCCGGCGGTGACCGCGCGGCGGCGGCTGGTGCCCGAATTGGTGCGCGAACAGATTGGCCGCATGGCGAGCGATCTTCTGGCCACCACCCGCGCCCGGTTGGCGGCGATTGATGCGCGGAGCGTGGCCGATGTCCGCGCCGCCGGCCGCACCCTCGCCGGCCTGTCGGACGGGTTGGGATCGCAAGTCAGGGTGCTGAAGGATTTTCTGCGCGCCCACATGTATCGCGCGCCGGCGGTGGCGCGGCTGCGCGATCCATCCGAACAGGTGGTGGAAGGCCTGTTTGCCGCCCTGCATGATGATCCCGGCCGCCTGCCCGGCGATTGGGCGGCCACCTGCCCGGCCGATGAGCCGGCGCGGGCCCGGCATGTCGGCGATTTCGTGGCTGGCATGACCGACCGTTATGCGCTGAAACTCTACAAGACATTGGTGGGGCCATCGCCCCTGCCTGAGGAGATGGTGTCATGAGCGACGTCCACGGCTTTGTACAGCCGCGCTTTGAAGGGGTGAAGCAGGCCATGGCGGCCAGTCTGGCCAGCGGCGCTGATCTGGGCGCCTGCTTTGCCGCCACGCTGAACGGCGAACCGATAATCGATATCTGGGGCGGCTGGGCCGATGCGGAGCAGAGCCGCCCGTGGGAGAAGGACACGATCGTCAACGTCTATTCCACCACCAAGACGATGACGGCGCTGACGGCGCTGTGGCTGGCGGATCAGGGCCTGCTCGATTTCGCGCGCCCTGTGGCGCATTACTGGCCGGAGTTTGCCGCGAACGGCAAGGCGGATGTGACGGTGGCGATGCTTATGAGCCATTCGGCCGGCCTGTCGGGCTTTGCCGAGCCGATGGCGCCGACCGATCTTTATGACTGGGATCTGTGCGTGACGCGGCTGGCGGCCCAGGCGCCGTTCTGGCAGCCGGGCACGGCGCCGGGCTATCACGCACTGACCCAGGGCTATCTGGTGGGCGAGGTGGTGCGGCGCATCACCGGCAAATCGCTGGGCACGGCATTCCGCGAAATTTTTGCCGAACCCCTGAAGGCGGATTTCCACATCGGCCTGCCCGCCAGCGAGGATGACCGGGTGGCGCATCTGGTGCCGCCGCCCAAGGGCGCGGCCATCGCCGATGTGTCGCAATCGGAATTGACCCGCAACATGGCGACCAACCCCGCCATCGATCCGATCGCCACCCGCACGCGCGCCTGGCGCGGGGCGGAGATTCCGGCTGGCGGCGGCACCGGCAACGCCCGCAGCGTGGCGGCGGTGCAGACGATCATGGCCAATGGCGGCATGGCCGGGGGCAAGCGGTTCCTGTCGGAAGCCGGGGTGGCGCGGGCGCTGCAGGAGCAGATTGCCGGCATGGACATGGTGCTGAACATGCCGGTGCGGTACGGCATGGGTTATGGCCTGCAGGGCGCGCTGCGCATGTTCCCCAACGAACGCACCATTTTCTGGGGCGGTTATGGCGGCAGCCTGGTGGTGTGCGACATGGATGCGCGGCTGTGCATGGCCTTTGCCATGAACAAGATGGCCGGCACCACCACGGGCGACATGCGCGCCGGCATGCTGATGGCCAGCGTTTATGCCGGGCTGGCGGCGTGAGGCGGCTGTTCATCCTGGCGACCCTGCTGGCGGCGCCGGTGGCGGCGCAGACCGCGCCGGATCCGCACCGGCTGGCCCTGGCGGCAGGATACAAGGCGGCGTTCACCTGTTCCGGGCGGTGGAATGCCGGGCAGGGCGAGGCGGCGATCGCGCGCGATGATCTGACCGGAATCTATGCAGAATATCAGCCGCTTGTGAACGGCCTGACGGCAGCGGTGGATGAGGCGGCGCGTACGGTTTCGGTGAAGTTTGCGACCAATCTGCCGCCGCGCATCGCGGTGTGGCGGCCGCTGCTGGGCTGCGCCCAATTGCCGGTGGGCGCCACATCGGCGGCCGATGTGGCGCGGCTGGTGCCCGGGCTGGCCGTGCCCGATCTGGCGGCGATGGATGCCAAGCCCTGGCCGCTGGGCGATGCTGGTGCGGTGTTGCCGCTGAAGCGCAAGCGGGACCGGGCGGCGCTGGATGCGGTGGTGGCAAAGGCGTTTGAATCGGATCGCACCACGGCGGTGATCGTGCTGAAGGACGGCAGGATCATTGCCGAGCGATACCGCGCCGACTGGAGCATGCACACGCCGCAGCGCACTTGGAGCGTGGCGAAATCCCTGACCGCGACCTTGGTGGGCCGGGCGGTGCAGAAGGGATTGGTGGATGTGGCGCAGCCGGCGCCGGTGCCGCAGTGGCAGGTGGCCGGCGATCCGCGGGCCGCCATCACCTGGACGCAGTTGCTGCGCATGAAGAGCGGGCTGTGGACCGCCGGGCCGGGCAATCGCACCGACGAGGTGTATCTGGGCGGGGCGACGGTGGCGGAAACCGCCCCGGCCATGCCGTTGGAACATGGACCGGGCACGCATTTCAATTACAGCAACAACGACATCATGCTGGCGGCCCTGGCCCTGTCGCGCGTGGTGGCAGCGCAGGCGCCGGCCGGGCAGGCTGGCCAACATGCCGCCATGGCCTTTCCGTTCACCGAATTGCTGTGGCCGCTGGGGATGACACGCACCACGCCGGAGACGGACTGGCGCGGCGATTTCGTGCTGTCCAGCCAGGTGTGGATGACGGCGCGTGATCTCGCCCGGCTGGCGCTGCTGTATCAGAACGGCGGCAGAAGCGGCATCGGGGCAGGCGGCGAGCAGCTGCTGCCGCCGGACTGGCCGGCCTTTGTGGAGCGGGCGGACGGGCCGCAGCCGGACAATCGCCCGGAAGGTTATGGCGCCGGTTTCTGGCGATGGGGCGGATTGGGCGGGCATGACGGCGTGCCGCCGCTGCCGGCCGGCACCTATGCGATGAACGGCAATCGTGGCCAATATGCTGTGATATCAGGAAATTTCATCGTGATCCGGCGCGGATTCGATCTGCCGGCGGCGCCCTTTGCCATGCACCGCTTTGCCGCCGAGGTGGTGGCGACCCTGGAGAAAATAACCAAATAGGCACATTTTGCTTGACGAGCGTGACGCTATTGGTTATAGATGCGGCATGCCTGCGGAATCGGCCTGAAGGGAACACCCGGACGGGCCCGGTCAAGCGAAAGGGCCTTCTGACCATGGTGACCGAATTGATGCTGGCCGCGCCGCCGGCCCCTGCAACTGCGCCGAACCGGGTGCGGGCCAGTGGGCGGCGGCCGCGCACGCGGCTGGGGCGGCGGCCGCGCACGCGGCTGGGGCGGCGGGTGTTTGGCACGCGGGCCAAGCGGCTGGTGTTTCTGGATGCACTGGCGCGCTGTGGCGATCCGGCGGTGGCGGCGCGGGAATTGGGTGTTTCGGTGTTTGATGCCTATCGCGTGCGTGATGCCGATGCCGAATTTGCCGCCCAGTAGCAGGAGGCGATCACCATTGCCTGGGAACGGGTGGAAAACCGCCTGCTGTCGGAATTGTTGAGCGAGGCCGAAGCCAAGGATGGCAAGACCGGCAATCTGCGCGACAGCAAGCTGGCGCTGGCCATATTGGCGCGGCGTGACAGCGGGGTGACGCGGGCCGGCGGCACGGCCGGGCGGCCGGTGGATGGCGCCCATGTGGCGCGGCTGAGGGCCGAATTGCGGGCGCTGGCCGATCCGGCCTGAGCCGACCAACCACGGGGGTGACCACCGGCCGTTTGCGGCTGTTTGCTGATCCGGTGCCGCACCAGCCCTTGTGGCCGGCGCTGCGCCGCTGCGGGAGCCGCCGCCGATGGCCAAGGGCAAGCTGGCAGCGTCGCTGCTGGAGAAGTTTCGGGCGCTGCCGCGGGACGTGCAACGGCACTGGCTGAACCGATATGGTGAAGATGCCGTGCTGGCCATGTTGGCCGGTGCCGGCGCGCTGCGTCCGCCGCAATTGGCCCCGGCCGGGGATTGGGGCATCTGGGTGATCCTGGCCGGGCGCGGGTTTGGCAAGACGCGTGCCGGCGCGCAGTGGGTGCACGATCTGGCCGCGGCCGGCGGACGCCGCTTTGCGCTGGTGGCGCCCAGCCTGGATGCCGCGCGCGCCGTGATGGTGGAGGGCGAATCCGGCCTGCTGGCGCTGTTGCCGCCGGGTCAGCGCCTGAGCTGGCAACCGGCTTCCAAGCGCCTGATCTGGTGCAATGGCAGCGAGGCGCGGCTCTATTCCGGGGCGGAGCCCGATGGCCTGCGCGGTGGCCAGTTCGATTATGCCTGGGGGGATGAATTTGCCCATTGGGCGCATGGCGAAGAGACGGTGATGAACCTGCGCATGGCGACCCGGCTGGGGCCCGCCCCGCGCATCATGCTGACGACAACGCCACTGCCGCTCAACTGGCTGAAGGCGCTGCTGGCCGAACCGGGTGTGGTGGTGACGCGCGGGCGGACGCGGGACAATGAACGAAATTTGCCAAAAGGGTTCGTTGGCGCGCTGGAGCGCCGCTTTGGCGGCAGCATCACCGGCCGGCAGGAACTGGAGGGCGAGATTGTCGAGGATCTGGACGGCGCCTTGTGGACCCGCGCGCTGATCGACCGGCAGCGCGGGCAGCGCCCGGCCGATCTGGTGCGGGTGGTGGTGGGGGTGGATCCGCCGGCTGGCGGCGGCACCTGCGGCATCATCGTGGCGGCGCTGGCCGGCGATGGCCGGGCCTTTGTGCTGGCGGATGCCAGCATCGCCGCAGCACGGCCGGAGGATTGGGCGCGGGCCGTGGTCGCCGCGGCAGACAAATGGCAGGCCGACCGGGTGGTGGCCGAAGTGAACCAGGGCGGCGCCATGGTGACGGCGATGCTGAAATCGGTGGATGCGGCGCTGCCGATCACCGCCGTGCGCGCGGCGCGGGGCAAGGTGGCGCGGGCCGAGCCGGTGGCGGCGCTCTATGCCGAAGGGCGGGTGTGCCATGCCGGGGTGTTTCCGGCGCTGGAGGATGAGCTGTGCGGCCTGCTGGTGGGCGGGCGTTATGCCGGGCCGGGGGCATCGCCTGACCGCGCCGATGCGGCGGTGTGGGCGTTGACCGCGCTGTTGCTGGGCGACCGGCCGGCGGTGCCGGGGATTCGGGAATTGTGAGGCGGTGATCTTCTCCCCTCGGGGGGAGGTGCCTGCAGGACGGCGGGGGTTTGCATGCGGTGAGGGCTCGCCCCCTCCGCCGCCCTTCGGTCGGCACCTCCCCCAGAGGGGGAGGATCTTTGGGGGTGCGCGGTGTTTGCCGGCCCCCTCCGTCAGCCTGCGGCTGCCACCTCCCCCAAAGGGGGAGGATCTTGAAGCGTTGAACATGAAGGGGTTGCGCCATGCGATTGCCGTTTTTGCGGACCAAATCCGCCAGCCCGCCCGTGGCCCGTGGCATACCGGCCTGGGCCAGCCCCCTGGCAGATGAGGCGCAGGATTATGGCGCGCAGGTGCGAAGCGCCTTTCTGGGCAATCCGGTGGCGGCGCGGGCGATCCGCATGATCACCGAAGGGGCGGGCGGGGCGCCGGTGGAGAGCCGACCGGGCGACCATCCGGCGCTGGCGTTGCTGGGCAGCAGCGGCAGCGGGCCGTCGGGGCCCGGCCTGATCGAGACTGTGGCGGGGCATCTGCTGCTGCACGGCAATGCTTATCTGCTGGCCGGCTGCGGCGGCGATGGCCTGCCGCGCGCGCTGTTCGCGCTGCGGCCGGAGCGGGTGCGGGTGGAGACGGACAGCCAGGGCTGGCCGGTCGCTTATGTCTATCGCGCCGGCGGGCAGGAGCGGCGCTATCCGGTGGAGGGCGAGGGCAGCCTGCTGCATTTGCGCAGTTTTCATCCGCTGGATGACCATCTGGGGGCGGGTTGCCTGTCGGCAGCGGCGGGGGCGGTTGCCATCCACAATGCGGCGGCGCGCTGGAACCGGGCACTGCTCGACAATGCGGCGCGGCCGAGTGGCGCGCTGGTGTACCAGCCTGGTGACGGATCGGTGCTGAGCCCCGACCAATATGCCCGGCTGAAGGCCGAGATGGAGGCGGCCTTTGCCGGCGCGGCCAATGCCGGGCGGCCGATGCTGCTGGAAGGCGGCCTCAGCTGGCAGGCGTTGAGCCTGTCGCCGGCCGAGATGGATTTTGCCGGCATGCGCGAGGCGGCGGCGCGCGACATTGCGCTGGCGCTGGGGGTGCCGCCGCTGCTGATCGGGCTGAAGGGGGACAACACCTATGCCAATTATCGCGAGGCCAATGTGGCGCTGTGGCGGCTGACGCTGCTGCCGCTGCTGGCGCGCATATTGGGTGGGCTTTCGGCCTGGCTGGGCTGGTGGTGGCCCGGCCTTTCCCTGGTGGTGGCCAGGGATGACATTCCGGCGCTGGCCGAGGATCGCGCCCGACTGTGGGAACAGGTGCGCGGCGCCGATTTCCTGGATGCAGCGGAAAAGCGCCGGATTCTGGGCCTTTCTGAAGGGGATGGCCAATGAGCACGATCCTGGAAGGGCTGTTGGCGCAGGCCGAGGCCCAGGGCGCGGCGCGGGTGACGCTGCAGGCGGTGATCGAGGAGGCGGCGGAAGCCGGTGCGGCGCGGGCGCTGGCCCGGCTGGGCCTGACCGATGACCATGCCGGGGCCGATATCGGCGAACTGCGCCAGCTGGTGCAGGGCTGGCGCGATGTGAAGAAATCGGCGCTGAAGAGCCTGGTGGGCTGGGCGGTGCGCAGTGCCGTCGCGCTGTTGCTGGTGGGCATCGCGTTCAAGCTGGGGCTGGTGGAAGGGGGCCGGCCATGAGCGGGCAGGCCTTGCGGATCGCTGGTTATGCATCGGTGTTCGGCCGGCCCGACAAGGGCGGCGATGTGGTGCTGAAGGGCGCCTTTGCCGGCGCCACAGCACCCCTGCCGCTGTTGTGGCAGCACAAACAAGATGAACCAATCGGGTTCGTTGAGAGCCTGGCCGAGGATGGCCGCGGCCTGCGCATCACCGCGCGCATCGTGGCCGAGGGCCGGGGCAGCGAGGCCGCTGCGCTGGTGAAGGCCGGCGCCATTGATGGCTTGAGCTTTGGATACCGGGTGAAGGCCGCCAGCCCGACCCGGAATGGCCGCCGGCTGGAGCGGCTGGAGCTGGTTGAAGTCTCGCTCGTGACCTTTCCCATGCAGGGCGAGGCGCGGGTGCTGGGCTGGCAGGAGGAGCAGACGGATGCTGGAAGTGAAATCTGACAATCTGGCCGGCGTGTTTGATGCCGGTGTGGAGATCCCGGGCCGGCCGGCGCTGGAGGCCAAGGCGGTGACGATGACGCCGCCGGCCAAGGGCGGGCTGGGCGTGCCGCTGGAGATCGACGACACGATCAACCGCGTGCTGCGCGCTGCATCGCCGATCCGCAGCATCGCCCAGGTGGTGGAGGTGGGGTCGGCCAATTATCGCCGGCTGATCACCACCACCGGCGTGGTTTCGGGCTGGGTTTCGGAAACGCAGGCGCGGCCCGAGACGGACACGCCGGATTTTGCCGAGATCGCCCCGCCGATGGGCGAGCTTTATGCCAATCCGGCGGCCAGCCAGGCCATGCTGGATGATGCCGGCTTCAACGTGGAAACCTGGCTGGGCGAGGAGATCGGGCGCGAATTTGCCCGGGCCGAGGGCGTGGCCTTTGTGGCCGGCGATGGCGTGAACAAGCCGCGCGGTTTCCTGAGCGCGCCCACGGCGGCGACGGCGGATGCGACCCGGCCGTTCGGCACGTTGCAGACGGTGAATTCGGGCGCGCTGGGCGGCTTTGCGGCGACCAATCCGCAGGACCGGCTGATCGATCTGGTGCATGCGCTGGCCAGCCCCTATCGCCAGGGCGCGGTGTGGGTGATGAACAGCGCGACGCTGGCCCGCATCCGCAAGTTCAAGACCAGCGATGGAGCCTTCATCTGGCAGCCGGGCCTGGGGCCGGACCAGCCGCAGACGCTGCTGGGCTATCGCGTGGTGGAAGCCGATGCGATGCCGGACGTGGCGAGCGACAGCCTGAGCATTGCCTTTGGCAATTTCCAGGCCGGCTATCTGATCGCCCAGCGCCGCGAGACCGTGGTGCTGAAGGACCCTTACAGCAACAAACCCTATGTCCATTTCTATGCCACCCGCCGCGTGGGCGGGGCGGTGCTGGACAGCCGCGCCATCAAGCTGATGCGTTTTTCGGCCTGAGGCGTGGCCGGGGCCGGCGGACTGACCCCCTGCCGCCGGCCCCCATTTTTTCAAGGAGATCGCAATGCCCGACAATGTGACGGCGCCCGCCGTGGGCGTGGCCTTTGCCACCGACGAAATTGCCGGCGTGCACTGGCCCTTTGCCAAGCTGGCCTTTGGCGCGGCCGATGCGGCCGTGCGCGTGGCCGACGCGGACGGGTTTCGGCTGCCGGTGAGCGTGCCGACATTGGCCACCAGCACCCGCGCCTATGATTTTGCCGCCGGGCAACGCCTGACGACGGCGGGCAGTGGCCAGGTGCGATCGGCGGCGGTGGCGGCGGCCGAAGTGTTGCTGCACGCATCGGTGCGCGGGTTTTTCCGCGTGGGCGATGCCGCGGTGGCAGCGAGCGTGGGCGCGGGCAGCATCCCGTTGGCGGCGGATGAGAAATTCCACCTGCGCATCGCCCCTGGCCAGTTCCTGTCCTTCATTCGCGATGGTGCCGCCGATGGCAGCCTGACCATCGTGCCGGTGGCGCCATGATCGGCCTGATCGGCGCGGTGGGGCGGGTCGGCATGGCCGGCGGGCGGCGCGTGGCCCCGGCCGGCGTGCCGGATTTCGACCTTTCGGGCAGCAGCGTGACAACGGCCTGGGGCACGGTGGCGGTGGGCGATCTGGTGCCCAACGCCGCCACGCCGGCGGGGGCCTATTTCGTGCTGGTGGGGGAACCCGCCGGCCTGGCAGTGGTGAACGGCTGATGGCAATTCAGGTGCAAACCCAGGGCGCGACTGATCTGCGGCTCAGCGCGGCCATCATCAAGCCCGGCTATGCCGGCGCCGGCCGCAGCATTGGCGGCCAGACGGGCCAGTTGATGGGCCATTGGCGGGCGATGTTCGTGCGGCTGCCCGGCAGCGGCTTCACGCTCAATGGCGCCTATGTGATGCTGGGCAGTGATGGCAACAGTGGTGGCAACTTCGCCGCCGGTGATGACACGTCGCTGCGCATCTTTGGCACCGGATCGGTAAATACGCTGCGGCCGTCGGCCCGCTATCGCAGTGGCAGCACCGAGGCCTTTGCCGGCACGGCCGGCGCCGAGGGCCAGTTCGCCGGCATTGCCGCCATGAGCGCCACGCCCAGCGTGTGGCTGGTGATCGAAGGCGTCACCAACACCGGCAGCAACGCCAGCCCGGTGTGGCGGGGCTGGGGCGCGGTGTGCCAGGTGGGCAGCGCCGCGCCATCGAGCCAGGTGGCGGCCACGGCCATTGCATCGGCCTGGATCAGCGGCACCACCGGGGCCCTGTTGCGGCAGATTTTTGCCGCGGCCGGCACCGGTTCCACCCGCACGCCCGTTGGCGTTGCCATGGAACAGGTGGCGCTGGCCGCCGGCGATTTCCCGTGGGACACGGCCAACAACCGCCCGCATCATGATGCCATTGCGGCGCTGGCCGGTGGCGGGGCCAACCCGTTCCACACCTATGCCAGCCTGGTCGCGGCGCAGAATGCCGGCACCCTGCCCTATGCCAACTGCGATCAGGGGCGCGGCAACCTCGATTATCACTGGACGCTGCGCACGCTGACCGCCGGCCTTGCCAACAGCGGCACCGCCGGCACCGCCACGCTGGCGCAGCAGGATTGGAACGCCCTCACCGGCGGCTTGGTGGACACAGGCGATATCGCCCCCACCCACTGGTATGGCGGTGCGCCGGCCATCACCAACCCGGCGGTGAAGTTCACCAGCGGGCGCGGCACCCGCGCCACCGTGGTGGCCGGCACCCGCAATGATGGCGCGGCCGTGGAACGCCGCTGGGAGCGCATGAGCGACAGCACGGCCGTGGCCGGGCTGGACTGGGGCGCGCCGGCCAGCCAGAGCGGCACCGCCTGGCAGGTGAGCGACACGCTGCCGGTGGGCGGGCCCTATCGCCTGCGCGTGCGCTATGTCGCCGATCCCGGCCTGTCGGCCAGCTCGGATGATTGGCTGGTGGGCACAGCGTTGTGCATCAATGGCCAATCCGGCATGGAACTGATCTTCGAAGGCGGCACGGCCGGCGGCAACAATCTGAACATCGCGGTGGCCAGCGGCGCGCAAGGGCTGCTGGTCAAGCTGAACAACCAGAGCGGCGGCACCGCCGCCACCTATGCCCAGCCCAGCCTGACTGTGAGCCGCCTGGCCAGCGGTGCCACCCCGGCCAACAACCACGGTGCCGTGCTGTTCCTCAACGAATGGAACGCCGCCAACCCCGGCCACCCGCTGCTGATCTGCAACATGGCGATCAACGGCACGGCGATGGCGGATTGGGCCAACAACACCACGGTCAACAGCGGCCATGCCAGCTGGACGTTTTTGGGCACGATCGGCGCTGTGGCCGGGCCCAGCAGCGGCAATGCCAGCGGCGTGGTCGAAGCCTATGCAGCCGCGCTCAATCGGCACATCGATGCCCACATGATGATGTGGACGCCGAACATGAGTTCGGACAGCGCGGTGCGGGCCAGCTATGTCGCGGCCATCGATGCGCGGTTCAGCAACGCCGCCAGCGCGCCGTTCATCGTGATGCCGCCGTGGCGCGGCCACCGCGAACCCGGCGACCTTTCCAGCCTGGTATCGAAGCGGCAGGAGCATCTGGATTTCGTGGCGCAGCTGAATGCGGCGCTGGCCGGGCGCGGCGTGCTGGGGCCTTATTGGGCCGATACCGTGATGGACGGCAAACCGAACCCGGCCACCGATGGCGGCACCGGTTCGCTGCACTGTGCCTTCAACAATGCGGCCGGCGCGCTGGCCAACACCGGCGGTTCGCCGGTGAGCGATGAAAACCAGGTGGGGCAGGCCCGGCTTGGCCGCAGCCTGGGCCGCGTGCTGGCTTGGCATTGGGATCGCACCATCAAGGCGCACGGCCCGCGCGTGCTGGCCGCCTGGAGCGACAACGGCCGCGCCACGGTGCAGATCGAGCTGGGCCGCGCCTGCCGCACGCTGAACGGTGCCGCGATCAGCGCCAACCAGTTCTGGGTGAGCCTGACGGGCGGCACCAGCTTTGGCCGCGCCGATGGGCAAAGCGAGACGCTGACCGCCACCGGCAACCCGAATTTCACCGTGGCGCTGGACGCGACGGGTACGCGGGCGATCCTCACCCCGGCCGATGGCGGCACCGCCTGGGCGGCGGCGGGCGCAAACCTGCGGGTGGATTATGCCCGGCGCTGGCCATTCGGCCCCACCGATCTGCCCGATGAACGGAACAGCGAACGGGCGCTGGATGGCATTCTGTATGACGACCAGACCCATCGCGGCGGCACCAATTTCAGCGCCGGGGTGCGGCCGGGCAATCCATGCCAAGGCAGCAACCGCACCGGCGCCGGGCTGGCCGGCGTGGCCGTGGCCACCCGTGGGCCGGCCAGGCTGGTCGCCACCGAACGCTGGACCGGCACCCGCAACGTGACGGTGCGGATGATGGCCGCCGATGGGGTGACGGTGCTGCGGGAACGGGCGCTGCCAATTGTGGCGGCCTGAACGGGAAGGGCGGCGATGATCCTGACGCATTTCATCCTGTGCCTGGCCCAGCCGCCGGTGCTGATCGCGCCCGAGCCGGCGACCTGCCCGGCCAGTGCCGGGGCCAGCGATGTGACGATCATCAGCGCCAGCGCGCCAGCCGGGCCGGTGCTGCGCGTGGCGCCGGCGCCGACGGTGCTGGTGGTGGGCCGCAGCTGAGCCGGCGGGGCGACGGGCAACAGGAATTCAAGGGGAGTGCAGGCGATGGCGAAATTTGCCGATGCATCGGTGCTGGATGCGGCGCTGGCCGTGGTGGCGGGCGCAACCCGGCTGGTGGTGACCAATGGTCAGCCGGCCGATGTGGCCGCGGCCGATGCGGCGCGACTGGCAGAGACGACGCTGGGCCCCGGCGATTTCAGCCTGGGGACCAGCGCCGGGGGTGGCCGGCGGCTGACGGTGGCGGGCAAGGCCGGGCTGGTGGCGCTGGCCAATGGCACCGCCGATCATGTCGCCCTGATCGATGATGGCGCCGGCCGCGTGCTGCAGGTGACGACCTGTCCGCCGGCCGCGGTGCTGGCCGGCGTGGCGCTGAACGTGGCGGGCTGGGATTTCGTGATCGGGGCGCCGTTGTGAACATGGTTTTGAGCGCGGCAACAGGGAAAGGACGGGCGGCATGACCGGCGTGTTCCTGAAGGATCCGGGCGGGCGCCTGGAATATCAGGTGGATTGGCAGAGCGATTATCTGGCCGGCCGCAGCATCATGGCTTCGGACTGGCAGGTGCTGCCGGATCAGGCCGGGGTGGCCGCGGCGTTGACGCTGAGCGCGCCGCGCCTGGCCGATGGCCGCACCGCCATCACCTTGGGCGGCGGGCGGGCGGGCCAGCTGTATCGCGTGGTCAACCGCATCACGCTGGCCGACGGCAACAGCGATGAACGCACCCTGCTGGTGCGGGTGGAGGACCGGTGATGGCAGCGATTTCCCTGGACGCCGGCCCGATGGTGGTGGGCCTGGCGGAATGCAAGGCTGCGCTGCGGCTGGAGCGGGATGATGAGGATGGCCTGATCGCCGGGCATATCCGCACCGCCATGGCGCTGTGTGAGGCGTTCACCGGCCAATGGCTGATCGAGCGCGAGGGCGAACAGCGGCTGGCCGGCGATCTGGCCTGGCAGCGGCTGGCCGTGGCCCCGGTGGTGCAGGTGAGCGGGGTGTTCGCCGGGCCGGCCGCGCTGTCTGATGGCTGGGAGGCGGAGGTGACGGCCGATGGCAGCGGCTGGGTGCGGCTGACGCGGCTGCCGCAAGGCGCGGTGGCGGCGCGCTTCCGCGCCGGGCTCGCACCCGATTGGAATGGTGTGCCGGAGCCGCTGCGGGCCGGGATCGTGCGGCTGGTGAGCCATTTCTACAGCCATCGCGATGCCGCCGATGCCGGCCCGCCGCCGGCCGCCGTGGCGGCGCTGTGGCGGCCCTGGCGGCGGATGGCATTGGCTTGAGGCGGGGCCTGAGCTGCATCCTTCGACAGGCTCTGGATGAGCGGGTCGGGACCGGAAGCGGGAGCATGGATGATGGCGGACGAACTGGCCGGCCAATTGGCCGAACGGGTTGACGTGGAGCAGTGGCAGCCGGCGCGTGATCTGGCGGGTGACGATGCCGGGGCGTGGGCGGCGCTGGGCAGCGGCTTTGCCGGGGTGGTGCCGGATGGGCCCGGCCCGGCGCTGGCCGGCGAGGCGCGGCGTTCGGGCCGGCGCTGGCGGGTGGTGATGCGGACGCGGCCGGAATTGGCGGGCGCTGGCGCGCTGCTGCTGCGGCTGCGCTGGCGCGGCCAGTGGCTGCACGTGCTGGGCGTGGAGGATGATCCGCGGGTGCCCGACCGGGTGGTGCTGCGCTGTGAAGGGCGGGGGCCATGAACACGGCGGGCCTGGTGGTGCGGTTGCGGGCCCAGGGCGCGGCGTTGGCGGCGGCGCTGGTGGCGCGGGTGCGCCGGGATGGCCAGGCGCGCTTTGGCCGGCGCGACCGGTTGGCCGATCCGCGCATCTTGTGGCCCGCAAGGCAAGATGGGGGAGATGAGCGATGAGCGCGAGTTTGGCGGTGCAGCAGGCGCTGGTGGCGGCGCTGGGCGGCGTGCCGGGTGTGACCGGCGTGTATGACGGGCCGGCTCTGGATGCCGCCGCCCCCTATCTGGTGATCGGGCCCGATCTGATGGGCGATGCCGGGCACAAGAGCGGGGCGGCGCACGAACATCGGGTGGCGGTGACGGCCTGGGACGAGCGGCCGGGCGTGGCGCGGTTGAAGCAGCTGCTGGGCGCGGTGGAGGCGGCGGTGGCTGGCCTTTCCGGCGAATGGGCGGGGCACCGGATCATTTCGGCGCGGCTGCTGCGCCAGAGCCTGGGCAACCCGCAGGATGGCTGGCGGCCGGGCCTGATCGAGCTGCGCATCGTGACGGAAGCAATCTGAGAAAGGGACGGCAATCATGGCAATCGAAAAGGGCTCCGCCTTTCTGTTGAAGGTGGGCAATGGCGCGGTGTCGCTGGCGTTCACCACGGTGGCCGGCCTGCGCACCACGCAGATGAGCGTGAACACCGAGACCGTGGTGGTGACCAACCAGGGCAGCGGCGGCTGGCGCGAATTGCTGTCGGGCGCCGGGGTGCGATCGGTCTCGTTGTCGGGCAGTGGCGTGTTCACCGGATCGGCGGCCGAAGCGCGGGTGAAGGCCACCGCGCTGGCCGGCACCATCGATGACTACCAGGTGCAGTTTGAAAGCGGCGAGACGGTGACGGGGCGGTTCCTGATCAGCCGGCTGGATTATGCCGGCGATTTCAATGGCGAGCGCACCTACACGCTGCAGCTGGAATCGAGCGGGCCGGTGGTGGCGGCATGAGTGGCGCCAATGCGGTGCGCGGAGAGGCCGGCCTGATGCTGGGCGGGCGCCCGGTGCTGATCCGGCCGAGCTTTGCCGCGCTGGTGGCGGCCGAGGCCGAGCTGGGGCCGTTGTTTGCCCTGTGTGAGCGGGCGGCGGCGGGGCAGCTGACCTTGCACGAGATGGCGGCCTTGCTGTGGCATTGCGCGCCGGAACCGGGCTGTGACCGGGCCGATTTTGGCGAGGCGCTGGTGGCCGGCGGGCTGGCGGCGGCGACCCCGGCGCTGCGCGTGCTGTTGGGCCAGATCCTGGCCGGGGCGGGATGAGCCGCTTTGCCGATGCGGCGCGGCGCGGCTGCCATGCGGCGGCCTTGGCGCTGGGCTGGCGGCCAGCGGAGTTTTGGGCGGCGACCCCGGCCGAGCTGCGCACCTGCCTGGGGCAGGATGGGCCGACGGAGGCGGCGGCCGCGGATGCCGGCCTGCTGGCGCAGATGATGGAGCGGTTTCCCGATGCTGAACGATCCTGTGGATGAACTGGTGGTGCAGGTGCGCGCCGATACCGGCGGCTTCATGGCCGGCGTGGCGGAGATGCAGCGCACGCTGGATGGGCCCTTTGCCGGCGGGCTGGAGCGGGCCGGGCTGGGCCTGTCGCGCTCGCTGGGGCGGGCGCTGTCGGACGGCAAGCTGGGCTTTGACGAGCTGCGCGTGATTGCGCTCAGGGCGCTGGGCGAGATCGGCCAGGGTGCGCTGCGCATGGATTTGGGCAGCCTGTTTGGTGGCGGCGCGGCGCGGCCGCTGGCGGGCTTTCTGGGCGGGCTGTTCGGCCTGCCGGGGCGGGCCACCGGCGGCCCGGTGGCGGCGGGGCGCCCCTATCTGGTGGGCGAACGCGGGCCGGAAGTGTTTGTGCCCACGGCGGCCGGGCGGGTGGAGGCCAATGGCGGCGGCCGGGCGCCGATCCAGCTGACGGTGAATGTGGCGGCCCCGCGTGAGGCAAGCGCCCAGGCGATGCGGCAGACGGGCGCGCAGGTGGCGCGGGCGGTGGCGCGCACGCTGGACCGGGTGCGGCCATGATGCGCTGGTGGCTGGCCGGGCCGGACGATCGCGGGCGCACGCGCTGGATCCGGCGCTTTGATCCGTCGTTCTGGCTGGTGGATTTCCCGCGGCCGATGATGGCGAGCGTGACCACCGAGGGCGATGAGACCCTGGTGGTGGATGTGGAGTTCCAGCGCCGCGCCGATCTGGCCGGGTTAATCTGGGAATCGGCCGACCGTTGGAGCCATCCCCTGTGCGCGCTGACGACCCGGCGGGATTATCGCGGGCTGGTGTGGCGGTTTCGCTGGCAATCGAGCGGGGCGGTGCTGCCGCTGGATGCGGTGAACGGCCCGGTGTTGACCATTGAGGGGCGCGATGCCGGCGGCCGGCTGCGCACCTGGTATGTGCGGCTTTGGAATTATGCCGTGGGCAGCCCGGCCGATGCCGAGATCGCGCTGGATTTTGATGCGCTGGCCGGCGGCTTTCTGTTGCCGGGTGAGGCCGATCCGGTGTGGGCGGGCGATATCGACCGGCTGTTCATCAGCCTGGTGCCGCCTGGCCATGACGGCGTGGATGCCCCGCTGCCCGCTGTGGCGCAGGGGCAGGTGCGGCTGACCAACCTGCTGGTGGATGGCGATGGCGCCGTATTGCCCGCCGGAGAGCCCGGCCTGCCGCCGCACGACTGGCGGCTGTGCACGGCCTATGACGATCTGTACAATCAGACCCCCGAACGCATCCTGACCCAGGCACTGCTTTTGGGCTGGCGCGGGGCGATCACCCATTATCTGGGCATGAGCCATTTCATGGCGCTGCAGCCGGATGGGGCGGGGGGCTATGTTGTTGATCCGGCGCGGCCCTTGTGCGGCCCAGCGATGGCCTGGCACCGGGATTTCCTGGCGCGGGCGCATCAGCTGGGCTTTGCGCCCATCCTGTCGCTGTCGATGGAGCTGTTTGCCGCGCACTGCCCGGCCGACTGGGCGCAGCGGGATGCCACGGGGGCGATGGGGCTGACCGGCTGGGTGCCACCATCGGCGCTGCTGTCGCCTTGCCAGACGCAAGCCCAGGCCTGGTTGTGCAGCGTGGTGGCGGCGGCCATGGCGCTGTTGCCGGCGGGCGCCGCGCCGGCCTTTCAGGTGGGCGAGCCCTGGTGGTGGGTGGGGCCCGATGACCGGCCCTGCCTTTATGATGCCGCCACGGCGGCGCGCTGGCAGCTGGAAACCGGCAGCCCGCCGCCGGCCATGTTGGACGTGAAGGGCAGCAAGAGCGCGGCCGAGCAGGCGTATCTGGACTGGTGTGGGGCGCGGCTGGCGGAAGCGACAGCCGGCATGGTGGCGGCGGCGCCGGCGGGCACGGTATCGCATTTGTTGTTCTATGCGCCGCAGGTGCTGCTGGCCGACCGGCCCGATCTGGCCCGCGCCAATATGCCGGCGGCTTGGGCCCATCCGGCCTTCGACGTGCTGCAGCTGGAGGATTATACGTTCGTGACCACAGCCAATCAGGCTGGTCAGGCACGGGCGCGGGCGGCGGTGGCCGGGGCATTGGGCTATCCGCCCACGCAACAGCATTATCTGGCCGGCTTTGTGCTGAACGCCAGCGATGCACAGGTGCACTGGCCATTGATTGCTGATGCGGCAGCCGGATCGGCGGCCAGCCAGGTGTTCATCTGGGCCTGGCCACAGGTGGCGCGCGATGGCTTCACCCCCTTTGCCCTGGATGATGAGGGAGACGCCGCCATGCCGGCCTTTCACGATGTGCGCTTTCCGCTGGAGCTGGGCTTTGGCGCGACCGGCGGCCCCGGTTTTTCCACCCAGGTGGTGGTCACGGGATCGGGCGCCGAGCAGCGCAATGCCGATTGGGCCGATGCCCGGCTGGAATTTGATGCCGGCGTGGGCATCCGTTCGGAAGCCGATCTGGAACGGCTGGTGAGCTTTTTCCGGGCCCGGCGCGGCCAGGCGCATGGCTTTCGTTTTCTAGACCCGCTGGACAACAGCAGCGCGGCCGATGGCGGGGCACCGGCCGCCACCGATCAATTTCTGGGGCAGGGCAGTGGCAGCACCACGCGCTTTGCCCTCGTCAAGACCTATGCCGATGCCGGGGTGGAGGATGCCCAACTGCGCCGCATCACCCGGCCCTGGCCCGACAGCGTGCGGGTGGCGGTGGCCGGGGTGGAGCAGGTGGCGGGCTGGTCGGTGGCGCCCGGCGGCCACATTGATTTTGCCGAGCCGCCGCCCGCCGGAGCCGCGGTCACCGCCGGTTATCGCTTTGATGTGCCGGTGCGTTTTGCGGCTGACCGCATCGAGGTGTCGATCGCCGGCTGGCGGGCCGGCGAGCTGCCATCGGTGCCGCTGATCGAAATCCGGGAGGATTGAATGGCCAGCCATGCCATTGTTCAGGACGATCTCACCCATCTGGCGCTGTGCTGGCGGCTGGTGCGCGCCGATGGCGTGGCGCTGGGCTTCACCAGCCATGATCGCGATCTGCTGGTGGATGGGCTGGTGCATCTGGCGCGGCCCGGCATGTCGCCTTCGGCCATCGTGCTGGGTGATGGCGTGACCGCCGATGATCTGGAGGTGGCAGGCGGCCTGTCGTCGGCCGCGCTGACCCGGGCCGATCTTTTGGCCGGGCGCTGGGATGGGGCGCGGCTGCGGCTGTTCCTGGTGGATTGGCGCGATCCGGCGGCCGGCCAGGTGGCGCTGGCCAGCGGCACGCTGGGCGATGTCGCGGTGGGGGAGGGCAGTGACGCCGGCTTTGTCGCCACGCTGGAAAGCCCGGCGGCGGCGCTGCAGGCCAGCGTGGTGGAGCTTTGTTCGCCGGAATGCCGGGCCGAACTGGGCGATGCCCGCTGCCGGGCGAGCCTGCGCGGCCGACGCCGGATCGTGGTGGTGACTGCGGCAGAACCGGGGCGGTGCCGGGTGGAGGGCATCGTGGCGGCCGATCATGCTGATGGCCGGTTGCTGGTGCTGGATGGCGTGGCCGCCGGGCTGGAGCGGCGGATCGTGGCGGCCGATAGCGATTGGCTGCAGCTGGATGAGCCGCTGGCATTGGCCGTGGGCGACCGGGTGCAGCTGACCGAGGGCTGCGACAAGCGCTTTGCCACCTGCCGCGACCGCTTTGCCAACGCGTTGAATTTTCGCGGCGAACCGCATGTGCCGGGCGGCGATCTTTTGACCCGGATCGGAGGCTGAGATGGCAGGCATCACCAAGCGCCGGCGGCGGGCGGTTGCCGCTGCGCGGGCCGGGGTGGGGACGCGCTTTCGCGCGCAAGGACGAACGATTGGTCTGGGCCTGGACTGTGTGGGCGTGGCCTTGCTGGCGGCCGCGGGCGCCGGCGTGCGGCTGGCGCCTGTGCCGGCCTATGCGCTGGGCGGGCTGCACGACGATCTGCTGGCGGCCACGTTGCGGGCGCTGGGCTGCCGCCGGGTGCGCCGGGCCAAGGCGGGCGATCTGGTGGAATTTGCGCTGGCGCCGGGCCATCGCCACCTGGCTGTGATGAGTGATCGGGGCATCATCCACGCCCACGCCGGGCTGGGCCGGGTGGTGGAAGGGCCGGCGCCCGATGACTGGCCGGTGGTGGCGCACTGGGCGCTGCCCGGCGTGCGATAGGGGGACGCCAGCATGGCAACCTTGGTACTGGGCGTGGTGGGCCGTGCCCTGCTGGGCCCCGTGGGCGGCATTGTCGGCACCCTGCTGGGCAACAGCGTCGATCGCCGCCTGCTGGGCGGCCGCCGCGAGGGGCCGCGGCTGGCCAATCCAGAAGTGCAGGCCGCGAGCTATGGCGAGCCCTTTCCGGTGGTGGCTGGCCGGATGCGGGTGGCCGGCAATGTCGTGTGGTCAAGCGGCATCCGCGAGACCGCGACGCGCAGCGGCGGCGGCAAGCGTGGGCCAGCGACGACCAATTACAGTTATTCTGCCAGCTTTGCAGTCATCCTGTGCGCCGGGCCGATCGCAGGCGTGGGCCGGGTGTGGGCCGATGGCCGCCTGATCCGCGATGCGGCCGGGGTGTGGAGCCTGCCGGTGACGATGCGTGTGCATGATGGCAGCGAGGGCCAGCAGCCTGATACGCTGATCCTGGCCGCGGAAGGGACGGCGCCGGCCTTTCGCGGCCTGGCGCATGTGGTGTTCGAGGATCTGGCGCTGGCGGAGTTTGGCAATCGGCTGCCCAATCTGGCGTTCGAGATCAATCCGGGCGCGCCGGCGCAATCGCTCGGCACGGCGATGACGGCGCTGGCGGCGCGGGCCGGCGTGACGCTGCCGGCGCGCGGGGGCTTTCCCGATGTGACCGGCCTGTTCGCTGGGGCGGCGGCGCCGTTGGCCGACGTGATCGGCCCTTCGCTCAGGGCCAGTGGTGCCGTGCTGGCCGCCGGCACCGCGCTGGTGGGGGAGGGTGTGCCGGCGCAGGTGATGGAGTTTGCCGGCCAGGACCAGGCCGATGCCGCCGGCAGCCGCCGCAGCGCCCCGGCCCGTCAGCGCCGCGCCGGCAGCCAGGGCCTGCCCGATGCGGTGGAGCTGGCCTATTTCGACGACAGCCGGGATTTCCAGCCCGGCCTGCAGCGGGCCCGGCTGCGCGCCGGGGTGCAGGTGGGCAATGATGTGTTGCCCTTGGCGCTGGCGCCGTCGGTGGCCAAGCGCCTGGCGCAGGCGCGGCTGCTGCGGCAGCAGGCCGGGCGGCGGCGGCGCAGCCTGCGGCTGCCATGGCGGTTTCTGGGGCTGACGCCGGGCGATGTGCTGGCGTTGCCGGACGGGCAGTGGCAGGTGGCAGAGACGCGCTTCGAAGCCTTTGTTCTGCATGTGGAATTGGTGCAGCGGCCGGGTGTGGCGGCCGGCGACGGCGCCAGCGATGGTGGCCGGGCGTTGGCCCAGGTGGCGCAACCGGCCGGGCCAACCCGGCTGCTGGCGCTGGACCTGCCGCCGCTGCCGGGTGAACTGCCCGACGCGCCGCGATTGTGGCTGGCCGGGGCGGGGGCCGCGCCGGGCTGGCGCGGGGCCGGTGTGGAGATCAGCCTGGATGGCGGCGCCAGCTTCATGGCCGGCCCGGCCCTGCCAGGCGCGGCGGTGATCGGCACCGCGCAGAGCGTGCTTCCCGATGGCCCAGCGACCCGCTGGGACCGGTTTGGCGCGGTGGAGGTGGAACTGCTGGCCGATGCCATGTGGCTGGAAGGGCGCAGCGAGGCATCGGTGCTGGCCGGAGCCAATCTGGCGGTGCTGGGCAAGGAGATCATCCAGTTCGCTGCGGCCGAGGCGCTGGGTGGCCGGCGGTTCCGCCTGCGCGGTCTGTTGCGCGGCCGACGCGGCACCGAATGGGCCACCGGCAGCCACGCGGTGGGGGAGGATTTCCTGTTGCTGGAGGCCGGCGCGCTGGCCAGCCTGACGCTGCCGCTGGAGCGGCTGGGCGAGACGCTGCTGTTGCGCCCGACGGGGTCGGGCGATGCCGCGACGCCGCCGCTGGTGACCAGCATCGGCCGTGCCGCCATCCAGCCGCTGGCCCCCGTGCACTTGCGGGCCCGGCGGGTGGGGGCTGAGCTGGTGTGCCACTGGACCCCCTCCAGCCGCGTCGGCTTTGGCTGGCCGGATTTCACCGATGTGCCGACGGGCGAGCGCAGTCTCGCCTTCCGTGCCGGCCTGTTCACGGCGGCTGGGCCGCTGGCGACGGCCGATCTCGACGCGCCGGCCTGGGTGGTGCCGGCTCCGGGCGAGCCGTACTGGCTTGAGGTGGCGCAACTGGGCCTGACGCTGGGGCGCAGCGCCCGGCTGACGATTGATTGAGGGAGACGCGCGATGCCGCAGACGGATCGATTGGGCCTGCCGTTGCTGGCAGCGGGCCAGGGGCAGAAGGATGTGACCCACAATGAGGCGCTGGCCCGGCTTGACCATCTGGTGGCGCTGGCCGTGGTGTCGCGCACGGCGGCTGCACCGCCGCTGGCCCCGGCACCCGGCGATTGCCACATCGTGCCGGCTGCTGGCGCTGCGGCATGGGGGCAGCCGGCCGGCACGCTGATGATCTGGCAGGGCAGCGGCTGGCAGGCCGATGCGCCGGCCGCTGGACAGATCGCATTGGTGCGGGATGAGGGCGTGATGCTGGTGCATGACGGGGGCTGGCAGGCGCTGTGGCCGGTGGCCGGGTTGCGCATCGGCGGGCGCATGGTGCTGGCCGTGCCGCCGGCCAGCGTGGCGGCCCCCAGTGGCGGCACGAGCGTGGATGCGGAGGCCCGTGCCAGCCTGGCTGCGTTGGTTGCCGCATTGCAGGCGCAAGGGCTTTTGCTGTGAATTGCGTGTGTCGCGGCGGCTTTTCCGCTGTTCACTGTGGCTTGGCCGCAACAATATCGCCAACATGATGCTTGCTTGGCCGCGCGTGGCTGCGTTAGAGATTTCCCGATGCCAGATGGACTGGCACGACTCTAAAGGGGATGATGATGCGCAGCTATGCGATCGGTCTGATCCTCGCGGCGACTGCCCTGACCGGCACCGCCAATGCGAAGGACAAGGCTTGGTACATCGGGGTGGAAGCGGGCGTGGGCCTGCTCCAGAACCAGGATCTGAACATTTCGACCGCCAACGGTGCCACCACCGTGAACCGGGCGATCAAGCAGGTCTATTTCCCGGGTTACGATGTGGGCGGCAACATCGGTTATGACTTTGGCGGTTTCCGCGCCGAATTCGCGCTGGACTATGTTCGCGGCCGCAATCGCACCTCCTATGTCGAAAATTCGCCCCCGGCGATTCCCTTCACCAACGCCTCTGGCGTGACCGTCACGGGCGTGCCGCCGATTGGCGCCTATCGTGATGCCGGCGGTTCGTCGTCGGCCCTGGCCTTCATGATGAACGGCATTGTCGATTTCGGCGGCAAGGACAAGAACGCGGGTGCCTATCTGGGCGCCGGTGCTGGTATTGCCCGCGTGAAGCAGTTCGGCCGCCTGCGTGCGCCGGGCGCCGTCTTCACCAACGATGCGGATACCGGCTTTGCCTGGAACTTTCTGGCCGGCGTGTACAAGCCGGTCAGCGATCACATCGATCTGGGCCTGAAGTATCGCTACCTGAAGGTCAGCAACGTCAACACCTTCACGACCAATGGTCTGCCGGTTGACACTCGTTTTGCCAGCCACAGCCTGCTGCTGACGCTGACCTACAACTTCTTCGAAGCCGAGCCGCCGCCGCCGCCGCCGCCGCCGCCCCCTCCGCCCCCGCCGCCGCCCCCTCCGCCGCCGCCGCCGCCGCTGCCGCCGTGCCCGCCGGCCGTGGTGACCCCGGGTCCGTTCCTGGTCTTCTTCGATTGGGACAAGTCGGCCATCACGCCGGAAGCCGCTTCGATCCTTGATCGTGCTGCCGAGCAATATGCCGCCACCGGCCAGACCAAGGTCGCGCTGGCTGGTCACGCCGACAAGTCGGGTAAGGACGAGTACAACGTGAAGCTGTCGCAGCGTCGCGCTGACGCCGTGAAGGCCTATCTGGCCGGCAAGGGTGTCCCGGGCGATGCCATCGGCACCGAAGCGTTCGGTGAAGGTCGTCCGCTGGTGGAAACCGCCGACGGTGTGCGTGAACCGCAGAACCGCCGCGTGGAAATCACTTTCAGCGGCGCCCCGGCGCCGGCCCCGACGGGCCCCTGCCAGCCGCAGTAAGCGGCCGACAGGCACACGCAAGAATTGGGAGAGCAACCGATTGGTTGCTCTCCCTTTTTTGTGTCCGTGATCTGATGATTGCTGGCCGGAGCCGGCCGCGAGCCGCCTTAGTCGTCGGCGACGATGGGTGCGGGCGGCTCGAACGTCGGCAGTGACAGGGCGGGCACCATCAGTCCAGCGGCCGGCGGCACATAGGCCAGCGCGGCGCGCACCAGCGGTACCTGTTCCAGCGCGATGGTGGAAAGCCCGCCCACCGATGCCAGCCGGGCGGCGAGACCAGCCTGACCGGTGGCCCAGCAGAAATTATACTGCGCGTCCATGGTCGAAAAGCTGTTGTAGCTCCGGGTGTTGTACCGATCAAAGGCGGCCGCGCCACCCCGCTTCATGGTGCGGTTGAAGTGGCCGATCAGAACGTTCTGCGCATGCACCAGATCGGCGCCATGCTTGCGCAGCATCTGATTATAATTGTCCACTGCGCGCAGGAACGGCGAATATTGGCATTGCAGTGCCGCCACATTCATGGCGGCCCGCAGCATCCAGACCGCATGGGCGCGGGCTTCGGCCGGAGTCGGCTTGGAAAGATTGACCGGTTTGGGCACCATGATGCCCGGCGTGGTCGGCAGCGTTGGCGGTTTGGGTGCGGGCTTGGCCAAGACCTTGGCCGGCACACGGCGCGCGGGTCGCTTGCGCTTGGCCGGTGCCGCATCGGCCGCGCTGGCCATCAGCACAGCACCAACGCTGGCCCAGAGAATCAGTTTGTTGTGCATTGTGGAATGGACCGTCCTGCGGGCCAGGCCGGTGGGCCGGGCCGGCCTGGGGCCGCCCGGCGCACCAGCGGTGCCGATCAGCCCAGGATGCTGCCGAGCGACAGGGCGACCGACATGTCGCCTTCGATCTTCAGCTTGCCCATCATGAACGCCATCTGGGCGTTCTGCTTGCCGGTGGCGATGTCCATGAAATCGGCCATGCTCACCTTCACGGTGCAGGCGGTCGGGCCGTCTTCATTGCTCACCACGACGGGCGAAACCGTATCATCGATGCGCACCAGGCCGTCGGCGCCAAAGTCGAATTTGACCGACTTCTTGAACTGGCCGCCGGCGCCGATGCGCTGGGTCATCTGCGAAGTGATTTCTGCAAGGCTCATTGATTTTCCTTCCCCAAAGAAAAAGGGCCGCCCCGAAAACGGGACGGCCCTTCCTAAAGCAATTCGACGAAAAGTCGAACTTACTTGGCAGCCGGAGCTTCAGCGGCCGGAGCGGCAGCGGCGTCAGCGGCCGGAGCAGCAGCGGCGTCAGCGGCCGGAGCGGCGGCGTCAGCAGCCGGAGCCATGGCGTCAGCAGCCGGAGCGGCTTCAGCAGCCGGAGCGGCTTCAGCGGCCGGAGCTTCGGCGGCCGGAGCTTCTTCGGCCTTCTTTTCGCCGCAAGCGACGACGAGCAGGGCGGCGCCAGCGATCAGAGCGGCGGTCTTCAGATTCTCGATCATGTTCAAACTCCTTGGACGGTATCGCCTGGACCCAGGACGAGTTGGGACGGCAAACCCATATCCCCCAACCGGGGTAGACATTAGCGATGCGCGCCGCGTCGTGCAAGTGCAACATGCGGCGAACTGGGCGATCAGATGGCCAGGCGCGACAACATGGCCGGCAGATGGCGGCGCAGCGCCGCGTCGAGCTGCATCATCGTGGCATTGCTGCCCTCGGCACGCAAGCTGGTCACCGGATCACTGAGCCCGCACGGGATGATTCCTTCAAAATCAGCCAGTTCGGGATCAACATTGAGCGAGATGCCGTGGAAGCTGACCCAGCGTTGCACGCGGATGCCAATGGCGCCAATCTTGGCCAGGCCGCGCTTGCCGTCCACCCACACACCGATCTTGCCCGGGATGATATGGGCGGTGATGCCAAAATCGCCCAGCGCGGCGATCAGCCATTGTTCGAGCGACGCGACGAATCTGCGCACGTCGCGGCCACGGGCCGCCAGATCGAGCATGACATAGACGGTGCGCTGCCCCGGCCCGTGATAGGTGTAACGGCCGCCGCGCCCGGCTTCGAACACCGGAAGGCGTGCTGGATCAACCAGTTCGGCTGGATCGGCACTGGTGCCGGCGGTGTAGAGTGGCGGATGCTCGACCAGCCAGATCCGCTCCGGCTCGGTGCCGGCCCGAATCGCTGCTGCCAGTTCCTGCATGCGTGCAAGTGCTGCCGGATAGTCGGTCAGCCCGTCCGCCACCTCCCAGACCAGGTCTGGAATCACAGCCCGGCCGCAAAGGCCCGGAGATCGGCCAGGAACAGTTCGGGTTCCTCCAAGCTGGCGAAATGGCCGCCACGCGGCATCGTCGTCCAGTGGGTGACGTTGTAACCGCGCTCCACCATCGCACGCGGCGGAAAGGCCAGAAGATCGCGCGGGAAGGCAGCAACGCCCACTGGCACCACTACGCGGGCACCGGCCGGCATGGCAAAACCGCCTTCCAGATAGAGGCCGCGATACAGCCAGGTGGCCGTGAGGAAGCTGCGGGTGGTGAGATAGATCATGATGTTGGTAAGCATCTGATCCATGGTGAAGGGCGGATCGACATAATCCCCCGCCACGTCCGACCAGCCGACGAACTTCTCGGCAAACCAAGCCGCCACGCCCATGGGTGAATCCATCATGGCAAAGCCCAGGCTCTGCGGCTTGGTGCCCTGCAGGTGGAGATAGGCGGTCTCGGCCTCCCTTATGGCCACCGCCTTCTGCAGCCATGCCAATTCCTCCGGTGCCTTGGGCGACATGTCAGCCGGCCGCAGGCCAAAGCCGTTGAGGTGGATCGCCTGCACGCGGGTCGAATCGAGCCCGATCCAGCCGCCGATCACACAGCCCCAATCCCCGCCCTGATAGAAATAGCGGTCATAGCCCAACGCGCCCATCAGCGCGTCATAGCGGCGGCCAATCTCGCGCGGGCCGATCGGCGCCGACGGCCGATCAGACCAGGCATAGCCGGGCAGGGACGGCGCGACGACATGGAAGGCCGGCGCCGATTTGTCTTCCGGTTCGGCCAGCCGTTCGATGATGGCATCAAATTCCTGGATTGATCCCGGCCAGCCATGGGCGATCAGCAGCGGTCGCGCATCAGGCCGGCTTGAGCGCAGATGGACGCAATGGAGGTGAAACGGCTGGCCACCATCCTCCCCCACCGCCACGCGGCAATGCGGTAGCCGGTTGAGGCGCACCACCGCTGCTGGCCAGTCAAAATCGTTCAGCCAGTGCGCCTGCAGCCGCTGCATATAATCGCGGTTGGCACCGTGCCGCCAGCCAGCGTTCGGCGGCTCTTCGAACCAGCGATAGGCCGCAACCCGGTCGCGAATCCAGGCGACTTCGGGTTCGTTCGCCGGGATCGTGAACGGCGTGCTGCTCATGCCGCCAGCCCCAGCTTGCGCTCCAGCTTCACACGGCTGGCGATGATGTCGGCGGCCTTTTCGGCGATCATGATGGTCGGCGCATTGGTGTTGCCCGACACGAGATAGGGCATCACGCTGGCATCAATCACCCGCAGCCCCTCCACGCCATTCACCCTGAGCTGGCCATCCACCACGGCTCGCTCGTCCACGCCCATGCGGCAGGTGCCGACCGGGTGATAGATGGTCTCGGCCCAGCCACGCATCTTTTCCAGCAGCGTGGCGCGGTCGGTCACACTCGGCCCGGGCCAGGCTTCGCCATCATTATAGGGCGCAAAGGCCGGCTGGCCGCCGATGCGGCGGGCGATTTCCACCCCGGCCACCAGCGTTTCCACATCCTCGGGCGCCGACAGATAATTGGGATCGATCGCCGGTGCCGCCAGCGGATCGGGCGATTTCAGCCGGATCGTGCCCCGGCTTTCCGGGCGCAGCTGGCAGACATGCAGCTGATAACCATGCCGGCCGCCCATGGTGCCGCGGCCGTGCGGGTTGCCGATCACCGGCATGAAATGCATCTGGATATCGGGGGCGGCCAGGCCCTCGCGGGTGGACAGGAACGCCCCCACCGGGGTTGGCATATGGGCGCCATTGCCGCTGCGCGTGAACACCCATTTGCCCAGCGCCATCAATTTGTTGATGAATTTCGAATTGTTGTTGAGCGTGATCGGCTGGCTGCAATGCCATTGCACGATCACATCCAGGTGATCCTGCAGATTGCCGCCCACATCCGGGCTGTCGACCACCACGTCCACACCCATGGCCTGAAGATGCGCCGCCGGGCCGATGCCCGACAGCATCAGCAGCTGCGGGCTGTTCACCGCGCCGCCGCACAGGATGATTTCCCGCCCCATGGCGCGCCCGTCGACCTTGCCCTGGGTGTAGCTGACGCCGACGGCGCGCTTGCCGTCGAACAGCACGCGCCGCGCCTGCACGCCGGTGCGGATCTCGAGGTTCGGCCGCGCCCGCACCTCGGCAGTCAGATAGGCCTTGGCCGCCGAGAAGCGTTCCCCATCCTTGATCGTGGCATCATATTGGCCGGCGCCTTCAAATTGCAGCCCGTTGAAATCATCGGTGCGGCCATAGCCGGCCTCCACCGCCGCCTGCAGAAAGGCATCGTTGAGCGGGTTGGGCAGGGCACCCTTGCGGCTGCTGTGCAACGGGCCGCCGGCGCCGTGATATTCATCGGCGCCGCGCTCCGAATCCTCGGCCTTGCGGAAATAGGGCAACACATCGGCCCAGCCCCAGCCGGTCAGGCCGAGCTGGCTCCAGCGATCATAATCGCTGGCATGACCGCGGATATAGACCATGCCATTGATGGACGAGGAGCCGCCCAGCGCCCGCCCGCGCGGCCAATAGAGCTTGCGGCCCCCCAGATGCGCTTGCGGTTCGGTCCAGAAGGCCCAATCGAACGGGCTGTCCTTGTCGGGCGGGATGATGTTGGCGATGCCCGCCGGCATCTGGATCAGCATGTTGTTGTCGTTGCCGCCGGCTTCCAGCAGCAGCACGCGGGTGCCCGCATCGGCCGACAACCGGTTGGCCAGGGCGCAGCCGGCCGAACCGGCGCCCACGATGATGAAATCAAACGGGTCCATGCCCAAACTCCCTAAGCGATTTTGCCCACGCTAACCCTGTTTTGAGTCGTGCGCAAACTGCCAGACATGGGGAGGTAATGATTGCAAATTTGTTTCTTGCGAGTTCATATTCAGGTAAATAGTTTGTTCATGAATTGATGCTTTTGGGGGAAAGATCAATGTTCAGAAACATCCTGTCTGCCGGCGGGTATGCGGTCATCCTCGCCTCGGCCGCGGCCGCCACACCGCCCAGCGTGGTGCAATGGAGCACGGCTCAGGGCGGCAACGGCCACCATTATGAAGTGGTGTTCGATCCCAACATCAGCTGGCAGGCGGCCAGCGCCGCCGCGGCCGCGCGCAGCTTTGGCGGCCGCAGTGGCCATCTCGCGACCTTCGTCACCCGCGCCGAACAGGAATATGTCATTGCCCAGCTGGGCGGCGGCACCGCGCTCAATGCCCTGTGGCTGGGCGGCTACCAATCGGGCGGCAGCGCCGAACCCTATGGCGGCTGGAACTGGGTGACCGGCGAAGCCTGGGCCGGCGTCGCGCCCAATGATCCCAACCTGCCGCGATCGGATTTCGGGTTCAACAACCTCTATTTCAATGGCGACCCCGAAGGCTACACCATCACCTGGTGGAACAGCGGCGGCATCAATGACTATGTCGGCACGCCCAACCCGATCTATGGCGATGGAAATGGCGGCAGCTCCCGCGGCTATATCGTTGAATATGGCCTGGCCGCCGTGCCGGAACCCGGTGCCTGGGTCAGCATGATCTTCGGCTTTGGTCTTGTTGGCCTCAGCAAGCGCCGCCGCAGGGGCGTGCGCCCGGCCAGCGTCTGAGCGGGCGGCTCAGGCCAGATCGACCATGATCTCGGCCGACACGCCCTCCAGCGCGGCCTGAACATCGGCCTCGCTCACGCCCGGCGGCAGGCTGGCCACCACCTCGGCGCGGAACAGCCGCGCGCCTGACCAGGCGCCATCCTCGGCCGTGGTTTCCAGCTGCTCGATGTTCACCTTCAACGGGCTCAGCGCCTGCGCCAGTTCGTTGACGATGCCCGGCCGGTCCTGCGCCACCAGCTGCAGGGTCAGCCGCGTGCCCGTCTCGGCCGCGCCTTCGCCGGCATCGACCAGGCTGACATTCAGCCCCTTGGCGTCCACATCGGCCACCGCCTTGTGCAGCACGGCCAGCCGTTCCGGCGCGATTTCCACCAGCACGCTGCCAACATAGCGCCCGGCCAGCCGCGCCAGATGCGATTCCAGCCAGTTGCCGCCCGCATCCAGCACCGCCTGCGCCAGCGCGGCGGTCAGGCCCGGCCGGTCGGAGCCGATGACGGTGAGGATGACTTTGCTGGCCATGGGCGTTTCCCTTGTTCTGTTTGGCCAACCCATGCGCCGGGCTGGTGAGGCTGGCAAGTCAGACGTTGACCAGCTCCGGCAGCGCCCGGGCATAGCGTTCCACGTCGGCCAGCCGCCCGGTCGACACGCGCGACCATTCGGGCCAGGCCGGCCCCCACGCCCCGCGCACCAAAATCCCGCGCTGCGCCATGGCGGCGGCAAAGCGGTTGGCATCGGCCACCTTCACGAACAGGAAGTTGGTCTGGCTGGGCAGGGCCACCGTGCCCGCCTTGGCGACAGCGGCCTGCAGCACCCGGCGCGCGGCGATGATCGATGCCCGGCTCTGCTGCTGGAACGCGCCATCATCCCAGGCCGCCAGCGCTGCGGCGAGGCCCGGCGCATTCAGGCTGATGGTCAGCCGGTGGCGCTTCAGCTCGGCAGCATTTTCGGGGGAGGCGACGGCATAGCCGATGCGCAGGCCGGCCATGCCGAACAATTTCGAAAAGGTGCGGGTGATGATGATGTTGGCACCATTGGCCACCAGCGGCAGCATCGTGGTGGCGGCCGGATTGTCGGCCAATTCCATATAGGCTTCATCGACCAGCAGGGTGACATGCGCCGGCAGCGCCTTGGCAAAGGCGGCCAGTTGGGCCGGCGGCAGCACCATGCCAGTGGGGTTGTTGGGGTTGCACAGATAGACCATGGCAACGCCGGGCAGGGCGGCGGCGCGGGCCAGCGCATCGAGATCGATCCCCATGTCGGGCGCCATCGCCACGCGGCGATAGTTCAGGCCCTGCGCCATCGGATAGAGCAAAGGCTCGTCAAACTGCAGCGCCGGCACCAGGATGGTGCCGCGCCGCCCCCAGGCCAGCGCCGCGCTGGTGATCAGTTCGGAACTGCCGTGGCCCAGCACCACCTGCGCGGCCGGCACGCCCAGGCGTTGGCCGATCTTCGCCTTCAACCGCTCCTCGGCATCATCGGCATAATACCAGGCGCTGCGGGCCAGATCGGCCATGGCCTGGATCGCCGATGCCGGCGGGCCGAGCGGGTTTTCATTATATTTGAGATGCGCCACCCCCGGCGCCGGCGCAAAGCCGGTGGGATCGGCCACCATCGGCTGGATGGTGATGGCGCGGGCCGGTGCAGAGGCCGCCGCTGTTCCTGCCAGCCCCAGCCAGTTCCGCCGTGTCACGTCCATGTCTGCCCCCCTGAAAACCGCTGCATCAGGCCGGATGATGCGCCTTCAGCGGTGTGGCCGCGTCCGCCAATGCGTCCACCGGCACCACAACGCCCTGTTCCACCAGCGCCTTGCCCTGCACATAGTCGCGCGCTGCGTTCACGCAGTCCAGCGCGATCACCTTGCCCTGCTTCAGATAGACAAGGCTGAAGCTGCGTGTCGCCGGATCGCCGCGCAGCACCGTTTGATCATGGCCAAGGCTCAGCCCCATCGTCTGCAGCCGCAAGTCATATTGGTTGGACCAGAACCACGGCACCGCGCGATAGGGGGCGGGATCGCCGGTGATGGCCCGCGCCACGGTGATCGCCATGTCGGCGGCGTTCTGCACCGATTCCAGCCGGATTTCGGCCCCGCCGGCAAACGGGTTGGCGTGGCAAGCGCAATCACCAATGGCAAAGATGTCGGGCAGGCTGGTGCGGCAATGGTCATCCACCCACACCCCGTTTCCGCCTTTTGCGCCGGCCTCCAGCAGCGGCTGCACCGCGGGCACGATGCCGATGCCCACGATCACCAGATCGGCGGCAAAGTGCCGGCCGTCGGCCAGGCGAACGCCCGCCACCCGGCCATTGGCGCCGGTGATTTCCGTCACGTGCGCACCGGTTTCTATCACCACACCATGGGCGCGATGCTCGGCCTCATAGAAGCGGGACAGGTCGGGGCCGGCGACGCGGGCCAGCACACGGTCGAGCGCTTCGAACAGGGTGACGTGATGGCCAAGCTTGGTCAGCACCGCAGCCGATTCGAGGCCGATGTAACCACCGCCGATGACGATGACATTACGGGGTTCCCCCAGGGCGGCGATCAGCGCGTCCACATCGGCACGGGTGCGGATGGCGTGGATGTCGGCCAGATCATGGCCCGCACAATTCAGCCGCCTTGCATCGCCGCCACCGGCCCACACCAGCTGGCCATAGGCGATCGGCCCTGCGCTCGTTTCCAGCCGGTGCGCCGCCGCATCCACCGCCGTCACCCGCGTGCCCGTCAGGATCTCGACCTGGCGCTCCGCCCAGAAGGCCGGCGGGCGCAGCAACATGCGCGCGAAATCCTTCTCTCCTGCCAGATATTCCTTTGACAGCGGCGGACGCTCATAAGGCAGTTCCGGTTCGGCGGTGAGGATGGCGATGCTGCCGGCGAAACCGCGCTGGCGCAGCTGCGCCGCCTGGGCCGCGCCGCCATGGCCGCCGCCAACGATCACCACATCAAATTGCATCGCTTGCCTCCATTTGCCGTTGGGATGCGGCATTGGCGCGGCCTTGCCAAGCCGGGTTGTTGCTTATCGCCTCTTTCAATCCGCTCGCCCCGCTGCCACATGGGGGCCATGGATCTGGCCAGCCACCCCGACAGCGCCGCCTATGGCCATCTGCAGCCGCGCTCGCCGCTGGTGCGCCGGCTGCTGGCGAAGAACCCGTCGCCCTTCACCTTCACCGGCACCGGCACCTTCGTGGTCGGCACCCCCGGCAGCGCGCTGGCGGTGATCGATCCCGGCCCCGATGATCCGGCGCACCTGCGCGCCCTCACCGATGCGCTGGCCGGCGAAACCGTCAGCCACATCGTCATCACCCACACCCACATGGATCATTCGCCCGCCGCCGTGGCGCTGAAGGCCGCGACCGGCGCCTTGGTGGTCGGCTGCGCGCCGCTGGTGCTGAGTGATGATGGCCCGCGCGCCGATGCCGGGTTCGATCCAAGCTATGCCCCCGATTCCGTGCTGGCCGATGGCGATTCCATCCATGGCCCGGGTTGGACGCTCACCGCCGTCCACACGCCGGGCCACACCAGCAACCATCTCTGCTTTGCACTGCCGCAGGAAAAGGCGCTGTTCACCGGCGATCATGTCATGGGCTGGTCCACCACCGTGGTCGCCCCGCCCGATGGTGACATGGCGGATTACATGGCCAGCCTGCAGAAGCTGCTCGATCGGGATGATGCCGTCTATCACCCCACCCATGGCGAGCCGGTGACCGAGCCGCAGCGTTTCGTTCGCCATCTCCTCGCCCACCGCCGCCAGCGCGAGAATCAGGTGATCCGCGCCATCGGCGAAGGGCTCACCACCATCCCCGCCATGGTGGCTGCCATGTATGCCCAGGTGGACAAGCGCCTGCACCCCGCCGCGGCGCGCAGCGTGCTCGCCCATCTCATCGATCTGGAACGGCGCGGCCTGGTGGCCCGCGCTGACGACGTGTGGAGTATCGCCTGATGGACGCGCGCTTGAACCTGCTGGGCGGCGGCCCGGCTGTGGATGTGAAGGCCGAAATCCAGCGGCTGAAGCGGGAGCGCAACGCCGTCATCCTCGCCCATTATTATCAGGCCCCCGAAATCCAGGACATTGCCGATTTCGTTGGTGACAGCCTCGACCTGTCGCGCAAGGCCGCCAACACCGATGCGGATGTGATCGCCTTTTGCGGCGTGAAGTTCATGGCCGAAGTCGCCAAGATCCTCTCCCCGCAAAAGACCGTGATCCTGCCCGATCTCAAGGCCGGCTGCTCCCTGGAGGATTCGGCCCCGCCGGCCGAGTTCGCCCGTTTCCGCCGCGCCCACCCGGATCATCTGGCGCTCACCTACATCAACTGCTCGGCCGCGGTGAAGGCGGAGAGCGACATCATCGTCACCTCCAGCTCGGCCGAACGCATCATCGCGCAGATCCCCAAGGATCAGAAAATCCTGTTCGCGCCCGACAAGCATCTGGGTGCCTGGCTCAGCCGCCGCACCGGCCGCGAAATGCTGTTGTGGGATGGCAGCTGCATCGTCCACGAACGTTTCTCGGTCACCGAACTGTTGAAGCTGAAGGCGCAATATCCGGATGCGCCCGTTCTGGCCCACCCGGAATGCCCGGCCGCCATATTGGAGCTGGCCGATTATATCGGCGCCACCAGCGGCATCCTCAAACAGGCCAGCGAGCGCACCGACCCCGTCATGCTGGTCGCCACCGAACCGCACATCATCCACCAGATGCAAAAGGCCGCGCCCGACAAATTGTTCATCGGCGCGCCAGGGGCAGACGGCAATTGCGGCTGCAACATGTGCCCCTATATGGCGTTGAACACGCTGGAAAAACTCCATCTGTGCCTGCGCGATCTGTCGCCGGTGGTCGAAGTGCCCGAGGATATCCGCCTCGCCGCCAAGCGCAGCCTCGACCGCATGCTGGAAATGTCGGCCTGATGCTGGAGGGGATGGATCTCGCCTTCTTCATCGCCGCCACGCTGCGCGAAGACATGGGGGCCGGCGGCGACATCACCTCGGCCGCCGTCATTCCGGCCGATGCCCGGCTGTCGGCCGTGATGGCCAGCCGGGATGATGTGACGCTGGCCGGGCTGCCGCTGGCCGAGGCGTTTTTCCGCGATCTTGATCGCGATTGCCGGATCGAGATGCTGGCCCAGGATGGCCAGAGCGTGCCCGCCGGCACCGCCCTGATGCGCATCAGCGGCAACGCCCGCGCCCTGCTCACCGCCGAACGCTCGGCGCTCAACACGGTGCAGCACCTGACCGGCATCGCCACACTCACGCGGGCCTATGTGGATGCCATCGCCGGCACCGGCGCCATCCTGCTCGATACCCGCAAGACCCTGCCCGGCCTCAGAACCCTCGAAAAATATGCCACGCGCATGGGCGGCGCCACCAACCACCGCATGCGGCTGGATGACGGGGTGATGATCAAGGACAATCACATCGCGGTCGCCGGCGGGGTGGAGCCAGCCGTGCGCGCCGCCAAGGCCGCTGGCCTCACCGGCATCGTTGTCGAGGTTGACCGCATCGACCAGATCGAACCGGCGCTCGCCGCCGGGGCCGACCGGCTGCTGCTCGACAACATGGATGTGCCGACGCTGAAACAGGCCGTCGCGCTGGTTGCCGGTCGCGTGCCCACCGAAGCCTCGGGCGGCGTCCGCCTCGACAGCATCCGCGCCATAGCCGAAACCGGCGTCACCTATGTCAGCGTCGGCCGCATCACCCAGAGCGCACCGGCCGCCGATATCGGCCTGGACTTCGCCTGAGCCGCACTGGCGCCGTCCCCAGGCAGCCGTTACACTCCCGCCATGGATGATCCCGCCCACGAAGGCCTCAGCCCCGCCGACCGCGCCCGCGCGCTGGTCACCTTCGGCTGGATCGAACGCGGCCTGTTGTTCCTGATCGCGCTGATGACGCTGGGGGCGGTCGCGCTGGAACTGCTGCGCGTCTGGCAGGCGCAGAACATCAACCTCGCTGATATATTGCTGATGTTCCTCTATACCGAGGTGATCGGCATGGTCGCCGCCTTCTATGCCAATGCCGCGGTGCCCGTGGTCTATCCGATCTTCATCGCCATCACCGCGCTGGCCCGGCTGATCGTGCTGCAGGGCAAGGAAATGGCGCCGCAATCGATCATCTTCGAAGCCAGCGCCATCCTGTTGCTGGCCATCGCCGCCACGATCCTGGTGCGGTTCAAGGCGCGCTGATCCGGCGCAACAGCTTGAGATTGCGGCTGTTCGACCGGAAGAACAGGTCAAACACATCACCGGCCAGCGGCACGCTGCCGATCGCTGTATCCAGCCCGACATTGGCCAGCATGCGCAACTGCAGCCAGCGCGACGCGCCCAGGTTGCGCGCCTCCCACACCAGATACAGGCCCATCAGCGCAGTGGTGGCATCGCCCACGCCCGGCACCAGGCCGATCAGCGCGTCCAGCCCGATGCGGCGCGACAGGCCGGGAATGCGGATGGCGCCTTCCAGCAGAAATTCCAGCCGCTCGATCCGCGCGCGGGCGGCGGCGGCATCGGTGCGGGGCAGGGGGATGGCCAGGGTCATGCCCTTGAATCTGGCCCTTGCCGGGCGCGATTCAAGGGGCGGCGCTTATCCCCGGATCATCGCCGGCAGCGCATCCTCGTGCAGCCGCTTGAGCTCGGCCAGCGCCACCGTCTCGCCGTTCAGCACCAGCGCATCACCGCCCACCGTGCCGATGCGGGTCGCGCCCGGAATGTCCACGCCGGCCGGCGCCGTCACCAGATAGCGGCCCTGGTCTTCGCCAAAGGCGGTTGCGGCGTCCAGTCTGCCGTCCACCACCGCGCCCAGCCCGCTGGCCAGCGCCATTTCGGCCAGCGCCACCACCAGGCCGCCATCCGACAGATCATGCACCGCCGTCACCGTGCCGGCCGCGATCAGGCCGGCCACCGCCTCGCCATGGGCGCGTTCGGCCACCAGATTGACCGGCGGCGGCGGGCCTTCCTCGCGGCCATGGCATTCGCGCAGCCACAGCGACTGGCCCAGATGCGTGCCATCCCCGCCGATCAGCCAGATCGCCTCGCCCGCCGCCTTGAAGGCCAGATCCATCTGCTTGGCATAATCGGCGAGCAGGCCGACGCCGCCGATGGCCGGGGTGGGCAGGATGGCGTTGCCACCGCCCGTCGCCTTGCTCTCGTTGTAGAGGGAGACATTGCCCGACACGACCGGGTAATCCAGTGCCCGGCAGGCTTCGGCCATCCCCTCGATGCAGCCAACCAATTGCCCCATGATCACCGGGTTCTGCGGGGAGGCAAAGTTGAGGCAGTTGGTGATCGCCAGCGGCTTGCCGCCCACGGCGATGATGTTGCGCCAGGTCTCCGCCACGGCTTGGCGGCCGCCTTCATGCGGATCGGCATAGCAGTAGCGCGGCGTGCAATCGGTGGCGATGGCCAGCGCCTTTCTTGTGCCGTGCACGCGCACCACCGCGGCATCGCCGCCGGGGCGCTGCAGCGTGTCGGCGCCGACCATGTGGTCATATTGTTCCCAGATCCAGCGGCGCGAGCACAGGTCCACGCTGGCCATCAGCGTCTTCAGATCCGCCGCGATGCTGGCGCTCGCCGGCACATCGGCCAGGGGCTCACGCTTCGGCGTCGGCACATGCGGCCGGTCATATTTTGGCGCGGCGTCGGCCAGCGGTTCCAGCGGGATGCGGCCAACCTCGTGGCCGTGGAAGGTCATGGTCAGGTCGCCGCCGTGCACCACCTCGCCGATCACGGCGAAATCCAGTTGCCACTTGCGGAAAATGGCTTCGGCAAAGGCCTCGCGGCCCGGCTTCAGCACCATCAGCATCCGCTCCTGGGATTCCGACAGCATCATTTCATACGGCGTCATGCCGGCTTCGCGGCACGGCACCTTGTCGAGATCGAGGCGGATGCCCACCCCGCCCTTGCTGGCCATTTCCACCGACGAGCTGGTGAGGCCGGCCGCGCCCATATCCTGGATGGCGACAATCGCGTCCGATGCCATCAGCTCCAGGCAGGCTTCGATCAGCAGCTTTTCGGTGAACGGGTCGCCCACCTGCACGGTCGGGCGCTTTTCCTCGCTGTTCTCGTCAAATTCGGCGCTGGCCATGGTGGCGCCGTGGATGCCGTCGCGCCCGGTCTTCGAACCGACATAGACGACCGGATTGCCCACGCCGGCGGCGGCGGAATAGAAAATCTTGTCGGCCCGCGCCAAGCCCACCGTCATCGCATTGACGATGATGTTGCCGTTGTAGCTCTTGTGGAAAATCGTCTCGCCGCCCACGGTCGGCACGCCGACGCAATTGCCGTAACCGCCAATGCCGGCCACCACGCCCTTCACCAGATGGCGCATCTTGGGCGCATCAATCTCGCCAAAGCGCAGCGCATTCATGTTGGCGACGGGGCGGGCGCCCATGGTGAACACATCGCGCAGGATGCCGCCCACCCCGGTGGCGGCGCCCTGATAGGGCTCGATATAGCTCGGGTGGTTGTGGCTCTCCATCTTGAAGATGGCGGCATCGCCGTCGCCAATGTCGATCACGCCGGCATTTTCACCCGGCCCCTGAATCACCCAGGGGGCCTTGGGCGGCAGCTTGGCCAGGTGCAGCCGGCTCGACTTGTAGGAGCAATGCTCCGACCACATCACCGAAAAAATGCCGAGTTCCAACAGGTTCGGCTCCCGCCCCATGGCGGCGAGCACCCGGTCATACTCCTCGGGCGTGAAACCATGGGCGGCGACGATGTCGGGGGTGATGCTCATGGACGCGCCCCATAGCCGCAGCGGCGGCCTTTGTCATGCGGCTTGCGCGCGCGCCCTGAGCGCACCGCGCAGCATCACCACCGCGGTGTAGAGGATGACCAGGCTCACCATCCATTTCAGCGCCGTCAGCGGCAGCGATTTCACCACCAGCGCCGCCACCAGCACCGCCGGAATCCCGCCCAGCACCATCGCCAGCGGAATGCGCACATCCACCCGGTCGGCGGTCAGATGCGATGCGCTCATCACCGTGCCGGCCACCGACGCGCCGGTCGCCATGATCGGAAAGCACAGCCTGGGATCCAGCCCCATCAGCGACAGCAGCGCCAGCGTCGGCGCATAATTGCCCACGCCGAAATTCAGCAGCACGCCAAAGCCGAAACTGGCGGCAATCGCCACCGCCGTCAGGCCGGGCGACAAGGCGTTGGCGGTGCCGCCCGCCGGCATCAGATCCAGGATCGACAGGATATAGAACAAGGCCGCCAGCAGCAGCGCCACCGCCACCCAGGCCTGCACCACCCAGGGCCGTGCCCGGCTCACCAGCCGCACGCCCACCAGGCCGCCGGCCAGCAACGTCACCACGCTGCCCAGCAACAGCAACGGATCAACATTCACCCCCAGCAGGATCAGGAAGATCACCGATTCCACCATGGTCGGCAGGGTCAGGCCGGCGATCATCGTCTGCGGGATCAGATGATCGGGCACCATGCGCCGGAACTTGAACCAGGCCATGGTCGGCGCCATCGAACCGATGCCCAGCGTGTCGAGGAAATTCACCACGGCGCCCAGCGCCGTCGCCTCCACCCCGGGCCGCGCCCGCTGGCGCGCGGCGGCGCGCAGCAGCACCACCGCATTGGCCAGCGCCGCCAGCCCCAGCATGCCCAGCAACAAATTCAGCATCGCGCTCTCCCCGGCGCGCACCAGGCCCCAGGCCCGGCACGGCGTCAAGCCGGGGCAGGGGGCTCAATGGGGCAGGCGCGGCAATTGGCCCAGGCTGGTCAGGGTCAGCGCCAGGCCGCCGCCCACCAGCAGCACCAGCACACCGATCAGCAGTGGCCGCTGCGCCTTGTTGTGCACGAACCGGTTGATCACCGCATCGTTGCGCGCACCGCCCACCGCCCAGGCCATCAACGCCAGCCACAGCAGGAACGACAGGATCGACAGGATGTTGATCCGTGCCAGCAGCGCCCGTTCGGGATGGCGGCGGGCATAGGCGATGGCCGTCGGCAGGAAATTCAGCACCAGTGCCAGTATGGTGCCAATGGCCAGCGCCAACATCTGCTTGTCTGTCATCAGGGCGACCCTTTGCGTATTATGATAATAACACAGTGGGAAGCCGCCAACCATCTGTCAATCCGGCACAAACATATTTGGCAATTGCGCCCCGCACGTTAAAGGGGGTCATCACGGGCAGAGTGAGGCTGGGCGCAACCAACATGCCGCGCACACGGGCAGACGGAAAGAAAACCCAGATCGTCGTCGTCGGCGGCGGCGCCGGCGGGCTGGAGCTTGTCACCAAGCTCGGCGCGCATTTCCCGCGCCAGGATTTCGATATCATCCTGGTCGATCGCAACCCCACCCACATCTGGAAGCCGCTGCTGCACGAAGTGGCCGCCGGCAGCCTGGATGCCAATCTGGATGAGGTCGGCTATCGCGGCCACGCCTATCGCTGGGGCTATCGCTATTTCGATGGCGCGCTGGAAGCCATCGACCGTGACGCCAAAGAGATCATCATCGCCCCCATCCGCGATGAAGACGGCAGCGAGGTGATCGGCCGCCACCGCATCCGCTATGATTATCTCGTCATCGCGGTGGGCAGCATCTCCAATGATTTCGGCATCCCCGGCGTCAAGGATCATTGCCTGGCGCTGGAAAGCCGCCCGGATGCTGATCGCTTCCGCCGCAAACTCTTGAACCAGTGCCTGCGCGTGTCGCGCCAGATGGTCGCCGATCCGGCCAGCGATGCCACGGTCAAGGTGGTGATCGTCGGCGGCGGCGCCACCGGCGTCGAACTGGCCGCCGAACTTTATTCCGCCGCCGATGCGCTCGGCTTCTATGGCCTTGAAGTGTTTGACAGGAAGCGCCTCACCGTCACCCTGCTCGAAGCCGGCCCGCGCATCCTGCCCATGCTGCCGGAAAAGCTCGCCGCCGCCGCCCACAGCGAGCTGGAAAATCTCGGCGTCTCGGTGCGCCCCAACACCCAGGTCGTCGCCGCCACCCCTGATGCCATCCATGTCAAGGATGGCACGATGATCCCCGCCGATATCCGCGTCTGGGCCGCGGGGGTGAAGGGCGCCGACTTCCTCAATGGCATCGGCGGCCTCGAAACCACCCGCGGCAACCAGCTGCTGGTGAAAGACACGCTGCAGACCACGCTTGATGATGCCATCTTCGCCATCGGCGATTGCGCCAGCTACACGCCCCCCGGCCACACCCGCCCGATCCCGCCGCGCGCCCAGGCCGCCCACCAGATGGCCGACACCGTGTTCCGCAACATCAAGGCGCTGATCGCCGGCAAATCCCTCATCCCCTTCGTCTATCAGGACAAGGGCGCCTTGGTGAACCTGGCGCGCTATTCCACCGTCGGCAGCCTGATGGGCAATCTCGTCGGCGGCAAGATGGCCATCGAAGGCCGCCTCGCCCGCTTCGTCTACACCTCCCTCTACCGCCTCCATCTCATCGCCATCCACGGCTGGATCAAGGGCCTGTTCCTGATCCTGATGGGCCACGTGAACCAGGTCGTCCGCCCCAAGCTGAAACTGCATTGAGCCGATCCTCCCCAAACTTGTTTGGGGAGGGGGACCGCCGTAGGCGGTGGAGGGGCGAACTGAACTGGAACTTCAGAAAAGCAAACTGCCCCCAACTGGCCAGGCCCGGCCCAGTTGCGGCCTGCAGACAAGTCGCGCATACATAACCAATGCCGGTTCGGCCCGATCGGCGGGCTACAGGCACGGGGGGTGCACACATGCCGACAATCACGCCGCTTGGCTGGTTCCACACCGGTATCGCCATCATCGCGATCCTCGCCGGGATCTATGCGCTCGTTGTCCACAAATTGATCACGCCCGGGCAGCGCTCGGGCCAGCTCTACATCGCCTGCACGCTGCTCGCCGCCGCCACGTCACTGATGATCTTCAATCAAGGGACCGGCTTCGGTCCCGCCCACGCCCTCGGCGTGCTGACCCTGCTGGCCCTGGCCGGCGGCTTCATCGTGCCGCAGCTCCGGTTCCTGGGCGGGCTCATCCCCTATCTCCAGACGCTGTGTTTTTCATCGACCCTGTTGTTCCACATGATCCCGGCCATCACCGACGGCCTGCGCCGCCTGCCGGTTGGCGATCCGGTGGTCGACCGCTTTGACGATCCGCTGCTGCGCGGGTTCCACCTGGCCTTTCTTGGGCTGTTTGTGCTCGGCTATGGCGTCCAGGTCATGTGGCTGCGCCGCCAGCGATCGGCCTGATCCTGATGCTGATCGGCCACGTCAACCCGGTGGTGCATCCCAAGCGCAAACGGCACCCAACCAATCCTCCCCCTCCGGGAGAGGTGGCACGCCAAGCGTGACGGAGGGGGCGAGGCGGGGCGTTTCAAAAGAACAAGAAGGCCTCCGCCCCGGATCAAGTCCGGGGTGACGTGTGCAGGGGCGCGGCCCCTGCACCCGTTCGATTTCAAGTGCGCTTACAAGAGAGATGGCTGCATGCGCCCCGATTGTGTTGAAAAACTCGGCCTTGCAACGGCGCT
>NZ_NOXT01000093.1 GCF_002251755.1 Sandarakinorhabdus cyanobacteriorum
CGACCGCCCGATCGAAGGCGACTGGCCGTACCTTTGGATCGATGCCACTTATGTCAAAGTCCGCCAGAATGGCCGGATCGTCTCGGTCGCAGTGATCATCGCGGTGGGCGTCAACAGCGATGGACGCCGCGAGGTGCTGGGCATGGACATCGGCCCTTCGGAGGCAGAACCGTTCTGGACTGCGTTCCTGCGCAAGCTGACGCGCCGGGGCCTGCGCGGGGTCAAGCGTAAGCGGTGGCTGGTCCCCGTTGTGGCGGTCAGCTTGACTTTTTGGGGTAATTCCACGGCAAGAGTTCATCGATGCGGGCGGCGGGGTGGCCGTTGGCGATAGCGGTGAGCGTGTCGCGCAGGTAGGCGTAGGGCTCGACGCCGTTGAGTTTGCAGGTCTCGATCACCGACGCGATGCGCGCCCAGGTGCGCCCACCTTCATCGTGACCGGCGAACAGGGCGTTTTTGCGCGTCAGGGCCTGGGGTCTGATGCGATTTTCGACCGGATTGGTGTCCATCTCGAGCCGACCGTCGTCGAGATAGCGCACGAGCCCTGCCCAATGACGGTGGATGTAGCCCAGCTTCTCGCCGAGCCGGGACCTGGGCGAGATCTGGGTGCACTTATGCGTTAGCCACTCCCGGAACGCCGCGACCAATGGTGCACTGCGTTCCTGGCGGACAGCCAGACGCTGTTCGGGTGACTTGCCCCGGATCTCGGCCTCGATGGCATAAAGCTCGGCAATGCGGCGCAAGCCTTCACCAGCGACGGGCGACGCGTCACGATCATAAATCTCGCGTAGCTTGCGGCGGGCATGGGCCCAGCAATAGGCCAGCAGCAAGGGCTTGCCGCCGGTGCGCGTGGCGCGGGTCAGTGCTTCGTAACCGGCATAGCCATCCACCTGCAGCGTGCCATCAAAGCCCTGCAGGATCGCCATGGCATGGCGGCCTTCGCGACTGTCGCCATAGGTAAACACGACAATGGGCGGATCATTGCCGCCCCAACCGCGGTCATCACGGGTGAGCGCCCACAGATATCCGGTCTTGGTCTTGCCCGTTCCCGGCGCGAGGACCGGCGCTCTGGTCTCATCCATGAACAGCCGCAGCGCCCTCTTGCTATGGGCCAGCATGCGATCGACGATCATGGTGAGGTGATGCGAAGTGACCCCGCACCACGACGCCAGCGTCGAGCGGTCGAGATCGATGCCGGCCCGGGCGAAGATCTGGCTTTGCCGGTAGAGCGGCAAGTGATCGCAAAATTTTGCGACAGCGACATGGGCCATCAGCGCTTCGGTCGGCAGGCCGCCTTCGATGAGGTGGGGCGGTGCTGGCGCCTGGAGGACACCGGCGTCGCAGCGGGTGCAGGCATAACGCGGCCGAACTGTGACGATGACCCGGAACTGGGCCGGAATGACATCGAGCCGTTCGCTGCGGTCTTCGCCGATGGTCACAAGCGTGGTGCAGCCGCAGGTGCAGACCATGCTATCGGGTTCAATCACCTGTTCGATGCGCGGCAGGTGTGCCGGAAGGTTGCCGCGGTTGCGCTTGGCGCGCTTGCGCCGGGGCTTGCCGTCTGGCGCTGGCAGCTGGTCGATGGCTTCCTGGGTCTCAGCCGCGGCGATCTCCAGGTCTTCGAACGCCAGTTGCCGTTCGTCTTCGCTGAGCTTCTCGGACTTTTTACCAAAGCGCGCATGGCGCAGCTCGGCGATCAGATGCTCCTGCCGAGCGGTCAGATGCTTCAGCTCTGCGATTACAACTTCCTGTGCGGCAGTGAGCTCGGTCAGCTCGGCAACCTTCACGTCACGGGCAGTCAGTTGAGCCTGAAGGTCAGCGATCACCTGCCGCGCGGCCGGCGGCAAGGCGTCCAGATCGACCGGCGAGGCGCTGTCTGCAGACATAGTCGCTCATAGCGCAAAGCACTAATAAATGACAGTAATATCAGACTGATGGAGTCACTCTGCCGCACGTGGCAGGCAAGTGGTTGGCACTGCAATCCGGCGCCAGTCGAGGCCGGCAAACAGGGCCTGGAACTGCAACTTCGTGAGCGCCATCACGGCATCACCCGGCCTGGGCCAGGTGAAGGTGCCTGCTTCCAGACGCTTGTAGCTCATCACGATGCCGTTGCTGTCCCAGTAGAGGATCTTCAGCCGGTCACTGCGGCGAGCACGAAAGACCAGGACCAGGCCTTGGGTTGGGGCAAAGCCCAGCGCCATCTGTGCGTAAGCGGCAAGGCCATCGTGGCCGCGGCGGAAATCCACCGGCCGGGTGGCAACCATGATCCGCAGCCCGGGGTCTTCCAAAGGCGTCACGCGCTCGCCCGTAATGCAGCGACAAGAGCAGCAGCCTCCCGCGCCGGAAAGCCGGCGGGCACATGCAGGGTCACATCGCCGACGCAGATACGCAGCTCCGCTGCCCCGCCGCGGTGACACTCATCGTTCGACGCTGCGTCGGACTGCACGGAGATCGGCACAAAGGCCGGCAGGTCCCGATCGGCGAGAGCCAGCTCACCTCTACGAGCCAGCGAGCGCCAGACCGAAATATGGTTGGGCAGCAATCCATAGCGCGCCGCCACCTCGTTCACCCTGGCGCCAGGCTGCAGCGTCTCCGCCACAATCCGCGCCTTCAGATCGTCAGGCCAGCGACGACGACCCGTTGGCCCAGGCAAAACCTCCATCGGCCACGCACGGCTCGTAGAATACATCGATAGCTCCGGTTGTAGCTTCATACATCGCGCACTCCGTCACATCAGACGAGGCGCGTGCCACAATCAGCCAAACCCAGAAACCGCGGTGCCCAGCCACCGCTTACGGTCAAGCTGGTGATCTCCGATGCGCACGAAGGTATCAAGGCGGCTGTCTCCAAGCTGCTGTGTGCGACATGGCAACGCTGCCGTGTCCACTTCATGCGCAATGCGCTGGCCCATGCCGGCAAAAGCGGTCGGCGCGTCGTGTCCGCGTTCATCGGCACCGCCTTCGCACAGGAAACGCCCGAGGCGGCCAGTCAGCAATGGCGCTCCGTTGCCGACCAGATGCGCCCAAAACTGCCAAAGCTCGCCGCTTTGATGGACGATGCCGAGCCTGATGTGCTGGCCTACATGACGTTCCCCAAGGAACATCGGGCCAAGTTACACAGCACGAATCCCATCGAACGCCTCAATGGCGAGATCAAACGCCGCACCGAGGTCGTCGGCATCTTCCCCAACGAAGCGGCCATCACTCGCCTGATCGGAGCCATCCTCATGGAACAGTCCGATGAATGGGCCGTCCAGCGCGCACGCTACATGACACTTGAAACGATGGCGCCGGTGAGCGACAATCCAATCGTCATGCTCTCGGCTGTACCCGGCGCATGATCGGCTCAGACTGATGCCGAAATCGGCGGGAGCTCCAATAAGCTACACCACGCCGTGGGACACGATCCAACCGGCGATCTTGACGCAGGCACCGCGCTGCCAGGCCAAGACGCTGGCGGGGACATTATGCCAGGCCCCGGCGGTATCAGGCCGGCGGCGATGTCGAATGCACGGCAGGACTAATCCCGGCCCACCGATCGGCAATCGCAATGCGTGGAAGCACGGCGCGCGCTCGGCGGAAAAGCGGGCGCTGCTGGCGACGATCCGTGAACTGGATAGATTCTAGCAGACACCGCCTCATGCTTTAGTAATCGCGCCTATCCCGGATTATTCACCGGCCGGGTGATTTCGGGTTG
>NZ_NOXT01000129.1 GCF_002251755.1 Sandarakinorhabdus cyanobacteriorum
CAACGCCCTGACAGGAAGGCTCATGAATAAGGCGGGCTAACACCCACTGATTATGCGGCAGCTGCTCTATCGATCCATGACTGTCCGCTTCTAATGTGAGTCTACCAAAACTGGCCGTCGGCTACCGGCCCAANCGTCCAAGGGCCCCTCGACTCTGCCCGAAAGCGGACGTCCAATTCGCTACTCTACACCATCTTCCTGTTTCGCCCTTGTGGCACTCGATGAGCCGAAGGTTTCAAATTCATGAGCGAACAAGCGTTGCGCCTGGCGCGTTCGCGACTGGCATCTTGATACCCCATGGGTAGGTCGCTGGCGATCCATTCTCATATTGATAGACAGCGAGTGCCGGCAGATTGCGCTTGTCGTAGCTGCGGCCGAAGCTGATCACCACGCTGGTCGGCGCAACAAGCACAAGGTGAACTTGCCGGACATTGGTCGCACAAAGCTGGCGCGCCAAGTCGAAGAATTGCTGCGCCCATGCCGCCTGTTTCGCCGCTGACCAATGATGATCGATTGTTGGAGCAAGTAGCCCTAGCCGAATGACCGGCAGGCCTGAGAAGCGATGTGCGATAGCAGCCCGATCTTCCGGGTAAGACACCGAGACCGCGACCACAACTTCGCTGGCATCACCGACCGTCTCGAGCCCGCTCAGCACCAATCGCTCGCCGTCATCTGGTTCGTCGAGACCGCGCCAGCACTCTTGGGCCCGATCCCAGTCCAGCAGCGTCACACGGCCCTCATCATCTAGAAGAACCCCCATCAGAAAGGCGAACGGCACCGCGGCTATGCCGCCGGCAAAGATCGTGAGGTCGCGACGCTCCCGGCCTGTAGAGTACTGATGGATCATGTGCGGTAGGCTCTCGAGCTTGGCCAACGCCTGCTCGGGCGAAAGCAAAACGCCGTCCGCACCCTGCCGGATATCGAGTAGGAGTGAGACACGCCGGTCCATAATCCCCGTCGGGAGCGCGGAGATAAGCGGTTGTCCACTGATGTCCCGTAGCCCTCGCAGCTCTATCGCCAGCACTTGCTTGCGGCTCTCGCGTCGCAGATCGACAAACAGCCATAGTGCTCCACCGATGATCATTAGGGAGGCGAAAGTGAGGACGAGCGCCAAAACAAAGGCCGGTATGCCGGCACCGGAATCGAAGGACACATCGATCCGGCCGTTCTCGGTCGGGATGCCAACCGTCAGCGCGAACCCGACAAAGGTCGAGAGGATCAGCGTCACGCCCCATTTGATGAGCCGCATGCCCGGCAGCGGGCGCAGGAAGATGAAATCGATCCAGGAGCGAATGAAATAGTCGAAATGCTTTTTCACGTCTGGTTCCCCTGTGCGCTGTCGATGATCTCGATCGGCTCTGGCGGCGCGCCGCGCTGGAACAGCGTCGCCGACAATAACAGCCGCCGCCACCAAGCCGTGCGCACGATCAGCAGCATGGCGAAGGGGATATCGGGCTCCCCCTCGACAAGATCTTGCATCGATGCGAGGTCGGTGGCGCTCGGAATGGGTAAATGGTTTGGGTGCGAATGCCATTCGCCGAGATAGTTGAACCGCGCGAAATCCGACGCGGTTTCCTCGTAGAAGCGGTCAAGCGCGTGGCGGTGATGTTCAACCGATCGCACGAAATGAGCGGCGCCGCCCGTCACTTCATCGATCGTAAAGTCGGCGAGCCTGAAATAGCCGGCCTCCACCTGTTCGGCCATGAGGACACCGCCGATCTCGCGCCGTCGCGCCTTGGCCAGCGCCTGGCGCATGCGTGCGCGGAGCGGCTGCGTGAACTCAACCTTCATCCTCGGCCTCCTCGGCCTTGGGGAAAAACTCGCGCAGCAGACCGCCCAACTCATCTCGCGCATTCTCATCGGCGTCCGGACCCCATTGCCCCTCGGGCACAAGGTCGATCGGATAAGTGTCGAATGCTGCTGCGAAGATCCACTTACGCGCCATCCCGATTGCATAGGCCGAATTCGGAAAAGTGGTCGCGCCACCTTTGAGCAGATCGATCGCTAAGCGTCCGGCATGAGCTGCGATGACTGAGACATCCGCGTCGTCGGCGATAAGCGGTGGATTTTCGGCATCGATCTGCAGGCTGTATTGCTCGCCATCGCCACCGGACCAGGGAATGCCATTGTCTTCACACCAACGCAGTATCTGTCGCCGCGCGGCGTGCGGCGGAGGATCGAGATCCGGGCGCGAGCGCGCGATCATGCCGCCAATACCGCCGGCAAATACCTCAGCCCAAATAAGCGGCTTCCGTTCGGCAGATGCCACCGCGCCGCAAAGGTTGAAAGTTTGCGCGTCTGCCGTCGCGTCGATGATCAGATCGCACTGGCTTATCCTCTGCAGTGCCGAGTCAGTCGATGCAGAACTCTCCTGTCCGCCGAGCAGCAATCGTCTGACGATCGTCTTGGTCGACGGATTGATGTCACGGAGCCGCGCCGCCAGTGCGTCAGGTTTATTGAGACCGACTGCGCGCCAATCGAGCTCGTTTCGCACCAGATTGCCCGGTAGCAGCAGATCGCCATCGACCAGCACCAGCGTGCCGACGCCTGCACGAGCAAGGGTTGCCGCGACCTTCGACCCAACGGAGCCGCAACCGACGATCGCGACCGATCGCTCCGAAAGCCCACCGTGCTCGGCAGACAGGCGTTGCTCGTTCACCGGCGCGACGATGGTGCGGTACACGTAGACATCGCGTTTTCCGGTGCCCTGCGCGAGCGAATAGAGCCGCGCTGTTCCGCGGTGGACAAGCAGAAGTGGCATCTCGGCGTCGGAGACTTTCAGTCGCTCAAGCGCCGGGGCGAAGTTCAGTGCGGTCAAAAAGGTGTTCAGAAAGGCATAGTTGCCTTCGAACGGCACATCGACTTTGTCGGGGAGCCGGATGGCAAATCCCTCGCGCGTGCGCGGGTCGGCAAGCTGCGACGCGGCGGCCCACAAGGGCGGCGCGTCAGGCGGTCCAAGCCGGCGTGGATGCGCAAGCCAATGTTGCGCGAACCAGTGTTCATCGAGCGTGAAGGGCTGAGGCAGGAAGAGTGGCTGCTCGATAAGGATGTCCAGCAAAGCCGCGTCGAGGATCAGGCGCAGCTTGGTATTGCGTACCTCCTGCGCAATAGTCTGGCGATGGGCGTTGGCGACATCGGCGACTTCACCTGCAGCCGGACTTTCGCTTGACAACAACCGATAAGCACTCCCGATCATCATCGCGCCGGTGAATTGCGGTTCCCAATTGTCGGGGCGATATTCGAGACAGAGCTCACCGCCCGCGCCGTATTGGTGACCTGAGATCCTTGTGCCGTCGCGCGGCGTGACCTGCGGCGGCACCGCCGGGAAAAAGTGAGGGTATGTCAGGCAAAGCGGGTAGCTGGCGCCAAGATGGACGATGTCGAAGTCTGCGACGAACCGCAGATCTTCGGTCAGGCGCCATTTGACCGACTGAAGCCAGTCCGCCTCTTCAGCGAGTTCGGCGATCGCTTGCCGTTCGGTGCGTGCACGGGACGGCAGGTCGGTCCACCAGATCACGCAAAGCCTTGCGGTTTCGTCGGCGTGCGCGCGGTGTTGCTAAAGCTTGGGGTCGACAGCGCACCGGCGGCGGCCGCCGTTGCTCCGCGGAGCAGCCCAGCGGGCTTGCTGGCGCTCCGATCAGCTGCGCGCTTGGCCAGCTCGTGCCCGAGCTGCGGCGACAGTGAGTCAGTGATTGAGTGTCTATCGGCAAGGCTCGCTGCATGGGCGAAGTCCCGCTGCGCCTGGCGCAGCCACGCATAGAAAGCCCGTTCACGCTCGGGGAATTCGGCCCATTTGTCGGCAAAATTCTCGAGCGGGTCACTCGGATTGGCGATCACTGCACGACCGCGCGTGTCACGCGCGATATAGGCTTCCATTCCGCTCAGAATCGATAACAACGCGTCGGCGATCTCTTCTTCGCCCTGATAGGCATGCGCCGCGAGCGTGGTGATGATGATCGAGATCGGACTGCAGTTGAGCTCATCCTTTGCATACATGATATCGCGGTGCCGCTTCAGGATCATGATCGAGGATTGCAGCGGCGTGCGCACCTTATAGTCCGGGATCGCCTCGACGCTGGCCTTGACAGCATCGGCCATGGCGCGACGACGCTTCTCGAGCACCACGCGCATGCGGCCCTTGAACCAATCGAGATAGCCCTTGGGGTTCGAGCGTGGCCAATCGTGGGTGATCTGCTGATAATCCAGCCGCTCGTTATCGGTGATCGCGATCGCGGTTGCCGCCCGGCTGGCGTCGAGACCCTTGCTATCGAGCAGGACGCGAACGTCCTGCGCATTGGGCAGTGCGGGCACCAAGTCCATATGAAACTGCGCGCCATCAGCATAATTGAGGGTCCAACACCGGCGTCCCTCGCGGAGCGGCTTAGCCATCGCCTGAGAGCGACGATAACCCTCCATTTCCATGCCGACTAGTGCCTTGAGCGTCTCCTGCGAGAGTTGCGGCTTGCTGAGCGCTTTCAGTTCACAAACGGCATCAATATCATACTCCTCGTCGGCATGCAGCGGCTTGATCACCGTTCCGAGACCGAAGGAGCCTTGGACATACACGGCGGGATCATAGTCACGCAGCATCGAGGCAGAACGATTGAACCATCGTCCGAGCGACTGATAGCTCTCCTCTGCCTGCTCATAGCGCGTGTCGCTGATTTCGAGCTCTTCAGCGAGCGCATCGAGATAGGTCTTGGCAATCGAGGTGGCTGTGGTCGCCATGAAATAAACCCCAAATAACATCCCCGGGCTATTCGCCCGCTACTACTCCCGTGGGACGACAATGTAGTTACGCTGCATCGACGTTCAAGGTTTGTTGAGAAAGGTGTGCGAGACATACGATCGGGCGGGTCACAGGCTGCGGCCTGAAGCCTGCGCTGTTGATCTGGTCTGGTTAACCGATGATTATGGGGCATGAGCCCCTCCACCCAGGCGTCAACCTTCTATCTCGACGAGAGCGGTAACAGTGGCGATCTCACGCGGTCGGGTCGAGATATGGACTTCGGCGGCCAGGAAATCTTTGTTTTGGCCAGCATCGGCACAGACGATCCCGATGCTCTTGCCCGGGAGCTGGAGCACTTACGCCACCATCACCGCGTCCAAGCGGCAGAGCTGAAATCCTCGGCGCTCAAGAACAAGCCGGCGCTGGTTGGTGACCTGCTTGCATTCCTGCGGCTGCGCAATCTGCCGCTTCTCTTGGAGGTGATCGACAAAAGATTCATGATCACCGCCAACATGATCAACAATCTCGTGCTACCCGCAGTTGGCGCGTGCGACGTCACACCCGAGGCACAATGGTTCCGGAACGAGCTTGCCGAGTATTTGCACGCACTGGCTTCGCCGAGCGTGATCGCTGCTTATGTGGCTGCGTGCGATACGCCCTCGGCAGCGAACATCGTCCGCGCATTCGACACGCTGCTCGATTGGCTCGATGAGCGGAAAGCTGGCGACGAACGGGCGGAAGCCATGCGTTTCTTCGCTCGTGATAGTCTCAGCGATTTCATGACCGCTGGCCCAGAAACTGAAGCGGCCCAGCGCCGCTGCCTTCCGCCACCCGATTTGGGGAAGAAAGGCCAGTCGATTTGGATGTTGCCAAATTTGACTTCGTTCACCAACGTGTATGCTCGGATCAATCGGTATCGGCGACGCCGACTTGCGGACGTCATCATCTTGCATGACGAGCAGGCGCATTTCGATGAAATTTTGGCCGATGCCAAGGCGCTCGCCGAGCGGCTTGCCGCCGAAGGGGCGGCGATGCCGGCGCGTTTCGCCGACTATCATTTCGTCGAGCAGGCTACCTTGCGCTTCGCCAGTTCCGGCGACACTTCGGGTATCCAAGCGGCCGACATCATCGCTGGCTTCCTGATGCGCTATGTAAAGTCGGTACTCCATGGCGCGGTCACTCCCGACCCGGTAGTACAAGACGTCTTCGATGCGCTGATAGATTTCACGGACCCGGCGCAGGGGCTTGGCGTCAATTTTGTTCTGGCCAGCCACGATGTCGTGAAGCTTGGAGTGCGGCCGTTGTGAGCAACTCGGACACCTCGGATAGGTTCTGTAGTTCGACGTCCGCATTATCGTGACCGCTCACCGAAAGCCGCCATTCCCAAGTGTCCGCTCAACCACCGGCTTTTGAGCGCTGCAGGATCGACTTGCGGACCGGCGAGTGGCTAGCAATGCGCGTCCATTGATGGTCATCGGCTCCGGAAAAGCACTGGACAACTGATTGCGCAGAGCAGCACATATCAACGCACGCGGTGTGAAAATGGAAAAGCCTGTCAGGGGTTCAGCCTTACTCGAATTTAGAGGACTTGACACCTAGCGCAGTGCAATCGCCAGATGTGCAAGGAGAGGAATATTGCAGTGCATGGCTACAAACCTAAAGTGTCAACTATCGATCCTGCTGCACTCTTGGAAGACGTTTTTGCGATCCAGGCGAGCAATCGACGAAATCGCGTCGAGGTTGCTCGATACACCGCACCCAACTTCACGCCTTTGGACTTTCTAGACACCAAGGAACGCGGCCTATCCCGAATCTTGGCCTGGCTACTCAACCCGCAGGGGTCGCATGAGCAAGGTGCCGTTTTTCTCGACGAGTTTATGCGCTGGCTAGATCTTGACGATGAGTGGCGTCGCGACCTCGACAGCGCGAAGGTCATACTCGAGGCGCCAACAATAGTGGCGAAGCGCGTTGGATACCTTGACGTCCTCGTCAGACTCAAAGGCCGGATGCTCGCGATTGAGAACAAGCCCGCCGCAGTCGACCAGCCTGAACAGGTGCGCCGGTATCTTGCCGACTTGTCGTCGCGTCGCCTCGACGCTTACTGCCTTGTTTACCTTTCGGGCTCGGGCCGCGCGCCGTCGGACAAGAGCGTCGGCAAGGACGAGTTCGGTGCGGCGGTGGCATCCGGCACGCTGCGCGTTCAGGGCTACGCCGCCATCGCCGACTGGATGAACGCGTGCATGCCCCGCTGTGCGGCGCCCTCCGTTTCGGCAATGCTAGCCCGCCTTATTCATGAGCCTTCCTGTCAGGGCGTTG
>NZ_NOXT01000094.1 GCF_002251755.1 Sandarakinorhabdus cyanobacteriorum
CAACGCCCTGACAGGAAGGCTCATGAATAAGGCGGGCTAGGATTTGAAATGCGCCGTGGGATGCTGGCATGTTACCCGCGTGAAGCGGAGCAACCGCGCTAAGCAAGGCCGCCACGTTGGTTCGCCAGACTTGCGTGAGCACGGTCGTCTCGCAAACGGTGCGGTGCCACATGATGAGCGGGTTAAGACTAAGCGCCTGGTCGAGGCGCTGGAATTCGTCAGCAGCGATGAGAAGGTGAGCTGAATCTCTAAGTGCCGAGATCATTCGCAAGCGCTCGGGCTTCGAATCTCGAGCTTTGTCAACGAGGACGATCGGGAAGCTCGCTGAGATCTAGCCGCACATGTCCGCGCGTTCGAGTAGACTAGCGGCGGCTCCGCCCTGCGCGTCCTATGCTTCTTCGCCGGGCTACAGTGTCCCAAGAGCCGCCAACAGTTCAGAGCGAGCCTTTAGTGTGAGTCGCTGTTGCCCGCGACAGGTATTTTACAATGCGCCGGCAGCACATTTTCGAGAACATCAACACGGTGGCGCCCAGATACTAGTTCGGGGCATTCCACCCCGGCTAATCCACCCAACCCGCTGTGAGCCAATCCCCCGGTCCTCAGCACGCCAGAGGCAAATGGTGGGTGTTTTTGAGGCGGACTTGGGTTGTCCCGACAAAGAACGTGCACCCGGCAGGATTCGAACCTGCGACCTGCGGTTTAGGAAACCGTCGCTCTATCCTGCTGAGCTACGGGTGCGCGGGGATTTCACAGCCATGGCCGGCGGCGAGATTCAAGCGGAAACTTCCACCCGTCTGCGGCGGCTGATGGCACCGGTCAGGCCAAAGCCGGCGAGCAGCATGGCCCAGCTGGCCGGTTCGGGCACGCCGGATACGGTTGACGGCAGATCGAGCACGCTGGTGGCCCGATCGAACGACACGCCGCTGATGATCATGCTGCCCGTGCCACTGGGGCTGGAGCCACTGCTGTCCCCCACCAGCAGGAAGGTCGTGCCACCGGCTGCCAGCGCCGTGCCGGAATAGCGCTGGCCGTCGATCCGGTAGATCACATCGCTGTTGCGCACGAGGATTTCATAGGTGCGGAACAGGGTGGTATCGAGCGGGATGAAGGTGGAGCTGCCATTGAAAAAGATGGTGGCCCCTGGCGTGCCGTTGAAATTGTAGCAGTTGGTCGTGCCGGGATTGCAGGGCGTCGCGTTGAAATAGATCGCGCCGCCGGCAGTGCCATCGTAAAAATAGGCCTGCCAGTCATCAGCGCCGGAGGAGAAGGCTGCTGTGAGACTGAGCAGATTGCCCTGGCTGTTCGGCGCAATCGACCATGACCGCGTGTTGGACGATGGTGACCAGCCGAACCACACCCCGCGGATCGGGGCGGTTGTCAGGGTCGCCACTCCGCTGTTGACCGTCATTGAGGTGCCGGAGAACACCACATCAGACCAATCTGGGGTGTTCTGATAGGGGAGGCTGGACGCGACAACGGCTGCACAAGCCGGCGATGTGAGCAGCGCAGCCGCAACTGCAGCGGAAAGCAAGCGCATCGATGGTCCCCCGATATCGACAGACACGGCAGGGCTAACCGGCTGTGGCAGCCCGCGTATTGTATAAATCGGACAGTCAGGCGTCAGATCGGGCGCGCGGGCGGAACGGCAGGGGCAGCAGCGGAACCCCTTCCTCGCGCAGGGCCTTTACCTCGTCGGCGGTGGCTTCGCCGTGGACGCTGCGGGTTTCGCCATTCTGGTGGATGGCCCGCGCCTCTTCGGCAAAGCGGTCGCCGACATAGTCGCTCTGCGCCTCGAACTGGCGCTGCAGCTGCAACAGCCGGGCCATGGGATCATCATTGGCCAGACTGTGGCTGCCAGCCTTCTGGTTGGATTTGGCCGGCACGGCGGGCGCCATCACCGCCTTTCCCACCGATCTTGATGCGCACAACGGGCATTCGAGCAGGCCGCGCGCCTGCTGATCATCGAAATCGGCGCTGGAGCCGAACCAGGCTTCGAACCGGTGGGCCCGGTCGCAGAACAGATCATAGACGATCATGGCGCCACCAGCCGGAACGGGCGGGCGTGATCGAGCGCCGGCACCTTGCTGCGGGCGGCTGGAACCTGATCGAGATCCAGGGTGGCAAGGCCGATGCCTGGCGCCTCGCCCATGTCGAGCAGCAGCTCGCCCCAGGGGGCCACCACCAGGCTGTGGCCATAGGTGGCGCGGCCGTCCTGATGCTCACCGGTCTGCGCGGCGGCGACGACGAAGCTGCCGGTTTCGATGGCGCGGGCGCGCAGCAGCACGTGCCAATGGGCCTCGCCGGTGGGCCGGGTGAAGGCCGCCGGCACTGACAGGATCGACGCACCGGCGGTGGCCAGCGCCCGGTGCAGCGCCGGGAAGCGCAGATCATAACAGATGGTCAGGCCCAGACCGCCCCAGGGCGTGGCGGCGACAACAGCGTCCTCTCCCGCCTCGTAAGCCGCTGACTCTCGCCAGCTTTCGCTGCCGAGCGCCACATCGAACAGGTGGATCTTGGCATAGCGCGCAGCGATGCCGCCATCGGGTGCGATCAGGAAGCCGCGGTTGACGAACTTGTCCCCTGTGCCCTTGAGCGCGAGGCTGCCGAGATGCACCCACACGCCGGCCTTTGCTGCCGCGTCGCGCACGGCGGCGAGGACGGGATCATCGGCCTCGTGGCGGATGGCGGCGGCGGCGCGGGCCCGGTCGCGATCGAGCAGGCCGCTCATTTCGGGCGTGAAGATCAATTGTGCGCCCAGTGCGGCGGCTTCGGCGATGCTGGCCGACAGCGTTCTGGCCTCGACCGCCGGGTCGATGCCGGTTGTGGTCTGGATGAGGCCGATGGGCAGGCTCATGCGGCGAGCAGCGGGTCCAGCTTGCCGGCGCGATCGAGGGCGTGGATATCGTCACAGCCGCCGACATGGGTGCCGTTGATGAAGATCTGCGGCACCGTCTGGCGGCCGCCGGAGCGTTCCAGCATTTCCGTGCGGCGCGGGCCACCGGTGGAAATGTCAATCTCTTCAAAGGCAACGCCCTTGCCCGAGAGCAGCGCCTTGGCGCGCGTGCAATAGGGGCAGAGGAATTTGGTGTAGATTTCGACCTTGGCCATATGCCCACCACCCTTCATGAAAATGCAAAATTACCCTGCCCCTCGCGCAAGGTGCGGGTATAGGTCAAGACCTCGACATGTCGCGCCCCGGCTTTTGCCAGTTTCGCGGCACAGGCTGACACGGTTGCGCCGGTGGTCATCACATCATCGATCAGGATGACGGCCCGGCCGGTTATGGCGTGCGGGCGGGCGACGCGGAAGGCGCCGCTGACATTGCGGAGCCTGGCCTGGCGGGTGAGTCCCTTGGTGCTGGGGGTCGGCTTGATGCGGTCGAGCGCGTCCACCACCAGCGGCCGGCCGGACTGGCGCGAAATTTGACGAGCGATTTCAGCGGCCTGGTTGAAGCTGCGCTGCCACAGCCGCCATCGGTGCGACGGCACCGGCACGATCACCGCATCATCGGGCAGCGGGCCATTGCTGCGCAGCATGGCGCGCGCCATCAGCCGGGCCAGGTGCAGGCGGCGGCCATGTTTCAGGGCCAGCACCACGCTGCGCGCCGGGCCGCCATAGGCCAGCGGCGCCCGGGCGCGGGCATAGGCCGGCGGATCGGCCAGGCAGGCACCGCACTGGGCCGCCGCATCGCCTTCGTGGGGCAGCGGCACGCCGCAGCAGGCGCATTGGGGCGGGCCGATAAAGGCCAATTGATTGAAGCAGTTGGCGCAGAAGCGATCATCGCCGTCAACGATTTCGCCACAGCCGGGGCAGCGCGGTGGCAGCACCAGATCGACCAGACCGGCAAGCGGCGCAAGGAGCAGGGTGGCCATGCCCAAGCTTGCGCCCATGGGCGGCTGCCGTAAAGGGTGCGCATGGCCAATCCCCAGCCTCTTGCTGCATTGCCCTTTGATGCCGCGCTGCGCCGCCGCCGCCACGCCCGCGCCGCGCCGGGCTTTGCCGCGGTGGATTTCCTGCACCAGTTGATGGTGGAGGAGCTGCGCGAACGTGTGGCATTGGTGGCAAGAAACTTCACATCCGTGCTCGATCTGGGCGGCCCGGTGCCCACTTGGCCGGGTGCGGTGGCCGCCAGTCTGTCGCCGGTGACGGGAACCGCCGTGGTGGCCGACGAGGCCGCCCTGCCCTTTGCCGATGCCAGTTTTGACCTGGTGGTGTCGGCCGGCGCGCTGACGACGGTCAATGATCTGCCCGGCGCGCTGGCTGGCATCCGCCGGGTGCTGCAGCCCGATGGCCTGTTCGTCGCCAGCTTTGTGGGCGGCATGAGCCTGGTGGAATTGCGCGCCTGTTTGCTGGAGGCAGAGGCCGCGATCAGCGGCGGGGCGGGCAGCCACACCGCGCCGATGGTGGAGGCGAGTGCTGCCGCCGGCCTGCTGGGCCGCGCCGGCTTTGCCATGCCGGTGGCCGATGTGGAGCGCCTGCAGCTGCGTTATGCCAGCCTGTTCGGCTTGCTCGACGATCTGACCGCGATGGGCGCGCGGTCGGTGCTGGCGGAGCGGCGGCCGCTGCGCCGCGATGTGCTGATGGAGGCGGCTCGCCGCTTCGCCGCGATGGCCGATGGTGGCAAGACGGCGGTGACGGTGGAGATCATCCATGTTGCCGGCTGGGCGCCGGGGCCGGGCCAGCCTACGCCCAAGGCACCCGGCAGCGCGACGACCAGCCTGGCGGCGGCCTTGACGCGCCGCGTCTGAGGCCTAGGCTTCCCGCATGCACGAGGCTGCCACCTATCTGGTCGTCATCGACGACAGCCCGGAAAGCCGGGTGGCGCTGCGCTTTGCCGTGCTGCGCGCCGCGCATGTGGGCGCCGATGTGCGGCTGGTGAGCGTGGTGCGCCCCACCGAATTCATGCATTTCGGCAGCCTGCAGAGCGTGATGGCCGCCGAGGCGCGGGACGAGGCGCTGGCGCTGCTGGAGCAATTGGCCGGCGAGGCGGAGGCCGAGGCCGGCGCGCGCCCGGCCATAACCGTGCTGGAGGGCGAGCCGGCCAGCGTGATCCTGGCGCATGTGAAGGACAATCCCGGCATCCGCGCGCTGGTGCTGGGTACGGCCAGCCGGGGCACGCCGGGGCCGCTGGTGAGTTTCTTCACCGGGGAGCGGGCCGGCAGCCTGCCGTGCGTGCTGATGCTGGTGCCCGGCGGGCTGGAGCCGGAGCGGCTGGCGACGATTGCCTGAGCCGGCAAAGACGACAATTCCCGTCTGAATTGACTTGAAGCCATGGCGGCGCTGGGCCATATCGGCGGCGCAACCAGCAGGATACCAGCCGATGTTCATCGAAACCGAACAGACCCCCAATCCGCTCACCCTGATGTTCCGGCCCGGCCAGAAGGTGACCGGCGGCGACGGGGTTGATCTGCCGACCGCCGAGGTCGCGGAAGCCTCGCCGCTGGGCAAGGCGCTTTATGCGCTGGGCGATGTGACGCGGGTGTTCTTCGGCTATGATTTCGTGTCGGTCACCCGCGATCCGGCCGGTGCCGACTGGCCCGAACTGAAGCCGCAGATCCTGGGGGTGCTGGTGGATCATTTCACCAGCGGCGCACCGCTGTTCACCGATACGGTGAAGGAAGTCGCCACCGATGATGATCCCGCCGATGCCGAGATCGTGCTGCAGATCCGCGAGCTGATCGAAACCCGCGTGCGCCCGCAGGTGGCGGAGGATGGTGGCGACATCGTGTATCGCGGTTTCCGCCAGGGCACGGTGTTTCTGGAAATGCAGGGCGCCTGTTCCGGCTGCCCGTCGAGCACGATGACCCTGAAGATGGGCATTGAATCGCTGCTGAAATATTATGTGCCCGAAGTCACCGACGTGCGGGCGGTCTGATCATGGCCGGCCCTGCTCTTGATGCCGCCGCGCTGGCGATATTGTTCACCGAAGCCCGCACCCATTACACGTGGGATGACACGCCGGTTTCGGAAGCAGATCTGCGCCAGCTTTATGATCTGGTGAAGCTGGGGCCGACATCGGCCAATGGCTCGCCGGCGCGTTTCATCTTCTGCCATTCGGCCGACGCGCGCGAGAAGCTCGCCGGGCTGGTGAGCGCCAACAACGCCGCCAAGGTGCGCGCCGCGCCGGTGACGGTGATCGTGGGCTTTGATCCCAAATTCTACGACCGGCTGCCCGAGCTGTTTCCGCATGTCGATGCGCGGCCGTGGTTCAGCTGGAGTGCGGAGTTTGCCCGTGAAACCGCCTTCCGCAATTCGTCGCTGCAGGGCGGCTGGCTGATCATGGCGGCCCGCGCCCTGGGGTGGGACACCGGGCCGATGTCGGGCTTTGACAAGGCCGGGGTGGACGCCGCCTTCTGGGGCGATACGGGGACCGAGACCAACTTCATCTGCTCCATCGGCAAGGGCACCGCCGAGGGCCTGTTCCCGCGCCTGCCGCGCCTGTCGTTCGAGGACGCTGCCCGCATCCTGTGAGAACGCTGGCCATCTCCACATCATCGCCTGCCCTGTCCATCGCGCTGGTGGACGGGGCGGCGGTGCTGGCGCGCCACCATGCGTTGATCGGGCGCGGCCATGCCGAGGCGCTGGTGCCGGCGGTGCAGGCGCTGCTGGCAGGCCGTGTGCCGGGCCGCATCCTGGTGGATGTGGGCCCCGGCAGCTACACCGGCATCCGCATCGGCATTGCCGGTGCCCGCGCGCTGGGCCTGGCCTGGGGCGTGCCGGTGCACGGGATTTCGGCGCTGTCGTTGGTGGCGGCGCAGGGCTTTGCCGCCGATGCCGGGCTGAGCCAGTTGTGGGCGCTGATCGATGCCGGGCGCGGCCAGGTGGCTGGCGCGCGGCTGGGCCGTGATCTGGTGGCGGGCGGCCATGGCCTGCTGGCCGGTCCGGCCGACGATGGGGTGGCGCTGGCCGGGGCCGGGGCGCTGTTGTGGGGCCGGCCGGCTGTGCATGGCGATCATCCCGATGCCGGCTTCGCCGGCGTGCTGCCCGATGCGGCGCTGCTCAGCCCCCAGGCGCTTTACGCCGGCGATTGAGCGGCATAATCCTGGCGCGTGCAGCCCATTCCGGCCTTTTCCATCGTTCCGGCCGACTTGCGCCATCTGGATGCGATGATGGCGGTGATGCATGCCGCCTTTGATCCGCTGTATGGCGAGGCCTGGTCGGCCCCGCAGCTGGCCGGCACGCTGACCATGCCGGGCTGCTGGGCGCGGCTGGCCATGGCCGGGGCGGTGGCGACGGGGTTCAGCCTGTGCCGGTCGTTGGGTCCGGAGGTGGAATTGCTGCTGATCGCGGTGGACCCGGCGCAGCGCCGGCAAGGCATTGCGGCGCGGTTGTTGGCCCGCGCCCAAGATGACGCGTCGGCCCGCGGCGCCAGCGAGTTGTTTCTTGAAGTGCGGGAAGACAATGCGGCGGCGCTGCGCCTCTATGCCAATGCCGGCTTTGGCGCGGTTGGTCGCCGGCGGGATTATTATACTGGCAAGGATGGGAGCAAACGCAGCGCAATAACCATGAAAACCGCGCTCCACAAATAAACTGGTGCAATTTTTTATTGAAAAACATTTGTTACAAGTTCAGACCAGCAGCGCACGGTGAAGGGAGCCGTGTGAGTGTTCAAGGGTCAAGGAATTCAACATGACAGAAAATACGGGTAACCATGCCGAACTGCTGGCATTGACCGCCGATATCGTTGCTTCGCATTTTGCCAACAACACGGTTGCGCCCGGTGATGTCGCTGGCGTGATTGAAAATGTCTATGCCACGCTGTCGCGTCTGGGCACCCCGGCCGCGCCGCCGGCGCCGAAGCAGGAACCGGCCGTTTCCATCCGTTCGTCGATCAAGCCCGATTACATCGTGTGCCTGGAAGACGGGAAGAAGCTGAAGATGCTGAAGCGTCACCTGATGACGCATTATGGCATGACGCCGGATGATTATCGCGCCAAGTGGGGCCTGCCGGCCGATTATCCGATGGTCGCTCCCAACTATGCCGAACAGCGTCGCACGCTGGCCAAGTCGATTGGCCTGGGCACCAAGAAGACCTCCAAGCCGCGCGGCCGCCCGCGCAAGAACCCGGCCTGATCGGCCTGGTTCGGGCCTGCCGGCACGGGAACACCCGGCCGGTGGTTTGATGATCGTGATGCCGCCCCCGGTTTGGTCGCCTGGGGGCGGCATTCGCATTTTTGGCCATTCGCCCCAGCCGTTGCCGGCGGCGCTTGCCCCGCTGGTGCATCCGCCGTATTTGATGGGGCGGGCAGATGGCGATTTCGGCTTTGGGCGCATTGGCGCCGGAAGCCTGTGGGGCAAGAGAGGCAAGGATGGGTGTTGCCATCGATATCGAGGCGCTGTGCCTGAAAAAGGGCCTGCGCATCACCGAACAGCGGCGGGTGATTGCCCAGGTGCTGGGCGAGGTGACCGATCATCCCGATGTGGAATCCCTGCACCGCCGCGTGGCGGAGGTGGACCCGCGCATTTCGATTGCCACCGTCTATCGCACCGTGAAGCTGTTTGAAGAGGCCGGCATCCTGGAGCGGCACGAATTTCAGGGCGGGCGTTCCCGCTATGAAACGGTGAGCGAGGAACATCACGACCATCTGATCGATATCGACACCGGCGACGTGATCGAATTCCACGATCCCGAGATCGAGGAGCTGCAGCGCCGCATTGCCGAGCGTCTGGGCTATCGCCTGGTGGATCACCGCATGGAGCTTTATGCCCAGGCCATCAAGAAGCCGGCCTGACATCGGGTGGTGAGCCCCCGCCCGATTCCGACCCGCGCCCCGGTGCCGCAGCGGCGGCTGGGCCCGCTGCGTTCGGTGGTGGGCGCGGTGGCAACCGTGGCGGCGACCGTGCCGCTGGAGGTGTTGCTGCGCGCCATCACGCTGCGCAACCGGCCCTATATTCCGTGGATCTTTCACCGTGGCCTGTCGCAATCGCTGGGCATGGTGATCCACACCCATGGCGGGCCATCGCCAGACGGCCCGGTGCTGTATGTCGCCAACCATCTGAGCTGGGTGGATATTCCGGTGCTGGGCGCCCATATCCGGGCCAGTTTTGTCGCCAAATCGGAAGTGCGCGGCTGGGGCCCGGTGGGTTGGTTGGCCAGTTTTGCCCACACCGTCTATGTGGCGCGTGAGCGGCGGCAGACGGCGGCGGCGCAGAAGGACGAGCTGGCCGAGCGGCTGCGCGCCGGTGGCAGCATCATATTGTTTCCTGAAGGCACCAACAGCGACGGCCAGAGCGTGTGGCCGTTCAAATCATCACTGTTTGCCGTGGTGGCCGATGTGCCGGGCATCCGGGTGCAGCCGGTGACCCTGGCCTATACAAAGGTGAACGGCCTGCCGGTGACGCGGCGGCAGCTGCCCGATCTGGCCTGGGTGGGCGATACCGAGCTCGCCCCGCACGCGCTGGCCTTCATGAAGCTGGGCAAGGTGCGCGCCGACATCTGGTTCCATGATCCGGTGGATCCGGCCGATTTTCCCGACCGCAAGGCGCTGGCCCGGCATTGCCACACGGTGATCAGCCAGCGTTATCGCCGCCTGATGCGCGGTGAAGCCTGATGACCGGTGCGGCCAAACCCGCTATGGCCGGCGCCGTGAGCACGAACGACCCGACCCAGACTCCAAAGCGTTTCCATGTGAAGAGCTTTGGCTGCCAGATGAATGTTTATGACAGTGAGCGCATGGGCGACTTGCTGAGCGCTGAAGGCATGACCGCGGCCGACAGCCCGGACGATGCCGATGTGGTGGTGCTGAACACCTGCCACATCCGCGAAAAGGCGGCCGAGAAGCTCTATTCCGACATTGGCCGCCTGCGCCAGCCGCGCGCCGATGGCAGCCGGCCGACGATTGTTGCCGCCGGTTGCGTGGCGCAGGCCGAAGGCGCCGAAATCGCGGTGCGGGCGCCAGCCGTGGACGTGATTGTTGGCCCGCTCGCCTATCACCGGTTGCCGCAGTTGCTGGAACAGGCGCGCCAGCAGCGGGCGATCGATATCGACATGCCGCCGGTGCCCAAATTTGATGCGCTGCCGGCCCGCAAGGTGACACAGGCCAGCGCCTTTCTGACCGTGCAGGAAGGCTGTGACAAATTCTGCACCTTCTGCGTGGTGCCCTATACCCGTGGGCCGGAAACCAGCCGGCCGGCGGCCGATCTGCTGCGCGAGGCGGAAGGCCTGGTGGCGCGCGGCGTGAAGGAAATCACCCTGTTGGGCCAGAATGTGAACGCCTATCATGGCGGCCTCAATCTTGCCGGGTTGATCCGCGAACTGGCGGCCATCGATGGCCTGGCCCGCATCCGGTACACCACCAGCCATCCGCGCGACATGGACGATGATCTGATCCGCGCCCATGCCGAGGTGGACAAGCTGATGCCCTATCTGCATCTGCCGGTGCAGGCCGGTTCCAGCCGCATCCTGAAGGCGATGAACCGGGCGCACACCCGCGAATCCTATCTGGCCAGCCTGGCCCAGCTGCGCGCCGCGCGGCCGGACATTGCATTGTCGGGCGATTTCATCGTCGGCTTCCCGGGCGAGACCGAGGCCGATTTCGAGGAGACGCTGACCATCGTGCGCGAGGTGCGCTATGCTGCGGCCTTCAGCTTCAAATACAGCGTCCGCCCCGGCACGCCGGCCGCCACCATGGCCGATCAGGTGCCCGAAGATGTGAAGGATGAGCGGCTGCAGCGGTTGCAGGCGGTGATTGCCGAGGAAAGCCTGGCCTTCAACCGCTCCACCATCGGCCGGCGCTGCACCGTGCTGCTGGAACGGCCGGGCCGCAAGCCGGGGCAGCTGATCGGCAAGACGCCCTGGCTGCAATCGGCCATCGTCTCCCTGCCCGGCGCCAAGATTGGCGATCTGGTGGAGGTGGACATTGTCGGCGCGATGCCCAACAGTGTGGAAACGGTTCCGGTTTCAACCAGGGAAGGCACTGCGGCCTGATGTCGAAGAAGCACCAGCGGGGAACGGTTACGGCAACAGACCGGGTGAAGCTGGAGATTTTGTTCGACAAGGTTCAGTTGCTGGGGCCGTTGTTCGGCCAATATGACCAGAATCTGATCGAGCTGGAGCGGCAACTGGGCGTGTATATCAGCGCCCGCGGCAACCGCGTGGTGGTGGAAGGCGAGGCCGAAGCCGCCGCCCGCGCCCGCGATGTGCTGACCAGCCTGTATCAGCGCCTGCTGGGCGGCGGCGATATAGAGCCGGGCGATGTGCTGGGCGCGGTTGCCATCATGTCCGAACCGATGCTGGATGGGCTGGTGCACGCCGAATCCGGCCCGGCCCCCACCGCCGCCATCCGCACCCGCCGCAAGACCATCGTGGCGCGCAGCCCGACGCAGGTGCGCTATATCGAGGCGCTGGGCCGGTCTGATGTGATCTTTGCGCTCGGCCCGGCCGGCACCGGCAAGACCTATCTGGCCGTCGCCCAGGCGGTGAGCCAGCTGATTTCCGGCAGTGTGGACCGGCTGATCCTGTCCCGCCCGGCCGTGGAGGCCGGCGAGCGGCTGGGCTTCCTGCCCGGCGACATGAAGGAGAAGGTCGATCCCTATCTGCGGCCGCTCTATGACGCGCTGTATGACATGCTGCCCGCCGAGCAGGTGGAGCGGCGGCTGGCATCGGGCGAGATCGAGATTGCGCCGCTGGCCTTCATGCGCGGCCGCACATTGGCCAATGCCTTCATCATCCTCGACGAGGCGCAGAACACCACGCCGCTGCAGATGAAGATGTTTCTGACCCGCTTTGGCGAGCGCAGCCGCATGGTGATCTGCGGCGATCCCAACCAGGTCGATCTGCCGACGCCCGGCGCCTCGGGCCTTGCCGATGCCGTGCGCCGGCTGGAGGGGGTGGAGGGCATTTCCTGTCTGCGCTTCTCGGCCAAAGAGGTGGTGCGCCACCCGATTGTTGGCCGCATTGTCGAGGCCTATGAAGGCCCGGCGAAAGACGCCTGATGCTGCAGGTTGAAGCCGATGTGGTGGCCGGCGACTGGCCGGCGCTGGACTGGCCGGGCCTGGCGCAGGCCGCCGTGGCCGCCGCGCTGGCGCAGACGCCCAATGGCGATCTGGCCGAAGCGCCAATGGCCGTGGAAGTGGCGGTGCGGCTGACCGATGATGCGGAGGTGCACGCCCTCAACCGCCAGTATCGCCAGAAGGACAAACCGACCAACATATTGAGCTTTCCGATGCTGGCCCCCGACATGCTGGTGATGCTGGCCAACAGCGATGATGGCGAGGTGCTGCTGGGCGATCTGGTGCTGGGGTGCGAGACTGTGCTGCGTGAGGCGGCGGAGAAGGCCTGGCCGGTTGCGGCCTATTGCCAGCATCTGATTGTCCACGGCACCCTGCACCTGCTAGGCTATGACCATGAGGATGGCGAGGCCGAGGCCGAGCATATGGAGGCGCTGGAACGCGCCGCCTGTGCTGGCCTGGGCATGGCCGATCCCTATGAAGGATGAGTGACACAAATGCCCGAGGGCGACAGTAGCGGCGAAGGCCGATTGCGAACCAGCCGCTGGTGGCGGCAATTGAAATCGCTGGTGGGCCGCGATCATGAGCCCACCCTGCGCGAAAGCCTGGAAGAGGCCATCGACGAGGCCGAGGACGCCGGGCCATCGGGCAGCCTGGTCGATGATCTGGGCCCCGACGAGCGCGACATGCTGCGCAACATGCTGCACATGGGCGAACGCCGCGCCGGCGACATCGCGGTGCCGCGCAGCGACATGGTGATGTTCGATATCGATGAAGGCTTTGCTGCCCTTGTCGCCCGCTTTGCCGAAGCCCGGCACAGCCGCATGCCGCTGTGGCGCGGCAGCCGCGACGACATCATCGGCATGGTGCATGTGAAGGATGTCTATGCCCGCATCGCCGATACGTTCAATGATGCCGTCTCCTCCGCCCCGCTGCACGATCTGCCCATCGAACCGCTGATGCGTCCGGTGCTGTTCGTGCCGGCCTCCATGCGGCTGATGGGCCTGCTCACCAAGATGCGCGCCGACCGCACCCACATGGCGATCATCATCGATGAACATGGCGGCGTCGACGGCCTCGTCACCATCGAGGATCTGATGGAAGAGATTGTGGGCGATATCGCCGACGAGCATGACGAGGAGGAAACTGCCCTCATCACCGCCACCGGCCCCCACAGTTGGGACGCCGACGCCCGCTTGCCCATCGACGATCTGGAAACCACGCTGGGCGAGCGCCTCGCCGACGCCGAAACCCTGGAGGAGGTCGACACGCTGGGCGGCCTTGTCTTCATGCTCGCCGGCCGCGTGCCGGCGCCGGGCGAAACCGTGGTCCACCCGGCAGGCTGGACCTTCACCGTGACCGAAGGCGACCCGCGTATGGTGAAGCGCCTGGCGATCGGGCGCGGGCCGGGGTTGGAAGCGTAAAGGGGCCTCAGGCGGGCAGGGGCGAGGCCCCTGCACCCGTTTGTTTTCTGCCGGTGCTTTACCGCCGATTTGGGGTGGTTAGCCGCCCTTTCCCCACATCGTCGCCCCGTGCTTGACACGGGGCTTGGCTTGTCGTTCGCGGCGTCTTCAACAAGGCTCAGCGAATGCTTTTGCCCCTGATCCAAGCTGATGATCCCAATTGGGATGATTTGTGGGACAAATGGTTCGGGTGGGATGGGGAAGGAGGCGAGCCAAGCCCCGTGTCAAGCACGGGGCGACGGGGATGTGGGACGACCGCAATTGGGCCGCAAGCGGACGCGCTTCCCGCGCTGCACAAGCGAAAACCAACGGGTGCAGGGGCCTCGCCCCTGCCCGCCGGAGGCCTTTTTACCTTTTCCCGAACAGGGCGCTGCCCACCCGCACCACGGTGGAACCGAGCAGCGTGGCGGTTTCGAAGTCGCTCGACATGCCCATGGAGAGGCCGGGCAGGCCCAGCCGCTTGGCATGTTCGGCCAGCAGGGCGAAATAGGGGGCGGGTTCGCGGTCGGCGGGGGGAACGCACATCAGGCCGATGATGTTGAGGCCGGCGCTGCGGGCCTGATCGAGCAGGGCGGGGAGATCGGCGAGGGGGCAGCCGCCTTTCTGGGCTTCGTCACCGATGTTGACCTGCAGATAGCAGGCGGGGCGCTTGTTGGCGGCGGCTTGGGCCTTGGCCAGCGCGGCGACCAGCGACGGGCGGTCGACGCTGTGGATGACGTCAAACAGGGCCACGGCGTCGGCGGCCTTGTTGGATTGCAGCTGGCCGACCAGGTGCAGGGTGATGCCGGGTGTTTCGGCCAGCAGGGCCGGCCATTTGCCTTGCGCTTCCTGCACGCGGTTTTCGCCGAAGTGGCGTTGGCCGGCGGCGATCAGCGGGCGGATGGCATCGGCATCGAAGGTTTTGGAGATGGCGACCAGCAGCGGCGTGTCGCGGCGGCTGGCGTCGCGTGCGGCGCGGGCCATGCCGGCCTGGACGGCGGCGAGACGTTCGGCGCTGTTCACGCGATCAGAAGGCGAGGCTGGTGCCGACATAGACGGCCTGATCGTCCCGGTTGGGGAAGAGTGGGCTGGGCGGTTCCGGCGCGATGCGATAGCGCACGCCGCCGTTCAGCGAGAAGCGCGGCGCCAGGCGATACTGGCCGCCCAGTTCGAGCGAATAGCGGCGCGACAGCGGCGACAGCGCCAGGGTTTGAGTCTGTTCCGCCGTGCCTTCCAGCGAGGTGCGCCAGCGCGCGCCGCCATAGGACAGGCCCAGATTGACCTGCTCGGAGGCGCGGCTGGTGAGCGGGTTCGGCACCATCGGTTCGGCGTGGCTGTAGCCACCGTTGAGGGCAAAGCCCTTCCAGCCGAGCGAGAGGTTGACGCCATAGGCGGACGGGATGACGAACTGATCCACCGGGGCGGCCGCGCGCGAGCGATCGATGGCGGCGGTGGTGACGCGGGTGGCAACGCCCAGCGACAGGGCGCGGCGATTTTCGGCCTGGCCCGAAGGGGTGAAGCGGAAGCCGCTGCTGAGCGATTGCGACGGCGCCAGCAGGCCGGGCGCGGTGCCGGGGGCCGTGAAGGTGAAGCGGCTGGATTCCGGCAGCTGCGGTGCAAAGCTGGACAGGCCGAGCGTTGGTTCCACCACCAGCCGCTGCTTGGCGGCGCGGGCGGGCTTCGCGGCTTCGGCGGCGTGCGGCAGGCAGGCAAGGGCCGCCACCACGGCCAGCATGGCCGGGCGGGCAGGCACGCGGAACCGCGCGCGCGAATCGGCCCCTGCGTTCATCTTGTGACTCGTAACAACAGCATGCGGCCAAGCCCATACGCCTTTGGACATAACTACGCTGTGAACGGCCGGATTCCCCGTTTTTGCAGCCGGTGTGGCGACAAGCCCACACCTGGACCATGGCTGGGGTGCGGGCAAGCCGGCTGACCGGGCGTGCACGGGCTTGGCGCGGCGGGTGCAACATGCCAAAAGGCAGGCCGTGGCCGGCCCCGATCAAGGGGGTGGCAGCAGGGAATTTGCTGATGCGGCGTGTTGCAACTCTGGTCTTCCTGTCCACACTGGCGGTGATGGCGCCGGCCTGTGGCCGCAAGAAGCCCAAATTGTCGGCCGAGGCGCCGGCGCGGATCACCACGCTGGGCATCAATGCCTATCTGTGGCGGGCGGCGCTTGACACGATCGGGTTCATGCCGATCGCCCAGGTGGACAGCAACGGCGGCGTGATCATCACCGATTGGTATGTCTCCCCCCAGACCCCGAACGAGCGGGTGAAGGTGACGGTGACCGTGCTGGACACCAATCTGGCCGCCGACGCCGTGCGGGTGAATGTGCAGCGCCAGACGCTGGGTGCCACCGGCTGGGCCGAAGCCAGCGTGCGCGCCGGTACCGTGCAGCGGCTGGAGGAAACCATCCTTTCCAAGGCGCGTGACCTGCGCCGCGCCGCCGTGTTGCCGGACCGTTGATCCGACCCCTTTTTGCGACTTGAGAGACCATGGCCCGTTTTGACCATAGTGCCGCCGATGCGCGGTGGCAGGCCGTTTGGGACGAGCGGCAAAGCTTTGCCGCGCGCGATGACAGCGCCAAACCCCGCGCCTATGTGCTTGAAATGTTTCCCTATCCATCGGGGCGCATCCATGTTGGCCATGTGCGCAACTATACGATGGGCGATGTGGTGGCGCGCTCCAAGCGGATGCGCGGTTTCGAGGTGCTGCACCCGATGGGCTGGGATGCCTTTGGCATGCCGGCCGAAAATGCCGCGATGGAAAAGAAGGTCCATCCCGGCCAGTGGACGCGCGCCAACATCGTGGCGATGCGCGCCCAGCTGAAGCGGCTGGGCTTTGCGCTGGATTGGAGCCGCGAGCTGGCGACCTGCGAGCCGGATTATTATGGCCAGGAACAGGCGCTGTTCCTCGATCTGCTCGCCGCGGGCCTCGTCTATCGCAAGGAAAGCGCGGTCAACTGGGATCCGGTTGACATGACCGTGCTGGCCAACGAGCAGGTGATTGATGGCCGTGGCTGGCGTTCGGGCGCGCTGGTGGAGCGGCGCAAGCTGAACCAGTGGTTCCTGAAAATCACCGACTTTGCCGACGAGCTGGTGGAGGGGCTGGACGGGCTGGACCAGTGGCCCGAGAAGGTGCGCCTGATGCAGGAGAACTGGATCGGGCGGTCCACCGGCCTGCGCTTCACCTTCCAGGTGGAGGGCGGCGGGGACTTCGACGTGTTCACCACCCGGCCCGACACGCTGTTCGGTGCCAGCTTTGCCGCGATTGCCGCCGATCATCCGCTGGCGGCGCGCTGTGCCGAGAGCAATCCGGCGCTGGCGGCGTTCATCGCCGAATGCCGCGCGGGCGGCACCGCGGCGGCCGACATCGAAACCCAGGAGAAGAAGGGGTTCGACACGGGGCTGAGCGTGATCCACCCGCTCGATCCCGCCATCCGGCTGCCGGTGTTCGTCGCCAATTTCGTGTTGATGGACTATGGCACTAGCGCGCTGTTCGGCTGCCCCGGCCATGATCAGCGCGATCTGGATTTTGCCCGCAAATATCAGCTGCCGGTGATCCGCGTCGTCGCCGCCGAGGGCGAGGAACAGGCGCCGATCCATGATGAGGCTTACGCCGGCCCCGGCCGCATGGTGAATTCGCGCTGGCTGGATGGCATGACGGCCGACGAAGCGCGTGCCGCCGTGATCGCCCGGGCGGAAGCCGAGGGCTGGGGCCAGGGCGTGACGCAATATCGCCTGCGCGATTGGGGTGTGAGCCGCCAGCGCTACTGGGGCACGCCGATCCCGATCATCCATTGTGATGATTGCGGCGCCGTGCCGGTGCCACGCGACCAGCTGCCGGTGACCCTGCCCGAGGATGTGAGCTTCGACATTCCCGGCAACCCGCTGGAGCGCCACCCGAGCTGGAAGCATGTGGCCTGCCCCAGCTGTGGCAAGCCAGCGCGGCGGGAGACGGACACGCTCGACACGTTCGTTGATTCCAGCTGGTATTTCATCCGCTTTGCGAGCGCGCCCAAGGACCGGCCGTTTGATCCGGCGGTGGCGGCGAAATGGCTGCCGGTGGGCCAGTATATCGGCGGGGTGGAGCATGCCATCCTGCACCTGCTCTATGCCCGCTTCTGGACGCGGGCGCTGGGCCGCATTGGCCAGCTGGCGGTGGCGGAGCCCTTTGCCGGCCTGTTCACGCAAGGCATGGTGACGCACGAAACCTACAGCCGTGCGCAGGGTGAAGGCCTGCCGCCGGTTTGGTTTGGCCCCGACGAGGTGGAACGCGGGGCCGAGGGCGCCGTGCTGAAGGCCGATGGCCAGCCCGTGGATGTGGGCCGGGTCATCAAGATGTCGAAATCCAAGAAGAATGTCGTCGATCCCGACGCCATCCTGGGCCGTTATGGCGCTGATGCGGTGCGCTGGTTCGTGCTGTCGGACAGTCCGCCCGAGCGTGATCTGGTCTGGTCGGAAGCCGGCATCGATGGCGCCTGGCGCTTCGTGCAGCGCGTGTGGCGCCTGGCGGAGGACAATGCGGCCGCGGCCGGCGGCGAGGAGGATCGCAAGGTCACCCGCCTGGTCCACCGCACCATCGCGGCGGTGACCGATGATATTGACCGGCTGCAGTTCAACAAGGCGGTGGCGCGCCTGTATGAGCTGGTGAACGCGCTGGAACGTGCGCCGGCTGGCGCCGCCCGGCGGGCTGCGGTGGTGACGCTGGTGCAGCTGGTGGCGCCGATGGTGCCGCACCTGGCCGAAGAGGCCTGGGCACTGCTCGGCCAGAGCGGGCTGGTGTGCGATGCGGCCTGGCCGGCGGCCGATCCGGCGCTGCTGGTGGATGATGAAGTGACCATCGCGGTGCAGGTGAACGGCAAGCTGAAGGGCGATTTCACCGCCGCCAAGGGCAGTGACAAGGCCGCGCTGGAAGCCGCCGCGCTGGCGCTGCCCGGCGTGGTGCGCACGCTGGATGGCGCCACGCCAAAGAAGGTGATCGTGGTGCCCGACCGCCTGGTGAACATCGTTGCGTGAGGCCGGCCGCCTTGGCGCCCTGGCAGCGCTGCTGCTGGCGCTGGCGGGCTGCCAGCTGCAGCCGGTCTATGGCGGCGGCGCGGCATCGGCGCCAGCCACGCTGATGGCCGATATTGGCATCGCGCCGATTCCGGAACGCGCCGGCTTCATGGTGCGCCAGGCGCTGGTGGAGCAGTTTGGCCGCACCAGCGAGACCCCGCGTTACCGGCTGGAGGTCGTGCTCGACGATCAGATCATTGCCTTTGGCGTGCGCGGCGACTCCTCGGCAGCGCGGGAACGGCGCACGCTGCGCGCCCGGTTCCGGCTGGTCGATGTGGCCAGCGGCGTGGTGCTGGTGGATGATACGGCCAGCGCCGATGCCGGCATTGATCGCGTCAGTTCCAATTTTGCGGTGGTTGCGGCCGAAACCACCGCGCTGGAGCGGTTGAGCGTGGACATCGCCCGCCAGATCAGCGCGCGCCTGGCCCGCTATGCCCGGCGCTGAGGCCGGCCGGTGAAGATTGACGCGGCCCGCGCCGCCGGCTTTGCCCGCGCCTGGCCCGATGACTGCCGCCTGCTGCTGCTGCACGGGGCCGATGCATCGGCCAACCGCGATCTGGCCGGGCAGATTGCCGCCGGGCAGGCCGCAGCCGGCACCGGCGTGATCGAGTTGATCGGCGCATCGCTGAAGGATGATCCCCAGGCCCTGCTGGCCGCCGCCACCAGCCTGTCGATGTTTGGCGACAAGGAATTGCTGCGCATCGATGGCCTGGATGATGATGGCCAGGCCGCGGTGGAGGCGTTGCTGGCCGGGCCGCCGGGCTATCCGGTGCTGGCGGTGGCGGGCCTGCTGAAAAAGGGCAGCAAGCTGCTGACGCTGGCGGAGAAACACCCGGCGATTGCGGCCTGCGTGCAATATGAGGCGAGCCTGCGCGATGCCGGCCGTCTTTTGGCCGACATGGCGACGCCGCTGGGCCTGCGGCTGGATCGTGAGGTGGCGGAGGCCTTGTTTGGCCTCGCCGATGGCGATCGGATGATCATGCGGCGCGAGCTGGAGAAGTTCGCGCTCTACAAGGATGCCGCGCCGGATGCGCCGCAGCGCCTGACGCTGGAGGATCTGGCCGCGCTGGGCATCACATCCGGCGATGCCGAGTTGTTTGCGCCGATTGCGGCCATCACCACCGGCGACGCGGCCGAAGCCACAGATCTGCTGGCCCGGCTGCCCGATGGCACCGCCATCCCGCTGTTGCGGGCGCTGGAACGGCGGCTGGCCCAGCTGGCGCTGCTGCGCACCGAGGTGGACGCCGGCCGCGGCTCGGCCGATGTGATCGAGGGGCAGGGCAAGGCGATTTTCTGGAAGGAAAAGCCGGTGCTGACCAAGGCGCTGGCCTTGTGGGACCAGCCGCGCCTGGCCGCCGCCCAGGCCGATGTGCTGGCCGCCGAGCGCGCGGTGAAGGCCAGCGGCGGCCTCGCCGATCTGGGCGCGCATGCCCGGCTGCTGGCCATCACCCGACGGGCAATGGCGGCGCGGCGGCGCTAGACATGCTTGTGTTCGGGTTGATCCCGAGCCCGCTCATGCTGAGCCTGTCGAGGCACCGACCGCACTTGGAGCGTGCCTCGACAAGCTCGGCATGAGCGATTCAATCACAAGGGTGAATGGCGTTAGAGCGTGGCCCCCAACCGGGCGCACAGCATGTCGAGCTGATCCAGATCGGCAAAGCGGATGGTGAGGCTGCCGCTGGTGGCGCCGGGGGCGACCTGCAGCGCAACCGGCATGCCCAGCGCGTCGGCCAGTTGCTCTTCCAGTGCTTCGCTGTTGGGATCATTGGCGGCCGCCGGCTGGGCAGCGCCAGTGCGGGGCTTTCCGGGCCGGCTGCCGGCCAGCAGCGCCTCCAGCGCGCGCACCGACAGGCCGTTCTTCACCACCTTGTGCGCCAGGCCTTCGGGATCGCTGCTGCCGGCGAGGGCGCGGGCGTGGCCCATGCTGATCTGGCCTTGCTCCACCATGGCCTGCACCGCCGGTGGCAGATCGAGCAGGCGCAGCAGATTGGTGACATGGGCGCGCGACTTGCCGACAATTTCGGCGAGCGCCGCCTGGGTGTGGCCATAATCGGCGATGAGTTTCTGGTAACCGCGCGCCTCCTCGATCGCGTTCAGGTCGCTGCGCTGGATATTCTCGATAATGGCAATTTCCGCCACCTGCCGGTCATCCAGTGGGCGGATGATCACCGGCATGTCGTGCAGGCCGGCGGCCTGGGCGGCGCGCCAGCGGCGTTCGCCGGCGATGATCTGGTGGCCGCCCTGATGGGCGCGCACCAGGATGGGCTGCAATATGCCGTGGGCCTTCACCGATGCCACCAGCTCGGCCATGGCATCGCCATCGAAATGGCGGCGCGGCTGGTCCGGGTTGGGCTGGATGGCGCTCACCGCCAGGCGGGCAACGCCGGGGGCATCGGCGGCCGGCGGCGCCGCAATATCCTCCAGCAGCGCCGAAAGCCCACGGCCAAGGCCAGATTTCTTTTTGTTTTCAGCCATTTGGTTGTTCCCAAGCAATCAGACGGCGACCGCCAGCCGGGCGTTGATGCGGCCCAGCAGCTCCCGTGCCAGCGCCACATAGGCTTCAGACCCGGCGCAGCGGCTGTCATAGATCAGCGCCGGCAGGCCATGGCTGGGCGCTTCGGAGAGGCGGACGTTGCGCGGCACTTGGCTGTTGAACACCTTGGCGCCCATCACCGCCCGCACATCCTCACACACCTGGTCCGAAAGGCGGTTGCGGCGATCGACCATGGTCAGCACGATGCCCAGCAGCTCCAGCCGGCGGTTTAGGGCGGACTTTACCCGTTCGATGGTGCCGAGCAGTTGCGACAGGCCTTCCAGTGCGAAAAACTCGCTCTGCAACGGCACCAGCACCGCATCGGCGGCGACCAGCGCATTGACGGTGAGCAGCCCCAGCGAGGGCGGGCAATCGATCAGGGTGAAATCATGCACGGGCAGCGTGGCCAGTGCGTCGGCCAGGCGATGGGTGCGCCGATCGGTGTCGACCAGCTCCACCTCCGCGCCTGACAGGCTGGCGCTGGCCGGGATGATCGACAGGCCGGGGATGGCGGTGGCGCGCACCACGTCTTTGGCTTCGGCGTCACCGATAAGCATCTGATAAAGCGAGGGTTCCCGGCTCTTCCGGTCCAATCCGAGCCCGGTCGAGGCATTGCCCTGCGGATCGGAATCCACCACCAGAACCGATTTGCCGATGGCAGCCAGCGCTGTGGCCAGATTGACCGCTGTCGTCGTCTTGCCGACGCCGCCTTTCTGGTTGGCAATCGCAATGATCATCGGCGTTTTACCCCAAAAGGCCTGAGATTTGTTGCCAAGACGATGCGGGCATCAGAATCGGTTCGGCTGGGAATCAGCTGGTGATCAAAGTGGAATCGCTTGGCGGCGGTGGCAAGCTCTTCCTGCACATTCCGGCCCTTTGGCAGCACCCAGCGCGTGCCCGGTCGGCCAAAGCGCACGCTCCAATCGAGCAGCACGTCGAGCGCGGCGGCGGCGCGGGCGGTGATGATGTCATAGGGCGCCGGCTTCAGTGTTTCGACACGCTGGTTGGCGATGGTCACGCGGTCGATGGTGCCGGTCTCGGTCGCCACTTCGGTGAGGAAGCGGCATTTCTTGGTGATCGATTCGACCAAGGTGAAGCGCGCCGTTGGGTCGAGGATGGCCAGCACCAGACCGGGAAAGCCGCCGCCGGCGCCGATGTCGAGCCAGCGTTGGCCAGTTCCGGCGATGGCGAGCAACTGCGCCGAATCGCGGAAGTGGCGATCCCAGATGTGGGGCAGGGTGGAGGGCGCGACGAGGTTCATCCGCTGCTGCCATTCGGCGAGCAGCTCGGCATAGCGGTCGAGCCGGGCCAATGTTTCACGTGAAACATCAAATTCGGCCGCAAAGGCGCTGCGGGCGTCGTCGCTCATGTCAGGCCGCCAGCGTTGGCTTGTTGCGACTGGTGTGGGGCAGCAAGGCGATCAAGGCAGCGGGCGTGATGCCGGCGACGCGGCTGGCAGCGCCCAGCGTCAAGGGCCTGGCGCGCGACAGCCGCTCGATCATTTCCTTGGAAAGGCCAGCGACTTGCGCAAAATCCAGATCCGCCGGCAGCGCCAGCGCCTCGTCACGGCGCAGGGCGGCCACCTCGGCCTCCTGCCGGGCGATATAGGCGGCATAGTTGGCGTCCACCGCCAGGCTGGCGAGCAGGTCATCGCTGATGCTGGCAAGCTCGGGCCAGACCCGCCGCGCGGCCGCGTGCGTCACCGCCGGGAAGCGCAGCCAGTCGAACAGGCTGCGGCTCTGCCCGTCTTGGCGCACCTCGATGCCATGGCTGGCGAGCTGGTGCGGCGTCGCCGTTAGCGTATCGAGCAGCGCCCGCGCCGCGTCGCGCTCGGCCTGAGCGGCGGCAAAGGCGTCGGCCTGCGCGGGCGGCACCAGGCCCAGCGCCTGGCCCAGCGGGGTCAGGCGCTGATCGGCATTGTCGGCCCGCAGCCGCAGGCGATACTCGGCGCGGCTGGTGAACATGCGGTACGGCTCGGCGACGCCATGCAGCGTCAGGTCGTCGATCATCACGCCGATATAGGCCTGGGTGCGATCGATGGTCAGCGCCGGCAGGTTCAGCGCCAGCGCTGCCGCATTGGCGCCCGCCACCAGCCCCTGCGCCGCGGCCTCCTCATAACCGGTGGTGCCGTTGATCTGGCCAGCCAGAAACAGGCCGGGCACCGCGCGGGCGCCGAGGCCAGGCGTCAATGCGCGCGGATCGACATGGTCATACTCGATCGCATAGCCCGGCCGCAGGATGACGACCTGCTCCAGGCCCTTGATCGATCGAATGAATTTTTCCTGTACGTGCAGCGGCAGCGAGGTCGAAAGGCCGTTGGGATAGATAGTGATGTCATCATAACCCTCCGGCTCCAGAAAGATCTGGTGGCCATCGCGGTCGCCAAAGCGCACCACCTTGTCTTCAATCGACGGGCAATACCGCGGGCCCACCGAATCGATATGGCCGCCATACAGCGCTGATTCGCCAAGATGATCCCGGATGATGCGGTGCGTTTCCGCATTGGTGCGCGTGATCGCACAGGGAATCGGCGGCCGGCCATTGCCCGCCGCCGAACAAATTCCGAAACGGCTGAAGCGCGGATCATCACCATCGCCATATTGCCATTCCAGCACCGACCAATCGATGCTGCGACCGTCCAGTCGGGCCGGCGTGCCCGTCTTCAAGCGGCTGACCGGCAAGCCCATCGCCCGCAACGCCGCGCCCAGATCCGACGCCTGCGCACCAACCCGGCCACCCGCCTCGCGCTGGCTGCCGATGTGCATCACGCCGCCCAGGAAGGTGCCTGTGGTCAACACCACGGCCGGCGCCGACAGCCGGCCAACGCTGGTCTCCACGCCGGCAACTCGGCCCCGCTCCACCAGCAGGCCTTCCACGGCCGCCGTGATGATCGCCAACGTGGGCAACTCAGCCAACACCTCGGCCATCGCCGCCCGATACAAGGCGCGATCCACCTGCGCCCGCGGGCCGTGCACCGCTGGGCCCTTGGAACGGTTCAACAAGCGCGACTGCAGCCGCGCCGCATCGGCCACCCGGCCCATGATGCCACCCAGCGCATCAATCTCGGTGACCAGATGGCCCTTGCCAATGCCGCCCACCGCCGGGTTGCAGCTCAACGTGCCCGGATCATCGGCCCGCAACGTGACCAGTGCCACGCGCGCACCGCGCCGGGCGGCGGCGGCAGCAGCCTCACATCCGGCGTGACCGGCGCCGACAATGATGACGTCATGGGTTTGCATGCGCCAAGTCCATAGCGATTCACGGGCGATGTTTCACGTGAAACATTGAGGGAAGGGAAGGGGTGCCTCCGGCGGGCAGGGGCGAGGCCCCTGCCCGCCGGAGGCATCGCTTCTCCTACTTCCCGACACAGAACCGGCTGAAGATCCGATCCAGCACATCATCCACGCCAACCCGGCCGGCGATTCGGCCAAAGGCGTGGGCTGCCGCGCGTAGGGCTTCGGCGCGCAAGACCGGCTCTGAAGCCATTGCTGCGTCGCCCAGCGCGGATTCAGCGTCGGCGAAGGCGGCGCGGTGGCGGGCGTGGGAGAGGAGGGCGGGTTCGCCGGGGCGGATGAGGTTGTGGGCCCAGTGGCTGAGCCAGTCGCGCAGGGCGGGCAGACCGGCGCCTGTCGTGGCGGAGACCGCAAGCACGTCGGGTGGCACATCTGGCGCGGCCAGATCGCATTTGTTGAGCAGGCGCAGGGCTCCATCGCCCGTCCATTGCGGGGCTTCGGCGCTGGCGACGCTGATCACCAGATCGGCGCTTGCGGCACGGGCGCGGGCGCGGGCGATGCCGATGGCTTCCACCGGATCGTCGGTGTCGCGCAGGCCGGCGGTGTCGATGAGCACGGCGGCGACACCGTTCAGATCGATCGGCACTTCGATGGCGTCGCGGGTGGTGCCGGGAATGGCGGTGACGATGGCAACATCGCGCATGGCCAAGGCATTGACAAGGCTCGATTTTCCCACGTTTGGTGGCCCGGTGACGGCAATGGTCAGCCCGTCGCGGATACGCATGGCGCGGGCCGAATCGGCGATCAGGGCCGCGAGTTCATCGGCCATGTCGGCGAGCTGGTCGCGGGCGGCTTCGTCGAGCCGTTCGGCAACATCGGCTTCGTCTTCGGCGAAATCGAGGCCGGCTTCGGCTTCGGCCAGCACGTTCAGGCAGCGGTCGCGCCACTGGTCGGCCAGGCGGCCGAGGGCGCCACCGGCCAGCGCCAGGGCCTGATCGCGCTGGCTGGCGGTTTCGGCGCTGACGAGGTCGGCGAGGCCTTCGACCTGGGTCAGGTCCATGCGGCCACTGGCGAAGGCGCGGCGGGTATATTCCCCCGGTTCGGCGAGGCGCACGCCGGGCTGGGCGGTGACGGCATCGAGCACGCCGGCAACGACCGCGGGGCCGCCGTGCAGGTGGAGTTCGGCCAGATCCTCGCCGCTGGCGCTGGCCGGGCCGGGGAAGACGGCGACGAGGGCTTCGTCGAGCAATTGGCCGTCATGGTGCAACCGGCACAGGCTGAGCCGGCGCGGCGGTGGCACGCGGCCGGCAAGCTGTTGCACCACAGCGAAGGCGGCGGGGCCGGAAATACGGATAATGGCCAGCGCCGCCGGCGGGCGCCCGCTGGCCAGCGCCGCGATCGTGTCGGTCATGGCTTGCTGGTCAGCCCTTGCTGGCCTTGCCACCGGTGGCGGCGTTCATGCCGGCGGCGAACAATTTCTGCCATTGCTCGAAGCCACCGGCGATGCCGGGCGCCCAGGTGCGCATCATGCGTTCCCAATCGGCGGGGGTGATGCCTTCGGTCATCGCGGACTTCATGCGATCGAGATAGACGTCGTGCAGCGGCTGCAGATCGGGCAGGCCGAAGAAGGCGCGCGCTTCCTGCGGCGTGCAATCAATGTCGAAGCTGATCTTCATGCGCGCTTTGCCTCTTTTCCTCGAGCCAGAAGCGCTTAGTGTAGCGGGCGAGGGGCTGGCAGGGCAAGCGAAAGGCCGGTGCCAGCAAAAACAGAGACTTACCGCGCAGCATAAGGGGCATGCAGCATGACGGCGATCCGGATCGAGGCAGCTGGCGGGCCCGAGGTGATGCGGTTGGTGGACATTGCCTTGCCCGATCCCGGCCCCGGCGAGGTGCGCATCCGCCACGCCGCCATCGGCCTCAACTTCATCGATACCTATCACCGGTCTGGCCTCTATCCGCTGCCGATGCCATCCGGCCTGGGGCTGGAGGCGGCCGGTGTGGTGGAGGCGGCGGGCGCGGGTGTGAGCCTGAAACCCGGCACGCGGGTTGGCTATTGCTGGGGGCCGATTGGCGCCTATGCAACGCACCGCAACATTGCCGCGGCGCAGCTGGTCGTGCTGCCCGATGGCGTGAGCGACGAGATGGCGGCCGCCGGCCTGTTGAAGGGCTGCACCACCGAGTTTCTGGTTGATCGCTGCGCAAGGGTGCAGGCGGGTGATTGGGCGCTGGTGCCGGCGGCGGCGGGCGGCGTTGGCCTGCTGCTGGTGCAGTGGCTGAAGGCGCGCGGCGCCATCGTGATCGCGGTGGCCGGCACGGCCGAGAAGCTGGCGCTGGCGGCGGCCAATGGCGCCGATCATGGCCTGCTCGACAGCAGTGATGTGGCCGCGGGGGTGCGGGCGCTCACCGGCGGTCGCGGCGTCGATGTGGTGTTTGATGGGGTGGGCCGGGCCAGCTGGGAATCGAGCCTGGACAGTTTGAAGCGGCGCGGGCTGCTGATCAGCTTTGGCAATGCCTCCGGCCCGGTGTCGGGTGTCGACCTGGGCATATTGGCGCGCAAGGGGTCGCTGTTCACCACGCGGCCGACGCTGTTTGACTATTATGCCACCCCGGCGGAACGGCAGGAATTTGGCGGCCGCGTGCTCGATATGATGGCCAGCGGCGCGCTGAAATTGGCGGTGAACCAGCGTTATGCGCTGGCGGATGTGGCCCGGGCCCACGCCGATCTGGCGGCGCGCAAGACGACGGGATCGACCGTGCTGATCCCCTGATCAGCCGGCGACCATCGGGGCCACCATCGGCATCACCTCGTGCGCGCCCTCCCAGATCATCTTGAGGGCGACATAGACGATGACGGCGAGGCCGACATAGGCGATCCAGCGATAACGCTCGATATATTGGGCGATGATGTTGGCGGCGATGCCCATCAGCGCGACCGAGAGCACCAGGCCGATGACCAGGATATCGGGATGCTCGCGCGCGGCGCCGGCGACGGCCAGCACATTGTCCAGGCTCATCGACACGTCGGCCAGCGCCACGCTCCAGGCGGCGGCGGCAAAGCTCTTGGCCGGCGGCGGCGTGTTGGTGGCGACGAAATCGTCGCTGTCGCCGGGCGCGTCGATATAGGTGGCGCGCGGGTGCAGCTCGCGCCACATGCGCCAGGCCACCCACATCAAAAGCAGGCCGCCGGCGAGGATCAGGCCGACAATCTGCAGCAATTGCGACACGGCGAGCGCAAAGCCGATGCGCAGCACCAGCGCGGCGAGGATGCCGATCAGGATGACCTTCTTGCGCTGATCGGCCGGCAGACCGGCGGCCAGCGCGCCGACCACGATGGCATTGTCACCAGCCAGCACGACATCGATCAGCACCACCTGGCCAAAGGCCGACAGCGCTTCGGGGGTGAGGAGATGGGCGAAGTCCATGGCCAGCATGTAGGGGCAGGGCCGGGATTATGCCAGCGCCCTATTTGGGATTTGCCAGCACCGCGACCAGATCCGACAGATAGTCGCGGCCCTTCATCAGGCTTTCCACCTTGATGCGTTCGTTGAGGCCGTGGATGCCGTTGCCATCGGGATCGATCAGCGTGCCGGGCGCGCCATAGACCGGGATGCCGATCGGTGCGATGTAGATGGCATCGGTGGCGCCCGTGCTCATCATCGCCAGCATCGGCACGCCGGGGAAATGGGTGGCCGCCACCTGCTGCATCGGGCCGATCACCGCCGGGTTCATCGGCACCGGCTTGCCCACCGGGCGCACCGGCGGCTTCAGCGACACGGTCACCTTGGGATTGGCGATGATGCGATCAAATTCGCCCTTCAGCACATTGGGATCGGTGCCGGGGAACATGCGGCAGTTCACATTGGCGCGGGCGCGCTGGGCCAGGGCGTTTTCGGCGTGGCCGGCCTCCAGCAGGGTGGCGACACAGGTGGTGCGCAGCACGCTGTGGTTGGTGGGATCAAGGCTGACGATGCGATCCGCCTCGGCATCGGCCGGATTGGCCAGCAGGCGCGCCATCGCCGGGCCAACCGGATCAGGCAACACCTTGGAAAGCCCGGTGAAATAGGCACGGGTGGTGTCGTTGAACTGCACGGGGAATTCGTGGGTGTTGATCGCCACCACGGCGCGGGCCAGATCGGTGATGGCGTTGTCGGGTCGGGGCACGGAGGAATGGCCGCCGGGGTTGGTCGCCTCCAGCCAGTAATTCTGCACGGTCTTTTCGCCCACCTGCACGGCCAGACCCTGCGGCTTGCCATCCGGGCCATAGCGGCCGCCGCCGCCTTCGTTGAGGGCGAATTCCGCCATGATCAGATCGGGGCGGTTCTTGGCCAGCCAATCGGCGCCGTTGAAGGCATAGGTGGTTTCCTCACCACAGGTCAGCGCCAGCTTGATGGTGCGCTTGGGCGCCTTGGCCGCCTTCATGCGGATCAACAGATCGGCCCAGATGCTGGCCTGTGCCTTGTCGTCAAAGGTGCCGCGGCCATAGAAATAGCCGCCCTCCTCGATCAGCTTGAACGGGCTGCGCGTCCAGTCTTCCGGCTTGGCGGCAACCACATCGAGGTGGCCAAGCAGCAGCATCGGCTGGGCCTTCTTGTCGCTGCCCTTCAGATGGACGACGATGCCGCCTTCCTTGGGGAATTCCGGCACCGAAAACAGCGTGATGTCGGAATCGGCATAGCCCGCCGCCTTGAAGCGCACCGCCAGCTTCTCCGCCAGAGCGGTGCAGCTGCCGGTGGTGACGCTGGTGTCGGTCTCCACCATCTCCTTGTACAGCGCGCGGAACTGCGCCTCGCCCGGCTGCTTGCTGGCATATTGGGCGTTGGCGGCGGTGGCGGTGAGCAGGGCGGCGGCGATAAGAATGGAGCGCATGATGATCCCCCTTGTTGCGCCCATCAAAGCGGGGCGGGTGCGGGATAGCAAGACAGAAAAGGACCGAAGGAAGAGGGGCCTCCGGCGGGCAGGGCCTGAGGCCCTGCACCCGTTAAGTTTTCATTTGTTACTTGCCGGCTAAATTGTGATGGAAAACCGACATTTTGCCTCAACGCCGAACCGAAATGGCCTCCTCTATTTGCCTGTAGCCTTCGGGGTTGCGCGAGCGCTCCTGTTTGATGAAATCGGCATGCCGTTCGGCAAATGCTGCCACCTCGTGAATGTGTTCGGGGTAGGCTTCTCCCACGCTCCAAAACAGGAAGCCGTGGCGCACTAACTCCTCGACCTTTTTCCACTGCTTTTCGTCCGACTGTCTGGGCGGTTTGAATTTGCGGGTTAGCCCGATGCTGGGACCGCCGCATTCGGGGCAGGGCAGAACAGCTTCTGACCGCGAAGTTCTCTTAAAGCTCTTGCGGCATCCAAAGCAGGCATAGGGATGCAGCTGGGCACCTCCAAAAACCCCTCGCCAATAGCGGCCT
>NZ_NOXT01000092.1 GCF_002251755.1 Sandarakinorhabdus cyanobacteriorum
CCCTCTGGCTCTGGCGCAGTCGCTTGCCTTCAGGGCAGATGTAGCTGTCATCCTCATGGTCGTAGCTGAAGGCCGAGCGCTCGAAGGTGTCATCGCGGCGGGCGGACTTGTCGAACACCGGGATGTGCGGCTCGATGCCGCGCTCCNCACCAGCCATGACAGGTTCTTCGCATCGCCATAACCGGTGTCGCCCACGAGCCGCTCAGGCCACAGACCAAAGCGCTCCTGTGTTCTGTCGATCATGCGGCGCTGGGCGGTCACCTCGGCCTGACGGATGGCGGTGGTCGCCTCGACATCGACGATCACCGCATGCTGAAGATCGATCAGGTAGTTGGTGGCATAGGCGAAGAAGGCGCGCTCGCGGCTTGCCGCAGTCCAGCGCGCGGCCGGATCGGCGACCGCCAACTGCTTGGGCGGCACGGGAG